>DAOTUJ010000160.1:0-44804 GCA_034437175.1 Chloroflexaceae bacterium | reverse complement strand
AGGAGGCCTGCTGAGTCGTTGCGGCCAGGATCTCGGCGGCCGAAGCGGCAATATTGGCGCTGGCCTGTTGAGTTTGCAGCGTAATCTCGTGCAAGCCCTCGACCATATGGTTGAGATTGCGCCCGAGTTCGGTCAATTCATCATTGCCGCCATTGATGCTGAGGCGCGCCGACAGATTGCCGCGGGCAACCTCGGTCGCGAAATTGCTGTAATCGCGCACCACGCTTTCGAGGTATTCCTTGGCGACCCTGGTATCATTAGCGGCACGTAGTTCGTCGTTGGCACGTTTTTGCTCTTCGATCTGGTTGCGAATGCGAGCGGCCATGTGGGCGAAGGCACCAGCCATCTGGCCGACTTCATCCTGGCCGGAAGGCAGATCGTATTGCTCTTCGAGGCGCCCGTCGGCCATCCCGGCGGCCGCCCCGGCGACCAGGCCGATACGCCGCGAGATGCTGCTGGCGATCCACAGCGAAACGACCAGGCCAATCAGGATGGCAAACAGCGTGCCACCGATCAGCGTGCCCTTGAGCCAGAGCGCCGAATTCTCGGATTCGGCGGCGCGCTGGGCAAGCAACTCTTCTTCAAACGCCTGGAAGTCATTGATTTTTGCACGCATCTGGTCGGCCAGATTTTTGCCGGCCCGGCTGGCAACAATCGCCTCAATTTCAGCATAATCGGCCTGGCCGACATTGACTGCGCGGCGCAACTCGATCAGCGGGTCGATCACCTCGGAGCGCCATTGAGTCACCAGGGCGTCGAGTTCAGCGAGTTCCGCCAGTTGCGCCTCATCTTTGATCAGCGAGCGCAGATTTTCCATCGTGGTAGTGTAGTTGGTAATGCCCTCGTTATAAGGATCGAGAAAGGATTCGTCCCCAGTAATCAGGAAGCCGCGTTCGCCGGTTTCCATGTTGATGAACTGTTCCATCAGCACCGCCGCCTGGAACTTGATCTCGTGGGTCAGCGCAACATCGGCTTCGCGTTCGGCGCTGATATTGACCCCGTTGTAGGCGATAGTAGCAACAATTGCCATCAGCAGCAGGATCAGGATCGGGCTGACCAGGGTTTTGATGCGAATGCTCAGATTCTGGAAGCCTTGCATAGCAGTATCCATTCGCTACAGAGTTGCTTCGACGGCCGGAGAAGCAGCGTACATAACCTGTGATACCGCGGCAGAAAGCGAGAACGCAGCATCATCTTTGAAGAGATAATCATTGGCGCCCAGCTCGAGAGCGCGGGTAACATTTTGAATATGATCGCGATGCGTCAGCATAATGACGGGAATATCGGCAGTTGCCCGCCCGCGCTTCAAACGAGCGAGAACCTGAAAGCCATTGAGCGACGGCAGATCGATATCGAGCAAAATCAGACGCGGATGCTCATCACAGGCACGGCGCCAGCCTTCGGCACCGTCGGCGGCAATATCGACCAAATAACCATCTTTTTGCAACATCAGGCGGAAGCGCAGAGCCTGGCTGGGGCTATCTTCGATGAGTAAGATGTCAATAACGGTATTCATAGCAACCTCTCAGCGGATGCCTGGCGCTCCGCGTCGTCCCGTCGGCTATTCGCTTTCGTCGTTGATCTGAAGACGCGGATCGGCAAACAGGGCCGGCATATCAAGCACGAGATTGAGATCCTGGTCGACGCCGCGCACCCAGTTCATGCTACGGCCACTGGTCGAGGCCGGCGTCGGCAGGGGGTCGGCCGTATCGCGGCGGACTTCAACAACAATATCCGCCAGCAAGCTCAGTTCGGTGTCGCCGACAGCCACAATCACGAGAAACGCATCGGGCTGCGGCGGGGTCGGCGTATTTTCCAGCAGGGGGCGCACATCCACTGCGGTGAGCAAACGCCCACGCACATTGACCAGCCCAACGATCCAGGCCGGGACTGAGGGCAACGGGGTATAGGCTTCCAGTTCGCGAACTTCGCGCACAAAATCGACCGGCAGCGCATAGCATGCATCGCCGAGCCGGAAGGTGAGGCGTTCTTCGCCGGCCTCAAACTCTTCCTGATCCTCAGCGCTGGCCAGCGATGCCGCACGTTCGGTCAAGATGCGACGCACTTCCGGATCCATGCCGAGTTCTTGCAAATCCATGAAACCTGACTCCTCATTGATTGCTTAGGCAGCAACTGCCATTGCAGGGGACACTATTTCAGCATCGAGTCCAGCAGGATGTCGGCAGGCCGGCAATAACACATGCATACCACTTTTATTGCATAAAAACAACAAACAGCAGATAAAACGAAACGCTTACGCTGACGATAATAATCGCAGTGCAAGCGCCGGAGACCTGAACCAGAGAGCCTGAGAACCGCTGCCAAAAGTGTTATATGACAGTGTTTGCTGCCGGCGCCGGTTCAACCGTTCCAGGCGCTACTGATACTGCGCATTGAACATGGTGAAAATGGCCGAAAAACTCTGGTTTAAGGTGGCGGCACTGCCCAAGTCGGAACTCAATCCGATATAGTAAGCATACGGCGCAGAAACAGGATCGTCTACTGCCAGTTAGTCCCGTTGAAAAGTAAGCAATTGGTTGCGTGAGTACTAGACAGGGATGGTCAACTGGTACTATGGTCACCTTTTTTGGGATTGATCTGGCCTGGTCGCAGCGAAACCGCAGCGGTCTGGCCCTCATCGAGGGCGATGCCGCCGGTGGCCGACTGCGGGCGGCCACTGTAACCGTCGCACTGAAGGACATACTGGCTTTTGTTGATTATTATGCAGCAAATGGGCCGGCCATCATCGGGGTCGATGCGCCGTTATGGGTACCGAATGAAAGCGGGCAGCGGTTGGCGGAAACGGAGTTGAACCGGATGTTTCGCCGCTACGAGGCCGGCGCCCACCCGTCCAACCGGCGTTTACTGGAAAGAAACGGCACAATTCGCGGTGAAGACCTGGTAACCGAGTTAGGTAAACGTGGTGTTGTACATCGGGCAGCTATTGCTGCCGGCATCGCCAACCGCCAGGTGACCGAAGTCTTTCCGCATCCGGCGATGGTCGCCATCTTTGGCCTGGATCGCACCCTCAAGTACAAACCGCGCCCGAAACGTTCGCTGGACGAACGCCTGGCGGCCTGGCGTAGCTACCAGGCCCACCTGCTGAACCTGGAAACCGCCGATCCGCCACTCCAGGGTTTGCGCCCCTTGCTCGCCGTCGAACCAGCGAGCTTGCGGCCCGCAGTACTCAAACGCTACGAAGATCTGATCGACGCCGTATTCTGTGCCTATATCGGCCTGTACGCCTTTCGCTGGGGAGAGCGGCGCTGCCGCGTGTTCGGCAGCATGGAAGAGGGGTATATTTTTACGGCGGTGCCATCGCAACAATCACAACCTTCGCTCGTTACTCGGCGATGCCGTAAAAAATCACCCGCTGGTTGACGAGGGCGGCGAGCAAGCGCTGGCCGGAGCCCATAGCGATGGTGCTGGCGCCGCCGGAAATGCGTTCGAGGAGCAGGCCCTCGGCGATGCTGTAGAACTCGATACCACCGGGAAGCAGCACAATCAACAATTCCCGGTCGCGGCTGATGCTCAATTCCTGTACCTCGCCCTCCACCCGGCTCCGCCCGATCACCCGCTCCTGCGTGCGGTCATAGAAGTCAACTGCGCCATCAACCTGGTGTACCGCCAGCAAATTGCCGTCCGGCGCAAAACCCAGGGTGGCGACGGCAGCGTCGACCTGGAAGACCGCTGTAAACTCGGTAGTCACCGGATCGACCAGGCCGACGCTGCCGTCGCCCGTACCGAGCCAGAATTCACCGCCGGGGGCAAAGGCTACAGCGCGCGCATCGGCTACCGGGATGGCCTGTGGCGCAGCCGTGACACTTTGCAGGTAGGCTGTAGCATCGGCGACCCAGGCCAGGTATTCGGCGTCGTCGCGAACATCGTAGCTGACCGGGAACTCCTGAAAGCCCTGATCAGTGGCAGCGGGCAACTCGCCCAGGCGCCGGCTCACCCCGGGCGGATCGAGCGGCCAGCTTGTCAGCATGCGGCTGAAATATGCGGCACAGCCCTCACTGACCAGCGCGCTGATCTGATCGCCGGCCTGTGCATAACGCAGATCGCTGACGTCGACGGCGAAGAGGCCCGGTTCGGTATGCAGCGGCGTATCGCGGCGGGTGCCGCCGGCAATATCCCAGCGATCAATGCTGATCGTGTACAGATCCTCACCGTGGCCGAGATTGGCCGTCGACAGAAAGGCACCGTCGGGACTGAGGGCCATACTCAGGAAGCCGGGCATAGCCAGCGTACGCACTTCGCCGCCGGCCAGATCGAGCAGGCGCAGCGCATTGATGCCCATCAGCGCGGCAAAGTCGCCGCTGGGCGCGAAGGCAATTTCGTAGCTGAGCGCGTCTGCATACACTTCACTCCCATCCGCGGTACGGATCAGGCTGACCCCTATCGGCGGGCAATCGCCGAGCGGCGGAGTCAGGCTGGCCAGAATGCCGGCAGCGGGCGCGAAGCGCACCTGCGGTTCCAGCGGATCGAGTTCCAATTCGGTCGAAACGATCCGCTCGCCATCCGTCAAATCCCAGATTGCAAGCTCTTCAATACCGGCAACAACGATCCGATTCTCCTCAGGCTGAAATTCCGGCACCGCATACACCCAACCAGATTGATCACTGGCAAAAGCAAGTTCAAAGCGCCGATCTTCGTTGCCGCCGGGCAAATCGTAGAGGATCAATGCATTGCTGTGCGTCACGGCGAGCACATCGCCATCGGGGTGGAAAGCCGGGAACGTGCCGGAAACACTGAACTGTGCTTCGAGGCCATCAATAGCCAGAACCCGAGTCACCGGTTCACGACGAATTTCGGGATTCCAGGTCGCAAGAAAACGTCCATCCGGGCTGAACGTCGTCTCGATGCCGGGAACGCGTGCCAGTTCGCTGCCATCGGCGGTTTGCCAGAGCACTGTTGTGTCGGAACCAAAGCCCTCAGTAGCAATCACCGTCAGCAACATATCGCCCGAGGGATCGAACTGCGGCCGGCTGCCCTCGACCGTGAACAGCACCTGGTTATCGGCAACCCGGCGCAACTCGGTGACGGACATGCCGGCGGATGACAAGGTCGAAATGGCCAGCATACTGTCATCGGGGGCGAGAGCAAGGCCATAAACCGCAGCCAGCGGTTCGAAGCGCAGATGCTGCAAATCGGGCAGGCTGAACCAGGCCATGCCGGCGGTCGTGCCAATGACCAGTGTACTGCTGTCGCTGGAGATGGCCGCACTGAGCGGCGCGCCATAGCCAATGCTGCGCAGCGGCTGCAGGCGCGCCAGGTTCTCGACGCTGATCAATTCTGCGGGCAGGCCGGCCGTGGGGCTGGCAGCGGGCAGCAGGGCTGCCGGAGTGGGGCTGAGCAGCGGCGCGAGCGTGGCCGTCGGCCTGCGCGCAGCCGGATCAGGTGTCGCGGATGGCAGCGGAACAGGCGTAACGGTCGGCGGCGGAGCAGGTGTACCGCGAAAGGGCGTCGCCGTCGGCGCAGGAGGCGGCGCAGTTATGGGAGAGTTGCAGGCGACGGCAGTCAGCACGAGCAACACCAGCAACGTATAGCGCAGAAACATACAAAACTCCAGCATACTTTCATGGCCGATAGCGCACCTGGCGACTACGCATCTCCGTAATGCCTTCGCTGGTCGTCACCCGCAGCCGCAAGGTGTAGACACCGGGTTCAAGACCGGCCGTGCTCCAGACGCCGAGCAAGCCATCGACGATGGCGCCCTGACCGCGGTTGAGTTCGCGCCACTCATCATCGGCAGGCATGCGGCCGGAAGCCACTTCAAGGACGTAAGGCGCCCGCACCGTACCGGCAACGTAGAGCTGCGTGCCGGTGAACACGCCGCTCGCGCTGACCGGCCGCAGCATTGCCAGGGTTTGATCGTCGGCCATCGGCGGTGGGCAATATGCAGTGGGGGGGCTGGCAGCGCCGACCCAATCCTGAAATTCGGGCGGATAGATGGGATAGCTGACCTCGCGGATCTGCTCGGGCGGTGTATACGATGCCGCCAGGCAATTGCCATCGCCGGCCACGCGCACCACCCGGCTGGTGATATCGATCTCTTGCGGCCCACTACCGGCAACAAAGAGTTCGTTGCGCACATCGGGGCAAGCCGGCCCGGCGCGCCCGCCGGTGAGAGCGCAGATCGGCGTTTCAACGATATTGGCCGGCACGGCAAAAGGCTGTGGCGGCAAACTGCGGTGAAAGCGTTGCATCAGTTCGCGCCAGATCTGGCCGGCGCCATTGGCACCGGCAATCTCCTGCATCGGCGCATTATCGTTGTTGCCAACCCAGACCCCGACCGTCACATTCGGCGTATAACCAACCGCCCAGGAGTCGCGCCAATCATTGCTGGTACCGGTTTTGACAGCGGCCGGCCGCCCGTCGGCCAGTTCCATCACATTATTGGCACCGAACATGAAGCGACGAGCCTGGTTATCGCTGAGGATACTCGTGATCAGATAGGCAATTTGCGGCCCCTGTGAGCCCAGCACTTGCTCACCGGGCTGGGGTTGCCAGCGTTCGAGCACTTCACCGCGACTGTTGACGATCTTCAAAATCGCGACCGGCGGTGTGCGGCGGCCCTGATTGCGAAACGTATTGTACACCGCACTGAGTTCAAGCAGACGGACTTCATTGCTGCCGAGCGCCATCGGCAAGCCATAGCGCAGGGGATCGGTGAAAGTACTGATGCCGAGACGGCGAGCGAGTTCAATGAAATCGGCCACCCCAACGAACTCAATCGCTTTGACGGCCGGAATGTTCAGCGAGTTGGCGAGCGCCATACGCAGGCGTTGCGGCCCATGCCAGGCATTATCGTAATTGTTCGGCTGATAGATCGTACCGTCGGGGAGCGTGAACGTTGTCGGCGTATCCCAGATTACCGTGGCCGGCGTCCAGCCATGTTGCAGCGCCGCCGCGTAAACGATGGGCTTGAGCGCCGAACCGGGCTGGCGCGGGGCCAGTGTCACATTGACCTGGCCGTCGACATCGGCATAATCGACGCTGCCGACCATTGCCAGAATTTCGCCGTTCGGGTTGAGCATCACGACACCGGCATTTTGGGCGTTGCGTCGGCGAAGTTGCGCAATCTGGCTGTGGGCGATGCGCGTCGCTTCGGCCTGCCAGTAGGGATCGATGCTGGTAATCACCCGCAGGCCGCCGCGGTGGAGCACTTCAGCGCCGTAGCGCTCGCGCAACAGATCGCGAACGTAGAACACAAAATGCGGCGCTCGCAGATGATCCAGGCGTGGCAACAGGCTCAGTGGCTCGGCATAAAGAGCATCGGCTTCATGGTGGCTAAGGTAGCCGGCTTTGACCATCAGGTTCAAAGTGACTCGCTGACGCGCCCGAGCTGCCGCCAGGTTCTCGAAGGGATTGAGCCGGCTCGGCGACTGGGGCAACCCCGCAATCAGCGTCGCCTCGGCAGGGCTGAGTTCCCAGACATGTTTGCCGAAGTAAGCCTGAGCCGCCGCTTCGACGCCATAAGCCTGAGCGCCGTAATACACTTCGTTCAGATAAAGGTTCAGGATCTGATCTTTGCTGTAATAACGACCCACGCGGTAAGCCAGAATGGCCTCGCGAAATTTGCGTTCATAGCTCAGGTCGGTGCGTTCTTCGGGCGACAGCAGAATATTGCGCACCAGTTGCTGCGTAATGGTACTGCCGCCACTGACGATTTCCTGGTTCTGGTAGTTCAACCAGAGCGCACGCAGAATACCGCGCAGATCGACGCCGGGATTCTCATAGAAACTGGCATCTTCGACCGCAATCGTAGCCTGTTCAAGCACATCAGGGATCTGATCGAGACTCACCGGCGTCCGGCGGCCGCCGGCCGGATCAACGATCTCGTAGAGCAGGGTTTGCTCGTCGCGTGCATAGATGCGGGTGGTCTCGAAGGAACGGTACTCGCTGATCCAGGCCGGGTCGGGCAAATCGCCGGCATAGCGATAGTACAGCCAGGCGCCGGCAATGCCGGCGACCAGCACAAACAGCAGTGCCAGCTTCACAAATGCGAGGCAAAGACGAAACCCAAAGCGCAGGAGAGAAACAAAGCAACCGGATTGGGGCGGCGAACTCGGGCTGGTAGCCATAAGCGATTCTCTATCTACACCAGCATTCGCCATAGATTATAGCACGTTCGGGCGAATGTTTCGCCTGAATATTTCGGATTCGCCCGCGACAGGGCGAAAAAACCGCTGCATCGTTTGCGTTTGCGGCAGCAATGCCACAAACGCAAACGACACAGATAGTTATTGCCCCTGGTTACTGAAGGCGGACGGTCTCGCCGACGGCAGGCTGCTCCTGGGCGGTCTCGGCCGGGCGAGCGGACTGCTGCACCGGTGCGGCCATTGTGGTGGCCTGCAGAGCAGTCTGATCCTGCTCATTCACCGCATTAGCCGACCGGCGGCGATTGAAGCGGCCCAACCCCCGCTGGACGCGCGCCTCAACATCCTGTTCGCGGCCCCGCATCAGCAGGCTCAGGCCCACCAGGATCAGCACACCTGGAAAGATCAAATCAGTCAGATAGAGCACAGCCAGGCCCAGGCCCCAGAAGGCAAATTGCACAGCTTCCCGCGAGCGCCCCATCTGCTTGCGCTGGCGATAAAGATAAACGCCGCCGC
This sequence comes from Chloroflexaceae bacterium, assembly GCA_034437175.1. Lineage (GTDB taxonomy): Bacteria > Chloroflexota > Chloroflexia > Chloroflexales > Chloroflexaceae > DAOTUJ01. The sequence continues at coordinate 36,186 of DAOTUJ010000160.1, read as the reverse complement.
CCGCCAGCAAGCCTACCGGCACGATCCACCAGAGATTGAAAATAGCCACAACGCCAAGAGCGATCAGGCTGATACCGGCTATGCGGCTCTGTTGCTGATTAAAGTTCACGGTTAACTCCTTGTTGATATGTCGGATCCACGACTGGCGCGGTATGCTTATGTTCTGTCTATTCTACGAAGCCCTCTTTCATTTTGTTGCAGGCATGGTATGATCAGCGATTAGAGCAAGAACCGGAGAACCAGGCACTCATCGAGCAAGAACCAGAGAATCAGGCACTAAAAAACCACTATCATCAGGCATTCTGATACAGTGCCCGGGTTCAAGCTCACTAAGAACTGCGGTAAAGCCGCTGATTCAGACATCAGACAAAGCCAGAAGGAGGGCTATGTGCAGAAGCAAAAACACCGGCTAGCCGAACGCATCAATGGTTTTGGCACTTCAATTTTTACCGAGATGACGGCACTGGCAATCCAGCATCAGGCCGTCAACCTGGGGCAGGGTTTTCCGGATTTTGCCGGCCCGGACTGGATCAAGCAGGCGGCTGCCGATGCCATCGCCGCCGACGAAAACCAGTATGCGCCTTCACCTGGTATACCGCGCCTGCGCGCTGCCGTCGCCGGCCACTGGGCGGCAGCCGGCTGGCGCGAGATCGACCCGGCCGGCGAAGTAACGATCACCAGTGGCGCAACTGAGGCCATCTTCGCTGCGATGATGGCACTCGTCAATCCCGGCGACGAGGTGATTTGCTTCGAGCCCTTTTACGACGCCTACCTGCCGGATCTGCGCATGGCCGGCGCCGAACCACGCTTCGTGCGCCTGCACCCGCCAACCGGTGCTCCGGCTGATGCCGAGCGCGGCCGGAACTGGTGGTTCGACCCGGACGATCTGACGGCAGCCTTCTCGCCACGCAGCAAACTCTTTTTGCTCAACACGCCACACAACCCGACCGGCAAAGTCTTCCGCCGCGCTGAGCTCGAACTGATCGCCGATCTCTGCCGGCAGCACGATGTGCTCGTGCTCACCGATGAGGTCTACGATCAACTGGTTTTTGATGGAGCGGTACACCTGCCGATTGCCACATTGCCGGGTATGTGGGAGCGCACACTGACGGTCAACAGCACCGGCAAAACTTTTAGCCTGACGGGCTGGAAGATCGGCTATGCCGTCGGGCCGGCGGAATTGAACCAGGCGCTGCGGAGCGCCCACCAGTGGATCACGTTCAGCACGGCCACGCCCTTGCAGGTCGCTGCGGCCGTCGCGCTGGAGCAAGCCGGTCAGGGCAACTATTATGCCGAACTGCGTGCCGAATACCTGGCTCGCCGTACCCGGCTGGCGGAAGTGCTCGCGGCGGCCGGCCTGCCGACCCTCCCGGTCGAAGGCAGTTATTTCATTATGTGCCGGCCGGATGCGGCCCGCTTTGCGAACGATGTGGAATTCTGCCGCTGGTTGATCAGCGAGGTCGGGGTAGTGGCTATTCCACCTTCGGCGTTTTATGCTGCTGAGGGAACTACACCGCCGCTACTGGCGCGCTTCTGTTTCGCCAAGCGCATGGCGACGATCACGGCGGCGGCGCAGCGTTTCGCGAAACTCGGCACCGTCAAAACGTCAGTCGGCGCCAGCGCATAGCGACATTTTCCAGCAAGCCAATGGCCGCCAGCGTGGTAATCGTGAAGCTGCCGCCATATGAGATGAAAGGCATCGGCAAGCCGGTTACCGGCAACAAACCGGTTGCCACACCCAGATTGATTGCCAGGTGCCAGAAAAACATGCCGAAAATACCGATAGCAATCAGGCGACCAAAATCGTCGTTGGTTTTACGCGCAATCGAGAGCGCGATCCAGAGCAGCAGGAATTGAAATGCCATCAACACAGCGCCGCCGGCAAAGCCCATTTCTTCGCCGATCACGGCAAAAATGAAGTCGGAATACTGCACCGGAATGTAGTTGCCCTGGCTGAGCAAGCCGTTGGTAAGCCCGCTGCCGAACATGCCGCCCGAAGCAATCGCGTTCAAGGATTGAATAATATTGTAGCCGTCGTTGGGATCGACGCGGGAAGGATCGACCATCAACCAGTAAAAAGTCAGCCAGCGCGATTTTTGTTCGTCATCGAGCACCCATTGCCAGCCGACAAACACCAGTGGCAACACGAGGAGAAACAGGATCAACAACTGCTGCCAGCGGATCCCGGCCATCCAGGCCATCGTCAGCCAGATCCCGCCGAAGACCACGGCTGTGCCCAGGTCGGGCTGAATGAGCACCAGCATCATAGGAACGGCCACCAGAAGCATCGAGCCAATCTGGATCGACCAGGTGCCGCAACGATCTTTGAAGCGGGCAAAGTAGGCCGCCAGCACAACGATCATGGTCAGTTTGGCCACTTCGGAGGGCTGAAACGTACGGGATCCGATACTGAGCCAGCTTTGCGCGCCTTCGGCAATAATGCCGAGAATATGCAACACAACCAGCACCACTATCGTGATCAGGAAGAGCGGGCGCGCCAGGCCCGACAGCAAGCGATAATCGAAGGAGAGCAGCGCAATCCCGACCAGTGCGCCGATGAAAATATTCAGCAGGTGGCGCGGAAAGAGTACACTGAGCGGGCTACCGTCGGCAGTCACGGCATTCAGCGTAGCACTATGCACACTCAGCACGCTGATGCCGAGCAAGGCCAGCACACATCCCAGCAGCGGCAGGTTAAATTCGCGCCAGAGCTTTGCTTCCATATCGTGGTCGTATCAACCGGGCACCATGCTGGTGTTCCTGATTTCGGCAGTGCTGAAACCAGGAACACCAGCATGGTGCTTACTCATAAATCCAGGCGTCGCTACTGCGACTCCATTCGGCGACCAATTCTTCGGGCTGGAAGAACAGGCTGACTTCGTGTTCGCCGGTTTCCGGCGAGTCGGAGGCGTGGATCAAGTTGCGCCCGATTTCAGCGGCGAAGTCACCGCGGATGGTACCGGGGTTGGCATTGGCCGGATTGGTAGCGCCAACCGTATTGCGGATCATCTGAATGACGCCCTTGCCATACACCGCAATCACCACCACCGGCCCTGAGACAATATATTCAACCAGGCCGGCAAAGAAGGGTTTGCCTTCGTGGACGGCGTAATGCTGGCGGGCCAGGCTTTCTTCGATACGGATCATCTTCATTCCGGCGAACTTGAGACCCCGCTGTTCCAGACGGCTAATAATCGGCCCGACCAGGCCCCGCTGTATGGCGTCCGGCTTCAAAATGATCAGAGACTTCTCCATAGCGACACTCCTACTCCCATACAAATACAGCCGCCAACCGGCAGTCAACAGTATACCTGATCTGTTGCTACCCGGTGACGGCTGCGACATCTAAGGAAACGAAGCAGGACAGGCCGGTTTGATTAAATCGGCACGGCTTCGCCGATACGCTTGGCAGCGCGACGCATTTCCATTTTGACGAGGCCCAGATTCACGGTGCGCTGGGTAATGACGACGAGGATCAACTCCTTCGCCTCAAGCACCAGAATCGAGCCGTCTTTGGCATCGATGATCGAGTCGACCAGCGAGCCGACACCAATCCGGCGAGTGGCCTTATCGATTTCGCCAAACACCGCTGCCGACATTGCCCCAAGAATCTCGGCATCTTCTTCGTCGAGCAGCGTACTCGCCACGACGAGGCCGTCTTTCCCAACGAGCAAACTCCCGATAACTCCTTCAACTCGGATCAAATCTTCGACGATCCGTCGCATGGCCTGGCCTTTCGTGTTGCTTGATGCTGCTACCATAATTCCGGTGCGGGATGCATCCCGCTGCGTTTTGCAAATAGAAACAGGCGAGGAGAACTCGTTTTTCAGTTCTGTTGTACCGGCCCGAGCGAACCGGCACAACAAAACCGGACAAAAATTTCCTGACTGCCATAGGCAAACAAACGGCTTGCTACAGCCGGCGCATCGCCTATCAACAATGCCAAACCGGCTTTAGCCGGCGAGGGTATGGGTATACGCCGCCATTGCTTCCTGGAAACGATTCTGGCGCGAATATGCATCCCCGAGCAAACGATACAATTGATAGGTAAGCATGCTATCATCGATCATCTCGGCGAGTTCGCTGAGTTCTTCAATGACTTCATCGATGGCGGCATTGCGGCGAATGAGTTGCCGGTACTGATAAAGTGCCAACTCATTGCGCCCGGTTTGCACGCCCAGGCGCGCCACCGCCAGCACCATGCCATAATTATCCGGCTCGGCCTGGAGTTGCTGCACATAATCATCGAGAGTCGCATCACCGGTCGGCAAGAAAGATGCCAGTACCTCAGCCGGTGCGCGACGCCCCGCAACAGCGCCGCCTGAAGCAAAAGAATCTCCAGCGGAAACAGCGTGTATACTGCGGCCTCCGCTGCCGGTGCGCGCCGGCCCCGGCCGGAGATAAGCTCGGGCCGGATCGCCGCGCATGTAGGTCGGGCGCGACAACATCGGGCGCGTAGCGGCACCGCGGAAGGTGCTTCCGGTAGCGGTAGTTATCGGTCGCGCCGGCGCCGGCTCGCGGCGAGCTTGTTGGCGGCGCATACGTTCGCGCTCCTCGCGGGGCGGTAATTGTATCCGGGCCGGTTGCGGCAATGCTTCTTCCTCAGGCTGATCCCAGATATCGTCCATCGCCTCCAGCGATTCGGGCTCGAAACCAATGTCATCGGGATCGGGCTCCTTAGCCTCTTCCTGGCGCCGCGGCGCCGTACGTTTCGCCGGCGCGACCTGCGCCCGTGGTGTTTCATCGACCACACTGAAGTCGAATTCCTCGGCGTCGAGCGAAGTATCCGATGCTTCGGACGATACTGAGGGTGGCCGGGTTGACGCATCCGGACGCGGCGTCGGCTCGGAAGTGCTGGCGAGAGCACCAAGTGCGGCAATCTCATCGGGGCTAAGCCCAAAATCAGCGCCGGCCACCTCGGACTTGCGTGGTGCAGGCCCAGACGGTGGTTCCTCAGTCTGTTCACCCAGCCCTTCGAGCGCCGCGATTTCCGCGGGCGACAGCCCCAGTTCTTCAAGCGAGAAGGGCGATAATTCCGGCTCAGCGGCGCTGCCGGGTTCATCCTGCACCTGGCTTTCGGCATCGCCGAGCGCCGCGATTTCCGCGGGCGACAACCCCAGTTCATCGAGCGAGAAGGGCGATAGTTCCGGCTCAGCGGACTCTGACGGGGCAACTTCAGCCTCGGCTGGAACCCCAACTTCGGGTGTCGACTGCATCTCCGCCAGCCCCAACGCCTCAATTTCTTCCTGCGACAGGCCAAGCTCTGCCAGCGAGAACGGCATCATATCCGGCTCGATACCGGAATCCGCTTCAGGCTCAACCAAAGCAAGCTCAGGTTCCGACGCAGCCGCAGCAGTCGGTTCGACTTCGGCCTCTTCCTCGTCGACATCCATTTCCATGTCGATGATTTCATCGCCATCGCGGATCTGGATACCGGCGCGATGCAGAATCCAGCCGATTTCTTCGATCCGTTCAGCTTCCTCCTCGGGATTATCAACCACCGCGATAATATCGGTCAGATCGATGAAACCCTGTTTCTGCCCCAGCATAATGAGCTGATCGAGCACCGGATCGCCGGTATCAACGTCTTCCTTCTCCGGCGCATCGTCATCGCCGGCTAAAGGCGTTTCCGTCGGCATCATAGTATTGAATTCACCGAAATCGAGGCCGGCAACTTCTTCATCCGTCAATCCCAACTCACGATCTGCATCATCGCCGGCGGATAGACCACCTTCGAGATCAAGATCATCGAGCGAGAAGGGCGTCAGATCATTATTATCCAAACCCTCGCCATCACCTTCGCCGGCCGCACTTTGCCTGGTGGGCTTATCTTCGTCGAAATCATCGAACGAGAAGGGCTCTAGATCGGTACCCAGATCTACGTCCTCAAACTCAGCTGCGGCAGCCGCACTGGACTCGGCGTCAGCCGGTTCTTCGACATCCAGACCGGCAATTTCCTCCGGCGACAGCCCCAGATCGGCCAGCGAGAACGGGCTGAGTTCCGGCTCTGCCGGCTCTGCCGGCGCATCGGTCGCACCCGTTGCCTGTTCGAGCGCCGCAATTTCCTCCGGCGACAGCCCCAGATCGGCCAGCGAGAACGGACTGAGTTCCGGCTCTGCCGGCTCTGCCGGCGCATCGGTCGCACCCGTTTCTTGTTCGAGCGCCGCAATTTCCTCCGGCGACAGCCCCAACTCGCTCAGCGAGAACGGACTGAGTTCCGGCTCTGCCGCCGCCGGCGGCACAGGTTCAGTTCCTTCGTTCGCAGACTCGACCGAACGCTCAGCGCGCCCGGCATCGCGTTCAGCAGCGCGTTCCGGAATCAGCGAAGCAGCCGTCAGTTGCGCTGAAACGGATGCATCTTCATCGTCGCGCAGCGAAACATCATCATTCGAAAAGAAGCCAAGCGCCTCATCGTGCTCATCGAGCGACACATCGGCGAGGGGCTCAGGTTCAGGCGCCGGCAACTCATCGTGCCGTTGTTTCAACTTCACAAAGATCGAAGAGCCGGTAGGTTCCGGCGCTTCCCGATTGCGAAAGAAATCCGGGCGCGCCCGCGAAGCCGGTTGTTGCCAGCTATACGCCACCGTATCCGACTGCATATCCTCATCGTCACCAGAATCCGGCGGCGTAGGCAAATCCGGCGGCGGCAACATAGCACCACTTTCTTCGAGCGTAAATGCCTGCAAGGACGGAGGCAAACCACTATCATTCATATCCGTCGGATCAATTGCCCCGGCCCCAAGATCCAGATCGTCGAGCGAGAAGGGCTGCAATTCAGCATCCAGACCAAGTTCCGGGCGATCACCGGCAGTACCGCTTTCGCCACCCTCCGCAGACCACTCAAAAGGCTCAAGGTCAGGCCAATCATCGGAGCGCGACTCCGACTGACCGGCAGAAGGTGATGGTGATTGTTCTGCCGAAGCCTCCTCAAGCGACAGACCGAGAGCATCAAAATTAAATGCCTGCACATCTGTTTCGGGCGCAGCGGACGCCGCTGCGCCCGGTGCCTGTTCCGCTTCAAGCGCCGCAATTTCCTCCGGCGACAGCCCCAGATCAGCCAGCGAGAACGGACTGAGTTCGCGCTCGGCCGGCTCACCTGCTGCTGCTTCCGCCGCTGCCGACGCCTCAAAATCGAAAGACAGCCCCGGGTCATCCGCCGCAACCTCAGGCGCCTGTTCCGCTTCAAGCGCCGCAATTTCCTCCGGCGACAGCCCCAGATCAGCCAGCGAGAACGGATCAAGAACCGCTTCCGCATCGCCGGCCGGCGGCTGATCGGCTTCACCGGGCGACAGATCGGGCTCAGCCGTTTCAGCCGAAAGCGCCGCGACCTCATCAGCGGAAAGCCCCAGATCCTGGAGCGAGAAAGGCGCCACATCAGCATCGGCGGCCGCCGGTGCATCGGGCGTTTCGGTCGGCACCGCATCAGACGCTATATCGCCGGTAATATCCTCAATGGAGAAGGGTTGCACCTCAGCAACCTGATCGCCTTCATTATCATCGAAGCCCTCAAAAGCCAGCAAACTGGCGAGAAAATCATCGTCTTGCCTGGCGGCAGCGGGCTCAGCAGCAGCAGACGCCGACGAATCCGCCGTTGCCTGATCGAGCCAGGAACTGCCGAACATATCAGCATCGGCGGCCGCAGCAACCGCAGCTGCTTCTGATAACTGGCGTTCGCGTTCTTCCTGTTCCTGGCGTTCGCGTTCTTCCCGTTCCTGGCGTTCGCGTTCTTCCCGTTCCTGGCGTTCCGCTTCTTCGCGGGCGCGTTCTTCGGCTTCACGGGCAGCCAGCCATGCCGCTTCATCCCAGGGTTCCAGTACCGGTTCTTCCGGCTTTTCGGTAGGCAACGTTTCAAACAACGAACGAGCGACAAACTGGTAAGGATCAAGCTTGCGGGCCTGCTCCCAATACTGCTCACCTTCCGGTTCACCGCTGGAAAGCAAAATATAGCCAAGCAACAGATTGGCTTTTAAAGCCTGGGGATTCCGGGCCAGAATATCGCGGCAAGTTTCGACCGCCGCCTCTTCCTGACCATCGCGCCAGAGCACTTCCGCCAGGCCGATATGCACATCGAGGCGCTGCGCATCTTCTTCAATGACACTCCGAAACTCCTGGGCAGCCTGCGGCAGCATATGCCCTTTGGCATAGAGCCGGGCCAGACCAGGCCGACTCAAGCGCAGCATCGCCCCATCGCTGCCCCAGACTTCGGTATAAAGACGCAGCAACTGGCTGCGCAATTCCGGCATATCGGGCCGGATCTCAAGCGCCTGTTCAAATTCATAAATCGCCTGTTCCTGGTGCCCCTGGCGTTCGTAGGTAATCCCCAGGCCGACATGTGCCGGAATACTCTCGGGATCAGCGTGCAGCACCTGTTTAAAGGCCGCCTGCGCATGCTCAAACTGGCGCCCGGCCAGGAAAGCTTCGCCCAGAATACGTTGTGCTTCCAGATTATCGGGGTAATAAATCAGGATATGTTGTGCCGCTGCCGTCGCCTGCTCAGGCTTGTTTTCCTCAAGCAGGCGGCGAGCCTGATCATACACGGCTTGCAGGCTGACTCTGGCCATATGGCTCCTCCTGCCGACCCATATTCAGAAGTTAAGAGAATGCGAGGGAAATACTCGTAATAGCGAGGATCCTGTATCCATTCCAGTGCAGAATTGACACTACATAATGTCAAACTCTTCGCTTATTATAGTCCTCATGTCAAGAGCTTGAACAGAACGCAAACGATTGTTGCAAAATAATTTTGTTACAAGCAGAACCAGTGCAGGAACAGGTGTCTTTTTGCCAAGCCTATTGTAACATGAATAGAGAGTGCTTGCAATGATGATGTTGGTATCAATTGCCTTTTTATAGCCCGGCTATTCTTTACACCCTGGCGCCGGCGGCGTAACAGGTGACAGCTTCGGGCTTCGTATCGGCAGCAATGCCGGCAACCCAAAACCCGAAGCTGTTTATCCTGCTTCAGGACACCGACTGGAGACTGGCAAAGCCAAACATCACACTAAAAGCCCGGCAATAGATAGTCACTGATTGAAATGCGGCAAGATCGATGCCGGCGGGCAGCAAATAATTCTGGTTCCCTGCATTGCCTTTGAGTCGTTCGAGTTCAAGATAACCCTGATCGTGCAATTCGCTGCTACTCATAGGCGTAGCGTGCCCGGAGAAGCCGACCAGCAAATCAGGGCCATTGGTGGCGGCAAAATCCTCGAAGCGCAGCAGCAACTGGCCATCGGGCAGTTCATAGATGGTTGCCGTACCGCCGGCATCATAGCGCCCGACCCCAATGAAACTGCCGCTCAGCAGGGCCACCGGCTCGGCCGGAGTTGCAGTAGCGGACGGCATCTCAGTCGACAGCGGGGCGGTGGTAGCAGCCGACATCGTCTCGGTTGGCGCCGACATCGTCTCGGTTGGCGCCGGCATTACCTCGGTCGGCGCCGGCAGCGCCTCGCTGGTTTCGGGCATTTCGGCGGTAGCGGCAGCAACAACCGGGAATTCCTCGTCGACGCGGCGATCAATGAAAATGGGTGAAATCAGCCAGGCCAGGATCAGGGCTCCAGCAGTGACGCCGGCAAGACCCAGCAGTTTGACCGCAAGCGGCAGGTTTTTAAGCCAGTTCATAAATACCCTCCTGAAAACCAGTTCAATGCATATGTTACATAGACCAGGATGCGGGGACTTTATGATGGAGCCGTTACGCCGATCTTACAGAATTATTGCGGGGCGAATCATGGGGCCGGCCGGCACTGGTGAATCAGCAATCAGGGCGCAGTTGCACGCAGGTCGGCGCGCATGAAGAGGCAACCGGCGGGTTCAATCGGGCCACTGATACGCAGGCGCAGCGTGCCCCGCTCCAGGTAGGCGGCGGCATCATCGACACGGATCTCGCCGGGGCCATCGTAATCGAGATCAACCCATTGCCGGCGCTGCCAATCATAGATCTCGGTCGCAATACCACTATTAGGCCAGCGCCGCTCACTGGAAAGATCGAGAGTAAGCGTATCGGCACGCAAATCCGCAAGATCGGGCGGCAGACGCAGCGTAGCAGTGACTGGAGCAGGCTGAGCGACGATACCCTGACCGGCGCTGCCAAAGCAAATCGCGCGATTGTCGGCAGCCGGATCGAGGCGCAGCCAGCCCGTCGGCAGTTCCACCGTACCACTGGCCACGATGTCCGGCTGGTCGACGAGCAAGTTTGTGGAACGGCGCGCAGCGGCGTCGGCGACAATCGTGAGCGGCAGCGGGCTCTCGTCGAGCCAGGCAAACAGAAAGGGGCCGGCAGCCGTAGCCCCGGCAGCACGAGCGACAAGCGCATTCAATAACAACTCGCGTTGTACAGCACCGCGGTCGGGCAGGCCACCGGGAGCACGACCGGCCGCCAGTTCTTGCTGGAACACCAGGTTGCCGAGCGTGGCGCCAGGCGGACCGGGTTCGCCGGACGGCCAATCGGCGCGAGCTTCAGCAGCAGGCAAAATATCGCCGAGTCGGACAAACTGGGTACCATAGGCCAGGACTACATCATACAACGGTTGATCGCCGGTATTGCGCACCCAGGCACCGATACCGGCATCCGTCAATTCGATCCGAGCCTCGATAGGCGGCAGGCTTTGCTGTGCTTCGGCATAGAGCCCCTGGAGTGACCAGGCATCAAAAGGGGCAACCAGTTGCTGCTGTTGCTGAAGCAGGTTGCCCTGGACACCGTCGATCGGACCAAAAGAACCACTGACCGCCCGGATCGGGCGAGTCAGTGCATCGGGAACGGTAGTCACCGTCGTCGTGATGGATTGGGGCGCGAGCATGGCACTGAAACTGCGCACCCGCACCTGGTCGTCGGCGATACGTTCGACCAGGCTGATCTCGGAGACAAGGCGCTGATCGGTACGCAGCGAGAAGGCGAGGGCAAAAGCCGCACCACTGGCCAGCAGAGCGAGCAAGGGCAACAGCAGCCAGCCGAGCGCCTGGCGGTCGAAGGAGCGCAGCAGCAAAGCCAGGCCGGGGCCAATTACAATGGTATAGAGAGCCAGCAAACCGAAGAGCACATTGGAAGGCGGCAGATTCTGGGTCGGCAGATAGCCAAGCGCAGCAGTAATCGCCGCTTCCTGCTGAACATCGACACTAGGACCGGGGCCGAAAGCACTGGGAATAAGGCGAACCGGTTGCAGCAAGCGATCCCAGAAGAGCGGCGCCGCAGACCATTCGCGCATGGCAGTACCACCGGGCGCAAAAGCGAGCTGGGTTACGCGGCCCTGGCCGACATCGTATTCGACCCAGAGCGGCGCGGCAGCGGGCCCGAAGCTGCGAGCGGCAGGTCGGGGCTGCAAGCGGACACCGGGCAATGCGGCGGGCGGCACGGCAGCAAGGTAATCGGCGAGGGCCGCAACATCGAGCCGGGTTGTGACACCAACCGTAGCGGGATGCAGCGCGGGCGGCAGGTTGGCGAGCGTCGTTGCAGCAGCAGGGCCACCACCGATGATCAGGTGACCGCCGTTATGCACCCAGCCCAACAACGCCTGCTGCTGTGCCGGGCTCAGCGTTTCGGCAGGCAGATCGCCGATCATCACCAGCAAGAGACTGGCGAGGCCGGCACTGCGCTCGGGCAAATCGGCGGGAGCAAGCGGCAGATCGACAAAGGGCAGGCGAGCGAGATCCTGGCGGCGGGGCAGGCGCAGATCGATGGGCGACGCGGACAGCAGCGCCAGCAAGCGCTCATCGGGGCGCGGGCGCACTTCGAGTTCGCGGACGGCCAGGACAGCACCGTTCTGCTCGACGGTGAGCCGGATCCGGTTGGAAGGCTGGGCCATCGCTACGTAGATACGTTCTTGCTTGCGAGCGCCGGCCGGCAAATCGACATTGAGCGTATGTTGAAAGGTTGCATTGGGTTGGGCGGCCGTGAGGATCAAATCAAGGGCCGGCCCGGGATTATTGAGAGTGACAGTAATCGGTAGCCAGGTACCGGGACGATAATTGCCGGCGAAGGCCGGGGTAGCACTGATTTCGACATCGCTCTGAGCCTGCGCAGGCAGGGACAAAATCAGCAGAAGCACGATCAATAGAAGGGCGGATAGACGCTGGTGCATAATCATCCCAAGGCATCATATGGCGAGCACGTAACCGACCATACGTGATTATACCCTATTCCATCAGCGATGTGCAGTTTGCCCTGCCATCAGAGGCGTGCTATGATCGTCGGCATACCGAAGCCGATGAAACAGCACAAACATGAGAACACCTGAATGAGCGAGCAGATCGAGCAACTCAGCGAGCGTGAACGCGAAATTTTGAAGCAGGTGGCAACCGGCGCTTCAAACCAGCAGATCGCCAGCGATTTACATATCAGTGTCAACACCGTCAAGGTACACATTCGCAATGTTTTCGGCAAACTGGGCGTGGCTTCGCGAACAGAGGCTACGTTATTTGCCGTACGCAGCGGTCTCATCGAAACAACACCGCCGGCGGAAAACGGCAATAGCGGCGAAACGAACAACGCTACCATTGCTCCGCCGCCGGAAAACCCGCCAGCAGCAATAGCACCGGCCGCACCAGCCATACCAGCGGCCCCATTGCCGGCCCCATTGCCGATGGCGGAGGCGGCGCCACGTGGCATCGTCATACAGCCGCTGCTGCTGATACTGCTGGTACTGGCGGCAGCATTTCTGGGCGCCGGGTCGGCCATATTGATCATGCAGCCGGCGGGCCAGTCGGTAGCCACAAGCAGTGGCGGAGCGGCGCCGGAAGTGCCGGCTGCACCGGCAGATGGGTATCCGATACCGATTGAACAGCGCAGCGAACGCTGGCGCGCCCTGCCACCCCTGCCGGATAACCTCACCGGCGCGGCGGCGGCGAGCCTGGGCGGCCAGATCTACGTGATCGGCGGCGAACGCAGCGGCGAGATTGTCGGCGATGTCTGGCGCTACGATCCGGCAGTCGGCAACTGGCAGCAAATAGCCCCAAAACTCACGGCGGTTCGCGATGCGCAAGCCGCTGTATTGAACGGGCGCATTTACGTGCCGGGCGGCCACACGGCTGATGGCAGAGCCACTGCGGTCGTCGAGGTATTCGATCCGGCCAGCGGCTGGAGCGCCGCAGCTGCGCCCTTGCCGGAACCGCGTGCCGCCTACAGCCTGGCCGCACTGGAAGGACAGCTGTACCTGTTCGGCGGCCTGCACCAGGGCGAAGCGCAGGCGAGTCTTTTTCGCTACGATGTACGCAACAACGAATGGGCGGATGATCCGACGCCAATGCCGACGGCGCGGGCCTACAGCGGGGCAATCGCTGTCGAGGGGCGGATCTTCGTCTTTGGGGGTGAGCGCAACGGTGTCGCTCTTGATGTCACTGAGCAATACATACCGGCGAATGAAGGCAGCGGCAACCCCTGGAATATTCGAGCATCGCTACCGGGGCCACGCGGGCGCTTCGGGCTGGGCGCGATCAGCGGGCAGATCTACCTGTTCGGCGGCAGTGCGGCGCGCCCGCTGGTACGCTATGATTTCCGCAACGACAGCTGGGCGGCGGTAGCCTCGGATATTTCGCCGGGGCTGCAGCCGGCGGTGGCCAGCCGCGATGCCGCCCTGTACCTGGTGCTCGGCGGCGGGCCGGGGCGCAGCAGCAGCGATTTTTTCCAATTCGAGGAAGTCTTCACAGTGCGGGTGACGCTGCCCTGAGGCAGCGTCACCCGCACTGTGAAGACGGCAATAACGCAACATACACTTGTTAGATTGTTAGACGTTTCTTTCTTTCGTTGTGGCGGCAAAGCCGCCACAACGAAAGAAAAAGAAGGCTATTTCCTTGCTGCCGCAGCCTGCCCTGAGCGCAGTCGAATGGGGCGAAAAAAGCCATTGTGGCTTGAGCAACTACGTCGACTGCGCAAGTCATGTTAGTTGAAAAGCGTTGGCCGCAATGCATACAGCCGGCGATGCACAGTGTGCATCGCCGGCTGTATGCGTTGCGGGCAGAAAACTGAAGTTACTGGTTGACGCCGCGGTAGGTCAGCAGCGCATCACCGGAACCGCCAAGCTGGTTGACGATGGCGACCAGCTGCGAGTTGGCCGGGCCGTTAACCGTTGCACTACCGACGTAGGTGCAGCCAGTGAAGCCTGCGGAAAGGAAGTCCGTACCGAAAACACTGCTTTGCTGGATAGTCACCGAGCCGCCCGCCGGAACCGTGATACCGGTCACCGGCGCCGGCGTGCTGCACAGATTACCGCCCTGAGTCTGCGAATTGGCGCTGTAGGATACCGTTACGCCGGTCGCATCGGTGGTGCCGATGTTCTGGAGCTGGAAGGCACTGCTGAAGCCACCGTTGTTCGACTGAACCAGCGGAGCGATCACGGTGGCGGTGGCTTCGCTCGCCGTGAAGCCGGCGTAGGACGACAGGAAGCGACCACCGAGCTGGTTCACAACCGCCACCACATTCTGCTCAGGGCTGGTAGTGATCGTTGCCGAACCAACATAGGTGCAGTTATCGAAGCCTGGGAAGGACTGGTCGCCGAAACCACCCTGGGTAATCTTGGTGAAACCGGCACCGGCAGCCAGCGTCTGAGTATAGTTGCCCGGCGTGCAGCCGCCCGAAACCAGGTTGGTACCGAAAGAAACGGTGACGGTGGTTTCTGCCGTGCCGACATTCGTGACACCGACACCGGTCAGGAAGCCGGCATTGGCACCCTGGATCAGCGGCAACTGGACGGTAGGCGCAGCACCGGTCGAGGTCAGGCCGGGGTAGGACGAGATATTCTTGGCGCCGGCGGCAGCCTGCTCCTGGTTGACGATCAAGACCACCGGCCGATCGCTGGTAATTGTTGCGCTACCGACAAAGGTGTCACCAAGAGCAGTATTGGTGCTCTGGTTGAAGATGCTCGAGGCGCCGGGCGCAATCGAGACCGGGCCTTCAGTGGCGCTGGATCCCGACAGACCAGGCGTGTAGGAGACGCTGACGCTGGCAGCCGAGGTGCCGGCATTCTGCACGGCAAACCAGGTCGAGAAGCCGGCATTGTTGCGCTGGATGATCGGCATGGTCACACTGGTGGCACCGCCCGAGAAGCCATTGTACGAGTCGAGGTAGGAGAAGTCGGCGGCAGCCAGGTTGGAAACCGCGGTAACCGGCTGGTTGGCCGAAATCACCACCGAACCATTGAAGCCACTGGGAACATCACTGCCGGTCCAGCCGCTAACCTGAGCGGCAGGACCCAGCGGGAAGAAAGTAACCGACTGTTCAGCCGGGATCGGGCCGGTTTGCTCAGTAGCAGTAGAGCCATCGGGGTTGTAATAAATCACCGTGACCGTGGCCGGGCTGGTACCCAGGTTGACGATCTGGATACCACTGGAGAACGGACCCTGGCCGACCTGGCCGAGGGCAACGGCGGCCGGCCCGATAATCAGGGCCGCCATAGCAGCGATAAGCACGAGAACTCGTTTCATTGCGATTTGCCTTCCTTTGGTTGATGATTTGCGTTGACCGGGCGGCACACTGCCGCATTGCCTACGCCGGCAGCATAGCCGTAGTCGACACTAATCGCCTATATCCCGGCGCCGTAAACCCGGCAATGCAAAGGGCTTAAATCGCTAATCCCCAGAGGTTAATCCGGCAAAACAGCGCATCACCCGAAAGTATTAGTACCACATTTTAAGTCTTTGCAATGCGGCGGAGGCATGGCTTCCGCAATCCCGCTGCGAAAGGCAAAGCAGATGGTCACGTACATCACACGACTTACGCGGTCGCACCGCGAACGGGCCCGAATCGCCTGCGGCAGCGTGGAAAAGCCCTGATGTGGCCGGCATCACCGCCGACTGCGTCAGTCGCGCAAACTGCGCACCACGGCGACGGTGAGCTGCGAGCCGGCACCGGAATAGTCGATCGGACGAAACAGGTAGCGGGCCAGGTTCTCGGGTAGCGGGCGGTGCATACTGCGAAAGACCTGCTGCTCGACGGCAGAACCAAAATGTGCTCCGGCTCGAAACATGCAACTGATCACCACATTGCCGTAGCTCAGGCAAGCCGGGCGCTGCCAGAGCCGCAGGCCGGCCTGTTCGACCATAGCGAGCAAAGTGAGTTGCGAGAAAATCCAGAGATGGCGCGGCAGATCGTAGCCCGCCCAGTACGGGCCGAACAGCAAGGACTCCAGGCTGCCCCAGTGTGGCGTCTGGATCAGGCAGATGCCGCCGGGCCGCAAGATCCGGCGGATCTCGCGCAGGGTGGCCAGCGGATCGGGCAGGTGCTCGATCACATGCCAGAGCGTGACGACATCGAACGAGGCAGCAGGGAAAGCAGCGCTTTCCAGGCTACCGGCGTGCACCGGCGGCTGCGGCAGATGCGCCAGGCGCGCATTGGCCTGTGCAACCGCGGCACTGCTCACATCGGTACCGGCAACCTCCCAGCCGAAATGATCCATCGCCACCAGGAAATCGCCGATCGCGCAGCCAACATCGAGCAGGCGCCCGTCTTGCCAGGGCACGGTTTTGCGAAACAGCCCGTAGTAGAGCCCAGCCGAACCGGCAAATACCTGGTTCTGCCCGACATGGCGCTGGAGCAGCGGGCGATAATTATTCGCCGGCGCTTCAAACGGCAAATAGCTGCCTTCGTAAAACGGCGCCAGATCGACCGGGCGCGGCGACTGGCGGATCAGGCCGCAACCGGTACAGCGCACCAGGTGAAAGGTACCGGCATGTTTCAGCAGCCGGTCGGGGCCGCTGTAGAAAGGAGTGCTCTCACGGCTGCCACAGAGTACGCAAGGCACATCGACAGTCTGATAGGACACGCCATCCTCAGTGTTTCTGCTTATGATAGCGTTCGCCGGCAGCGATGCGCAGCAAAAGATTGTTCTCGGGCGGCGGCAGCGGGCAGGTCGCAAACTCGGTGAAGGCGCAGGGCGGATTGTAGGCACGGTTGAAATCGAGTTCCACCCGGCCATGCTCGGGCGCTGCGGCCCGCAGGAAGCGCGCGGCGGCATAGCTGTCGACGCCGCTGCTGGCATCGCGAAACACAAAGCTCATTCCGGGGCCGGGCGAAGGCGCAACTTCGAGGCTGAGCGCCTGACCATCCAGCGTGAAATGCACCCGCCCACGGCTCTTGCCGGGGAGCAGATCACCGGTGATAGTCGCCGTTTGCACCGGCTTCGGCGGATCGTAGGGCTCAAATTCAGCCATCACCCGGTATTGTTCATCGATGGGAAACCAGACCCGACCGGCAAATGCCTCGCGGGCAAGATGCCGGTTATCGTGCAGCCGCAGCGCCAGGCGCTCGCCCCGCTGAATGATATGCATCGTGAAGCCATCCAGTCGCAGTTTGCCGGCGGGGCCGGGCCGGTCACTGCGCAACTCGGCGGCTTCGATCGGCAAACCATCGAGGGTAAAGGGCAAATCGAGCGCAGCCCGAAAACTGACCCGGCCATCTACCAGATCGAAATCGCCGATATAGGCCGGAGCGCGGGCAGGCAACCCGATCGCGTTTTCGGGTGCGCTGCCGGCGCGGTTGCGGCCCGGTTCGAGCCAGAACAGCCCGGCCAGCGCCAGCCAGCTCTCCTCGGCGCGCAGATCTTCTTCCATCTGCGCACGCCAGCGTTCGATTTCCTCAGTGTAGCTCGTTGCTGATTGCATCATACTCCTCGTTACAGTGGCAGCAAATGCTGCCACTTACGCGATCGCGTGGTTGCTCGCGCCGCAACGGGCGTTTTTCGCCTGCGGCAGCAAGGAAGTGACTATCTTTTTCGGTTGTTTTGGCGGCAAAGCCGCCAAAACAACGGAGAATAAACGGTTGCTTCCACCCTGCCGGAGCCTGCCCTGAGCGCAGTCGAATGGGGCGGAAATGAGCATTCCGCGGTGCGAACCGCGTAACTCGTGTTAATAACCGACAGCAGCGCCGTCGCAGCGGTACTCGGTGCCGGCGGCGTAGACGCCGCTGTCGAGCCGCCAGATGATCTGGCCGCGCCCGAAGCCGCCTGGTTCGGGCTCGACGACGACGTCGTGGCCACGAGCGGCCAGGCCTTCGACAATATGGCGGGCGGTTTCTAGTTCCAGCCGCAGCGTACCATCGACTTCCCAGCGCCAGCGTGGCGCGTCGAGCGCGGCCTGCGGCGCCAGGCCGTAATCGAGCGTATTGATGATCACCTGAGTATGGCCCTGCGGCTGCATATGGCCACCCATCACGCCAAAAGGGCCGACCGGCCGGCCATCACGCATCAGAAAGCCGGGAATGATGGTATGGTAGGGTCGCTTACCGGGTTCGAACCGATTCAAGTGATCGGGATCGAGCTTGAAGCCAGCGCCACGATTTTGCAGCGCAATGCCCCACTCGGGCACCACAATCCCGGAGCCGAAGCCGGCATAGTTCGACTGGATCATGCTGATCATCATGCCGTCGCGGTCGGTGGCACAGAGATAGACCGTCCCACTGCGGGGCGGCTCGCCGGGCTCGGGGCTACGAGCGGTTTCGCCGATCAAAGCGGCGCGATCGGCCAGGTACCGGCGATCAAGCATGCCGGCAATCGGCACCGCCGCACACTCCGGGTCGGCGACGTAGCGATGAGCATCGGCAAAGGCCAGCTTGATAGCCTCGATCTGCGGATGGTAGGCCGCCGTACTATCGCGCGGATGGCGCACGAAGTCCAGGGTTTCGAGCATACCCAGTGCCATCAGCGCCGTAATGCCCTGGCCGTTGGGCGGAATCTCATAGACCTGGTAGCCGCGATAATCGATCTTGATGGGCTCGACCCAGCTACTGGCATGCACGGCCAGGTCGGCGGCACTGAGCACACCGCCGGTCTGCGCGGCAAAATCGGTGATGGCGGCAGCGATTTCGCCGGTATAGAAATCATCGGCGCCGCGCTCGGCGATCAGCCGCAGGGTGCGGGCGTGGCCAGGGCTGACAAAACGTTCGCCGGCAGCCGGGGCGCGCCCGGC
Source organism: Chloroflexaceae bacterium (assembly GCA_034437175.1). Lineage (GTDB taxonomy): Bacteria > Chloroflexota > Chloroflexia > Chloroflexales > Chloroflexaceae > DAOTUJ01. Next base: position 17,298 of record DAOTUJ010000160.1, on the reverse strand, counting down.
GGGAGCGAAGGTCGGCATAAAACCGGCATACTCCGGCGCCCGGCGCCGGCTTGCGGCAGCGATAGCGCGGGCCCAGTTGCCGGCGACCACCGGCGCCACCGGATGGCCCTCGGCAGCGTAGCCAATCGCCGGCGCACAGATCCGGGCGAAGGGCAATGTGCCGAAACGCGCATGCAGATCGCGCCAGGCCGCCGGAGCGCCGGGCACCGTCACGGTAGACCAGCCAAGAAAGGGCATCTGCCCATTGCCCGCCTGCGCCGCCCGTTCGGCAGTCAAGCCGGCCGGGGCACGCCCGGAACCATTGAGCCCGTGCAGCCGGCTGCCATCCCAGATCAGCGCGAAGGCATCGCCGCCGATGCCATTCGAGGTAGGCTCCAGAACCGTGAGGGAAATTGCCATCGCCAGGGCCGCATCGACCGCGTTGCCGCCGGCGCGCAACATCGACAGGCCGGCTTGAGCCGCCAGCGGATGGCTGGTGGCCACCACACCATGCTCCGCCAGCAGCGAGGTTCGCCGTGCCGGATAGGGATAGGCAGCGAGATCAAAATGCATGGATCGGCCTTTCTGTTCAATTGCTTCTTTATGACCTACGCCGTCGGCGTTTGAGTCCGGCGGTCTCAGAGCTTTTCCGCCTCCGGCAGGGCGGAAGGAACCGTTTATTTTGTTCGTTCTGGCGGCAAAGCCGCCAGAACGAACAAAAAGAACATCCTTTCCTTGCTGCCGCAGGCGGAAAAGCCCTGTCCGGCAGGGCGGAACAACCATTTTATTGCTTTGGTTTTGGCAGCTTCGCTGCCAAAACCAAAGCAAAAGAAGTCTTCTTCCTTGCTGCCGCAGGCGGAAAAGCCTTGATGCGGCCAGCATCAACGCCGACCGCGCAGGTCGTATTATTCAGGGATATGCGTATTATGCCATAAAAGTTATTGTACAATAAAAAGAGTACCTGCAAAATGCGGACATTGCCGCAATCGGCAACGTCCGCATCTTACCTGTTCCAGCGGTGTGTCCGGCGGAGAGCGGGCACACCGCTACAAATTCTCATTTGCTTCTCACAAATGGCTAAAGTTGTTCTCAGGCAGGCCTGCCATAATGCGCTCACGAACCCGATATGCATAGCGAACACTACCGTTTCGCTTCCGACGCTATGGAGAAATAGACGATGAGCAAAACAAACCAGATTGGTTTCATTGTGCTGATTTTGCTGGCCATGTTCGTGGGGGTGGCCGGAGGGGCCCTGGCCGGCGGCAGTGCCGGCTATTACCTGGCTCAGCAAACATTAGCCAGGCAGGTGACGCCTTCGGTTGCGGTGCCAGTCAACGCATCGGGCGATGTCAAGAGCAATACCCAGCCGGCCGCACCATCGGCGACGGCACGCATCCCGGCGCCGGCGCCGTCGCCGGAGTTGCCGGCCGGCGGCACGGTTTCCGACGCCAATGTCGCTGCAGTCGAGGCCGTCGCACCGGCCGTCGTCACCGTCTTGAGCAGCGCCCCACAGGGCAACGGCAGCGGCAGCGGCGTAATCGTCAGCCAGGAGGGCTACATCATCACCAATAATCACGTCGTCGAAGGTAGCCGCGCTCTGGCGGTCGTCTTCGCCGACGGGACGCGCCACGACGCCGAGTTGATCGGCACCGATGCCCTGACCGACATTGCCGTTATCAAGGTGAATGAGCCGGTAACGGCGATTGCCGCGATTGGCGATGCCACCGCCCTGCGACCGGGCGAGGTGGTGCTGGCTATCGGCAGCCCGCTCGGCAACTTTCGCAACACCGTGACCGCCGGCGTAGTGAGCGCGCTCAACCGCTCGGTTGGCCCGATGGAAGGCCTGATCCAGACCGACGCGCCGATCAACCGCGGCAACAGCGGCGGCCCACTGATCAACCAGCGCGGCGAAATCGTCGGCATCAATACACTGGTGGTACGCGGCGGCGATGTCTTTTCCAGCGTCCAGGCCGAAGGGCTAGGCTTTGCGGTACCCAGCGATGTTTTCAAGCCGGTGGCCGAAACGCTGATTGCCGAGGGCGAAATCATCTACCCCTTCCTGGGCATTCGCTACACGATGATCGACGGCGATCTGGCGATTCAACAGAATCTGCCGGTGCAGAAAGGCGCCTTCGTCAGCGATGTCGACCCGACCGGACCGGCGGGACGGGCCGGCCTGCAGCCCGAAGACATCATCATTGCCATCGACGGCGTTGAGCTTTCGCCGGAAAACTCGCTGCGCCAGACACTGATGCTGCGCTACCGGCCCGACGACACCGTGAACCTTTCGGTGCTGCGCAACGGCAGCGAAGTCGAAATTGCCGTCACACTGGGCGAGCGCCCGACCGACCTGGAGCCCTGATCGGGGCAGTCGACGCAACGACGAGCCTGGCGCGGATCCGCGCCAGGCTCGTCGTTGCGTCGACTGCCCTTCGCATTGCAACAGGCCGACCGGTTGCAAAATGCAGCTAACCGGGGTTTTTGCGCTCCTGGGTATAGCGCTTGAGACTCACAATCGTGCGACTCAACTGGCGAACCGCCGTATCCATCTGAGCAAAACTGGCTTCATATTCATCTTCGGTCATCGGATCTTCATCATCAACCAGGCGCTTGATCTGGCTGCCCAGCAAACTCACCGGATTGTACAATTCGCGGATGAGCGCTTCCAGCACATCCTCGGGAGACAGGTTCTCCCAGGACTGATGATCGTGTCGAGCAGTATGATCGCCCATGGGGTGAGACCTCCGCAGCCTTATGAAACGGTTGATATATGGAGCGCCTGGCTCCCGGTGGTTCTATTATAGTATATACGCCCCCGACTGTATACTCTTGTACGCAACGAACAGCAAAACATCATTTTAAATCATCACAATGCGGCATACGCTCGTTGCAAACATATGCATCGCAGAACAACCGTTATGCAAGCGTTAGCAGATACACATGACTCCCAGTGGGAAGTGCAGCAATGAATGAGCACACGCTGAAACTGCTCGCCCACCTGCACCGAGATGCGCCGTATGGCTACTACCGGCAACTACATACAAACAGAGATGGGGCCGGATAAGGCAAAAAGCACGAACAACCACCGGGACTACCAGAAGGGAGATGGCCTGTTCGTGCTCGCCAGAACTGGTACAATAGAGCTATGGTTATTGGAACCAGACACGGAGGCGATCGTGCAGCCTATCGCAAAAGACCCAGATGCAGCCACACTGGTACGCCTGCTCGAAGAAGCCGCTCGGAATGAGGATCGCCAGGGCTTCGTCGAAATCGTCGAGGCGACCGAATGGTCGACGTATGCGGCCAACGAGCTGATCCGGGCCGTCGATCTGGCTCTGAGCCTGGATCTGGTTACGGTTGCGCGTGCGCTCGCGCAGCGTGGGCGCCGGCTGTTCCCCGACAATCAGCGGCTACGCCATGCCGGCAGCGTCCTTGAACCGTCAACCAGTCAGGTCGTTGAGTCGCCGGACGCCCCGGTGGATCGCAACGCGACCTTCGCCTGGCTTGAGCAGCAGCGCGGATCGTATCGCGATCAATGGATTGCCGTACGTGCCGGGGTGCTCCTCGGGGCGGCGGCGTCATTGCAAGAGTTAGCTGCGACGGTCGATGTCAACGACCCGGCGACGCTTGTTACGAAGATGCTGTGATGGCCAGGTTTGTCGATCCACTCATTACCAGCGGCTTTGCGACCGGCGTTCTGCACTACATTGATCATTACCCCGGCTATGAGCACATCAACCATATGGTGCTCCCGGTTCGCCTGGCGGATCGGCTCTCCGTGCTGGCGATCCTCGATACCGGCTCAACCTGGTGCATCTTCGATCCGGAACTGATGGGTCTGATCAATGACGCGATTGATCTGGTAGACCAGCCTGAAGAGCAACTCCTCATTCGCGGAACTCGCTATCGCGGTCGGCTGGTGGTCACCGATCTGCAATTCGATGCAGCATCTGGAGCCGGGTTGCGTATCGCCGCCAGGATTTTTGTTCCGGAACTGGCGGCGAATGAGCGCTGGCGTTTGCCGAACTTCCTCGGACTGGACGGCTTGCTCCAGTACATTCGGTTTGCGAACGACCCGGCAGACAATGCGTTCTATTTCGGCCCGGTGTAGAACCGATATAGCAAAGCTATTTCAGACGTAATGCCCCCTTCAGGCTGCTGCTGGCAGCAGCCTGAAGGGGGCATTACGTCTGATTTGCAACTCAAATGACATTGTCCTGCCGAAGTGGAGCAGTATGCATCCACCACCAGTATGAAAAGAGAGAGCAAGCGGACGATCCTGGATGCAAGCAGGTTTCTCCCTGGTGGTGATCCTGACCAGATCCAGTATCATGAGAATGTCTTGATTCCAACTGCCCGCAACGTCGAGCTTGAAGAAGCTGTGATTATGGACTATGATACGCTCAGCCTGGAGCGAGCAGTCTTCAACAAGGTTTTTGCGCATAACTGGACGAGCCTGAACGAAAACGAGCGCTTGCATTTTCTTGAAGAGTCCGGTTGGGAGCTCGATCAGAATACATCCATAAAGTTTGCAAGAATTCCCTTCATTTTGTAACAAATAGATCGAAACCTTGCATAGATTGCAAGGTTTGCGTGCTATGGTTGATGCCAGAAGGAGCGTACCGATGAGCCGTCCGGATACTCGACTGGAACGCCTCGCTGATATTGAGCGCAAGTTAGCCCAACGTCCGGAAGGATGGACGACGAGTGAGCTGGCGCAAGAGTATGGCGTCGATCCCAGTACTATCTATCGCGATCTGATGCTCCTGGAGTCGATGGGAACCGGCATGGCGAAACATGGACGCCGCTATGCACTGGATTTTCGGCGGTCTCTGGCTCAGGTGCGGTTATCGCAAAATGAAATGCTTGCACTCTATCTGGCAGCCCGGCTCCTGTCGCGCCACAGTGATGAGCATAATCCCCACGTGGTCACGGCACTCGAAAAACTTGCTGATGCCTTGCGAGATCGATCGCCGTTGATGGCCCGCCATATCGATCAGGCTGCGGTGGCAGTGAATATACGACGCGCGAAACCGGCTTATGTGGAGGCGCTGGAGGTGCTGACTCAGGCCTGGGCTGAAGGTCGCAAAGTTCGTCTGCACTATCGAGCGACCAGTAATGAGGTTTCAGAGCGAGTGTTCGCTCCCTATTTTCTTGAACCTTCCGGAATAGGTTATGCCTGCTATGCGATTGGCTACGATGATCTGCGCGATTCGCTCCGTACACTCAAAGTCGAACGCATCGTGATGGCAGCCCTCACTGATGAGTTCTACAGTATTCCGGCGGATTTTGATCCCCAGCGATTGCTGGCGAATGCCTGGGGGGTCATCTGGCGTGATGCCGGCGCAATCGAAGTCGTTTTGCGCTTTCGTGCTGATGTGGTCTGGCGGATCAAAGAAAGCGTCTGGCACCATACGCAACGCATCGAGGATCTGCCAGATGGTTCATGTCTGTATACCGTTCAGGTCGGCAGTACGGTTGAAATCAAGCCCTGGATACGGCAATGGGGTGCTGCCGTAGAGGTTCTGGAACCCGCTCCATTGCGGCAGGAGTTGATCGATGAGGTTCGTACGATGATGCATGTGTATGAGCCTGAACACTGACTCAGGAGGATCTATGGAGACATCTGAGATGCTATTCCAGTTCTGGGGAAAAACGCCGCGACACGGCGATCCGCCATCGCGATTCCATCCGGCGCTCTATCATATGCTCGATGTCGCCTTTGTGGCTGAGGCATTGCTCCACAATGGTTCACCGCGACTGCGGTGTGCGCTCCAGCATGCCTGGGATGGTTGTGATCCAGAAGGTCTTGTTGACTGGTTGCCCTTTTTGATTGCGACCCATGATCTGGGCAAGATCTCGGCAGCCTTCCAGGGGCAGGCGAAACAGGAAGCCACCCGTTTGCAGCGCGAGCGCCTTGAGCAGGCGGGTGTTCGTTTTGCGCCTACTGCCGGGCCGGAGCTTTATCATGCAGCAGTCAGTGCGCTCTGGTTGCATGAACACTTGCGTTCCCAGGAATCTGGGATTGCCGATGCACTTATCTGGACGCTACGTGATGCGATGAGTGGCCATCACGGTCGATTTGCGCAGGAATCGATGCGTGATCTGCGCGGGCGTCAGTCGCGCTGGGAACGCCTGGAGCCACGCTGGGCTGATTGGCGCGCCGAAGCCTACCGAACTCTTCGCTCCGTTCTGGCTCCGTCGACCAATCTGGTGGATCTTGGCGCCCCGCGACGCCTGGCACCTGCGACGGTTGCGCTTACCGGATTTATTATCTGGTGTGACTGGATGGGCTCAAATGAACTTGACTTTCCCGCCGAACCGCCGTCAGAGCTGGCTCTGGAAGACTATGTGACCCTCAGTCGCCAGCGAGCAGCACATGCTGTGCAACAGGCAGGACTGCTTCACTCGCGCCCGGCGCCCAGTTATACGGGCTTTTCCAGTGTCTTTCCCGAGATTCCCGCACCACGCCCTCTGCAAGCGGTTATTGACCGTTTCACTGACGATGATCTACGAGATCCTTTGCTGGTTGTCATTGAAGCACCCACCGGTGAGGGCAAGACCGAAGCCGCACTGGCATTGGCCAGGCGGATTGCGGCGCTCACGGGGGCCGATGAGAGCTTCTTTGCACTCCCGACTATGGCAACCGGCAATCAAATGTTTACCCGACTCACCGCCCTGTATGATCGACTCTATCAGGATGACGGCGCCGTTCGGTTAACCCATAGTCAGGCCCTGGTCGTTGAGGAAGAACTTCGTCGCGCCGCGCTGGCAACAGATTATGACCAGTTTGATGCAGACGGAGCCAGTGCGCCGTCAGCGATCCAGTGGTTCGCCGGCTCCAAAAAGGCTATGCTGGCGCCTTTTGGTGTCGGGACTGTCGACCAGATTGAACTGGCCGGATTGAAAGTCCGGCACTACATGTTGCGGCTGTTTGGCCTCGCCGGCAAAGTGGTGATTATCGACGAGATTCATGCCTACGACGCCTATATGAGCACCATTCTGGAACATACGCTGTCCTGGCTGGCAAGTCTTGGTTCCACGGTCATTTTGCTATCGGCAACTTTGCCGGCGGCACGCCATCAGGCACTGGCTCGCGCCTATCTCACAGGCCTGGGTGATCAGCAGCCCCTTGAGATTCCGGCTGATGTTCCGTATCCGGCCGTTTCTTGTTATCGCCAGGGGAGGAGTCAGCGCCAGACCTGTGCGGTATTTCGCGGCGATCAGCATTTTACGTTGCGTATACGTGAGCAGCGGTCGGCTTCTGATGAAGCCCGCTATCTGCTTGACATGGTGCGGGATGGCGGGGCAGTTGCTCGGCTCTGCAATCGGGTTGATGATGCTCAGGCCATCTATCGCGAATTGCGTGCGCAGTTGCCGCCGGATCAACGAGTGCTCCTGCATGCACGCTTTCCATTGGAACAGCGCCAACGACGTGAGCAGCACATTGAAGACATGGTCGGTAAGCGCACATCACGCAACCCACAAGATGCCCTCATCATTGTCGGCACGCAGGTGTTAGAGCAATCGCTGGATTACGATGTCGACGTGATGATTAGCGATTTTGCGCCGATTGATCTGCTGCTGCAACGTGCCGGGAGATTGCACCGACATGACCGTGCCGGGAAGCGCCCCGAGCGTCATGCCCATCCGGTGCTTGAGGCTGTCTTGCCCTACACCGAGACAGGGGCACCGGATTGGACACGCTGGCGTCCAATTTATGAGCCCTATGTGCTCTGGCGGAGCTGGGATGTTTTGCGCACCGCCGGTACGGATCGAGACATCGTGCTCCCACGCGATTATCGCCCGCTCATTGAAGCCGTCTATACGACTCTGTTGCCGCCGGCGATAGATGAAACCTATGCTGCGGTGTTGGAAGAGTCCTGGAATATCTATCAGCGCAACATTCAAGATCAGGAAGCCAAAGGCCGGCAACCGCTGATTCCGCCGGCCACGCATCCTGATGCGATTACTGAGGATCGCAACCGTACTTTCATCGACGATGAAAGCGGTCAGGCTGCATCATCGCAACTGGCAAAAACCCGACTTGGAGATCGTATCACGGTTGTTCCCCTGTATAGCGTGCGGGGTCGTCTATCCCTCGATCCACAGGGAACCATGCAACTCTCGCCTGACCTGGTACCGCCGGTGGAGAGCCCACGAAACGTGAGCCAGAAAGATCTGCTGGCACGGGCAATTCCGATTAGTGATCGGCGGATCATCGCAGCGTATCGGGATGAGCAGCGTCCGCGCACCCTGCACTGGCCCTGGCCGGATACACCGGCACTGTTGCGCTCGCTGTACCCGCTGCCGCTTGATGCACAACACCAGGCCATCTTTGATGGCCGCCTGGTCACCCTCGATCCTGATCTCGGCCTGATCATCGAAAAGGAGACCCTATGAGCGATCGCGATTGTCGTTTTAATCTGTGGCATGAACCATGGATCCGCGTCACCCATAGCGATGGCAGAACCGACGAAGTTGGTATTGGTAATTGCCTGCGCAATGCCCCCGAGCTTGCCGCACTCCACGATCCGTCACCGCTGGTGGTCGCCGGTGTTCATCGCTTGCTGGTTGCCATTCTGCAAGCTATCTATGATCCGCAATCATTGGATGAGGTTGCCAGCATAGTCCGAGACGGCTCTTTCGAGAAAGACCGTCTGAATGCTTTTGCCGAACAATATCGCGAGCGGTTTGAGCTCTTTCATGCGACAACGCCATTCCTGCAAGCCGGTGATGTGTCGTTAACATCAACCGATAAATCGGTAATGAAAGAGGCAAAACCGGTCGCCTATCTCTTCCCAGAGATCCCGACGGCTACGAATCGTTCCCATTTTCACCATGTGACTGATGAAAGCCACCGCCTCTGCCCGGCATGTTGCGCTCGTGGCCTGATCACCGTCCCGGCGTTCGCATCTTCCGGCGGCCCTGGCATTCGACCGTCTATCAATGGGGTTCCACCAGTCTATGTATTGCCGGCTGGAGATAACCTGTTTGAAACCCTGGCGCTTTCACTCGTCGCAAGGCAGTATCAGCCCGCAACAGCTCAGCCGGAACGCGATGTTGCCATCTGGACAAGTGAAAATCCTGTCGGCAAAAATCTGATAGTCGGCGATGTGGGCTATATCGAAAGCCTGACGTTCCCGGCCCGCCGTGTGCGCCTTTTTCCACAAGCTATTGCCGGGACATGCACACTCTGCGGAAAACATACTCAGGCACTTGTCGCACAGGCGTTGTTCGTCATGGGACATTGGCGCAGCGAAGGCAGCCCGGTCTGGGATGATCCATTTGTCGCCTTCCGACCACCCGGTAAGCAAAATAAGCGCGAGGGATTGATCGCCGTGCGACCCCAGAAGGGCAAAGCACTCTGGCGCGAGTACAGTAGCCTGCTGCTCACTGAACAGACAGATCAATTTCGCCCGCGCATCGTGCAGCAGGTCACGCGACTTATCGACCGTGGCATCTTGCCGGAAGGTCAGGCCGTTCGCTTTCGCTGTATTGGTATGCGTACCGATGGCAAAGCCAAATTTTTTGAATGGCTCGATGAAGGGCTAGAAGCCCCGCCAGGCCTTCTGAGCGACCCGGATGGCTCGGTGCTTGTGGAGACGGCGATCCAAAAAACTGAGACGATTGCCAGGATGCTGGGCTTTGTGTTCGACCGGCATTTTCGACCAGAACGAACCCGGAATGAGCGAATCGACCAGTGGGTTATTCGATTTAAGACGGTTCGCGCTCATATGCTCACGAATTACTGGCACGGATTGGCGCCAAAATTCCGTATGTTCGTGTTGAGAGTGAGCGATCCGTTGCGGAGAGACGAGGAAGAACAAGCCTGGATAACAACTCTTATTCGGCACGGTCAGCAAACATTTAGCGAGGCCATTGCCCAGATTGGCACACGGGCCGAAAACATGCGCCAGCGGGTTGAGGCCGAGGCTGATTGTCGATACCAACTGAACAAGCAACGAAAGGAGTGGCTTGGTGAATGATCAAGAACGTAGCCCCCGACAACGCCAGGTGGCCGATTTCATCGGCAATCTGGAGCAGCTTGATGCCGGTGGGCGTGCCCGGCTGAAACGGAATGCCGGCCGACGACTCCACGAAGCACGCGATATTGCACGGGTGTTTTTTCAGGCCTTGCCGTATGACATACCAGAACGGGCGCAAGAAGACTATTTCCTGGTTGCAACGCTGTTTCCGCTTGCACCACACCGCGCCAGTCGTCACAGCCTGGGGCGCACCTTGCGCCGGGTACGCAGCATTCGGGGTGGAACGGAACAAAGCAATAGCCTGGATCGACGTTTCCAGACGCTGATCGATAGTGATCGTGAGCAACTGCCATTTCGCTTGCGCCAGGCGGTGCGCCTTGCTGCGGCTGATGACCAGTTGATTGACTGGGAGCGGCTGCTCTTGAACGTCTTGAACTGGGAGCATCCCGATCATTTTGTGCAATTGCAATGGGCGCGGGACTACTTTGTCGGAATTGCGGAAGAACCGGCTCCCGCACCGGATTCATGAGACGAGCCGCTATCTCCAAAGGTATCACCGGCCATTTCGTGGAATCGAATAGCAAGCTTTGCAACTAATCTCTGGAGGATTTCGATGACTCTTATTGCCCTGCATATCCTGCAAAATCACGCACCGTCCAACCTGAACCGCGACGACAACGGCGATCCGAAAGATTGTCTCTTTGGTGGCTTTCGGCGGGCACGAATTTCAAGCCAGGCGCTCAAGCGGAGTATTCGCTGGTCGGATGTTTTTCGCGACTATTTTGCCGAAACGCCGGAACTGCTCGCTGAACGAACCCAGTTGCTACCGGAAATGGTTCGCGAGCGGATTACGGATCTGGATCTGGCGCCGGAAGCGAAAACAGCACTCGTGCAAGCCGCATCACGATTGGGCAAAGGGGAGCGGCCAGCTGCGGAAGCGAGTGATGACAGCACTGAAGGCGGCAAAAAAGCTCGTCGCGGCAAAAAGAACGATAGTGAGGAGTCGGCGGAGCAGCGCGTCAAGACCGCTCAACTGGTGTTTCTCACTCCGCGAGAGGTTGATCAACTGGCAGAACGCATGGTTGAAGTTTTGAAACAGCAAGGTCTCGATGCACTGAATGGGCTGAGTGGCGACAAACTGGTTGCCGCACTTGGTTCCTATGAACCGCATGCCGTTGACATCGCAATGTTCGGGCGGATGACGACTTCCAGCCCGTTGAAGAATGTCGAAGCAGCAGTTCAGGTTGCCCATGCGCTATCGACCCATGCGGTCGAGCAAGAGTTCGACTTCTACACGGCCGTCGATGACATTTCAGGTGAAACCGGCGCTGGTTTTATCGGCGAAACGACCTTCAACAGTGCAACCTATTACAAGTATATCAATATTCACTGGGAAGGTCTGGTTGAGAATTTGCAATCCGATAAAGCGGTGGCTCAGAAGGCCGTTCGCGCACTGATCCACGCGGCGTTACTGGCGATTCCCAGTGGAAAGCAAAACAGCTTTGCCGCACACAATCCACCGGATCTGGCCCTGATCGAAGTTCGCCCGGCCTCGGTTGCTCTGAGCTACGCCAATGCCTTTGCGCAGCCGATTCGGGCAACAACGCAACAATCCCTGGTCGAGGCATCTGCAAGTAAGTTGCAGGATTATATTTCGCGGCTCAACGCAATATATAACTTGCCGGCTCAGCGTGCCTTTATCAGCATGGTGCCATTTGAACTTGCCGAGGCACAGCACTGTAGCACGCTCGATGAACTGCTGTCCTGGTTGCCGCTGGAGGTGTAAGATGGCGGGATTACCCACGCTTTTTCTGCGCCTGGAAGGCCCGCTTCAGGCCTGGGGGCTGCGCGCACGCTGGGGAGAGCGCGATACGGCAACCGAACCGACCAAATCCGGCATCGTTGGACTGCTGGGCTGCGCTCTTGGTCTGCATCGTGACGATCAAGAATTGCAGACCATCAACACGACGCTCCGTCTCGGTATCCGGGTGGATCTGCCGGGGCGCCTGTTGCGTGATTACCATACGACCGGCGGCGGGCACTTTGGAGATGTGATTCATCATGGCGGCACGCGCTTTCATGACCAACCGTATGCTGGTGGCGTCCTTTCTCCCGAAGTAGTCAAAGGCAGAATCAAAGTCAAGGTCAATGCCACGACGAAGGAACCGGAGACTGATACATCAGATCGGTACTACCTGACTGATGCTTCGTTTCTGGCTGCACTTCAGGGGCCACAGGCGATGATTGAGCGACTTGCAGCAGCAGTCCAGGCACCAGTCTGGCCGTATTTTCTTGGCCGCAAAGCCTGTGTGCCGGCGGCGCCGGTCTTTGCGGCCATTGGCATGTATGACGATCTGCAATCGGCCTTGTCGTCGCAACCGGTTTCTGCCCGAGTAGATCTGGCCTGGGAGCGTCGTGGAGTACCAGACCAGGTGCGCCTGTTGCTTGAAACCGGCCCAAATGATGGCAATCGCCAGAACGATAACATCGGCACACCGGCACAACGCATTTTTCTCCCCAGGTATGTGCGTGAGGCCTGGATTGATACAGCGTTGTTGCCGGGAGTTTCGCCTCCGGATTCGGCGCCACCGACGATTGATACGCTGGAGGGCTAATATGATCTATCTTTCTCGCTTGATTCTCAACACACGATCATCACAGGTACGGCGTGATATAGGCGATTGCCATCAATTGCATCGGCGTCTGATGAATGCTTTTCCCAATGTTGAGGCAACGCCAGCCGCCCGTGCCCATCTGGGCATGTTATATCGCACCGAACCAATGCCGCAGGAGCCACGCCTGCTCCGGGTATTAGTCCAGTCTTTGGTAGCGCCGGATTGGTCTCGATTGCCGACAAGCTATCTTGGGCCGGCGCCAGATGATCGCGGTAATCCAGCGATTCGCAATGTTGACGAAGAATACGACCGGCTGGTCAACGGGTTGCAGATACGCTTTCGGCTACGCGCCAATCCTACTCGGCGCATCAGTCGCGCCAATACGGAGCAGGCGGAAAAATGGCGCGGCAAGCGGGTCGAAATCCGTGATGAAGCTGAACAACTGGCATGGCTGGCTCGCAAGGGTGAGCAGGGTGGCTTTCGGTTGTTGAATGTGGCGAGCGAAGCCGAGATGCCGGATGTACGCAGCAGCATGCAGGAGAAAGTGCGTGGCAAGCGCCCCGAAAATCCTGATGCGCCGGCCAGGCAATTGCGTTTTGGCGCAGTGCTCTTCGAGGGGCATTTGGAAGTTACCGATGCCGATCGTTTTCGCACCACACTGCAATCCGGCATCGGTTCCGGTAAAGCCTTCGGTTTCGGCCTGCTTTCGATTGCGACCCGCCGGTCGTAAGTGATGGCGGAAGCACCTTAACAAATGGCTAACTTCAGGCGATCATTCGTCCTCACCATCGTGGGGGCCGTGCCATACACGGAATAATCTTCGTAAGTCGTTCACAAAGGAAGGCCCTGGCATGAAAGATCTCCACATCTTACCGAAGGTACGCGATAGCTGGACATACCTGTATGTCGAGCATTGCAAAGTTGAGCAGGATGATAAAGCCATTGCCATTTTCGATAAAGCCGGAAAAACACCGGTACCCTGTGCAGCCCTATCCTTGCTGATGCTCGGCCCAGGCACCAGGATCACCCATGCTGCAATTCGCTCACTGGCTGATAATGGATGCCTGGTGGCCTGGACTGGCGAACAGGGCGTGCGGTTTTATGCGCAGGGCATGGGCGAAACCCGTTCTTCATCAAATTTGCTACGGCAGGCAGCACTCCATGCCGATCCCGGCGAACGATTGAGCGTCGTGCGGCGAATGTATGAATTTCGCTTTCCTGATCCGCTGGATGCCACATTGACATTGCAGCAAATTCGTGGCAAAGAAGGCATCCGCATGCGCGAAACCTATGCACGCTGGAGTCGCGAAACGGGCGTACCCTGGAGTGGCCGGTTTTACAAGCAAAATGATTGGCGACGTGCTGAACCAATCAACCGGGCATTGTCGGCAGCGAACAGTTGCCTGTATGGTGTCGTTCATGCGGCTATCGTAGCTGCCGGTTATTCGCCGGCCCTGGGATTTATCCATACCGGCAAAATGCTCTCGTTTGTCTACGATGTGGCCGACCTTTACAAAGCGGAAATCAGCATTCCGGTAGCTTTTCGTTGCACCGCAGCCGGCGAAACAAAACTGGAGAGCCGGGTACGACACATTTGTCGTGATACCATCAAGGAACAACGGCTCCTTCCGCGCATTATCGACGACCTGGATCGTCTGTTAACTCCAGCGAAACCCGATGCTGAACGCGAGTCCCTGGATCGATACGATGCACAACCTGGTGGTCTATGGGATCCAGATGAAGGACAGGTTGAAGGCGGCATCAATTATGGTGATGAGGAGGACAGTGCATGACCGTCATTATTCTGGAGCGAGTTCCGATTGGATTGCGTGGAGAACTGACTCGTTGGATGCTCGAATTGCATACGGGAGTATTTGTCGGGCGCATGTCGGCAATGGTACGTGATACACTCTGGGAGTACGTCTGTGATCAGATGCGTGACGGAGCTGGATTTCTCGTGTATCATACCAACAATGAGCAAGGCTTTGCAGTGCGGAGCTGCGGACCGACAAACCGTCAACCAAGCGATTTTGAGGGACTGACCCTGGTAACGATCCCGTCCTGATGCGGCATATGACTTATCGCCATAATTCGCAACGAGAATCGCATCAGAAAGCCAAACAGGTCAGTATTGTCCCCACGGGCGTGGGGGTGAACCGATCGGCGTAATCTACGCCTATGAGCGCATCCGATTGTCCCCACGGGCGTGGGGGTGAACCGCGCAGATCATGCGAGATCTGCAGGACTTCCCGATTGTCCCCACGGGCGTGGGGGTGAACCGGAATCGCTGCCCCGTTGCCAGGTGTCATGCCCATTGTCCCCACGGGCGTGGGGGTGAACCGTCATGCAATCCAGCGATCATCCAACCTTCGACATTGTCCCCACGGGCGTGGGGGTGAACCGCCTGTTGCTGGATTTCCTCCAAACTGCCCGTGATTGTCCCCACGGGCGTGGGGGTGAACCGCGCAGCGCGGCGCTTGCATCGACCAACTATGCATTGTCCCCACGGGCGTGGGGGTGAACCGGACATTCAGGCATGGCAGAGCCGCAGGCCGTAATTGTCCCCACGGGCGTGGGGGTGAACCGCCAACATCTCCACGATGGCGGCCCAGTACCCAATTGTCCCCACGGGCGTGGGGGTGAACCGCGCATTGGCAAAAACCGCTTCGCTGCGCTGTAATTGTCCCCACGGGCGTGGGGGTGAACCGTCAGGTCGACAATCAACAGGCGTGGTAGACTCATTGTCCCCACGGGCGTGGGGGTGAACCGCAGGAGGCCCGGGCGAATGATGAGACGTAACCATTGTCCCCACGGGCGTGGGGGTGAACCGGCTTTCGATAGTCCCTGCATGGTCATCCTCCAATTGTCCCCACGGGCGTGGGGGTGAACCGTAATCGGCACAGCAACGGCCGCGGCCGGAGCGATTGTCCCCACGGGCGTGGGGGTGAACCGCGTGCTACGGCTACGCTGCCGCACCTGTGGGCATTGTCCCCACGGGCGTGGGGGTGAACCGCCCGTGGCGCAGGCGCAGGATCAACTGCTCGCATTGTCCCCACGGGCGTGGGGGTGAACCGCAGCCATCTTTGATGCCCAGGAGCGTATGCGAATTGTCCCCACGGGCGTGGGGGTGAACCGCCCAGCAGGGCTATACCGCCATCGCCCGCCTGATTGTCCCCACGGGCGTGGGGGTGAACCGCATAGCACAGCTTTTTCACCTTGCCAAGCAGCATTGTCCCCACGGGCGTGGGGGTGAACCGCGCAGGATGACATCCCGCCACCGCCGCCCACCATTGTCCCCACGGGCGTGGGGGTGAACCGTGTTTTATCAAATCCTGGGCTCCAGCGATAGAATTGTCCCCACGGGCGTGGGGGTGAACCGCGGGCGGGCGATGCGACCGCGCTCTCTGGCCGATTGTCCCCACGGGCGTGGGGGTGAACCGGCCGTCAACCATTGCGGCTGCGTTTCCACAGCATTGTCCCCACGGGCGTGGGGGTGAACCAGGCGTCGCCGGCGGCCGTTGGCGCCTGGGTCAATTGTCCCCACGGGCGTGGGGGTGAACCGTGTCGAGGGCGCGACCATTTATATTGCCCGCCATTGTCCCCACGGGCGTGGGGGTGAACCGGAATGATAGGTTCCGCGCCATCCCCCCCCTCCATTGTCCCCACGGGCGTGGGGGTGAACCGCGTTCGACCCAGTGCGCGACGAGCAGCGTACTATTGTCCCCACGGGCGTGGGGGTGAACCGATCGGGATCGGCAGTTCCTGCGCGAGCAGTTCATTGTCCCCACGGGCGTGGGGGTGAACCGTCGTCCGCAACCCCAAAGCCCTCACCGAACTGATTGTCCCCACGGGCGTGGGGGTGAACCGGGCACGGTGCCCAGGCGGGCTTGCACCGCCGCATTGTCCCCACGGGCGTGGGGGTGAACCGCCCATTGTTAAGTCGACAATCATAATCTCCTCATTGTCCCCACGGGCGTGGGGGTGAACCGTATGGCAAAGCGCAACAAAACCGCTCCCAGTGATTGTCCCCACGGGCGTGGGGGTGAACCGAGTTCCTCGCGGTGAGCGCCGGTCTGCACCGGATTGTCCCCACGGGCGTGGGGGTGAACCGGCCAGTAATGGCCGGGTGTACATGAGCGACGGATTGTCCCCACGGGCGTGGGGGTGAACCGTACCAGCCTATACCGTTACCGTCAGCATTAACATTGTCCCCACGGGCGTGGGGGTGAACCGTCGCCGATAAAATGTTGTTGTGGGACGCCGCCATTGTCCCCACGGGCGTGGGGGTGAACCGCTGCGGTTTGAGCTCGAACAGCGCGAACAACGATTGTCCCCACGGGCGTGGGGGTGAACCGACCCGGCGCACCAGCGCATGCTGCTGATGCTGATTGTCCCCACGGGCGTGGGGGTGAACCGGGGCAGCGGGCGATGCCGCCCCCTCAACGCAAATTGTCCCCACGGGCGTGGGGGTGAACCGGCCGAGGGAATGGCGGCTTCGCTCAACGCCATATTGTCCCCACGGGCGTGGGGGTGAACCAGTCGCGCGTCCATCCCACGACTTTTACAAATTTATTGTCCCCACGGGCGTGGGGGTGAACCGCGGCGCGGTCATGCCTCCCGGCGAGGTGTGACATTGTCCCCACGGGCGTGGGGGTGAACCGTGCCGCCGACAGCGAGATCCTGATCCGCGCCAATTGTCCCCACGGGCGTGGGGG
>DAOTUJ010000159.1:0-3705 GCA_034437175.1 Chloroflexaceae bacterium | reverse complement strand
GTGCGGCCAGTCTCGACAACCAGCAGCCGGCAGTCAGCAGTCGCGAGAAGCGACGGCGCAACCGGCATCGGGTGCTATCGGCGAGTGTAGCATACGTGCATTACCAGAATCGATCCAGCGGGGCGAGTGGGGCAATCTGGTTCCCTGCGCAAGGGCAAAAACCAAAATATTTGGTTTTTGCCCCTTTTGACCGAGAATCGCCGCCGATCCGCGCAAGATCGACGAGAATTCGTTGCAAAAAATGCCTGCGTTTTGTAACTAACAGAATAGTACGAGAGCGCTTTCTTGAATGCTTTCCAGCAGATCAGAAAGGATCGCCATCCATGCCCCGTCGTCTTGCCATTCGTCCGCTGATCGTGCTGGCGCTCCTGCTCGTGCTGGCCGTTCCGCCATCATCGCTCACGCCGGTGTTCGCCGCGGCCTGCGGTACATCGCTCAACCTTGGCATACCGCTGCAATGTTCGTTGAACAGCGTTGGCAATACCCATCGCTATACGCTGACCAGCCCTGCCGGCGACATCATTCTGCGCGCGGCCCGGCTCAATGGCGCCTTGCAGCCGACCATTCGCGTGCTCGATGCCGACGAGAATCAGCTCTGTTTCGCCTCATCGTCGGGTACGATGGCCGAGATTCCCCGCTGCACGCTGCCGACCGCCGGCAGTTATACCGTGGAACTCAGCGATCGCCACGACAGTCGCATCGGCCAGTACGTGCTGCATGCGCAGCATCTCAGCGCGCCGGTGCAGCCAGCGCCACTGGAACTGGGCAAGATGACGCTCGATTCGCTGGCACTCGGCGGCACCATGATGATCTACCAGATCACTGGCACGGCTGATGATGTCTGGGTGCTGCGAGCCGGGGTGACCAGTTCCACGCTCGATCCGCATCTCCGTCTGTATGCCCCGGACGGTAGCGAGGTCTGTGGTGCGGCCTCAACCGATTATGTTGTCGAGACCAATCCCTGTTTGCTGCCGGCGGATGGCACGTACACGGTGTTGATGACTCATCGCAACGATGTCGGCACGGGCTCCTACAGTCTGACTGTCCAGTCGCTGCGCGAGCCGGCGCTGGCCGAGGAGCTTGCGATTGGCGTGCGGGCCGGCGGCACGATTGCGACCTCCGGCGCAATGAAAACCTTCACCGTCGCCGGCAAGAGCGGCGATGTGCTGGTGCTGCACGTCGGCACCGACCGCAGCAGTTTGTCGCCTCGTATCGATCTCTACGACCCGGCCGGCAGCCACGTCTGCGGTGCGGCATCGCACGACCCGGCAAAAACCAGTCTGCCCTGCCCGCTACCACGCGACGGCACCTACACCGTGCTGATGCGCGATATTCACGACGCGGGCACCGGCAGCTTCGGCCTGGGCGTGCAGCGGCTCGCGACCCCGGCAGAAACAACCGAGCTCACCTTCGGCACGCCGGCGCAGGGCAGCATTGCGCTGCACGGCGAACTCGACAGCTACGCCTTTTCGGGGAACTCCGGCGATGTGCCGGCGCTGCGCCTGGCGGTGCAGCACAACGGCTTCGAGCCGGCTATCGGGTTGTACTCCGACCAGGGCATTCAGGTCTGCGCCGTTGCGACCTACAACCAGGTTGCCGATATTCGCTCCTGCATTCTGCCGACCGATGGCCGCTATCTGGCGCTGGTCTATGACTTTGCCAAAGCCGGCACCGACAGCTATGCTCTGACCATTCAGCGTGTCACTGAACCAGAAAACGCCCGCGTGATCGCGTTCGACCAGCTAAGAAATGACAGCGTGAGCAAGCCGGGGGAGCTGGCCAGCTACCAGTTGAGTGGCTACGCCAATGCGCCAATCACGCTGCGCATGACCGACGCTGATCGCGAGATCCATCCGCAGGTTCGGCTCTACGGCCCGGACGGGACGCTGCTCTGTGGAGCCGAAACCTACAACCCCATGGCGGAAACGCGAAGCTGCATCTTGCCCACTGATGGCGACTACACAATCATCGCCAGCGAGTGGACGAGTGCGGCAACCGGGACGTATGAACTCGAAGTGCGCTGCGAACAAGACGATGCCTGCGGGCCGGACGTCACCGTCGATCCCGAGGAGCCGGGCGACCCGGATGAGCCGGAGACGCCGGAAGAGCCTGGGGACACGCAGACGTTCGTCTACCTGCCGGTGATTGTGCGGCGATGAATCGATCATGCAGAGGGGCGGCTGCAAGCGCAAGGTTGCCCCACTCTGTAAGGGTCGTATGTCTGCATAGCTATGCAGGCCACATGTTATACTGCATGCCTGGTGTCTTTCTGGAGCTTCCCGTTGCAACGAGGTTTTCCATGAAGGAACTTCGCTCCGGTGCTTCCGGCATAGTGACACGCATGCATGCCCTGATTGCAGCCCTGCGCGACGGCGCGCTCACCCGCAGCGAACTCATCGCGCGGGTTGCTACAGTTTATCCATCCGGCGTGGATAATGCGCGCCGTATGATTGATCGAGACATTGCAGATCTGGCGGCGCTCGGCATTGTGATTGAGCGTCACGAAAAACCGGTTAGCTATCACCTTCGTGGTGGACTGCCCGTCTTCACCGCCGATGAGCTCCGCACCCTGGCCCTGGTGCGCGACAGTTTCGATCCGCGGCATCCCCAGTTCGGGCGAATCAGCGCATTATTGCAGCGCCTGAGCGGCGGACTGACGCTCACTGAGCGGCGGCAGTACGAAATTCGGGCCGCACGTCGGGCGCCCGTTCGCCCCGCGATTGATTACCGCCCCTATAGCGAGACGATTGAAACCCTCGAGCGGGCGATTGCCCTGCGCGAACCGATCTGCTTTCGCTACCGTTCGACGCGCGGTCGCGAACGCGAACACAGCTATGTCGAAGCCTACGACCTCGAATTCTACGAGCGCCACTTCTACCTTGTAGCCTACTCCAGCCTCAGCCGTCAGATCAACGATTTCCGCATCGACCGCATCAGCCAGATTGCGACCTCACAGCAGCGCCTGCCACCGGGCAGCGAACGCGAACGCCGGCTGATCCGCTTCCGCTACCGGCTGGCGCCCGTACTGGCTCAGGGCGAACTCAGCCAGCGCTTCGAGCAGCAGCGCATCGTTGAGCACCTTGCCGACGGCAGCGTCATCGTCGAAGCCGAAGGCCGCAGCGATTTCTTCATCATCCAGACCCTGCTGCGCTACCGGGCCAATGCCGAACTGCTCGAACCGGACTGGCTGCGCGAGCGAATGGCGGCGGAGATACGGGAGATGCTGGGGTTGTACGAGGCGGAGGAGGAGTGATATAATTGGCACATCTGTCCACCTATTGTATCCGCAACAAATGAAAGGCCATCAGGATGTACATACCATTTCACGTTCCCGATGAGTTGCTAACGCGCCTCCAAAAATGCAGGCTGTTGGATTTACAGTTGACGAAGGCTGAGCGTTCTATCCTGAAGCTTGCATTTGAAGACCTCACGGCGCGCCAGATCGCGATACAGCTTAGAAAGAGTGTGCATACTATTGAGACACATCTGAAAAAGATTCGTACTAAAGCCGCAGAGATTTACGTACCGCGCAACGTCTCAAAAAGCTTCGTGATTGCCGAAATGAAGCTTTATTATTTCATCCCCTGTCAGCTGAAAAGCACAGATTAGGTTGGAAACGGCACTGTTGAGCACAGTTTATGGTATGCTCAGGGCGACTGGTCGACTCAGGCTACCATCTACGTCACGATACCCGTGACGTAGATG
>DAOTUJ010000158.1:0-31294 GCA_034437175.1 Chloroflexaceae bacterium | reverse complement strand
AGTTGGTCATCACCGGCGCCAGCCTGACAGGAGCGGGGGAGCCGGGCACGCCCGTTGTCATGTGCTCCCCGCTCCTGCCAGGCAAGTGCGCCATGGGAACCCGGTTTCGCGAACGCAACTCACCGCGCTTGCCTGAGCGGGAGCGGGGCCGGGGGTGAGGGCCGGCCGGCAGAGTAAAAAACGCTATAGTTGAAAGGCGTTGGAGCGGGGGAGCGGAAGAGCGAGGGAGCGTTGGAGCGTTGGAGCGGGAGAGCGTTGGAGCGTTGGAGCGGGGGAGCGTTTGTTTGGAGGGGCAGTGCTGGTGGGCAGACCCGCTCCACCGCTCCCCCGCTCCACCGCTCCAACGCTCAGTTGCATATCGGGCAAGCCTGCGCTACAATGCGCGCCGCTACGACCAACTTGTTGAAAGGATGGCTGTGTCGCACACCATTTTGATGATCGCGCCGACCAGTTTTTTTGCCGATTATGGCTGCCATGTGCGAATCTGGGAAGAGATTCAGGCACTCAAACGACGCGGTCACCGGCTGATCCTGGCCACTTACCACAATGGCGACGACATGCCGGGGATCGAGATTCGGCGCTCCTGGGATGTGCCCTGGCTCAAGCGAGCCATGGTCGGCTCTTCGCGGCACAAGATCTACCTCGATGCAGCGCTCTCCTGGCGCAGCCTGCGAGTGGCGCTGGAGTTGCGCCCGACGCTCATTCATGCCCACCTGCACGAAGGCGCGCTGATCGGCGCGGTGCTGCGGCGCCTGCTGCAGGTACCGCTGGTCTTTGATTATCAAGGCAGTATGACCAGCGAGATGCTTGATCATCGCTTTCTTCAGCGCGAGAGCCGATGGTACCTGCCGCTGGTCAAACTGGAGCAGTTTATCAATCGGCAGGCCGATGCGCTGATCACCTCGACCCACAATGCGGCGCACTTGCTGCGGCAGGCGAAGTATCTCGATAACCGCCGGATTTACACCGTGATCGACAGTGTCAATACGGATCGCTTCCGGCCTTTCGACGGCTCGGCGGCATGGGAGGCGCAGCGCCGTGAATTGCGGGCGCAGCTCGGCATTCCCGCCGATAAACGGATTGTGGTCTATATTGGCTTGCTGGCGCCCTACCAGGGCACCCAGGTGCTGATTCAGGCGGCCGGCAAGCTGCTGTCGCAGCGACCCGATGTGCACTTTTTGATTATGGGCTACCCCGACCCGGCCAGCTACCGGGCCTACGCGGCCGCACTGGGCGTCGACCAGGCCGTAACGCTGCCGGGGCGGATTTTCTACCGCGACCTGCACAGCTACCTGGCACTCGGCGATGTGGCGGTGGCACCGAAGATGAGCCTGACTGAAGGCAGCGGCAAAATCAGCAACTACATGGCCATGGGCCTGCCGGTGGTAACCTTCGCGAGCCCGGTCAGCCGTGAAATCCTGGGCGACAGCGGTTTTTATGCGCGCATGGGCGACGCCGACGATCTGGCGGCAAAGCTGGCCGTTGCACTGAATAATCCAACGCAGGCCCGCGCCCTCGGTCTGGCCGGACGTGAGCGCGCTGTCCGTGATCTTTCCTGGGAACGCGCCGCCGGCGAGATTGAAGCGATTTATGCCGGAGTGTTGCAGCAGCGTTCGAGCGTTCGAGCGTTCGAGCGCTCACCCGTACCGGCGGAAGCGCACGAGCCCATGAGCACAAGTGATTAGCACGATTCAGGCGACAACAAAAAAGGCGCCGATAGATATCGACACCTTGCTCTTTGCCGGCTCATGAGCCGGCAATGTGGTCAACCCGATCGCCATTGGCCGGGCCACCACTGGTACTCTCCAGACCGTTGCGAACCTGGCAGCGATCATTGTGGAGATAAGTAAGCCTGCATGCGACCTTGCGCCGTAACGCGATCAAACGGGGATCGGATACTGTCGAACCGGGACAGTGCGCATCTGCAAGCTTGACTTCTACTACCAAGCATAGCATACCTGTGCAAAAGCTGTCAAATACCTGTTAAACCCCCTGTTCAGAGCTAACAGAGCCGGTATTGAATGCCGTTTGCAGCAAGGCATGTTCGCCCGTGGCAGGCTGCCTGCTATTCGTGGAAGTTTGTCACTTCGCCGCGAATTCCTATAGATTGTAGCACAGCAGAGCCGGCGATACCATCCGGTAAACCGGGGCAAATCTATTGCAGGTCGGCGGGCAAAACCGGTGCAGCGGATTTCCGGTATCGGGCAAATTCGTCTATACTATAGTCAGCGTAGCCGGCGATATATAGGCTCAGCGATGAGGAAACGCTTGAAACGTTCCTGACGCACATCGGGTGCTGGAAGCCCTTGACGCTTATACCATAAATTAGGTATGATTCAAAGCGTACAGGCTATGCAAATAAAGTGAAGACAACAACGGTATATGCCCCTGCCGTTGTTGCTTGAAGGTCGGGCTGGCAGACCTGTCGCACGACAGGTGCTGCAGTGGTGTGACATTGTTGTTTCGGACACCGGATCGGCGACTCGACGCAGAGGAGCATTCCACGATCGCTACGGGCGTTCCACCGTGAAAGGGATCGTTTAAAATCCTATCGTTCTTCGTGCGAGATGCCGGGCATGGCGCCGGGTTAAGCCGGTATGCCGGGGCGCGAAGGGCTGCTTCCTGTTTCCCGGTATGAAACGGGGCAGCTCTGGCCATGTCTGCGTACGATGTTCGGCACGGTGTTCGGCGCAGACAACCGCTGCTTGCCGACAGATCGACCAGGTAAGGAGGTGCGGGGCAAACATCCGTGACGGCGGCATGTATGCTGTTTCTGGCAGATTCTTTGATTATCTGGAGGAATAGCCCGTATGGGAGCATTCATTGGTGAGATGCTGGGGACGATGATCCTCGTCTTGCTGGGGAACGGGGGGGTTGCGGGAGTGTTGTTGGAGCGAACCAAAGCACAAAATTCCGGCTGGATCGTGATTACGGCCGGCTGGTGTTTCGGAGTTATGTCGGGTGTGTTTGTTGCCCAAGCGACCGGTAGCCCGGATGCGCATATCAATCCGGCCGTGACGGTGGCGGCATTGCTGCGCGGGCTCGATCCGGCGACTGCGGTGTTGTACATGCTCGGCCAGTTCGTCGGCGCTTTCATCGGGGCAATCCTGGTCTGGCTGGCCTACCTGTCGCACTGGGAAGTCACTCGCGATCCGGATTTGAAGCTGGCTTGCTTCAGCACCGGCCCGGCCATTCGCAATACGACCTCGAACCTGATTACCGAGGCAATTGGCACCTTCGTGCTGGTACTCGTGGTCTTCTCGATCTTCGGCAATTATCAACTCGGCCCGGATCAGAATCCGGCAACCAATCTGGGACCCTACCTGGTAGCCTCGCTGGTCTGGGGTATCGGCCTCAGTCTTGGTGGGCCGACCGGCTACGCGATCAACCCGGCCCGCGACCTGGCCCCCCGAATGGCACACCAGCTATTGCCGATTGCCGGCAAAGGCGAATCGGACTGGAGTTACTCCTGGATCCCGGTCGTCGGCCCGATCATTGGCGCCATTATTGCAGGTCTGCTAGCCAATGCCGTTGGTGTTTAACGGTCATCATGTTCCGGGGCATTATGCGCAAGGAGAATTGTCGTGAAAAAGTTGATAAACGCAGCCGACAACGTCGTACAAGAGGCGCTGGCCGGCATGGCCGAGGCCCATGCCGACTTGATCAAGGTCTTCTACGATCCTGATTATATTATGCGGGCCGACGCGCCGGTGCAAGGCAAGGTCGCTATCGTATCGGGCGGCGGCAGCGGTCACGAACCGCTGCACGGTGGCTTCGTCGGCAAAGGCATGCTCGATGCGGCCTGCCCCGGCGCGGTGTTTACCTCGCCGGTTCCCGACCAGATGCTGGCGGCGACGAACGCAGTCAATGGCGGCAAAGGCGTGCTGCACATCGTCAAAAATTATACCGGCGACGTGATGAACTTCGAGATGGCGGCCGAACTGGCCCAGACCGAGGGCATCACGGTTGCTGCGGTGGTGACGAACGACGATGTGGCGGTGAAAAACAGCCTCTACACCGCCGGGCGCCGGGGCGTAGGAGTGACGGTGCTGATGGAGAAGATTGTCGGCGCGGCAGCCGAGGCCGGCGCCGATCTCCAGGCCTGCAAAACCCTGGCCGAAAAAGTCAATGCGCAGGGCCGCTCGATGGGCATGGCGCTGACATCTTGCACAGTGCCGCACGTGGGCAAGCCGACCTTCGAGATCAGTGATGGCGAAATGGAACTCGGTATCGGCATTCATGGTGAGCCGGGCCGTGAGCGCAAGCCGCTGGCCAGCGCCGCTGATGTTGCCGAGATGCTGGTGACGCCGGTCCTGGGCGATCTGCCCTTCAACAGTGGCGATGAGGTGCTGCTGTTGATGAACGGCATGGGGGGCACGCCGCTGATCGAGCTGTACCTGATGTACAACGAGGTTGCCAGCATCCTCAAGGGCAAGGGCATCAGCATCAGCCGCAAACTGGTTGGTAACTACATCACCTCACTCGAAATGGCCGGCTGCTCGGTAACATTGCTGAAGATGGACGATGAACTGGCAAAACTCTGGGATGCGCCGGTGCTGACGCCGGCGCTGCGCTGGGGCATCTAAAGTTTGGTGCTGCCCGGCAGCACCGAACGCACGAATGATGCAGTAACGACTACAAACACGTTTTTCGCCGGCGGCAGGGCGGAAATGGTCGTTTATTTCGTTCGTTCTGGCAGCTTCGCTGCCAGAACGAACGAAATAAACGACCTCTTCTCATGTTGCCGCCGGCGAAAGAGTCGGTGCTGCGGCCAGAATCCAACGCCGATCTGCGAAAGTCGTGTAGCTTTCCAGGATGTTCCACGCCTGTTTCGGGAGGAAACCTATGCAAATTACCGCCGAACACGTCATCAAGTTCATCGAGGCTACGGCTACCAGTATTCACGAACAGCGCGAATACCTGACTCAGCTCGATGCAGCAATCGGCGACGCCGATCACGGTGCCAATCTGGATCGCGGTTTTGCCGGCGTGGCAAACAAACTACCGTCGCTGGCAGATAAAGATATCGGCGCGATCCTGAAAACCGTCGGGACGACACTGGTGTCGACGGTGGGCGGCGCCAGCGGGCCGCTCTATGGGACTGCGTTTTTGCGCGCCGGTGCGGCAACCGCCAATCGCACCGCCCTCGAACCGGACGATGTCATCGCTGCACTCGATGCCGCGCTCGAAGGGATTCTCGCCCGCGGCAAAGCCCGCCGCGGCGAGAAAACCATGGTCGATGCCATCGAACCGGCGCTTGATGCGCTCAAGGCCGCCCACGCCGCCGGCGATGATTTTCTCAGCGCCGCCCGTAAGGCCGTCGAGGCTGCCGAGCAAGGCATGCAAGCGACTACACCCATGCTGGCGATCAAGGGTCGTGCCTCCTACCTGGGCGGGCGCAGCATTGGTCATCAGGATCCCGGTGCGACATCGTCTTATTTGATGGCACAAGCCATGCTGAAGATTATCGAGAACAGTTAACTAACAAGGAGGTTAGGATGTCCAGATTTGTGGCCGCGATTGACCAGGGAACCACCAGCAGCCGCTGCATGATCTTCGATAAGCAGGGCAAGGTGGTTGCCGTCGAGCAGCGCGAGCATCAGCAGATCTTTCCGCAGCCGGGCTGGGTCGAGCACGACCCCGACGAGATCTGGCAAAAATGCGAAGGCGTGATCCTGAGCGCGCTGGAAAAAGTCCAGTTGTCGCGCACCGATATTGCGGCAGTCGGCATTACCAACCAGCGTGAAACAACCGTAGTCTGGAATCGCAAAACCGGCAAGCCGGTCTACAATGCGATTGTCTGGCAGGATACTCGTACGGCGGCGCTGGTGCATGAGTTCTCGAAAGACGGCGGCCAGGATCGCTTCCGGGCGAAAGTCGGCCTGCCGCTGGCGACGTATTTTTCCGGCCCCAAGATCCGCTGGGTGCTCGACCATGTGGCCGGCGCTCGCGAGGCTGCCGAAGCCGGCGAACTGGCCTTCGGCAATATCGATACCTGGCTGGCCTGGAACCTCACCGGCGGCACCGATGGCGGCATCCACATCACCGATGTAACCAATGCCAGCCGGACGATGCTGATGAATATGGCAAACCAGGACTGGGACGATGAAATCCTGCGGGTGATGGGTATTCCGAAATCGATGTTGCCGCAGATTCGCTCCAGCAGCGAAGTCTACGCTGAATGCCGCGGTGTGCTCGGCGGCGCGCCGCTGGCCGGTATGCTCGGCGACCAGCAGGCGGCGACGGTCGGCCAGACATGCTATCACACCGGTGAGGCCAAGAACACCTACGGCACCGGTAATTTTATGCTGATCAATACCGGCAAGGAACTGGTGCATTCCAAAAACGGCCTGATCACGACTCCCGGTTACAAGTTCGGCGATCGGCCGACCATCTGGACGCTGGAGGGTTCCATCGCGGTCACCGGCTCGCTGGTACAGTGGATGCGCGACAATCTGGGCATGATCAACACCGCGCCGGATGTCGAAAACCTGGCACGTACCGTCAAGGACAACGGCGGCATGTATATCGTGCCGGCGTTCTCGGGCCTGTTCGCGCCCTACTGGCGCAGCGACGCACGCGGTGTGATGGTCGGCCTGACGCGCTATATCACCAAGGGCCACATCGCCCGCGCCGTGCTCGAAGCAACTGCCTACCAGACTCGCGAGGTTGCTGAGGCTATGAAGCAAGACTCGGGCGTCACCCTGACCGAGTTGAAAGTCGACGGCGGCATGGTCTACAACGATCTGCTGATGCAGTTTCAATCCGACATTCTGGGAGTGCCGGTCGTGCGCCCGCGCGTCGCCGAGACGACCGCGCTCGGGGCGGCTTACGCGGCCGGTCTGGCCGTCGGCTACTGGCAGAACACCGACGAAATGCGGGCCAACTGGGGAATGGACAAGCGCTGGGAACCGCAGATGAGCGACGACCAGCGCAATCATCTTTACGCCGGTTGGAAGAAGGCCGTCACGCGCACCTTCGACTGGGTGGAATAACATAAGGTTCATCGGATGTTTCGGCGGCGTAGCCGCCGAAACATCCGATGAACGCTTTTCTTTTCCGGAGGATGAGCACTGGCAAACACTCGCGGGAATGCTTATAAGGGGGTTCTATGCAGACGATTTCGACTGATGTGCTGGTGGTGGGCGGCGGTGCGACCGGAAGCGGGGCGCTGCGCGACCTGGCGATGCGCGGAATTCGGGCCATCCTGGTCGAGAAGGGCGACCTGACCCACGGCACGACCGGGCGTTACCACGGGTTGCTGCACAGCGGTGGGCGCTACGTCGTCAAAGATCCGCAATCGGCCACCGAGTGCGCCGTCGAAAATGAGATCCTGCGCAAGATTATGCCGGCCTGCCTCGAAGATACCGGCGGCTACTTTGTGATTACGCCCTGGGACGATCCTGACTATGGTGATCGCTTCGTCGCTGCCTGCCACCAGACCGGCGTACCGGTGCAGGAGATTACCGTCGCCGAGGCGCTCAAACGTGAGCCGCTGCTTCATCCGCAGATCAGCCGGGCCTTCGAGGTGCGTGACGGCGCCGCCGATGCCTTTCTGGCAACCCACGCCAACGCGATTGCGGCCCGTGAGTACGGCGCCGAGGTGCTGAACTATCATAATGTGATCGGCATGGATCGCCAGGGCGACCGGGTGGTGGCCACGATTGTCGAGGATCTGCGAACCGGCGAGCACAAACGCATCGCGGCACGCTACGTGCTGAACGCGGCTGGAGCCTGGGCCGGCAAGATTGCCGGTTTGGCCGGTGTAACGGTGACGGTAGTGCCCGGCAAAGGTACCATGGTCGCCATGAACCATCGCATGGTCAATACGGTGATCAACCGTTGCAAGTTGCCCGACGACGGCGACATCATCGTGCCTATTCGCAGTGTCGCCGTCATCGGCACGACCGATATTCACGTACCCGACCCTGATGTCTACGGCATCGACGCGGAAGAGATCCAGTTCATGATGGACGAGGGCGAAAAACTGGTGCCCGGCTTCCAGCATTATCGGGCGTTGCGGGCCTGGGCCGGCGTGCGCCCGCTTTACAAAGACCAGGATACCAGCAGTGACCGCGACATCAGCCGCACCTACAAGCTGCTCGACCACCGCGAGCGCGATGGAGTCGACGGCATTATGTCAATCGTTGGCGGCAAATGGACAACCTACCGGCTGATGGCCGAGGAAGCAGTTGACGAGATCGCCAGGCGCCTGGGCGTGAACCGGCCCTGCCGCACGGCGGAGGAAGCATTGCCCTTGCCGACCACCGAAACCGGCGGTATCCTGCGCCATGTCGACGGGCGGCCCTCGTTGCGCCCGCAGACTGCGCTGTTCTGGATGGGCCAGCCACTCTCTGCCATCGAAAAGAACCATGCCTACAACGAGCTGATCTGCGAATGCGAGCTGGTGACCCGCGAGCGCATCGAGGCCGCCATCGCCAGCGGGATCAAAAACCTGGACGACATCCGCCGCGATGTGCGGATGGGCATGGGGCCCTGCCAGGGCGGCTGGTGCATTTACCGTACGACCGGGCTGCTCTTTGAGCATCAGACGGCAACCTGCGAGGGTGAGACACCGCGCACGAACGGCGCCGCCGAACCGGCGGCTGCCGAGAGCAGTGCCATGGCGCGCCACAGCAACGATGCCCTGCTGCACTTTTTGCAGGAACGCTGGAAGGGCCTGACACCGGTGCTCTGGGGCGACCAGTTGCGCCAGGCGCGCATTGATGAACTGATCTACGAGGGGGTGCTGGGCGTGCAGCGTCTGCGCCCGATCGCTGAGCAGGGCGGCGGCATGGTGACGGATCATCCGGCGGTGGCAACCGAATATGTAAAGGCTTGAGGCATGGCAAAAACTCTCGGTTACGATACGATTGTGATCGGCGCCGGCCTGGCCGGCCTGATGGCCGCACTCGGCCGCGCCAACCAGGGCGAGCGCGTGATGCTGCTGGCCAAAGGCCAGGGCAGCACCCACTGGACCGGCGGCAGCATCGATCTGCTTGATGCTGCCGAGCATGCGCACAACCCGACCGCTGCGGTTGAGCAGGTGCTCCGGAACGGCTCCGCGCACCCCTATAAACTCGTCGGACTGGCCGGCATCGAAGCTGCCTTTCAGCAGTTCCGCAGCGTCTGCGCCGACGCGCAGTACCCCTACCCCGGCGATACGCGCCGCAATGTGCTGCTACCGACAGCCATGGGTGCGCTGCGGCCGACCTGCCTGATGCCGGTGAGCATGACCGCCGGCGACAGTCGTCAGTTGCCGGACGGCAAGGGCCACGCATTGCTGATCGCCGGTTTCCCCGAGATGCGCGATTTTTTCCCGCCGCTGATTGCCGCCAATCTGCGTGCGCAGGGCATTGCGGCAGCCGGTACTTACCTGGAGCTACCGCCCACCCGCCGCCGGCACGATTTTAACACCATCGCCTTCGCCCGCCTGTTTGAGCAACCGGACTTTCGGGCCGAGGTCGGGCGCCGGTTGCGCGAACAGGTACACCGGGGCGGATACAGTCACATTGCGCTGCCGGCGATCCTGGGCCTGGATCATGCTGCCGCAATTGTTGCCGATCTCCAGGCGGCCAGCGGCGCACTGGTCTTCGAGATCCCGACCCTGCCACCCTCGGTACCGGGGATGCGCCTGTACAACGTACTGAGCCGGCACCTGGAGCGGGCCGGCGGCCGGGTGCAACTCGGCTCCTGGGTGCTGCGCGGCGAGGGGCGCAACGGGCGGCTGGAAACGATTTACAGCGAGGCGGCGGCACGTATCCCGGCACACCGTGCCGAGCGCTTTGTGCTGGCGACCGGCGGGATTATCGGCGGTGGCTTGCGCGGCAAAGCCTCCGGCGAAATCCTGGAGACGGCACTGGGGCTGCCGGTGCAGGCTCCTGACGGGCGCAGCAACTGGTTCGATGCGCGTTTCCTCAATCAGCAGGGGCACCCGGTGTTCCGCGCCGGCATCAAGGTCGATGAACAGTTCCGCCCACTTGACGCGGCCGGGAATGTAGTATACGAGAATGTGCAGGTCGCCGGCACCGCCCTGGCAGGCAGCGACGTGATCCGCGAAGGTTGCCTGGAGGGCGTCGCACTGGCGACCGGCTGGAAAGTTGGCACTTTATGATCCAAGACCATATCGAACTCTCGCTTGAGCAGTCGCTCGATCACTGCATCAAGTGCAATATCTGTACGGCGGCCTGCCCGGTCTCCGAAGTAACCGACCGCTTCCCCGGGCCGAAGTACGTCGGCCCGCAGGCCCAGCGCTTTCGCCACGAAGGCCAGCCCACGCCGGATTATTCGGTAGACTACTGCTCGGGCTGCCGGGTTTGCAACGAAGTCTGCCCAACCGGCGTGCGCATCGCCGAACTGAATGCGCGCGCCCGCGCCCAGATGGTCGCTGAAACCGGCATTCCACTGCGCAACGCCCTGATCGCCCGCTCGGGGCTGGTAGGGATGCTCGGCTGTGGGCCGCAGGCACCGCTGGCGAACTGGGCGATGAGCAACCCGTTGATCCGTACGGTGATCGATATGACGCTGGGCATTGCCAGAGAGGGGCCGATTCCGCAATATAGCAACTACAGCTTTCGCTCCTGGTTTAAAAAACAACGCGGCGCCGGGCAAATGCAACTCAAAGCCGCCGGCATAAAGAAGCAGGTCGTCTATTATCACGGCTGCTCGACAAATTATTTCGAGCCGCATGTCGGCAAAGCCGCGATTGCCGTGCTGGAGCGCAACGGCTACGAAGTGCTGTTGCCGCCGCAGAACTGCTGCGGCCTGCCGCTGCTTTCGAACGGCGCCTTCGATGCCGCCGAGCGCTACCACCGCTCGAACGTGCAAAAACTGCTGCCCTACGTCAAACGCGGTATTCCGATAGTCGGCACCAGCACCAGTTGCACGCTGACGCTCAAAGAAGAAGCACCGGAACTGCTGGGCCTGCACGACGCCGAGGTGCGCCTGGTCGCCGAGCATACCTACGACATCTTCGAGTTTTTGCGCCACCTGGCCGAGCGCGGCGAACTCGATACCCGGTTTCGCCGGATGGCCCGCGAGTTGCCCTACCATCCGCCTTGCCAGTTGCGCGCCCACCGCGTCGGCAAGCCGGCCATCGATGTGCTGGGCCTGATACCGGATCTGCGGCTGAAAGACAGTCATGCGAAATGCTGCGGCATCGCCGGTACCTACGGCCTCAAACGCGAAAAGTACCAGGTCTCGATGGATGTCGGTGCAAAACTCTTCGACTTTGTCGGCCACTCGGGGAGCGACCTGGCGCTCTGCGACAGCGAAACCTGCCGCTGGCAGATCACGCACGGCAGCGGAGTTACAACCAGACATCCGATTGAAATCCTGGCGGAAGCCTACGATTTATGAGCGCAAACCAGCATTGATTTTCCGTTTCATTCGTGTGCGCGGCATTGCCGCACACACGAACAAAAAAGATGTCGCCTGCTATTCGCTACATTATAAGAAACAACTATGTTTAGTATCCTGATTGTTTCGCACAGCGCCGAGATCGCGCTGGGGGTGAAAAAGCTGGCCGATCAGATGGTGCAGGGCCAGGTTGCCGTTGCGGCTGCCGGCGGCCTGCCCGACGGCGAATTGGGCACCAGCGTCGATATGATCAGCGCAGCCCTGGTCGAACTGCCGCAGGAACAGGGCGTCCTGGTGCTGGTCGATCTGGGCAGCGCGGTGATGAGCGCCGAGATGGCCATGGAACTGAGTACGACCGAATACCTGATCAGCCGGGCACCGATTGTCGAAGGCGCCCTGGTGGCGGCCGTACAGGCCTCGATGGGCGCCGACATGTACACCGCCGCGCTGGCCGCCGAACAGGCGCTGGCCGCCAAACAGGCTGCCATCGCACCGGTGGCGACCGAAACAGCGGCGACCGCCACGCCGCCGGCGGCGACTGCCGGCAACAACAACAGCATTGTATTGACCATTGATCACAAGGATGGCCTGCATATGCGCCCGGCTACACCTTTTGTACAGACAGCGGCCCGCTTCAAAAGCAAAATCCGCGCCCGCAACCTCGACCGCCCCGATAGCCCCGAAGTTGACGCCAAGAGCATGGTTGCGGTCATGACCATGACCGTACGCCAGGGCCAGCGTGTTCGCCTCCAGGCCGAGGGCGAAGACGCCGCCGAAGCGCTGGCGACCCTTGCGGCGCTGGTCGCACGCAACTTCGAGTCGGGCGCGTAAGAAAAGCCTTGCCCGCGCCCCAATGCAACCGGCGAGGCAAGCAGAAATGGAAGCCGTGCTCGATGCTTATACCAGTTGCCCAATCGCCGGTTCGCCGCGTGAAGCCACCACGACAGCGGCATCAAGCTGGGGTTGGTAGCAGGCCAGCCAGGCGTTTTCGCGATAGGCGCGGGCCAGGGCGGCGTACAGCCAGAGCGGCAGTTTGCCGCTCAGGATGACGCCGCGCTCGTGATCAACCGGCAAAACCCGGTAGGATGTGGTAGTATACGGGTCAAGATAGGCACCGGCGGTGCCGATCTCGATGCGACATGCTCCGCGGTCATCGCGTATCGACCAGCTCAGTCGCGCATCCGGCGTCGCGCCGAAGTCGATGTCGGGCAGCTCCAGCCAGCCGTAGCGCGGGTCGAAGACCACGCAGCGCGCCGGGGCATTGAAGGCGGCCAGGCTTGCATAGAGCCAGGCCGGTCCGCGCCCGTAGATGCCTAGCGGCTCGCCTGCCGGCAGGCTGGCCAGCAGCGCCGGCAAATCCGCCGGCTGCCATGTCTGTTCATCGCGAACCGGCAATGGGTAGATCCGTTTTTCGACATGCAACACCAGTTCTACGTCGGTCAAACTCAGATGCGTCCGGTACAGTTCCGCGTCGGTGTAGGCACAGATCTGCGCCAGCAGGTCGACCAGCGCCGTGAAACCTGGGCCGGCCGAATCGCGCTCGCGGCTCAGCCCGCTGATCACGCCGCGCAGGGGCGGGCCGGGCGCCACCACCCGCTGCTCGCCGTCCAGCGTCGATTGCAGATCGGCCAGCAGCACCAGGCCGCTGGCATGCACCAGCTCGCGCCAGGCCTCCAGCGTCGCCGGGGCGGCAGCCAGCAAGACGGCATGGGTACAGTGGGCGGCGATCTGCCGGGTTTCCGGCGTCACCAGGCCGCCGGCATCGACCAGCAGCGGCAGGTGGCGCTGCCCAACCGCCGCGCTAATCTGCGCGGCGAATGCCGGCGACCAGTCGCCGCGCGCCCGTGGGCGCAACTCCGCGACCAGCGCCGCCGGCGCGGTCAGACTCCAGTCGCCTTCGCCATCAGGACTCGCACGCAAGGCATAATGGGGGACGCTGCGCCGGCGCAGCGTATCGCTTAGCCGGTAGGTCAGCGTGCTCTTGCCCGAGTGCGCCGGCCCACCGATCAATATCGCAGGAAAGAGTGGCGCCATGACCAGTGCTCCTTCATTTGACGGGAACGGCTCTGCAACCGCCCCGCCCTGTGTCTGTCTGGCCACCCTCGGCGGCCAGCCCCAGATTGTCACCCTTGCCCTCGACGCACTGCTCGCCCAGGGCGCGCCCATCAGCGAATTGATAGTGGTGCACCTCTCGCTGAACGACCCGCGCTACCAGGCGTCCGTCCGCCGATTGAACGCTGCCTTCGCCAACGACCACTATCAGAGCCGCCCGCTGCGCTATCGCCCACTGGCGCTGACCTGCGGCGGGCAGCCGCTGCACGACCTGGCCAACGAGGTGGCCGCCGATGCGATACTGAACAGTTTCCACCAGCTCATCCAGCAACTCAAGCAGCAGGGCACGACGGTGCATCTCTGTATGACCGGCGGGCGGCGGCTGCTCGGCACCCTGGCTATGTCGGTGGCCATGATCCATTTTGATCACGCCGACCGGATCTGGCACCTCTATTCGAGTGACGCGGTCCGCAGCCGCAGCCGCGACGGCGCCGTGCTGCACCTGCCGGGCGATCCCGGCGTGCGCCTGATCCGGGTGCCGGCGCCGGCCTGGGGCAGCATGTTCCCGGTGCTGCGCCCGCAGCATATCAATGCCTCGCAGGCCTTGCAGCGCCAGGGCAGCGCCGCCGACGCCCTGGAGCGCCAGCGCTGCCGCGCGGTCGACGCGCAACTGACGCCCCGCCAGCGCGAGGTTTTGCGCAGCTTCGCCGGCGGCAAAAACCCGCAAGAAGTCGCGGCCGAGTTAAATATTACGACAGCGACCGTGCATTCTCATAAAGGGGCAATCTTTCAACTCTGTCTGGCTGCCTGGGATCTTGACTTCGGCACCAGCCTCGGTTATCGCTGGCTGGCCGAGAAATTCGGCGACTACTGGGAGCCCGATGAGTGACGAATGACAAGTGACGGCTGCTCGCTGCATTCAAGGCTACCATAGCGGACGTTGTGAAAGATCCGAGTCGACTCGCAAAAATTTGCCAGTCGACTCGGATCTTTTTTCTGCGCGAGCATGTTAGGCTTATGGGCAGTAACCCGGATTGGGTGGACGTTTCGTCATGGGAGTTTGTCCTGAGCTCCTCGACTGCGCTCGGGGTAAACTCCGTCGAAGGGTTCGGAATGACAGGGATGTTCGTGGTGCAAACATCGTCTTCTAGCGATCTCCATGTCACTCCGCGTACTTGATGGCCGGCGGCCAGTGATACTGCAAGAGACATGGGAGCCAACGCGGCGACTGGGCCGGGATTCCTCGCTGGCGCTCGGAATGACAGATTGCCGGCAGTCAACCTGGTCATTCCGAACGAACGTGAGGAATCCCGGCGGAGGCTGCAGGCAATCCCGTCATGCCGAACCCCTCGACTGCGCTCGGGGTCATTGCTGATGAGGAGTCTGCAACGCCGACAACACAGGCAACGCGATATGCATGGCCTTGCCTGCCCGATGAGCATCGCGCCGGGTTTTTCATGCCGACCGTGCTCGTCACCTGTCACTTATCACTCGTCACTACTCTATGGAGGTTCCTATGCTTGCGACCATGCGCCAGAGTGCGCCCGAACTCGAAGCCATCGACCTGCCGGCGCTGTCGTTTGTGCGGCTGCGGCTGACCATGCGCCTGCTCAGCGCTGCGCGGCTGCCGGCGCAAAAAGCCGGCATGCTGCGTGGCGGCTTCGGCTATGCCTTCCAGCAGGCCTCCTGCCCGCGCAGTTGCTGGAACGCGCCGGCGTGCAAGGTCAGCGCGACCATCTGTCCCTACCGGCAGATCTTCGCTACGCCGCGCCCGCCGGCCGCCGACTACCTGCACGACCTGCGCGACGTGCCGCGGCCCTTTGTGATCGAGCCGCCGAATGACCGGCGCACGCAGTATGCAGCCGGCGAAGCCCTGGAATTCACGCTGGTCTTGCTGGGGCGCGGCATCGAATACCTGCCCTACTTCCTGATCGGCTTCGAGCGATTCGGTCAGACCGGCCTGGGCGCCGGGCAGGCCCCGGCGCGCCTGGAGCGGGTCGAGGCGCTGGAGCCCTGGCGCCCGACCGGGCGGGTGATCTACCAGGACGGCGTGGTGCTGGCAGCGGCCGCTGAGCTGCCGCGCATCGACCCGGCCGGCATCGCGGCGCGGGCGGCGGCCCTGCCCGAGCGGCTGCGGCTGCGCCTGCATACACCGCTGCGCCTGAAGCATCGCGGTGCCTTCATCGAGCACATCGACCCGACGGCCATCATGCAGGCGACCTGCTGGCGGCTCGATACGCTGGCCGCTTTTCATGGCGGTGGGCGCTGGCCGCAGAACTATCGCCCACTGGTCGAAGCGACTGCCGACCTGCAGGTGCGCGAGGAAGCAGTGCAGTGGAGCGAATGGCGGCGCACCTCGACCCGCGGCGGCGAGCGGCGCAGCATGCCACTGGGCGGGCTACTGGGCAGCGCCGTACTGGAGCCGCTGCCGCCGGCACTACGGGCCGTGCTGCTCATGGGCAGCCTGGCCCACATCGGCAAAGCCTGTGTGTTTGGGCACGGCGGGTATGGAATTGCAGGAGCATAAGCATGTACACCTATCATCAGATTGTCGCGACTGCCGGCATTTCGCTGTTCGCCAATTTCAACATCTATGGCACACTGGCGCGCGAGCAGAATTTATTTAAATTCAACCGCAGCAATCCGCTGCCGCTGGCGGACGAAGATGCAGCAGCGGCTCTCGAACGCTGGCGCGGCCTGTGCCGGAACTTCGATCTGGATGCAGCTGCGGCAAAACCACAGGCCGTGAGCGCCGAGTATTCGCTCCTGAACGCATTGTGCGAACAGGGCCGGCTTGGCCCCAATCCGCGAGTGACCCTGGTGGTCACCCGGACGCTGGGCGGCCAGGCAGCCGGCGCATTGCTCGAACTCCTGCTGAAACGCCATTTCTCGGCAGTTGTCGACCTGAACGTGGTCGACGATATTCAGGTCGATGAGCGCGAGCGGCTGCGGCGCAGTATGGGCAGCTTTATGCAGGAAGTCGCACAGGCTTTGCAGGGCAACGATCGCTCCAGCACCTGTTTTGCGCCGGTGGGCGGCTACAAAGTCATGACCTCATTGGGCTACCTGGCCGGTGCCTATATGGGCTTTCCAACCGCCTACCTGCACGAAGACAACCAGGTGCTGCACGAGATCCCGGCCGTTCCGATCCAGATTGGCCGCAGCGAATTGCAGGCCATGGGCGACCTGCTGCGTCGGGCACGCTACGACACGCTCGAGTGGCAGCAATTGAGCTATGGCGAACAGCAGCAGATCAACAGCCATCCCTACCTGTTCGAGCGGGTTGACGAACTAGTGACGCTCAATGCCTTCGGCGAATTCCTGGCGCAACGCCCGGAAAATGCGGTCGTCTTCGGCGCCCGGGTCTCCGCGACGCCGGATGTTGAAGCAATCCTGCGCAGCGGCCAGGGTGATTTTGTGGCCAGAGAGATCCGCGAACTGCTGAAAAAACTGGAGCAGGCCAAACAAAACCCGGCCGCGAACTGGGGCGAGTTGAAGCACGAAAAAGCATTTGCAGGCCTACGCGACCAGCATCTGGCCTACAGTCTCTACAAAGGCGCCTCAAACAGCTCCCTGGCGGTGCGTATGGCCTACCGGACGGAGCACAACGGCGGAGCACTCTTCCTCAACCGGGTCTGGACCGATCATAATCGCTATGAACGCGAGGCGGAACAGGGTCAGGGTCTCCGCGAGGCAAACAACGTCGACTGGCGAGATCTGAGTGATTTGATCTGGGATAAAGAATGAACAACAGCGATTTTGTGAGCACGATTGCGCAGTGTCTCAAACCCGATGCGCCACCGCGCGATCTGGTGCGAGATGTGCTTGACGCCGGTAATAAACCGAGTCGCGAATCAATCGGCACGCTCCAGCGTTCTATCCGGCAGCAACTGGGCGACGCCGACCGGATCGACCTGGTCTACGGCGGGGCGACGAAGATCAAGGGCTATGTCTTTGAAGCCGCCCGGCTGCCCGAGATCCGCGGCGCCTCGGCGCTGCTGGATTTTGCCGGCGACCAGGAAGTTCGCCGGATCTGGCGCGAGCGCCTGGGTGATCCCTTCGGCGAAGAATGCCTGATCTATGCCGGCGGCGGCAATTTCCTGGCCTTTGCGCCGGCAGGCCGTGGGCCGGAACTGGCGCAGATGGTCGAGCGCAACTATACCGACCTGACGCAGACCGCGCTCAGTGTGGCGGTCAGTGCGAGTTTTCGCCTGATCGAGTTGCGCTATGGTCGTTTGAGCTTTGATGAACATGGCAATCTACAGTTCTGGATCGAGGAGTTTCAGCGCGCCTGGCAGGATGAGGCCCTGCGTCCGCAACTTGATCGCTACTACGGCAGTTCCAACGATACTCGCGGGGAGCGCTTCTACCAGCGCAAGACCTTCGGCGAACTGGTCACCCTGCTGGCTACGATGTACAACCGGCGCCGCGACGAGCGTTTCAGCAACGGCGAGGAGCGCTATCTGGCTATGGTGCCGCGTCTGCCCTGGCTGAAGCGTTGTGAAAGCAGCGACCAGCGCCCGGCGCTGCTGACAACCGGGGATTACGGCGCCCTGAGTGAGGCCAGTGTCCGCAAACTGGCCGTCGGGCGGCGGCTAAAAAGCGACCGCCCGGAGATCGTGCGAGAGCTTGAGCAGGCCATCAACTGGCAAGTGCCGGCGAAGCTGGCTGAGAAGTCCTGGGAAGCGCGCTGGCGCGAGTTTCTGAGCAACAAAGGAGCCGATACGCCCTACGCGAAAGCGTGGCAAGAACTCGGCGAGCGCGTTGTGCCGGCGCAGGACACCCACCAGATCGGCAAGGCCGGCGGCGGTTTCATCGGCCTGCTGTATGCCGACGGCAACAATGTCGGGCGCAAGATCGCGACCATCGCCACGCCGCAGGAGTATCGCGCCTTTTCCGATTTGATCAGCGTCGCGGCGACCGATGCGGTCTTTCGGGCGCTGGCGACCCATCTACGCCCGCAGCGGGACGGTGATCGCTGGTTCCATCCCTTCGAGATCCTGGCCATCGGCGGCGATGACCTGTTGATCATTGTGCCGGGCAAGCAGGCGCTGGCGATTGCCTGCGATATTGCCCACCATTTCGAGTCGCATGTCGAAGCCGGTTCGGAGCTGCGCCCGCCGCAGGGGCGTTACATAGCAAGCCAGTGCGAGCATGTCACTCGTTTCGACGGCTATCGTCCGACGATCGGTCTCTCGGCAGGCCTGGTGATTGCGCATGAAGACGCGCCGATCTTCTTTCTGCGCGACCTGGTGGAGTCGTTGCTGAAGAGCGCCAAAAAAGCGGCCCGTTCCGCGTCCGCCGGCCCGGATGGCGGGATGTCCGGCGGCGCGATTGATTTTATGGTGCTTAAATCGATCACGATGGTCAGCGACACAGTCGAGAGTTTTCGCACGGCGGCGCTGAACGGCAGTGCCTGCAATCTGACGGCGCGACCCTACAGCTGGCGCGAGTGCGCCGGTTTGCTCGAAACGCTGCGCCGGATCAAGCAGGGCAAGGTGCCGCGCTCGCAGCTCTATCGGCTGCGCAGCGTGCTGGAACAGGCCCGCGACCAGGGGCCGCTGGCCAGTTCGCTGGAATATCTTTACACGCGGGTACGCCAGCAGTCCGGCTCAGCCCAGGCGCTGCAGGAGGCCATCGAGCACGACTGGCACGCCGCCGCAGCGCAGCCGCCCTGGATGCCGCGCAGTCCCGATGATCATGCGGCAGCAAACTGGGAGACCATCTGGGCCGACCTGGTCGAAATCTACGATATGACGGAAGGAGGCTGATGCGATGCCGGATCTGCGCTTCGACATCTCGATAACCACGCTGAGCGCGCTCAGTGTCGGCGCCGGCGGCAGCAGCGGTACTCTGGCCGACAAGAGCATTGTGCGCAACGGGCGCGGCCAGCCGATTATTCCCGGCTCGCAACTGAAGGGCCGGCTGCGCCACGCCGCCGAAGCCCTGCTGCGCGGCATCGGCCGCGATGTGCCCGATGTCTTTGCCGAGGATCCGCCCGATGATGGGCCAATCGCCATGATCTTCGGCATATCAAAACGCCGCTCGACCCTGCGCTTCAACGACCTGGTCTGCGTGGTGGAAAGCGGCATGGCCCGCGAGCTGGCCGAGATCCGCCCCTCGGTCAGTGTCAACCGGCGGCGCGGCACCGCCGAAGATGCCCGGCTGTTCTACCAGGAGGCCGCCCATGCCGGCCTGGTCTACCAGGGCAGCATCAACGGGCGCCTGGAACAACTGGAGCATGTGGCATTGCTCTGGGCGGCGCTGCAACTCTGCCGGCGCTGGGGCGGCGGCAGTTCGCGCGGCTTCGGCTGGGCCGCCATCGACGCCGGCGTCACCTGGGATGGGCGCAACTGTGATCCTGCCGAACTCCATGCGGCACTGCGCAAGTTGCAAGGAGGGACGGACTGATGGACTGGAGCATCGACATTTTTGCCGAAGGGCCGCTGGCCTTTCCCGAGCGCCGCTTCGGCGAGCAGTACCGGGCCAGTCTGCCCTATGTGCCGGGCGGAACCGTGTTTGCGGCGCTGGCTGCCGAGCACTTCGATGCCGAGCTGTTTCGGGCGCTGCGCTGCCACAATGCCTACCCGGTCGCCGCTGACGAGGAGGTCACTCGCCCACTGCCGCTGACCGCACTGCAAGAGAAGGGCCGCGACAAGGGGCCGATCTACGACTCGCTGGTGGCCCGGGTTTGCTGGGAACAGCAGCAGCCTGCCGGTCTGCTCTATGCTCCCGCCGA
The DNA here is from genome assembly GCA_034437175.1 of Chloroflexaceae bacterium. Taxonomy (GTDB): domain Bacteria; phylum Chloroflexota; class Chloroflexia; order Chloroflexales; family Chloroflexaceae; genus DAOTUJ01. Next base: position 11,145 of record DAOTUJ010000158.1, on the reverse strand, counting down.
CGCGGAAGGCCGGCCCTGGGAAGCCGCCGGGCGACGTTTTTATGCCCTCAAGGGCCGCAGTCTGGCCCTGCGCAGCGTCAGCCAGCGCGTGCTAACCCGCGTCGGCATCAATCGGCGGCGCGGCAGTGCCGAGGAAGGGCGCCTCTACTCGCCGCTGGTGATCAACGAAGCCGTCTCCGAAGCCGGGCAATCCGAGCCGCGCGGCACCCGTTTTCGTGGCAGCGTGACGCTACTGGATCGTGACGATGATCTGCAGGCCTGGCTGGAAGCCATCAGCGGCCTGGGCACCCGCCAGAGCAGCGGGCTGGGCGCGGTCAGCCTGCGCGCCCGCAGCAACCCGGCTGAAGACGCCGCAGCGATTGGAGCGCGCATCACGGCAATGACCGGGCGCTTCCAACAGCAGGCCCGGCAGTATGGGCAACTCGGCGGCGCCGAATTTGCGATTGCCGAACGCTCGATTTTTAGCATCAACCTGCTGGCCGACGCCCTGCTGCTCGAACAGGGCTGGCTGCCGACCCAGCAGTTCAGCGCGGCGCAACTGCGCGAAGCGACCGGCATCGAGGCAAGGCTGCTGCGGGCCTTTACCGGCACCAGCGTGATCGGCGGCTGGCACACCACCTGGCGGCAAGCCAAACCAACTGCGCCGGCAGTCACTATGGGCAGTCTGTTTGTTTTCCAGGCAGCGGCGCCGCTGAGTGACCAGGATTGCCGCAGACTGGCCGAGCTGCAACGCCGCGGCATCGGCGAGCGCCGCCAGGAAGGCTATGGACAGATCCGGATTTGCGATGAATTTCACACTCAGGATGAGTGGCCACGAGCATAAGGAGCAACCATGACCACCGGCAATGTTGATGAACTGCGGCGCAAGCTGCTGCTGGAACAGGCGGTAACCCGCCGCCAGGATCGCCTGGTGCGCCTGGCTAATGTCGCAGTGCTGCGCTTGGAAAACTCGGATATGCGTACCAGCCAGTTGCGCAATGCCGTCACTGTGGCACAGCAGGAAGGCGCCTCCTACGATGTGGTGGCAAACTTTATTCGCTACAAAATCGCCACTCAGAAAGGCGCCTGGGGCACCGACCGTAAAAGCTTCGGCCATACCGTGATCGACCAGCTCGATCAGCAGGTGCGCTGGGAAGCGCAGCAGGCGCTGGACTGGCTGAAGGAACAGCCGAAATTCGCGCAACTGCCACGGGGCGATGAGATCGAAGCCGATTTGTACGGGGCGATGCTCAAACGCTACATGGGCTACATCGTGCGCGCCTTTGCCTATTACGAGAAATCCGACGACAAAGCTACTGCTTTGAAATTGCTTAAAGGAGCCGCCGATGCCAACTGAAGCTCCCTATTCATTTGCCGCCCTGCAAAACCGCCTGCAGGTCAGCGGCACCCTGATTGCCCTGACGGCGCTGCGGATCGGTTCCGGGCGCTCCAGCGATGTGAGCGGCAGCGATCTGCCGGTGCTGCGTGATGCGCGTGGGCGACCGTTCATTCCCGGCGCCTCGCTGAAAGGCGCCCTGCGCGCCCGCGTCGAGGCGCTGATCAGCACAGTCCAGCCGGACGAAGTACGCGATTTGATGGCGGTGGAAGACTGGCAGCGCAACGAAATTGCGCCGCTCAAAGAAGACGAGCGGCTGAATGATCGGCAGCGTAGCGCAAAGATCTGGCGCAAATCGAACCTGGTCGAACTGACCTTCGGCGCGCAGTGGAGTGCCGGGCGGATCTTCTTCAAGGATGCGCTGGTCGATGACGAGCTCTGGTTCGGCCAGTACGAAGTACGCAACGGGGTCAGCCTCGACCGCGACACCGAAACCGCCGCCGACGGTCGGCTCTACGACTACGAAGTCGTCCCCGCGGGCACGCGCTTCGGCTTCGATCTGCTGATGGAAAATGCCGCGCCCTGGCAACTGGGCATGATCCTGCTGGCACTGCAACCCTGGCAGCGCGGCGAAGCTCAGATCGGCGGCTTTCGTTCGCGCGGCCTGGGCTACGTCAAACTGGATCCAATCCACTGCCGCTACTGCGACATCCGCAGTGTCGACGATGTGCTGGCGCTGCTGGAAACCGCAGCCGGCGCAATGCCGGAAGCCGGCGCCGAACAGCAGACGCAGTGGCGCGAGAAATTTGTGGCCGTGCTGCGTGATCCGGCTCTGGCACGGGAGGGACTTGATAATGCATAAAGCAACCTTTCTGGAAGGCACCTTGCACTTCAGCATCACGCCGGACGGCCCGATCCTGATCAAGGCCGGCGACACCGGCGGCGCCGATCCGACTCTGCCCGACATGGAATTTGTGCGTACCCGCCGCCGCGGCAGCGCCGAAGTCTACCTGCCCGGTTCCTCGCTCAAGGGCGTGATCCGCGCCCACTGCGAGCGCATCTGCCGTAGCCTGGACGTGGAAGGTCGCGATCCGCGGCGTGACAACCCGCCGCTGGCCGATAATCCGCTGGGGCGCGGTGATCGTTACAGCGGCCTCAACGATATGGATTACAACTCGGGACAGTTTCTCGAAAAAGAGGCCGACACTGCCACGATCTACCGGCGTTCGGCGCTGACCAGCCAGATGTTCGGCAGTACCGCGCTGGCCGGGCGCATCCGCTTCGCCGATGCCTACGCTCGCGAGCCGGTCAATACCGAAGAGCGCAATGGCGTGGCTATCGACCGGATCTATGGCTCGGTGGCGGTCGGCCCCTTCAACTATGAGACCGCAGTGGACGGCGAGTTTGTCACCAGCATCAATTTCCGCAATCTGACCCTGGCCCAGCTCGGGTTGCTGGGCCTGGCACTGCGCGACCTGGCCGATGGCCGGGTGGCCATCGGCTTCGGCAAATCGCGCGGCCTGGGTCGGGTCAGCCTGAACTTCGCCAGCCTGGAATTGTTCTACCCCACCTGCGAACTCAGCGGCGCCGAGTTGCGCCTGCTCAACGGCAGCCGCAGCCTGTCGCGCAGCAAACTCGCCGGCATCGGTGCGCTCTGCGCCGATAGCGCCTACGGCTTCGATGCGCCCGATGCAGTCGACATGCCGGAGGGTCTGGCCTACCAGGCCGACGAAGACTACGGCATCGGGGTGCGGCTGCACGCCGGCGACGCCGATCAGGTGCGGGCGCTGTTCCGGGCCTGCATGCCGGCCTGGCGCAGGAGGATCGGCCTATGAGCACGGGCTACTTCTACCGTCTGCAGACTGCTAAGCCGGCGGATGTGCGCCGGCTCGCCGAACAGATCTTGCAGTTTCCCTGCCGGCAGACATACGCCACTTCGCTCTGGGATGTCACCGAACTCCCGACGCTGAGCAAGATCACCGGTTGCGACACCGCTGAGCAGATCGTCCTGGCCGGCGATTTCGGCCACCTGTTCGATGCCCGCGCCGAATTGCGCTGGAAACGCTGCGACGACGGCAGCTACGATGTGCTGGTGCTGAGCGAGCGCAAACTGGATCCGCCGGGCGCCACCTTGCTGGCTGCTGACTGGATCGCCCACGAGCAAAACGTGATCAGCCAGGGCGGTCGCCGGGCCGACACCAGCGTCGTGCTCTACCATGCCCCGAATGGAGCGGCGCAATTGCTGCGTTACAAGGAGGTTCCGCGATGAGCTATCGGGATCGTGATCGCGGCGGCCCGCGCGAAGCACCGCTGCCCAAACCCTACAAATTCGTGCCGCTACCGCAACGCCGCCCGCAACTGCAGGCGCCGGCCGGCCATCATCGCTACGGCGCCGAACTGCTGAGCGGGCGGCTGGACGCCGTCATCATCGCCCGCACACCGGTACATGTCGCCTCGGGCCTGCTCGAAACCAGCAGCGACCGCACTTACCCGCTGGTCAAAGCCCATTTTCGCAGCCAGGGCCGGCCGGTCATTCCGGGAACCTCGCTGAAGGGCTGTATCCGCAGCATCGTCGAAGCGATCTCGCCGTCGGCAGTGCATGTCACCCACATGCGCGACCTGTCGCGCGACTACCAGCCCATGCGCAATGTCGAGCGCCTCGACGTAACCCAGCGCCTGTTTGGCGCCCAGGGCTACCAGGGCGCCGTCAGTTTTAGCGACGCCGTCCTCGCAGCAGGTGAAACAGTGATCCAGCCCTCGGTGCAACTCTTCCGCCCGCGTCCGAAGTCGGTCAGCACCTACTCCGACGGCAACCGGCCAAAGGGCCGCAAATTCTACCGGCATGGCAAGCCGGCTGAAGGAAATCTGCCGCTGGAAGCCTGCCCGGTAGACAGCCGCTTTGCGCTGCGGATGCATTTCAGCAACCTGAGCACCGCCGAACTGGGCCTCTTGCTGGCCGCGCTGGGCCTGGGCGAACCGCGACTCTGGCCCAAGCTCGGCGGCGCCAAACCGGCCTGCCTCGGCACCATCGAAATCAGCGCGGCGACCCTGAGCATCGATGAAACCGCAGCCAGCTACCGTGACTTCGACAGCGCCGCGGCCGACCGTGAGATTGCACCGCTGGTCGACAGCGCCCGCAGCGCCGGCCTGCTACTGGACGAGCAATTCAAAACGCTGGCAGACATCCTGCGCTGGCCGAATGAGGAGAGTTGCCCGGATCGGATGTATTAGAACGATAGTAACGACCATAGGGTGTAGTGCCGCTTTCAGAGCGTACTACACCCGGAAACAACATTACTATGGCGCGAATTACCGTTCATTGTGTCACTTGAAACGTCAGTTCCTGACATTTCATCGAAACGCTTCACTACAGTTTCGCCTCTAGTCGAGGTGACAGCGCAACCGTACTTGAATTTGTGATTTGTCACTATATTAATTATTACAACGCGAAGTCGGTCAGAGCCTGGCCGGTGAAGGCTGATGCTTGGGCGGACGACCGGGGTACCGCAGCCGTTTTTGGGCTTCTTGCTCAGCGACCGCTTCAAGATTCGTGAGGGTACGCTTGCGATGGGAACAGTATGCCGCATGGTTGCGCCGCTGATAATACGCGACCAGTTCGAGCGCCCGCTCGGCATCAAAGACCGGCCTGGGCAACACGCTGGTCAGCAACAATCTGACCTGGTTCAGCGTCAGGGCTGGCGCCTGCTGCTCCCATTCCCGTCGTACCCAGACCAGGAAATGATGGGCCAGCATCACCATCAGCATATGGTGGTGCCAGCCGTGCCAACTCCGCACCTCATAGGAATCCAGGCCAACCGCTTGTTTGCCTTGCGCAAAGGTCAACTCGACGGGCCAGCGCATCCCCAGCATGCGTGCCAGATCCGCCGCCGATGTCTCCTCGGGCGCGTTACTCAGATAGTAGTGCACGTCGGTAGGATCGGCCACGTTCCGCTAGATGATCAACCACAGTCGTGGTTCGGGCAGGCCAGCTCGCGCCTCGGTCACACGCACTATTGCCACATCGTACACCAGCGGTCCTTGGCTGCCCTCCTTCATCGTTGTGCGCGTCCAATCACGGCTGGGCAGCCGTTGCGCCAGCGCATCCACCCGGTACGGCTGGTTCGTGGGCGTCTTGAGCTTCGGTTTGGTCGGTTTGCGCCCCTTACCGCGATAGGTCGGCACCATCAGGGCCACCGGACGGCGCCAGATCAAGGTATCGCACGAGATGGCGGTGACGTAGTGCAGCTTGAGCGCGGCCACGCCGTCACGAAAGGCCGGGCTGTTGCCATAGAGCGCATCGGCGGCCAGCCAGCAACCCGGCACATGGTCGCGCGTCATCGCCTGCGTGAGCAGGTCAAGCGCTATCTCCGGTTTGGTTTGGTACGTCAGCGATGTTGGCATATCCGTCGCGCGACGTTGGTCGGCATACGCCTCGTTGAACCACTTCTCCGGCACAAACAACCGGCCATCCAGCAAGGTGTAGCCTGCGCACGACGCATAGCCCAGAGAGACCCCAACCTGCGCATTGGCGACTTTGCCCACCGCGCCGCAGTACTGGGGCGCAACCCCGACGCTGTCCTGACCCTGTTTCACGACCCCGGATTCGTCGATCAAGAAGACGCCCTCGGCGTCACCGAGGGTCGCGCCGACCAGCCGTTGATGCTGGGCCAGGATCGGCTCCGTCGACCAGGTGCTTTGCCCGATGAAATGCTGCAAGGGGCGAATCGGCACTCCCAGATGCAAGGCCATCGGTTCAATCGATTTGCGTTCGCAGTCGCTGAGCAAGCCGCGGAGGTAGACCTCGGCCCAGCGAGCCTGGTCACGACGCGCAAACGCCGGCGCGAAGTGGGCGTGATAGGTTGCCAGTCGATCCAACAAACCCCGCACATCGCGCGGCGTCAGATTGCATGCCGGCATCGGGCAGGTATCGAGTACAATGTCCATGGGTATGGTTTCCTTTTCGGATCACTTTGCGGGTGTCCGGTTGAGGATACCATACCCTTATGTTTATGATGTTCACGTTCACGCCGGCCGCTCGCGACTTCGCGTTGTAATACTATACTGAACGACCTTAAAGGTGTAAAAAAATTTACTATACTGAACGACCTTTAGAGTTTTTGCAACTCCAGCAGGCCTACAGTTTTTTTTCAGTATATGCCGCAAACCTTTACGACCAGGACATATATCACCAACGAAACCTATGGAGACGTTTTAATGAACGCGAATCTCTTTGAAACCGCTACGCTGCTGGCCGCCGACCTGGCCGGTTCAAACATCGATGTCAACGAGGCCCAGAAAACCCTGGCCTACCTGCGCAGCAAACGCGAAGGCCAGGCTCTCTTCGATTATCTGCGTGCCGTCGAGTCCAGCGGCAACATCTTCGTGCGCTCGCGCCAGACCATGGACTATTACCGCAATCTGCGCGCCGCCTGCGAACGCCATCTGCGCGACCTGCAAGACGACTATGATGCTCTGGTGAAAACCTACGCCTGGAGCCTACGTTTGCTACGATATTACAAAACAGTGCCGAATGCTACACCGCAGCGCAGCGATGTCAGTAGCTCACCGGCGCGCCGCGAACCGGCCGTGGAGCCGCCAAAACCCCAGCCGGCGCCGCTGAGCATTCCACCAGTCGGCGAAATTTTCAGCGGCGAAATCCTCGCTATTGACGATCAGGGCATTCGGACAAAGGTTAAAAACCTGTCGCCCGACGAGGTCATCGCTATCGTCAAAACCGAGCAACTGGGCGGCAAACAGTACCAGGTCGGCAACATTGCGCGCCTCGAAGTCATTGCCAGCCGTACAACATCGAGTGGCCTGGTGGTTCTGGAATGCAAACCGGCGCCGAAGAAGAAAAAGTAATTGTCAATGATTCTTGCGTAGGCAATGCAAGCATCCATGCCGCAACGGCGAAACCAGCGTGTAGGGGCGCCCCTCGCGTGGGTGCCCATATCGCATACCAATGGCCGGCATTGGTGAACCCTGTGCGCATGGCAGGGCAAGACAATGATCGGCATTGAGGGCGGGCACGTGGGCGCCGCCCCTACAGGCGGTGGAAATCATTGACACATTGCCATAAATTGCAGGTGGGTCTGCTACATGAGCCCTGGATTTCAAGCCATCATTCGCATATCGGATTCAAGGAGCTATCCATTCCATGATCCTCCTCAACTACGCCCATCCCGTCACTGCCGAGCAACAGGCGCAGCTCGCCGCCCTCGGCGCCGCCGTCGCCGAAGTGCGCGACATCAGTACCCACGTCGACCGCAGCCGCCCGCTGGCCACGATCGCCGCGCAGCTTGCCGATGCCACCGGCTTCGACGGGCGAGCCTGGCAGAGCGAGGCCTTCATCGTCAACCCGCCGGGCCTGGCGCCGCTGGCCCTGGCCCTGCTCGCCGAGATCCACGGGCGCTGCGGCTATTTTCCGCCCGTGCTCAACCTGCGCCCGGTCGTCGATGCACTGCCGCCGCGCTACGAAGTCGCCGAAATCGTCAATCTGCAGGCCCAGCGCGATGCTGCTCGCGCAAGGCGGAGTCTCTGAGGGGTCAGGGGTCAGGGGTCAGGGGTCAGGGGTCAGGGGCAGCACAGCCGGCGCGCTTCGTGGTCACTCCGAACCCTTCGGCTGAGCTCCGGGCGGGCTCCCATGAGGAATCTTCATTGCTTGCAATGTAAACCAGCGCAGATCAGCGAAGACTCCTCACTTCGTTCGGAGTGACAGAGGGAGGCGTGGTGTTTCAGTGCGACAACACTGCCGGCATTGCCTGCCCGGCGCAGCGCAAGCCAGTGCCATCCGTCGCCCCTCGCTGTCATGGAGAATCTCGGCCAATACTCGCAATGACCAGGGCTTGCGCGGCGCAGCCGGCGTCCGCGCTGCCCGGCAATGCCGCACAGCGCCCGGCCATGACTGCCCCGACTGCCGGATTCGCTGATGCGCGGGGTGGCTACGACGAACAGAGGTTTCTGCACAATCATCACAACACTATGGCAACACTCTATCTTCTCGAACAGGGCAGCGAACTCTGCTGCGACGGCGAACGGCTGGAGATCCGGCGCGCTGACGAAGTGATCGGCAGCGCGCCGCTGATCAAAATCGACGATATCCTGGTCTTCGGCAATGTCGGGCTGACGACGCCGGCGATCAAGCGGCTGCTGGATCGCGGCATCGATGTAACGTTTTTGACGATCTACGGGCGCTACCACGGGCGGCTGGTCGGCGCGGGTACGCCGCACGTAGCGCTGCGGCGAGCGCAGTACCGCGCCGCCGACGACGCGGCGCGCAGTCTGGCGATTGCCCAGGCCTGCGTGCGCGGCAAACTCCACAACTGCCGGGCGCTGCTGCAACGCGTCGCCCGCAACCGCAGCCAGGTCGACCCGGTCGTCCCCGAGACGATTGCCGCGCTGGACGATTACCGCGAGCGTGTGCAACGCGGCACCAGAGTCTCGGCGCTGCTCGGCGTCGAAGGCAGCGCCACCGCGCGCTACTTTCGCGCCTACCGCAGCCTGTTTGACCCGATCTGGCGCTTCGACGGGCGCAAAAAACGCCCGCCGCCCGACCCGGTCAACGTGCTGTTGTCGCTGGGCTATACCCTGCTCAACCACAAAGTTCTCGGCGCCATGCAAGCGGTTGGCTTCGACCCCTACCAGGGCTATTTGCACCAGATCGATCATCGTCGCCCGGCGCTGGCGCTCGACATGATGGAAGAGTTTCGCCCCCTGCTGATCGACAGCCTGGTGGCCCGGATCTGCGGTGATGGGCGGGTGACGCCGGCGGATTTCAGCGAGGGCAAGCCCGGCGACTACCCGGTGCTCTTCAGTGACGCCGGCAAAAAACGGTTTATTGCCGCCTTCGAGGAACGCATGCGCAGCAGCGTCCAGCACCCGGAAGGCGCCGACAGCCGGCCCGGCCAGGTCAGCTACCTGCGCTGCATGGAACTGCAGGCCCGCCGGCTGGCCCGCCATGTGCAGGGCGGCGCCATGTATCAGCCGTTTGAGACAAGGTGAGCAGGAATCGGGGATTGGGGATTGGGGATCGGAACAGCATTTGTGATTCAAGAACCTGACCCCTGACCCCTGACCCCCGACATCTGACATCTGAACCCTATGTTCTACCTCATCTCCTACGACATTTCGCCCGATCGGCGGCGAACAAAGGTCGCGAAACTGCTGGAAGGCTTTGGGCAGCGAGTTCAATACAGCGTATTCGAATGCGAGTTGGAGGAAAGCCAGTTCCGGCAGTTGGAACAGCGGCTCTTGAAACTGATCGACGAAAACGACGGTGACAACCTGCGGATCTACCGGATGTGCGGCGCCTGCGAACGGAGCATCGCCGTCTACGGCAGCGGCCCGGCGCCGGAAAGCAGTCCGGATCTCTACATTTTCTAGATCCCACCGATCTAAATGCCGCGCAAGCGCATCAGGACGGGCAAAACCAGCAATTGCACCTGAACAATCGCGCAAAAACGCTTTACAGAATCGGCCCGAAAACGGCCTGCCGCGCAAAACGGCTTGCGCAAAGCGTCCTGATGCGCTAGAATCAGGCCACGTGCACAGAACCGCCCCGCTTCGCAGGGGTTGATGACTTAAGATGACGCTGCGCTTATTCCCCGATACTGTTTTGGTGCACAGAACCGCCCCGCTTCGCAGGGGTTGATGACTTTGTTTTTCCGCTGCTACTCGCTCCGCCGATGAGCAGTGCACAGAACCGCCCCGCTTCGCAGGGGTTGATGACAATCGTATCTTGTCCGCCGATAACGACGGACGTAACCTCGTGCACAGAACCGCCCCGCTTCGCAGGGGTTGATGACTCGACCTGATACCGGTGGAGCCCCGCGCTCACCGCGAGGTAGTGCACAGAACCGCCCCGCTTCGCAGGGGTTGATGACATCAGGGTACCTTAATCCTGCTAACGCCTTCAACTGATAGGTGCACAGAACCGCCCCGCTTCGCAGGGGTTGATGACCGATGTACTCAGTCGCGCCACTGGCTGTCGTTTGGTTCGGTGCACAGAACCGCCCCGCTTCGCAGGGGTTGATGACAGCGGAAACGCGACGGTGCTGCCGCCGGCGTGCTTTTGCGGTGCACAGAACCGCCCCGCTTCGCAGGGGTTGATGACGCACGGGTGTGCGCAATATTTACAAAAAGGGCAGTATGTGGGGGTGCACAGAACCGCCCCGCTTCGCAGGGGTTGATGACGGCCCGATAGTGAATTAGAAGAGTATCTCGCAGAATACGTGCACAGAACCGCCCCGCTTCGCAGGGGTTGATGACCGAGGAACTCTTCCAACCGTTCCTCCAGCACGCTCAGCGGTGCACAGAACCGCCCCGCTTCGCAGGGGTTGATGACGTTAGATCGGTACTTGCCAAAACTTGCAAATGATGCTGTGCACAGAACCGCCCCGCTTCGCAGGGGTTGATGACTTCGTTTCTTCGGCAGATGCCACTTCCTCCTCCTCCGCCAGTGCACAGAACCGCCCCGCTTCGCAGGGGTTGATGACATAGCGACCTGGCGGCCCTGCTGCCCGGCGGCATCTACGGTGCACAGAACCGCCCCGCTTCGCAGGGGTTGATGACCACGCGTTGATTGCCGGCGATGCCGCTCCTAGCGGGTGCACAGAACCGCCCCGCTTCGCAGGGGTTGATGACGTTAGGTAAGAGCAGCGGCAAATTCTGAGAAATGAAGTGCACAGAACCGCCCCGCTTCGCAGGGGTTGATGACGGACCCTCTACCTCCTGTTATCCTGCCTGATACGGGCGTGCACAGAACCGCCCCGCTTCGCAGGGGTTGATGACTTAGCGACATTTATGTCGCCGTGGATGGCTTCCATATCGTG
>DAOTUJ010000157.1:0-35162 GCA_034437175.1 Chloroflexaceae bacterium | reverse complement strand
AGCACACCCAGTACTTCGAGATGTGGACCCATCCCGAGGGGCCGATCGGCGAGAACTACTACGCCTACCAGATCGGCGATGTCTTCGTCGTCTCGATGAACGTCTCGCGGGTCTGGCGCACCTGGAACGTGACCGATAATGATCGCGGCAAGTTCACCGAGATCAAGAGCGAGCTGGCTAACCCCGACAACTGGGGCTTTGGCGACATGTGGTTCGAGACCTACAACGAGGGCTCGGATCAGTACCAGTGGCTGCAAGATGTTCTGGCCAGCGAGGAAGCTCAGAACGCGCAGTACCGTGTCGTTATGGCGCACCAGACCATGTTCGGCCTGGGCGACAATGCCGTGCCGGTGATGGCCGACCGGGTGATGAATATCGCGTACCAGGACGGCCAGGAAGTCGCGACGAAGAGCTTCACGCTGCCGCTGACGCCGGAGCAGTGGGCCAGCGAGATCGAGCCGATCCTGGGCACGATCCAGAGCATTCGCTACGAGTACCCGCTGGAAGAAGACGTCTGGAAGAACGACATCGAGCCGCTACTGCTCGCCAACGACGTGCAACTGGTCCACACCGGTCACTCGCACGTCTGGAACCGGGCCAGGGTCGGCGACATGCATTACCTGGAGACCTCGAACGTCGGCAACAACTTCGGCGGCTACTTCGGCGACGCCGCAGGCATCGTGGCGCAGCGCACGCGCTGGGCGGGCTCGTTCTGGAACAGCCTGACCGACCCCGATTCGCCCTGGAACTTCCGCGATTATGCCGGCTTCAACGACCCGCACAACCGCAAGCCGATCTATCCGAGCCTTTTCACCCCGATGCGCGAGATGGACGACGCCGAGCGCGACCTGCCCTACGTCGCCAGCAACAATATCACCGTCTTCAGCGTGCTCGATACCGGCACCGGCACGGTGAGCAGCTACGCCTTCGATGTGCGCGACCCGAACAGCGAGGTACGCAAATTCGACGAGTTCGTGCTGGCCGATGATCCCTTCCGAGTGCAGCCCTACCAGCAGAACCCGACCAGCGCGGGCGTGACCATCAACTGGTTCACCGAGCAGAATATTGCCGGAACGCTCGAGGTCAGCGGCGGAGACCTGACGAGCTCGCAGGTGTACACCAGTACGCCGACGGCGATGACCGAGTTGTTGTATTCGGAACTGGAGCTTTCGGAATTCAACCAGTTTCCGGATATGCACGACAACAGTAACTACAAACACAGCATCACGATTACCGGCCTGACACCAGGCACGACCTACGATTACGCGGTAACGGTGGGCGGCGTGACGCTGAGTGCAACCTTGCAGACTGCGCCAGGCGCCGAGACGAGCGAGCCGATTCGCTTCATCGTCATGGCCGATTCAGAGACTGACCCGGTGGGCCGGACGAACCGGCGTGATTGGGGCAACAGCGCCGACGCGCCGGCCGCCCAGGATCCGGGCAGCACCGGGCGCCCGGCGAGCATGCCGAAGGACGGCAGCGGGCGCGACCTCTACTTCGCGACCGAGCAGGAAGGCTATGCGCAGAACCTGGCCATCATCACGCAGCGCGAGCCGAACTTCCTGGTGATGCCGGGCGACCTGGTGCAGGGCGGCAATTACCAGCGCGCCTGGGACGAGTTCTTCCGCCACAATGCGGGCGAGTTCGACAATCCGCTGAGCTACTTCCCGCTGCTGGCGGCGCTGGGCAACTGGGAAAACTTCGGGGCGCGCAACGGCGGCTACGAGCCGGCGGCGGTTCAGGCGGCACGTCAGCGTTTCAAGGCCTACTTCGATAATCCACCGAACGACAAGCCGAACCACCAGGATCAGTACTACCGCGTCGACTACGGCCCGGTGACGATCATCACGCTGGATTCGAGCAACGGCCTGCCGGACGGCCAGCGCGAATCGCGCAACGGCTTGCCGCCTTCGGACTTCGATACTCAGGAGAATGTCAGCGCGGAGACTTACCCCGGCGATGATCTGGCCGATTTCAACGAAGGTTCGGATCAGTGGATCTGGGCTGAGGCGCAGTTGCGAGATGCCAGCGCGCAGGGCCAGGTCATCTTCGTGCAATTCCACCATGTGCCCTACAGTAGCGGCACGCACGGGGTGCCGATGAGCGACCCGAATAGCAGTGGGCAGGGCGGTACACCGATGCGGATCTACTCGCCGCTGTTCGAGCAGTATGGCGTAGTCGCCGTGTTCAGTGGGCACAGCGAGCTCTTCGAGCGTTCGACAGTCAACGGCATCCACTACTACGACGTGGGCGCGGCCGGTGATGGGCTGCGCGGGCCGCGGGCACCGGAGCAGGCCGCCACGTACAACCCCTACAGCCAGTGGCTGGCTCATTACGACGAAGGCGAGTTCTGGGAGGGCAACCGGTTGATCCGCGGCGGCAAGCACTACGGCCACCTGGAAGTCAACGTCATGCCGAATGGAGACGGCAGTTTCACGGTGGAGATGACGCCGGTGCATACCTTCCCGCTGAACGAGAACTACATCATCACCGGCTGGGAGCGCCGCGAATACAACGACAAAGTGACGGTGACGGTGCAGCCGGGGTCGTCGGCGCCGGGCGATATTGCACCGCAGCAGTACCTGCCGTTCATCGGAAATTAATCGTAAGTCGGAAACGATAAAGAGTGCGTGGATGGTGCATGGTGACGGCATTGCCGTCACCATGCACCATCCACGCACTCTGTTATGTATTTTTCAAGATTTGCTGTGCGCCTGATCCTGCTGGCGGGCGGAAGCGGAATAAAGCATGTATAATACATATGCATTCCCTGAACCAGGTAAGCGTCTGTGGCACAAAAAACGATTGTTGCGCACTATCGAAGCCGGACCGTAGTTTTGATGGACTCGATCTCGTATCTGACGGCGGAAGATGCCGGACGGGTCGTAGTCAGCGGCTCGCACGGTGGGCTGAGTTCGGCGGATTATGCGCGGAGCCAGCCACTGGCCGGAGTATTTTTCAACGATGCCGGAGTGGGCAAAGATGCCGCCGGGATTGCCGCGCTTGCTGCGCTCGCTGCGCTGGGCATGCCGGCGGCCGCTTACAGCCATTTGAGTGCGCGCATTGGCGATGCGCAGGATGCCTGGGATCATGGCACGGTTGTGCATACCAATGCCGTCGCCCGGCGCTGCGGCATCCGCGCCGGCATGGCGGTGGCGAAAGCGGCGCGGCTCTGTGACGAGGTGGAGCCATGAGTCGAATCGTTTTGCTTTTGCTCGTGCTACTCCTGCTGCTCAGCGGCGGCGGCATCCTCTTCCTGGCGTTTGTTCATCCGCAACAGAAGTCCCATACTGCGGCGCTGCGACGCTGGGATCGTCAGCCCATCGAGAATTACCGGATTCTGGTGATGGTGCAGCTCGCAGCAACGAGTTGTATGCAAGATCTTGAAGTACAGGACGGCCAGGCGGTGCGCGTCTGGCGCGATACCTGTAACCGGGCCTGGCTTGGCCAACTGACGGTCAGCCGGCTCTTTGAATTGAGTGCGCTCTATCGTGAACCCGGGCGCTGCTTTCCCTCCCAATTTCGCTGCCCCTGCCACCGGGTGCGGGTTGGCACCATCGCTTATGATGCAGCACTGGGCTACCCGAAGCTGATCAACTGGCGCCGGGAACTGCGCCCCAACTGGCTGGGCCTCGATTACTGGGAACGACGCACAACGCTGCCGCCCTTCGAAGTCTGCGGCAATCTGCGTCAGCAACTTGACATTCAAGTGCTCGCTGTTGATCCGCTGACTACAGTGGAGTAATAGCACAAACCACAAGGCTGAGTTTCGCCTGCGGCAGCCAGGAAAGCACCTTCCGCCCTGCCGGCGCCTGCCCTGAGTGCAGCGGTACTTTCCGCTTTATTTCGATTGATTGTATGGCGAAGCCGCCAGAATCAATCGACAAAGACCGTGCTTTCCACGCTGCCGCAAGCGAACTATGCCTGTTGCAGTGTGAGCAACTGCGTGGGAGTTTGCAAATGCCGACATTTGATGTGCTGATCTGCGGCGGACGCCTGATCGATGGTACCGGCAATCCCTGGTGCTATGCCGATGTGGCGCTGCGCGGCGAGTGGGTGGCGGCCATCGAGCCACCCGGCCGCATCGATCCGGGGCGGGCGACGACAACCATGGACGCGCAGGGAATGCTGATCTGCCCCGGCTTCATCGATATTCAGAGCCATTCGATCCTGCCGTTGATGATCGATGGGCGCTCGCTCTCGAAGATTACCCAGGGCGTGACCACCGAGATTATGGGCGAGGTCTGGACACCGGCGCCCTCTGGCGGCAAGATCGACGATCCGCTGCGCCTGGCTCCGTTTCCGCAGCGCGCCCCGAAATGGGAACCGCGCATGCGCGAGTGGGCACGCTTCGGCGACTGGCTGGAGGCGATGATCGATCAGGGCGTCTCGCCGAATATCGGTTCGTATCTCAGCGGCGGCACCTTGCGGCTCTACGCCAAGGGCATGGCCATGGGTTCGGCAACAGTCGCAGAACTGGATACGATGCGCCGGTTGACTCGCGAGGCGATGGAAGACGGTGCCTTCGGCCTGGCCTATGCGCTGATTTACCCACCCGAGGCCTATGTGCAGACCGACGAGATCGTCGAGCTCTGCAAGGTCGCCGCAGAGTACGGCGGCAGCTACATCACGCACGTGCGCTCGGAGGCCGGCCGGCTCGTCGAGGGCATCGCCGAGGCAATTGAGATTGGCCGGCGCTCCGGCATTCCGGTCGAAATCTATCATCTCAAGGCGACCGGCAAGCCGAACTGGCATAAAATGCCGCAGGTAATCGAAATGATCAGTGCAGCCCGCGCCGAGGGACTGGACGTGGCCGCAAACATGTACCCGTACACGGCGGCGGGCACGGCACTCACCGTGCTGCTGCCGACCTGGGCGGCCGCCGATGGGCGCCTCTTCGAGCGGCTGGCCGATCCGGCCGAGCGGGCACGCATCCGCACGGCCATCTTCGGGCCGGACGGCAGCTACGCCGAACTGGCGCCGCGTGTCGAAGGCGCTGTACCGGTGAGCCTGCGCCGGCCCGAGCACCAGGCCTATGTCGGGCGCCCGCTCAGCGACATCGCGGCTGAACGCGGCCAGGACTGGCTGGACGCGGCTTGCGACCTGTTGCTGGCCGAAGGCCACTCGATCAGCACGATTTACCACATGATGAGCGAAGACAATCTGCGCTTGCAGTTGCAGCAACCCTGGATCAAAGTCTCAACCGATGCCGGCGGCCTGGATCCGGCCTGGGCTGCTCAAAATGGGCCGACCCATCCCCGCGCCTACGGAACCTATCCGCGCGTCCTGGGACGTTTCGTACGTGAGGAGGGCATCATCTCGTTGGAAGAGGCGATCCGCAAGATGAGCGGTGCCGTTGCGGCGCGACTGGGGCTGGCCGAGCGCGGCGTGCTGCGGCCCGGTGCCTACGCCGATGTCGTCATCCTCGATCCGGAACGTATCATCGACCAGGCAACCTACACCGACTCGCACCGCCTCTCAAGCGGCGTGCGCGACGTCTGGGTGAACGGCGTCCAGGTATTGCGCAGCGGAGAGCATACCGGCGCGTTGCCGGGGCGCATAGTGGGGCGATGATCGGGCCGTCCCGGCGCACGGGTAGGGGCGAAGTAGCGGCCCATGGGCGCCGGGCCAGGCCCGTGAATCGGGCCGATTCGGAAGCAGCGCGAGCACGGCGATCAGAGGGTCGCTGCTTATAACTTCATAACGGGAGATATTCATGTCAGGCCAACCATACTGGAATGCAAACAATATACCGGATCAGCGCGGCAAGCTTTTTGTGATAACCGGCGCCAATAGCGGGCTGGGCTACGAGGCCAGTCTGGCGCTCGCCCGCAAAGGCGCCCACGTCGTGATGGCCTGCCGTAACCTCGGCAAGGGCGAAACCGCGCGCAAAGCCGTTCTGGCCCAGATCGCCGATGCCCGGCTCGATCTCGAACAGCTCGACCTGGCCAGCCTCGAGTCCGTCCGCAGTTTTGCGATCCGCTTTCAACAGCAGCATCGCAAACTCGATGTGCTGCTCAACAATGCCGGGATCATGGCGATACCCGAGAGCAAAACCATCGACGGCTTCGAGACCCAGTTCGGCACCAATCACCTGGGCCATTTTGCGCTCACCGGCTTGCTGCTCGACACGCTGCTGGCGACTCCGGCCAGCCGGGTGGTTACGCTTTCAAGTTCGGCGGCCGAAATGGGCCGCATTTATTTTGATGACTTGATGCTCCGCCATTCCTATGAGCGCTGGAAAGCTTACTCTCAGAGCAAACTGGCCAACCTGATCTTCGCCGTCGAGTTGCAGCGCCGCCTGGAAACTGCCGGTGCCGACTGCATCAGTGTGGCGGCGCATCCGGGGTTTGCCGCTACCAATTTGCAATACGCCGGGCTCAGCCAGGGCAATGCCGTGCTCAGCTATACCCTGACTCGTATGTTTATGCCGCTGGCCCAGAGTGCGGCGATGGGCGCATTGCCCGAGTTGTATGCCACCACGATGCCTGATGTCAAAGGCGGCGAGTACTTCGGCCCCGATGGCTTCAGTCAGGCCAGGGGCTACCCGACCCGCGTCACGCCCCGCTTCAACCAGACCTGGCGCGACCCCGCAATCGCTCGCCGGCTCTGGCAGGTCTCGGAGGAACTCACCGGCGTCCATTACACGGCTCTGACGGCGGTCGCTGGATGAGTCTGAGGAACCAGAGAACCAGAGAACTAAAGAACCTAAGGATTTGAACGTATTTGAAGAAAGTAATTCCGATATATTCTACGGTTCTTCGGTTCTCCAATGCTTATAGTTATCGCGTACTCCGGTTCCTTAGTTCACTGGTTCATTGGTTCACAAAAAAGGAGCAAAATCTCCGTGCACATCACCATCAACGGGGTAGAACACGAGTTTGCCGACATTCGCGCCGATGAGACGGCCATCGAGTTGCTACGCGAACGCTGTGGACTCACCGGCAGCAAGCTCGTCTGCGGTTCGGGAGTCTGTGGCGCCTGTACGGTGCTGGTCGAGGGCAAACCGATGGTCGGCTGCCTGCTACCAGCGGTGCAACTGGCCGACCGCTCGATCCAGACGATTGAATTTTTCGGCGCCGACAATCTGCACCCGGTGCAACGAGCGTTTATGGCCCACGACGGTTTGCAGTGCGGTTACTGTACGCCCGGCTTTGTCGTCGAGGCGATTGCTTTCTATAAGCACTGGCGTCGCACCTATGGCAGCCAGTTGCCGTCCCACGAGCAGATCGCCGAGGCGCTGGCCGGCCATCTCTGTCGCTGTGGCGCCTACCTGGGCATCTACACTGCCGTGCAGCGCGCCTGCGTCGGTGATTTCGACAACATTACCGAGGTGCGCATGCAGCGCGTCGATGCGCTGGAAAAAGTGACCGGCGCTGCTCGCTACACCACCGACCGCCACATCGAAGGCCGGCTCGTCGGCATGATTTTGCGTTCGCCGCATGCCCACGCCCGCATCAGCCGCATTGACCTGGAGCCGGCCCGCCGGATCGCCGGTGTGCGCGCTGCCCTGCCGATGGCCGAGGCCGGCCAGGTGCTGCGCTTCGTCGGCCAGGAGATCGCGGCGGTCGCCGCAATCGATGCGCAGGCCGCCCGGCTCGCTCTGGCAGCGATCGTGGTCGAATATGAATTGCTGCCCACACTGACAACACCGGAAGCGGCGATGGCCGCGGGCGCGCCGCAGATCTGGGCCGGCGAGACCGGCAGTGCGCCGAATGCCGGTGAGGGACCGATCCTGCCCGGTACCTGGTACGGCAATCTGCGCAAGAGTCTGCTGAATACCGGCGGTCTCAACCCGGCGCGCGCCCACCAGGCTTTCGCCGATAGCCAGGCTAACGGTGGGCACACGGTTGCCGCCCGTTTCAGCAATCGCCCGCAGATCCATACCGCGCTCGAACCGCACGCGGCTCTGGCCCGCTGGATCGACGAGCGCCGGGTTGAGGTCTTCCTGTCGACGCAGGGCGTGCGGACGATGGCGCCCGAAATTGCCCGGCACTTCGCGCTGGATCCGGCTAATGTCACCGTGATTGCCGAACATGTCGGCGGCGGCTTCGGCGCAAAAAATGGCCTGGGCAAAGAAGCGATTGCCGCAGTCTTGCTGGCCCGTGCGGCCGGCGCACCGGTAGCGGTGATCTACAGCCGCGCCGAAGAAATGACGGTGGCCGGCTTCCGGCCCGGCGGACGCATCGACCTGCGACTGGCCGGCAATGCCGAGCAGCGGCTCGCCGCCCTGATTGCGCATTCCTACGGCGAAAGTGGAATTGCCGTCAGCAATATCGTTACCGGCCTGATGGCCTTTGGCTACAGCGGCGGCGCCCGTGACCTGCTCGACTACGATGTGATTACCAACCAGCCGGGTGGTCGCCCCTTCCGCGCTCCCGGTGGCCCGATGGCTTTCTGGGCACTTGAACAGGGCATCGATCAACTGGCCCACGACAGCGGCCTGGATCCGCTGAGCTTGCGGCGGAACTGGAACGAAAATCCCTTGCGGTCGGCTTTGTACGATTGGGTGGCGAGTCTGGAAGTCTGGCGCCATCGCCCGGCGCCCGGCAGCCAGTCCGGCCGCTTCCGGCGCGGGATCGGCCTGGCCTGCGGCAACTGGTTGTATTTTTACGACCCGGAAACGCGGGTCGAACTTGCCAGTGCACCCGACGGCTTCCGGATTGCAACGGCAACCCAGGAAATCGGCAACGGCGTACGTACTGTGCTGAGCAATACTGTCGCCGAAGTCTTTGGTATCGCACCGGAGCTGGTGCAGGTCGATATCGGCAATTCGCAGTTGCCGCACGGCCCGATTGCCGGCGGTAGCCGGGTGACCGCCTCGGTTTTTGCGCCGGCCCGCGAAGTTGGCGAGGCGATGCGCGAGCGGCTCTTCGGCCAGGCCGCCGAAGAACTCGACCTGGCGGAAGCACGGATTGCGGACGGCGGCATCGCCCATCGCGACGGTTTTCTGAGCTGGGCCGAGGTGCTGAAGCAGGTGCCGCCACAGCGCGCTACGGCCCGCCGTGGGCCGGATAAGCAATTCATTCAGCAGTTCACGACCTTCCTGATCGGGCAAATGGGCGGCGACATCATGATTGGCCGCGGCAATGGCCACGCCGCGATTGTGGCCGAAGTGGAAGTCGATACGCTGCTGGGCAAAACCCGCGTGCTGCGGGTCTGGCAGAACCTGGCGGTCGGCACCATTCATGTGCCTGAACTGGCGCGCAGCCAGGTTTACGGCGGCGTTATCCAGGGTATTGGCTATGCGCTCTACGAAGAAAAGATCAGTGATCCCTGTACCGGGGTGAACCTGACCAGCAATCTACAGGATTATAAAATCCCCGGTATCGGCGACACGCCGGGGATTTTTGTCGAATTCACGCCGGGCGGCTTTGAGCACGCCCGCGGCGAGGGCATCGGCATGGCGGAATTGTCGACGGCACCGGTAGCCGCTGCTATCGGCAATGCGATTTTTAATGCGACCGGCTGGCGCCCACTGGAGACGCCGGTGCGTCCCGAGCGCCTGATCGAAGGGGTGCAACAATGAGCGATCTGATACTGGCCGAAAATATCGACGTGGCTCGGGCGCAGCCGGGCGAACTGCGGGCCGGTGGGACTGATCTCCAGGATCGGCGCCGCCTGGCTCTCGCTACGGGGCCGATTGTCGACATCAGCCGGATCACCGAGCTGAAACAGATCCACCGGCACCGCAATGGCAGCACCGACATCGGTGCGCTCGTCACGCTCGCCGAGATTGCCGAAGCGCCGCAATTGATCGAGAAGTACCCGGGGTTGGCGATGGCCTGTGGCGCGCTGGCTACCCCGCAGATCCGCACGATGGCTACGCTGGGCGGCTCGCTCTTGCAGCGCACTCGCTGCTGGTACTATCGCAACCCGGCCTTCGATTGTTTCAAAAAAGGCGGCAATAGCTGCCCGGCGCGATCCGGCGATCATCGCTACGGCGTGGTCTTCGATCGCGGATCCTGCGCCTTTCCGCATCCTTCGACGCCGGGCATGGTGCTGCTGGCCTACGAAGCCGAGTTCAGCCTGGCCGGCGGCCCACGTCAGCCCATTGCCGCGCTCTACGGCGACGGCAGCGACCCGCAGCGTGATCATACGCTGGCTGCGGGCGAGTTGCTCAGCCAGGTGTATCTGCCGCCGCCGCTGGCCGACGAGCGCGCTTCGTATTTTCGCGCTATCTCGCGCGCCCGCGCCGAATGGCCGCTGGTTGAAGCCATCGTGCGCCTGAAAATTGAAGCCGGACACATCAGTTTCGCCCGAGTCGCGGTTGGCGGGGTGGCCGGTATCCCGCTGCGTCTGCCACAGGTTGAAGCGATCCTGCTGGATCAGCCGGCCGGCGTGGAAATCTTTATGGCCGCAGCGCAGGCCGCGAGCGAGGGCGCCCGGCCGCTGCCGATGACCGGCTACAAACTCAAGTTGCTTCAAGGTACCGTCTACGAAGCCCTGCAACGGGCCTATCAGCGCGTCTGGGGCGGCGAAGGCTAATGGTGCTCGCGATTTCCATCAGGATGCAGCAAAACGCAGTAAAGCGCAGCAAGACGGACGGGGGTTGGTTTTCCACGCGGCCGCAGGCGTTGAACTTCGACAATTCAGCCAGGCCGATTTGCTACAAAATGTGGTATAATAACCCTCACGATTAAAAAATTGCTATCGGATATTAAGCGCACGTAAAAACGTGCGCCTTTGCATTTGTTATGGAAATTGAAGCCAAATACATCATCGCGGATCCGACAGCCTTTGCACGCCTGCTGGAATTGCATCGGCTTGGCGAGTATGCCCTGCAGCCGTCGGCAACGCCCGACCGTCAGCGCAATACTTACTACGACACTACCGATGGGCGGCTCCAAAAACGGCGTTATGGGTTACGCATTCGCCAGGTCGGCGAGCATTCAGTGGCTACGCTGAAGGGCGAAAGCCAGGTTCACGCCGGGTTGCACGAGCGCAGCGAATGGGAGGTGCCGGCTACCTCGCCCGATCCCCGCACCTGGCCGACCGGCGCCGCCCGCGAAACGGCACTGGCTTTGTTGGGTGAAACATTTCAACTGGTAACGCTGGTACAGATCAATACCGAACGCCATACCATCATTGCCAGCCGCGACGATCTGCCGGTGATCGAAATGAGCCTCGATCGCGGCACCTTCGAGGCCGCCGGTCGCAGCCTGCCGTTTCGCGAACTCGAACTCGAGTTGCTTCCCGACGGCGAGTATGCCGACCTGGCGGCCCTGGCTGAATTGCTTAGCCGATACGTTGATTTGCAGGCCGAAAACCGCTCCAAACTTGAACGCGCAATGACGCTTTTGGATGTGAAGAAGAACTAAGAAACCAGAGAACTAAAAAACCACGCAAGTCAGATCCGTTACTTGCTTGATCCTGGTTCCTTAGTTCATTGGTTCTTTGTACGATAAGAAAGGAAAATCTATGACCATCATCACGGAGGTGAATACTACGGAAATGCTGCTCGAACGCTATCACGTCGATCAGGCTCACGCCCGCCATGTTGCTGCTGCGGCGCTGGCTCTTTTTGATGCGACCGGCAATGTCCATCGCTGTGGCAATAGCTGCCGGCGCTTGCTCGAAATCGGCGCGCTGCTCCACAATGTCGGCATGACCAGCGATCCCGAACACCACCATACGGTCGGGCGTGATATTGTGCTGGGCACCGATTTTGCCGAACTCGATGAGGAAGATCGTGCGCTGGTGGCCTGCCTGGTGGCTTTCCATCGCAAAAAAGTCCGGCCTTCACTCGAGCCGGCCTACCTCGGTCTCGATAAAAAAGCTCGCCGCAATGCGCTGCGCCTGGCCGCTATTCTGCGCATCGCCGACGGTGCCGATTATTCCGAAAGCCAGACCAGCCGGCTGCTGAATATTTCCGCCGATGATGATCTGCTGTATGTGAAATTGCTCGGGCCGGCTGCGGCGGAAGAGGGCGTGCGCATGCTCGCCAAGGCCGACCTCTGGAAGAAGATTTTCGGCGGTGAGATGCAGGTTGACACTGAAGAAACCGCCGCACCCGCCGATGCGCCGGCTGAACCCGCCGAAAGCACTGGCGACACCACTACGCCGCCGCCGCTGATCGCCGGCGATGAGCCGCTGGCCGATGTGCTGCGCGTCATGCTACGCCGGCATTATCAGCGCTTCCTGGCCGAAGAACGCCGCTTGCGCAACAGCCAGTCGTCTGAGTCGGTGCATCAACTACGGGTCGCCGCCCGGCGTATGCGCTCGGTGATGCGCATTTTGCCGGCCGTCGCTCCCGCCCGTGAGGTGCGTCGCTTCAACAAGAGCCTGCGCCAGGTGGCCGCCGCCGCCGGTACGGTGCGCGACTCCGATGTGTTTCTCGAACGCGTACAGGCCTATACTGCTGCGCTGCCGGAAGCCGAACAGCCGGGCATGCAACCGCTGCTCGCTTCCCTCAAACGGAACCGCGCCGCCGGCCTCGAACGCCTGCTCGAACGCATCGACAGCCAGCGCCACGAGAATTTCAAGCGCGAATTTGCCCAGTTTATGAATGATGCCGCCGAGGGCTGGGATCGCCGCCTGCGTGTGCGTGACATGGCCGGCAGCCATCTCTGGCGCCACTATGAGATCCTGCGGGCGCACGAAACCATCGTCGATATGCAACAGCTCGACCAGGCCGAAAACGAGGCTATCCACGAGGCACGCATCGACGTCAAACGCCTGCGCTACTTGATCGAGATCTTCGGCGAATGTGCCGAGCGTGGTGCCGCTCCGTTGCTCGACCCGCTCCTTGCGCTGCAAGATCACATCGGCCAGATGCAAGACCTGACTGTCGCCACGGCCTATGTCGCCGACCTGAACCTGGCGGCGCATCGCCACACCGTGCTCGAAAGCTACGTCGTGCATTGCCAGGCCGAGCATCGCAGCCTGCTGGAAGCACTGCCGCCGAAATGGGAGAAAGCCACCGGTAGCAGCTACCGGCGCAAGCTGATGGATTTCATCACGAAACTGTAAAACGAGCCCGGTGGAACGTCGTTTCACCGGGCTCGTTTTACAGTTTCGTACTGTTGTTAATTTTCCAGCGTCGAAATGTCGCCGACATCCTGGCCGAGCGCCTGAGCCTTGAGCACGCGGCGCATAATTTTGCCGCTGCGCGTCTTCGGCAGCGAAACGACAAAGGTGATCGCGTCGGGGCGGGCGATGGGGCCGAGCTCGTGGCCGACGTGATGGCGTAGCTCTTCTTCCAATCGCTGGTTGGCCTCAACACCGTCGCGCAGCATAACATAGGCGTGAATGGCACTGCCTTTGATCTCGTGGGGCAAACCAATGGCCGCCGACTCGGCTACAGCCGGGTGGCTGACCAGGGCACTCTCGATTTCGGCCGTACCCAGCCGGTACCCACTGACCTTGATTACATCGTCGAGCCGCCCGATCACCCAGATATAGCCGTCTTTGTCTTTGCGGGCGCTATCACCGACAGTGTAGACATTCGGCATCTTCGACCAGTAAGTATCGACGTAGCGTTGCGGATCGTTGAGAATGGTGCGCATCATACCGGGCCAGGGCCGCTTGATAATCAGCAGACCGTCTTCATCGGGCGCGCAGGGCGTACCGTCTTCCTGCACAATTTCGGCCTCGATACCCAGAAAGGGCTTCGTCGCACTGCCGGGCTTGAGCGGCATCACCGGTGTAGGTGTAATCATAAAGTGACCGGTTTCCGTTTGCCACCAGGTATCCATAATCGGGCAGTTGCGCTTGCCGATGACCTCATAGAACCAGCGCCAGGCTTCCGGATTGATGGGCTCGCCGACCGAGCCGAGGATGCGCAGGCTGCTGAGATCGTGGCGATTGGGCCAGGCCTCGCCGAAGCGCATCAGGCCACGAATAGCCGTCGGCGCGGTGTAGAGAATGCTGATACCGTGACGAGCCACCAGTTGCCACCAGCGGTCAGGGTAGGGAAAGTTCGGAGCGCCCTCGTACATAAACGAAGTCGCCCCATTGATCAGCGGGCTATAGACGATATACGAATGGCCGGTGATCCAGCCCGGATCGGCGGCGCACCAGTAGCGATCTTCTTCTTTGAGGTCGAAGACATATTTGAGCGTGGTATACGTACCAACCATATAGCCGCCATGGGTATGGACAACACCCTTGGGCTTGCCGGTCGTGCCCGAGGTATACAGAATGAACAGCGTATCCTCGGCATCCATCTCGACGGTTTCGCACTTCGGCGAAGCAATCGGCAGCGCCAGCAGATCGTGCAGCCAGAGATCGCGTCCGAGCTCCATATTGACATCGTGGCCGGTGCGCTTCACCACCAGGCAGGTCTGCACCGTGGGCGTGCGCGACATCGCTTCATCGGCGATCTGCTTCAACTCAATGATCTTATTGCGCATAAAGCCGCCGTCGGCTGTAATCAGCACCTTGCTCTGTGCATCGGCCAGCCGGTCGGCCAGGGCGGCCTCGGAAAACCCGCCATAGACCACGCTATGCGCGGCGCCGATCTTGGCGCAGGCCAGCATGGCAATCGGCAGTTCGGGGATGCGCGGCAGGTAAATCGTCACGATGTCGCCCTTCTGGACGCCCATGCTCTTGAGCACATTCGCCATCTGGCTGACTTCGCGGTTGAGCGTATGGTACGTGTACGTGCGTGCGCTGCCGTCTTCGCCTTCCCAGACCAGCGCGAGTTTGTTGCGCCGCCAGGTTTTGACGTGGCGATCAATGGCATTATGCACAATGTTGCACTTCGCGCTGGTGAACCACTTGAAAAAGGGCGGATTGCTCTCATCGAGCACCTGTTCCCAGGGTTGATACCACTCCAGTTCGTTGGCCATATCCGACCAGAATGCCTCGGGATTCTTAATCGTCCAGGCGTAGAGCTCTTCGTAACTGTGCAAACCCTTCTGCTTCATGTAGGCCGTGACATTGGCATTCTCCACCAGCTCCGCACTGGGGGAAAAGAGCTTGTCACTGCTGGCAATGTTCGGGGCAGCCTCATTGGTCTGTGTCATCGTTGATCTTCCTCCTTGAGTTTTTGCTGTCAACGCACGCAAGGGCCGCCAGGGTTCGCCTTCCCACAGCGCCCACACGCAGCTTGAACCCGTACCACGCGCAAAAAACCTTGTCACAATCCTGGAAGTGGCATCTGTTCCGATGTCGAAGTGGTGTCGCCAAATTATAAATTCCCGAGCATAGACTTGTCAACTAGAGCAGTGCGATCACCAGTGCCAGCGAAAAGATACTCATCACATTGGAAAGCAGCACGGTGGCAGTGACAAATTCGGGCAGCAGTTTGTTTTCCAGCGCAATGATCGATACCAGCACCGCAGTGGGCATACTGGCCTGCAAAATACCAACATCGCGTTCGAGGCCGCTAATGCCGAAGCTGCCGATCAGCGCAAAGGCCAGGACCGGCCCCGAGATCAGGCGAATGCCGATGGCCAGCAGCATATCGAGGTTGGGACGCGGGATGCCGGCACTGGCCAGTTGCACACCCAGCACAATCAGCATCGTCGGAATGAGCGCTCCGGCCAGCAGTTCGATTGGGCGAGCCACAAACAGCGGCACCGAAAACCACGGCAACTGAGACGGGAGCCAGTTGACCAGGATGGCCGGCGGCAGAGCCAGCAGTGCCGGGGTTTGCAGTACCTGGGTCAGCGTTCGCAGCAAATTGCTACGCCCGAAGTTCGCCGCCGTCACACAGACGACAAAGGCTAACACCAGATTGGCCAGAAAATAGACCGTCGCCGGCAGCAAGCCGTCTTCGCCGACGGCAAATTGAATGATCGGCAGGCCAAAGTTGCCCACATTGCCAAACACCGCCAGCATTATAAAAGCCGCCGTCATTTGTGCCGAACGGCGAAACAGTCGGGCCACCAGCAATGCAATCAGCGCCGAAATGCTGTAAACCGTCACCATAAACAGGGTCATGCGGGTCGCAAGTTCGGCTTCGATCCGTGCCGTACTCAGAATGTTGAAAATAAAAGCCGGAGTCAGGATATAATACGCAAAGCGAGATAGCGTACGCCCTTCGAGTTCCAGGCGTGGCCCGATGCTATAGCCAAGCAAGACCAGGAGAAATACCGGTGCAAGCACGTTTAAGAAAATGCTAAGTAGGTCGGCCATGGTTCAGTGACTGACTCCTGTGGCAAATATGGTATCGAGAGGCGGGCAAATCGGCAAAACAGGCGAGCAGTTGCGCACAATCCGGCTTGCTCTGCGCTATCATACCACAGAATGCAATCGCTGCCTGTCCGAGTTGCCCACCGGCACGCAGTATGCTACAATTGCGCAACGTAGACCATGCCGGTTTTCTTGAAGACCGCTCATACTCTCTCAGCGGGTGAGGAGCTTAGTTATGACCGATGGCTCCGGACGCAATCCGGCCATCATTCTGGTGGAAGATGAGCCGGACATTTTAATTATTCTGCATCGTTTGATGCGTGATCTTACCGGTGGCTATGATATCGTCACCGTAAACGGTGGGGCAGATGCGCTGGCCCAGATTGCGCTGCGCCCGGTGCCGCTGGTTATCACCGACTACAACATGCCGGGCATGAATGGCTTGCAACTGGCCGCTGCAATCAAAGAAACGTCGCCCGATACGCGGGTGGTGATGATTACGGCTTACGCAACACCCGAACTCGAAAAACGAGCACGTGAACAGCGCGTCGATTATTATTTGCCCAAGCCCTTCCCCCTCGATCGGCTGGAGCAAATTGTGCGCGACGTGCTGCAATAATTCCGGCGGAGGCTCCACCACCTCCGCCCTTCTCTCCCGACTGCATCATTTTCCTGTCATTGCAATTTCATTGGCCTGGCGGCGCTTCTTCGCTATTATGGCCCCTGGTAATGTCTGTCGTACCGGCTCGATACCAGGAAGGCTGCCATGGAAGTGTTGAATATCTTTCCGACTCTGTTGCTCGCGGTGATGATTGTGCTCACCCTGGTGCTTTTGCCGTTGATTAGCGACGACGAGCGCAGCCGCCATGGCCGCGATGAGGAGCAGTCGACTGCCACAACCGACGAACTGCGCATCGTCAAGCGGTTTAAATAACACGAGTTGTGCGGTCGCGTAGTTGCTCACGCCGCAACAGGCGTTTTTCGCCTGCGGCGGCAAGGAAAGGAAACGTTCGGCTCCTTCCGCCCTGCTTCAGCACGTGCGCTCGTGCGCCATGAGTGTGCGCGCCAGTTCCAGGGCTTCAGCCCTGGAACTGATTTCGCCGGCCACCTGAGCTTCGCGAATCTCGTTGAGGAGCCGGCCGACCTGTTTGCCCGGCGTCAGTTGCAATTCGGCCATCAGTTGCCGGCCGTCAATCAATGGCGGCGGCGGCGTTTCCGTTTGCTGCCAGTAGCTGTCAAGCAGTTGCTGCGTCCAGTTCAGGTGCGCCGCCCAGTGCTCCGGGCGCAGGGCCGGGCCGCGCACCGCCATGTGATCGGCCAGTTCATGTAGCAGCACATCCGGGCCGGCATCGCCGCTATCGCGAAACAGGCGCACCACTGCCCGTCGGCTCACTTCCGGCTCGCTCCGTAACTGGCCCGGCCGCATGTGCATGCGGATCACGGTTTCGATATACTGGCGGGCCTGCCGGCTAAGCCGTAGCCGCTCCCCGATTTCCCGCGCCATCTCCGCGCCCAACTCTTGATGCTGGTAGAACGTAATCTTGCCGTCGGCGCGTTCTGCGCGCGTCGCCGGCTTGGCGACATCGTGCAGGAGCACGGCCAGTTTGAGGAAACTCAGTCGGCATCGGCCGACGCCCAGCGGCTGCCGCAGATGCGCCGCCAGTTCCCCGGCATAGGGCATGACGCGCCCCAGTTCCGGATAGGTTTGCAACGCCACCGGCAGATCCGGTGTCGCCACCATTCGCTGCTCCAGGCAGGCCACAATCCACTCCAGGCAGGTCACCGCTTCCAGCATATGCGCCAGCACCGGCAAAAAATGCGCCGATGGCTGGCGGCAATTGCGCCCGGCTTCCAGTTCCGGAAACATCATTGTCAATATGCCCTGCGCATCCAGAAAGCGCAACCAGCGCGCAGCATGCGGTAGGGCCAGCAGGCCCAGCACTTCCTCGCGGATCCGCTCGGCGGCAATCGTGTTCAGTTGCGGGGCGTGGGTACGTATCGCCGCTGCCAGCGCCGGGTCGATCACAAGATCCATGCGTGCCGCCAGTCGTACTGCGCGCAAAACACGCAGCGGGTCGTCAGCCAGGCTTTGTGGGCCGGTGGCCCGCAACTGCCGCGTCGCGAGGTCGGCGGCGCCGTTACAGGGATCGATCAGGGAGGTACGGCAATCATGGGAACCGGGCGGTAGCATCGCCGCCAGCGGTAGCGCCATCGCATTGATGCTGAAATCGCGCAGGCACAAATCGGCGACGATGTCGCGAGCGCGCAACTGCACCAGGTCGAACACCAGGCGCTGCGGGCTATCGAGATTGGCGACAACCCGCCCGACGCCGCGGCTTGCATCGAGGTTCACGAAGGCCACGCCCATGCGGTCGGCCAGCGCTCGCGCCACCGGACCGCCATCGCTATCCAGCGCAATATCATAATCGAGCGGGCGGCATCCGAGTAGCAGATCGCGCACCGTGCCGCCGACCAGCCAGCCCTGTTTGCCGTGTTCCGCCAGGATCTGGTGTAACGTTTGCAAAAATGCTTCAGGGGTATGCATTACTTGCTCCGCGATCCGATGATAACGTCAGGTTTTATCGGTACTCATCAGCAAAGCCTGACGTGCCTGTAACACGCGATATCGCTCATCACCAGCCAGTTGCGTGACCTCGGCAAAATGCGCCTGGAGTTCCTGTTCATAAGGCAAAAACCGATTGGCAACCAGCAGCATGCGCCCGCCGGGGTTTAGCGCCGCTCGTGCCTGGCTGATCAGCGCCCGCGTCACGGCATAGCTGGTTTGCTTGCCGCTGTGAAAAGGCGGGTTGCTGAGGATCAGGTCGTAGCGCTGCCCCGCCAGTGTGCTCAGCACATCGCCGGCCAGCGCGCGAGCATGGGCGATCCGGTTGCGCGTGATCGTCTGCCGGCCGGCAGCCACTGCCGCAAAGCTGTTGTCGACCAGATCGACGCGGCCGGCCCCCAGTTTCGCCGCCAGTACACCGATGATGCCGTAACCGCAGCCCACATCGAGCACTGCGGCGCCGGGCGGCACATCGAGAACATCAAGCAGCATAGCCGTCCCGGCATCGAGTTGCCGGTAGGCGAAGATACCGGGACGGCTGGCAATCTGCAACTGCTGACCGCGACAGTCGACAACAAATTCGTACCAACTTGCCGGCGCGATTCCGGCCGCCTGCGCCCAATCCGGTACGCACGGAAGGTTTCCAGGTCGCCAGGCCATGGCAACTCGCTGGCGAGCACGGTTAGCGATCTGGCCGGCACTACCGAACAGAGCCGCCGTATCGGCGATAATCGGCTGGATGCCGGCCCGATTGGCGCCGGCCAGGTACAGTTGGCCGCCCGGCTTCAGGGCGCTGAAAGCCTCCAGCAGCCAGCGCCGGGCCAGGTCGCGCTGCGACGGCGCAATCATCGCGACGATGTCGTAGCCGGCGGCATCTGCCGGCACGCCGACCGCATCTGCCAGCAGCGACCAGCGCAACCCGTTGAGTGCCATCGTGCGCCGGTTCAGGTCACGACCAATCAGCGAGGCGACCCGCGCCTGCACTTCGGCGCCACACCGGGTCAACATACTCGCCAGCGTGCCCAGTTCATCGCCGAGTATCAGCAGGCGCTGCGCAGGTGTCGCCGCGATGTGCGTCGCCAGAAGATCCAGTGCCGGCGCGGGCGCAGCGTAATCCGGCAACTCCGGGCGCGTCGCCAGCCGTAGCTGCTGCCCGGCCAGTTCCTGCGCTAAAATCGCTATTTCACCATAGACGGATTCGTTGTGATGCATGGTATCATGAAAGTAGAAAAGAACCAGGGTACTAAAGAATGAAAGAACCGGGTGGTTAGATAACGTATGAATTGCTTATCACCTGCAATACGGAGGATAATGGTATGATAAAAACCAGAATCGTCAAATCAGATGCTGAATGGCGGGCTCAGTTGACGCCGGAACAGTACCGAGTAACGCGCAAGCACGGTACCGAACGCGCCTTTACCGGCGAATACCATGATAACAAAGCGTCGGGCATATATCGCTGTGTGTGCTGCGGCACCCCGCTGTTTAGCTCGATTACCAAATTCGACTCAGGCACCGGCTGGCCTAGCTTCTATGCACCGGCCGCCGCAGAAAATGTCGAGACCCGGGTCGACAGCAGCTTTTTTATGCGCCGCACCGAAGTGCATTGCAGCCAGTGCGAGGCACACCTCGGCCATGTCTTCGACGACGGTCCGGCACCGACCGGGCTGCGCTACTGCATCAATTCGGCCTCGCTCACCTTCGAGCCTGAGCAGTAAAACAGCTTATGTTGCAGTTTCGGGTGAGTTTGCGGCAAAGCTGCAAATTCACCCGAAAAGAAGTCCTTGCTACGCTGTCGCAGCCTGCCCTGAGCGCAATCGAAGAGGAACAAAAAAACCCGCATGCAGCTCATTATGCGGCTGTAAGAAGCCACCGATGAAAACCTGCACCAGCGTGAATACCCCGACTGCCACCGTTGCCTCTCAAGAAACTTCCATCCGGGATCCCTCACTGCGTTCGGGATGCCAGAATATGCCAGCCAGCTTGTCATCCCGAGCGTAGCGAGGGATCCCGGCCCCGTCGGCGCGCCGGCCCGCGTGTTTCTTGCGGTATCACTGGCCCGCCGGGTCATCAGGTACTCGGCATAACTCCAGCCGCTCTCCCATCTCTGATCTCGCCGGATAGTACCAGAAAGCACTACCCATAGGCCCGGGTCCTGTTTTTAACACTGTCGTAGTAGGATGATGGTACTATATTCATAAGCTGTTCATCTGACTTTGTTACGTTGGTGACGCACATAACAATCAACCAGAATAACACCACCGTGCAATTGTGCAATCTGTTTTGCTGCTTTTGATGCAGTTTTGTGTGCAACCATCATAGTTATCAGTTGGGGAGACTGGAGTATGCTTTTGAGTTCCCTGATGCACCACCGGGCCTTTCTGCACAGAAAGGTATTGACCGTCGCGTTATTCGTCGGTACCATATTTATTAGTATGCACTCTGCCCCTATCTCTGGGGCAGCAACTGCAGCCGAACCGAATAGCGCAGCCGCACGCGTCAGCAGCAATTTGCTGGCCTGGGGCAGCAATAGCGCCGGGCAAAGCAAAATCCCCGGCGATATCGGCGCTGTCACCGCAATGGCGGCCGGCAGCCATCATACCGTATTACTCAAACCAGACGGCACCATCCGGATTTTCGGCGACAACTACTTCGGCCAGCGCATTATCCCACCCGAGGCATTGCCGGCAATCGCGGTTGCAGCCGGTAGTTCACACACAATGGCTCTGCGTGCCGACGGCAGGGTAATGGCCTGGGGCTACAACAGCTACGGTCAGACGGAAGTACCCCGCGATCTGCATGTTGTCACTGGCATTGCCGCCGGGCGTTATCACAGCGTGGCCTTGCAGGCCGATGGGCGCGTGCGCGCCTGGGGCGACAATTACTTTGGTCAGGCACGTGTCCCACCCGACCTCGGGCCGGTGGTGGCAATCGCGGCCGGCGCCTATCATACGCTGGCGCTGCAAGCCGACGGTACAGTGCGCGCCTGGGGTTACAATGGTGCCAACCAGATACGGGTACCGGATGATCTCGGCCCGGTAACGGCCATTGCCGCTGGTGGCTATCATAACATTGTGCTGCAAGCCGATGGCCGCGTCCG
Source organism: Chloroflexaceae bacterium (assembly GCA_034437175.1). Classification (GTDB taxonomy): domain Bacteria; phylum Chloroflexota; class Chloroflexia; order Chloroflexales; family Chloroflexaceae; genus DAOTUJ01. The sequence continues at coordinate 13,419 of DAOTUJ010000157.1, read as the reverse complement.
GGCCTGGGGTGACAATCATTTCGGCCAGAGCGTTATCCCGGCCAACCTGGGGCCGGTGATCAAAGTTGCGGCAGGTGGCTATCATACCATCGCTATTCAGGCCGACGGCAAAATGCTTATCTGGGGCAATAACGAGGCCGGCCAGTTGCGTGTGCCGGATCACCAGGGCATGATTGTTGCCGTGACGGCCGGCAGCTATCATACAATTGCGATCCAATCCGAAGAATAAGCGCCTGACGAGCCGGTGCGCCCGGCCGGCTTGCAGAACTTTCCGTCATACCTTGATCCGCAGACGCACCGTGTACGGCTTTTTGCCATAGGCCAGCCGTTTCGACCAGCTCGTCGGGATGTCTTTCATCACTGCTTTGCCGATTCGCTCGTAGTCGATAATTGTCAGGCCGGCACACCTGTACAGTGGTTTTAATGAATTCTCAATGTAACCATCGGTAAGCTCGGGCAGGCCGAGAATGTCATGCGGCACCGGGTCGAAGAACACCGCCGAATTGATCAAAATTTCGCCGCTCGCTCCCGGCACGGCAGTAGCCGCGATATTGTGCACGATCCCCTGGTCGCCCAGGATCAGGCCTTTGAACAGGCTGCCCCAGGGATAGTTGATGCAAATCCGGTTGGCAATGCCCTGCAAGGCAACCGGCATGGTTTCGACATTCTCGATTACATAGAGCACATTGCCTGCGCCGCCCCGCGCCGCTTTGCGCGTGATTTTGACGGCGTTTTCCGCCAGATTTTCGGCGACCGCGTCCAGGCCGATATAGAACTGGTCAGGATGCGCCCGCGCCTCGCGATACACAAAGCGACCATCGCCGGTGCCTATGTCGAGCACGACTGCGGCATAACCTGCGAGACGCGCCCGGAGTTCCGCCCCGGTCATCGTGATCAGCGCTTTTCCCTGCAAAACGCGCAGCATACCGGCGGTGCCTTCTGACAGAAATCCCACGGAAATTCCCCGGAAAAAACCTGTGCAAAGCTATTGACGTATAAGAAATTATCGGTATCATGAAATGTAAAGACGCTTTACATTCACTTCATTGGCGCAAGGCTCCGGTCGCAAACCGGTGCAAAAGCTTCGCACCAGCAGCATCACATGCCCGTACCGATTGTTGAACCGGCTAACGCTCTCCGGCGTGCCGACAACTGGTATTCGGCTGCTACCTCAACGATGCGGTATCAGTAAGCCAGACGAAACCTGTTTACTTGCCCGCGGCAGCAGCGCTGGCGCTCGCAGCGCGTACCCAGAAATTGCAGCCGGAAACCGGCGAGGTTGTATGTGTGAAATTCTGATCGTCGAAAACCATACCGTCCTACGTGCCGCCATCAGTGCCTGGATCGAGGCAATCTTTCCGGATTGTACCTTGATTCAGAGCGGCTGTGGCGAAGAAGCCCTGGCCCTGGCTCGGGATTGCGTCGACTTGATTGCGATTACCGATGTACACCTGCCGGATATCAACGGCATCGAGATGGCCCGCCGTTTAAGTGAGTATAACATTCATGTGCGCGTCATTGTGATATCGACGCAAGAAGGCGCGACCTATCGCACGGAAGCCCTGAATATCGGTGCAGTGGCCTACATCCCCAAACACCGGGTCGCCAGCGATCTGATCCCCACCTTGCAACACCTGTTGGCCGTTGAATATGGCAATGCTGAAGTCGAATTCGGCAATGCTGAAGTCGAATTCGGCAATGCCGACTACATTGCACCAGCAGGCCGGTACAGCACCTGATGTATTGCTTATGGCTCGCCAGCGCCTCATTATTTTGACCGGCATCGGCCTGCTGCTGCTGATCTGCGGCGGCGGCCCGGCGGCGCTGCTGGCCGCCGGGCGCAACACCGATTATCCCGGTGCCGACCTCACTGATCGCTATCGTCGCTTCTCGCTCAGCGGCCAGCCGCTGCTCCGCAGCAGCGCGACCTTCACTACCAGCGACACGCCTCGCCAGATCCGCGACTATTACGACCGGCAGTTCGGCCTGGTCGACGGCAACCTGGCTATGCCGCAGTGTGTACTGCTCACCAGCACTGAGCGCGGCTTGCTCTTCGATCATCGCCGCAACGTTACCTTTTGCGAAGCCAGCCGGGGGCGCACCCTGCTGGTCGAAGACGTCTTTCTGCTGCGCTGAGCCGGCGCGAGAACCGCCGGCTCAACGCCTCTCCATGCTATAATTTACAGAGTTACGCGGTGGCGACCGCAACCGCCGTTTTTTGCCTCCGGCAGGGCGGTACTTTCCATTTTATTTCATTTGATTTTGCGGCGAAGTCGCAAAATCAAATGAAAACGAAGGTATCTTCACTTGCTGCCGCAGACGAAACACGCCCGTTGCGGCGCAAGCAACTGCGTGACCGCGTAATTCGTGGAATCTAACGAAAACGTTTCCTCCTTGTAGCTGGAGCCCGCGTTCCTATGGCCAAGACCCAAGTGCATGCCTGGTATCGCCAGTATCAACAGTTGAAGGCCCAGGCCACCGGCGCAATCCTCTTTTTTCGCTTCGGCGATTTTTACGAAACCTTCGACGACGATGCCAAACTAATTGCTGAGTTGCTCGATGTGACGCTGACCCGCAAAGATTATGCGGTTGATAAAAATCAACCCCGCGACCAGCAAAAATTGTATGCGCCTATGGCCGGCATGCCTTACCACGCTGTCGAGCGCTACGTGACCGAACTGGTCTCGCGGGGTTATCGTATCGCGATTGCCGAGCAAATCAGTGAAACCGCTTCCAGTCGCAGCGATACCCGCCCACGTTCGGTCTATGCCGCTGGTCTGCAACAAACCGAGCGCCAGCGCGAGATGGTACACCGCGAGATCGTGCGGGTGATCACGCCGGGAACGGTGATTGAGCCGGGACTGCTGGCGCCCGGCCGCAACAATTACCTGGCCGCCGTTGTGGTCGAAGATCAGCAGATTGGCCTGGCCTACGCCGATCTGAGTACCGGCGAATTTGCCGCCACCGAGTTCAGTGGCCAACGCGCCGCCCAGCAACTCGAGGGCGAACTGGCCCGCCTGCAGGCCGCCGAGGTGCTGGTGCCCGATACGCCGGCGCTGCGCCTGCCCGCCCTCGCGCCTACCGATACCCGCCTCAGCCAGGATCTTGCACCGATGACGAAGGACGAGCGCGATCGGTTGCTGCCCGGCGAACGGGTGGCCCGTCGCCTCGAAAGCGAAAACAGTGCCCGCTGGACGCATGGCAACGTGACGGCGCTGCCGCTCTGGCGCTGGGATCTGCAAACCGCCCGCGATACGCTCTGCCGCCAGTTGCGTGTTCAGTCGCTGGCCGGCTTCGGTCTCGATGGCAAAAACCTGGCCACTCGCGCCGCTGGAGCAGCCCTGCAGTATATCCACGACACCCAGCGCAACCAGGCCGGCCAGATCACCAATCTGCGCATCTATACCACCGGCCACTATATGTTTCTCGACCCGCAGACGCGCCGCAACCTGGAGTTGCTTGAGGGTAGCAGCGGCAAGGCGCAGGGTGCTCTGATCGGTGTGCTCGACCGCAGCCGCACACCGATGGGCGCACGCCTGCTGCGGCGCTGGATCGCGCAGCCGCTTACCGGCCTGGCTGCGCTACGGGTGCGCCAGGCCGCCGTAGCCGCCTGCGTCGATGATGCGATGCTACGCGCCGAGTTGCGCACTGCGCTCGGCGAGGTCGGCGACATGGAACGGGCAGTGAACCGGCTGGCCCAGGGCGCTACTATGGCGCTGCCCCGCGATCTGGTGCAGCTTCGTCAGGCTTTGCGCGCCCTGCCGGCCGTTACGGCTGCCGCCGGCGAGCGACTGGCGCCGTTGCTTGCCGCCGAAGACGAACCGCCGTCCGCCGAAGCTCCGGCCGGCGACGACGATCTCTTTACCGAAGACTCGCCGGCTCCGGCAGAACCACCGGCGGCTGCGCTGCCCGATTGCGGTGAATTGCTGGATTATCTTGAACAGGCTCTCGACGACGAACCGCCGGCGTTGCTGGGTGCCTCGAATTATCTGCGCAGCGAAGAAGGCGGCGAGCGCCCGCGGCGAGTCGTCCGGCCCGGCTTCGATAGCCAGATGGATGCACTGGTAGCCGCTAATCGCGATGCGCAGAATTTCATCGATAATCTGGAGCTGCGCGAACGCGAACGCACCGGCATCAAGGGGCTCAAGGTCGATTATAACAAAGTCTTCGGCTATTATATCGAGGTCTCGCGCAGCTATGCCGAGCAGGTGCCGGCGCACTATGAACGCAAGCAAACCCTGGTCGGTAGCGAGCGTTATATCACCACCGAGTTGAAAGAATACGAAAATATCGTGCTGAACGCCCAGCAGCGGCTGGTCGAACTGGAGCGCGAGGCCTTCCGACAGATCTGCGACCGGCTGCTGGCCCGGATCGATTTGCTGCGGGCCGCTGCGGCCGCTCTGGCGCGCATCGATGCTCTGGCCGCGCTGGCCGAAGCTGCGGTGCGCGGGCGCTACGTGCGACCCGAGCTGAACAATAGCACCGACCTGCGCATCAGCGGCGGGCGCCACCCGGTCGTCGAGCAGAGCCTGGCTGAAGCTTTCGTTCCGAATGACGTCAGCATCGATACCACAGAACAGCAGTTGCTGATCATCACCGGGCCGAATATGGCCGGCAAATCGACGATGCTGCGCCAGGTGGCGCTGATCGTGCTGATGGCCCAGATCGGCAGCTTCGTACCCGCCGAGGCCGCTGTAGTCGGCCTGGTCGACCGGATTTTCACCCGTATCGGCGCGCAGGACGACATCGCTACCGGGCGCAGCACGTTTATGGTCGAAATGACCGAAACCGCTGCGCTGCTGGCCCAGAGCAGCCGGCGCAGCCTGATCATTCTGGACGAAGTCGGGCGCGGCACCAGTACCTACGATGGCATGGCCATCGCACGAGCAGTCGTCGAGTATATTCACAACGAACCGCGCCTGCAATGTCGCACGCTCTTCGCTACTCATTACCACGAACTGACTGCGCTGGAAGAACTGCTGCCACGGATACGCAATTTCCACATGGCTGCCGTCGAGCAGGAAGGCCGGGTGGTCTTTTTGCACGAACTACGCCCCGGGCGAGCTGACCGCTCCTACGGCATTCACGTCGCCGAACTGGCCGGTATCCCGCGCAGCGTCATCCGGCGTGCCGGCGAGTTGCTGGCCGAACTCGAAGGCCGGCCCGCTCCTACCTTCACGTCGCCGGCCGCAGCCCCACCGGAGCCGGCCGCGCCGGCCGCAGCCGGCCAGTTGTCGCTCTTCGACAACGTGCCCAGCCCGCTTATTGAATACCTGCGCCGCCTCAACGTCAACGAGATTACCCCGCTCGAAGCGCTGACCCGGCTCTACGAGCTCAAGCAACTGGCGGAAAATTAAGCAAGGAGCCGCCGGGTGGCCGGTGGCGGCAATGTCGTCACCGCCCATCCGCTGCCCCTTGCATTTTTCTGGAATCGCAGCTATGCTACCAGTATCCACAAAGCATCGCGGCCGTACGGGGAATGCGGCAGGGAGGGCGAATACCAGGTTGTGTGATCGGAAAGCGCATGGGCTCCGGCGCCGCCGGAGTTGACGAGGTGGAGGTTCCCTGCCGCGAGGTGGGGTTAACAGGGCCAGTCCCTGGAAAATCGAGAGATCAGCGGATGCCTCCCAGGCGCGGGCCACCGCCTGCAAGCAGGGCAGCAAACACCTTCCGGCAACGGGCCAGGACAAAGCCGCCCCGCAGTGAGCCAATCATCGCAAATCGTAAATGATACTGTATGTGTATGTTGATGTCTGGATTACATCGCCAGACATCAACATACACATACACAGTATTATTTACGATTTGCGATCAAGTATTGCAGTATCACACTGCAAGTATCTTCAACTTCCCCACAATAGTCAAAAACTTATCACGATCTCTTCGCACAGCACCATTCGGTGCTGCTGTGTCGGTTTCAGTTGCGCCGAAACCAGCAAACAAATGTTTGTGTCCCCATGCACTTATGTTGTACGTTCTGGCGGCTTTGCCGCCAGAACGTACAACAAGAAAGTACCTTCCGCATCAAAGAGAACCAACGCCGACAGCGTAAGGCAAACAAGGAGAAAAACTATGTGTGGCATTGTTGCCTATATCGGCCCGCGGGATGCAACCGAAGTTGTCGTTGGCGGCTTGCAGCGCCTCGAATATCGCGGCTACGACTCGGCCGGGATAGCGATTTATGATGCTGCTGCCGGCCTGCAATTGCGGCGCAGCGTCGGCAAACTGGTCAACCTGGTGGCCCGGCTGCGCGAAGAGCCGGCCGGCGGCAACTGCGGCATCGGCCATACGCGCTGGGCCACCCACGGCGGCGTCAGCGAGCTCAACGCCCACCCGCATCGCGATGCCGGCGGCAGCATTGTCGTCATCCAGAACGGCATTGTCGAGAATTACCTCGCATTGAAAGGCCGCCTGATCGAGCAGGGCCACCAGTTTCATTCGCAGACCGACACCGAAGTCATTGCGCACCTGGTCGGCCGACATTACGAAACAAGCCGAAACCTGGAAGCCGCAGTGCGCCTGACCCTGGCCGAACTGCGCGGCGGCAATGCCATCGTTGCCTTCAGCATCCACGAGCCGCAGCGGCTGGTGGCCGCCCGGCTGGGCAATGCCGGCGGTGTCGTGCTCGGCCTGGGCGAGGGCGAATATTTCATCGCCTCGGATGTCCCGGCCATTCTGGATTACACTCGTGACCTGGTCTTCCTCGAAGACCGCGAAGTCGCCGTGATTGAGCAGAACGGCATTCGCCTTTCGACGCTGGCCGGCGCGCCGATCGAGCGAGCGGCCACCCGCGTCAACTACGATCCGGTCTCGGCGGCGCGCGGCGACTACAAGCATTTTATGCTGAAAGAGATCCACGAGCAGCCGCGCGCGCTCACCGACGTGCTGCGCGGGCGGATCGACCAGGAGCACGGCAAGGTTGCACTGGAAGACTTGAAGCTGGACGACGCGGCACTGGCCGGCGTCGAACACATCTACGCGGCGGCCTGCGGCACAGCCTGGCATGCCGCACTGGTCACCAAGTTTATGGTCGAGAGCCTGGCGCGGGTGCGCGTCGAAGTCGATTATGCCAGTGAGTTTCGCTACCGCAACCCGGTGCTGGGCAAAGACGCACTGGTGCTGGCGATCACCCAGAGCGGCGAGACGGTCGATACGCTGGCGGCGATGGAGGAAGCCCGTGCGCAGGGCGTGCCGAGCGTGGCCATCGTGAACGCCATCGGCAGCCAGGCCGCACGGCTGGCCAGCGGCGGGCCGATCTACCTGCACGCCGGCCCGGAGATCGGCGTGGCCTCGACCAAGGCCTTTACCTCGATGCTGGCGGCAGCCTACCTGTTCGCGCTACGGCTGGCCCAGGCCCGCGGCACGCTCACGCCACAGCAGATCCGTGAACACTTGCAGGCACTGATCGAATTGCCGGGCCAGGCCGCCGAAGTAATCGAGAGCTGCTACAGCCAGTGCGCAGAGCTGGCCGAACGCTACTACCACACCGGCAATGCACTCTACCTGGGCCGCCAGATGAACTACCCGATTGCGCTGGAAGGCGCGTTGAAGCTCAAAGAGATCAGCTACATCCACGCCGAAGGCTACCCCGCCGGCGAAATGAAGCACGGCCCCATCGCCCTGATCGACGAAGATCTGCCGGTAGTCTGCATCGCGCCGCGTGACGCGATCTACGAAAAGATGATCAGTAACATCGAGCAAGTCAAAGCGCGCAACGGCCAGGTCATCGCCATCGGCTACGCCGGCGACGACTTCCTGGCCTCGAAGGCTGACCATACCATCTTCATTCCGGAAACGCTGCCGCTGCTGACGCCGGTGCTGGCCACGATCCCGCTACAACTCTTCGCCTATCAGGTCGCCCTGTTGCGCGGCTGCGACGTCGACCAGCCGCGCAACCTGGCGAAGAGCGTGACGGTGGAGTGACAACGCCCAATTCTCAAGAATTGGGCTTCTCGGTTCATCCGGCAGTCTGCTGACCACCGTCCCCGAAGGCGGTGCCCCCGCCTTTTGTGGTTGGTGTGACCTGGGATCATGTGCCGATGAGCGATTGCAGCGTCGGTGGCACGTCACACAGACCGTGAACCTTTTACCCAACAGCGGATTGCCTGTCGAAACCGGCAAGATTCAATTGGATAGGTGCAAACACCTGTTCGGATTATACACGAAAAGCGGGGATGATACAAGGCCATCTGAAGCGGCTAACGCGAGTAAAGGGCTTCTATCCCAGGGCGAAAGCACCTGGGATAGAAGCCCTTTCAACATAGGCGGCCAGACCGCGGGCGTCCTGGGCATCGGTTTTGGCGCGGCGACCCTGCGAGCGCAGCCAGTCGCGCACGCTGGCCGGGTTGACCGGATGCCCTGCCAGCCGCGGGTGACGGCCCAATCGGCCAGTGCCGCTTCATAGCCGCCGGTCGGTTCGAGCACCAGGGTCAGAGCCGTATCCGCCACCGTCGGCGTGAGCCAGGCGGCCAGCGCGGCCATGCCGTCGGCGGGGTGGGCCGCCCTCTGGGGCGACCAGACCCTGGTCGCCCCAGAGGGCGGCGTCGAGCGTTGCCTGACTGACATCGATACCAAGATACCACATCACGATTCCGCCTTCATGCGGGATTGCGCGGCGTGCCGCGCGGTGGATGTCCCTTCACGACCTGGTATGCGAGGACGAACCTCAAGATTCTCTGCGTCAACCCACCGAGGCGCACCAGATACTCCCGCAGGGGCGAACCCTGATGGGGCGATTGAACACGGTGACAGCCGAACGCGGTGCTCCGTCGATTCGAATCATCGCTGGTGGTGCGGAGCACCAATCTCTCCCACAGGATACCTCTCCTTCGGGGGTTCACGGTGTCTCCACTCCCACCACCAGTATCATACTAGGGGGTTGGGGGGCTTTCAACGATAGCGTTTTTCGCCCGGCCGGACGGCCCTCACCCCCGACCCCGCTCCCACTCAGGCCGGTGCGGCGGGTCTGGTTCGCGAAACCGGGTTCTCATGGCGCGCCGGCCTGGCAGGAGCGGGGGTACACGAGAACGCCGTTGCCCGGCCCCCCCGCTCCTGTCAGGCCGGCGCCGGCGAGGGTTAGGAATCCATGGGAGGTATCTGTCGCGCCAGACTGCACGGGAGCGGGGGTTGGGGGGTGAGGGCCGGAGCGCGGAGTCTCCCATCTGACAAAAACGCTCTCGTTGAAAGGCGGGGGCTGGGGGGTGAGGGCCGGATCGGGAAATCACCCATCTGGCAAAAACGCTATAGTGGAAAGCCTCCCCAGCCTCCCTCGTTGCGCTTTCTCGGGATTCTTCGCCTCCGCTGCGCTCCGGCTCTCAAGAAACTTGTTCGGTATGACGGGGTTGATTGCGACCTCCGCCGGGATCCCGAACGCAGTGAGGGATGACAAGCTGGCTAGCATATTCTGTCATCCCGAACGCAGTGAGGGATCCCGGATGGAAGTTTCTTGAGAGCGCCAGCGCGGAATCCCGGCCCCGTAGGCGCGCTGGCCACCACGTTTCTTGCGGTATCACTGGCCGCCAGGGTCATCAGGTACTCGGGATGACAGCTACTGGTTTCTCGCGGCAGCACTGGCCCGTCGAGCCATCAGGTATTCGGGTCGACATAGATACGTCATGGGTACGTCGACGTTGACGTGACCCTATGGTTGCGTTCGATGTTCAGGCATAATCCGCCGCACCATGCTATACTCTTTCGTGACGACTCCCAATCAGGATCCTGCTGGTTTTCTAGTTCCTGATGCTTACGCTCGAGGATGCTATGCCGGAATCACCCCATTTGTTCCAACCTCTTGTTGCCGGTCTCAAAGAACTCGTGCGCCGGGCTCCCGAATCGCAGCGCCTGAGCCACCTGGTGAATACGCCGCCGATGGCCTGGTCGGTGCGGATGATGACACGCTACGCTATGAGCCGGCAGGGGCATGATGCCGGTGAACGTTCTATGGCGTATGAATGCACGACGCACGGTAGCCTTCACTCAACTTTGCAAAACATTGTCGATGATGTTGTCGAGGCACTCGGCTATAGTATGGCCATGGTTGCGCTCTATGAAGATGGCGATGTGCTGACTATTCTGGCCATCCAGTATGATCGGCATGTCCTGACATCGGAGCAACTGCGAGGCTGGGAACAACAACTCTCGCAGGCTATCGGGCGACCGGTGAGCCTGATGAACCCGGAAGTGGCCCGCGCATTCGTCTACCGCGATGAATATGCCGACAACCTGAGCGTCAAAGCGGCCCACCGCCGCAAGCCGGTGATCAGCAATACGCTGTTTGATTTATTTACCCCGATTATTCCTGAGTTTGCCCGGCCTATCATCGAAGGGATCCAGCAGGAACTCGGCTTGCAACAGATGATCGCCATCCCTTTCTTTCTGGAAACCAATCTGGACGGCAAATCGACTCGTGAAATGGTCGGGAATGTATTCGCGGTCAGTTTACGTCAAATCAATGATGTCGATATCACAATTCTGTCGGCTTTTGGGCGCCAGGCTGCCGCGGCGCTGTTGAGCGAGCGCCAGCGCATCCAGATTGAACTTTCGCAGGAACTGGTGTATAAAATCCAGAACAGCTTGCAAGACGAAGATCAGCTCTTGCGCTACATTGCCGAGGGAGTCGTTTCCTCCCTCGGGTTTCTCGGGGCAATGGTGGCGACCTACGAGGCCGATGGCATCCTGCCGCTGCGTGCGTTCTCTTTTGAACCAGGCATGATAACCGCAGACAAAATCCGGCATTGGGAAGCGCAAATTGCCCGGCTGAGCCCGGCTACGCCGGCAATCAGTTTGCGCAATCCGGAACTGGCCCGCGTGGATGTCGGCCATCCGGACTATCAAGCCAATCTGGGCGTGCAGGCGATGCGAACCGGGCGTTATGTGGTTGCCGCTGAACTCTATACGCTGTTCACGCCGATTGTGCCGCCGGCGGCCCGACCGGTCGTCGATGCCATTCAGCAAGAATTGGGAATCCACCAGGTCATTGCGGTGCCTTTCTTCCTGGATACATGGGTCGACGGCCAGGTACAGCGTGAGCCGGTCGGCAACCTTGTCGCGGTGACTCGCTCCCGTAGCTTTCGTAGCGGCGAGATCCAATTGCTCCAGGCCTTCGGCCAGCAGGCTGCCATCGGTTTGCGCAATGCCCGCATTTATCGCCGGTCGGAAGATCGGCGTGTCACGGCGCAAATGTTTGGCCGCATGGCGTTCAGTGCCTCTGCGTCTGTTCACGCCCTCAAGAATCATATTGGCGCAATCCGGCTACCGCTCCAGTTGATCAATATGGCGCTCAAAAATCCCGATGCGTTTCCCGAAGCCGAACGCCGGCAGTTGCTGGCCGGCCTGGAAAACGACTCGGATGTGTTTCGCCATCTGAATAGCGCTGCCGATTTGCTCGATCATCTTCACGAGCCCTGGCGCCGAACGTCCGATGTGCAGACCGATGTCAATATGTGTCTGACCAGGGCACTGAACCGGCTGTTGTCGAGCAATCTTGACTGGCTGGATACGCAACTGGCCGATGATCTGCCGTTGGTGTCTACCGCACCGGATATGCTTACCGAGGCATTCAAGGTGTTGATCAAAAATGCAATTGAGGCTCTCGACGGCATTCAAGCAATCCGGCGCCCTGTCCTGCGGGTTACCAGTGCTTGTGCTCGCGAGGGCACGATTCTGGTGACGATCAGCGACAATGGCATTGGCATTCGCCCCGAGAATCTGAATCGGGTCTTTGAAATGCGTTATACTACCAAGAGTAGCGGCCTGGGATTCGGCCTGTTCTGGACCCGTGATTATATTCAGGGGTTGGGTGGTCGCATAACGGTTGAAAGTACCTGGCAGGTGAGTACTACGTTCTCTGTTATTTTGCCGACAACAAACCATGATCGAGACCGGGTAGCCGCCGCCACATCACAGGCAAAAGCGCGGGGAGAATCAGCATGACGATCGAACAGCGCGCCATTTTGATCATTGAAGATGATCAAACCTACAATGATGCGTTTCAAGCAGCGTGCCGGCTGGCCCTGAATGAGGTGAAGGATGCGCTTCCGGTGCCGGATGTGCAAATTTTGCAGGCCTTTACTCTGAATGAAGCGCAGCAGTATCTCGATACGATCCCGCATATTGATTTCATTTCGGTGGATCTGGCCCTGGACAAGGGCGAAGCCGGGCGTTCCGACGGATCGGCGCTGCCTGGTGCCGACATCGGTGGTCTGAAGGCACTACAATATATTCGGCAGCGTGGTTTGCGAACGGTGACGGTGGTGATTACCGGGGAGAATAATATTTCCTATGCCACGGATGCGTTGCAAAAGTATGAGGTACTGCATTTTTTCAGCAAGGCAACCTTCAACATCCAGGATCTGATGGTGGCAGTGAAAAGTGCGCTCTGGTTTATGCGTGCCTGGGATCTGATCGATCAGTTTGCGCAAAAACAGGCCAACCTCGATGATCTGGCGACTGCGACTCACTACTGGGAGCTGGCTGTTGCCGAAGCTGGTGCGCTGGGCATTACGCCGCGCCGCTTTCCCAGCAATCTTGAACTGCGCATTGCGGCAATTCGAGCGCAGTTTATGGATCAGGTCACCGATCTGCCGATTGGCAAATTGACCCATCATGCGCTCAAGCAACGGGTGTTGCGCGATCAACAATCCGTGCTCCGGGTTCTGCTGGTGAATTATGCGGCGTTTCAGGCGGCGTATCCTTCACAGGCCGATCCGCTGCGCTTTTTTATTGCCGAGGTGATCCGCTCCGCAACCGCAGCTTATCCGGATACTTTTGTCGGTATTCTCGCTGCGGGGGCCGGCGATACGCCGGTCTTTGTGGTGGCGCTCGAGGCGGGTGGTGCTGCGGAACTTGATGTGCTACAATCGGCCATTGATGCGCAGATTACCAGGCGGGCGCGGACGTTCGTGGGGGGTAGTGATCGCCGGAGCCGGCCGGTCATTCCGCATGTGCATGTGCAAGCATGGTTCAGCCCCGAGGTGCAATTTACCGATTTGCACGAGTTGCTCGATACGATCGCGGCACTCGAACCAGCGGAGTGACGAGCGACATCCCCGGTGTGCCGGTCAGTCTGCATCCTTCCGGTTCCGCTCAGCCGTACCGGTTGCTTCTGCTTCCTTGTTGACACCGTCTGATTCAGGGTCTTGCTCTTTGTTCGTGGTTTCCTCCCGCTGCCGGTCTTCACCTTCACTACCGAGAAAACTGAAAACATCTTTGTCCTCATCCGCATCGGTGCTGCGTGCCGGGTCGACGATGGGGAAGCCGGGGGTTTGCGGGTCGTGCTCGGTCGGTGCCGGGTCGACGGCGGGGAAGCCGGGGGTTTGCGGGTCGTGCTCGGTCGGTGCCGGGTCGACGGCGGGGAAGCCGGGGGTTTGCGGGTCGTGCTCGGCCGGTGCCGGGTCGACGGCGGGGAAGCCGGGGGTTTGC
>DAOTUJ010000156.1:0-32428 GCA_034437175.1 Chloroflexaceae bacterium | reverse complement strand
GCTCCTGCCAGGCAAGTGCGCCATGGGAACCCGGTTTCGCGAACGCAACTCACCGCGCTGGCCTGAGCGGGAGCGGGGCCGGGGGTGAGGGCCGTCCGGCAGAGTAAAAAACGCTATCGTTGAAAGGATTCCTCCACTCCGCTGCGCTCCGGTCGGAATGACAAGGGTGCATCGACTTTGACATGGCCCTAACCGGGGCAACGCCAGAAGCGATAACGCAGCAGCGCGAAGACGGCATAGACGCCCTGGCTGGGCTTCATTTTTTTGCCTTCCTCGTAGGTGCGCCCGAGGTAACTAACCGGCACCTCATAGATGCGGTGGCCGCAGCGCAGCACCTTGGCCGTAATTTCGGGTTCGAGCCGAAAATCATTGCTCTCAAGATCGAGCTTGCGCATAATCTCAATGCGCATGGCCTTGTAGCAGGTTTCCATATCCGAGATCCAGCAATTGAAGAGAAAATTGGTGAGGAAGGTCAGCCCCTTATTGCCGAGCGCATTCCAGAAATACATCCCGGTATGGCGGCCCATAAAGCGGCTCCCGAAAACCACATCGACGCGCCCGTCGGCAATCGGCGTCACCAGTTCGTGATAATCGCGCGGGTCATATTCGAGGTCGGCATCCTGGACGAGCACAATCTCACCGCGGGCGTGGGCAAGACCGGCGCGAACGGCGGCACCCTTGCCGCCGTTGGTGGGCCGGCGGATCACCTGCATACACGGGTCATCGGCAGCCTCCCTCTGCAGGATCGCGAAAGTATCATCGGACGAGCAATCATCGACCGCGATAATCTCCTTATCGATGTCAACGCTGCGTACGGCGGCCAGAATTCGCGACAGGGTGGCGGCCTCGTTATAGCAAGGCATGATTATCGAAAGCAGGGGACGATGCATCGTGATAACCGTATTCAAGGCTGCCTGGCGGCCGTGCGGTCGCGGGGCCGCTCGCTGGAACTTTCTTCATCGGCGGCGGCTTGCCGGCGCTGAGCGAAGAATTCGCGAGCCAGCACAGCCAGCATGGCCAGCACTGCTGCTAATGTACCGGCAACGCCGGCACGTAAAACCAGGCGCAGCAACATGCTCCGAGGTGGTTCCTGCGCAACGCCGATTACTTGCACTTCTGAGCGGGCGGTACCGGCGGCAACTGCCCGTTCATTCAGCTTGCGTTGCAAGATGCCCACCGACTCGATCCCAATATCGCGTTCCTGGCGCAAGGCCGTTTGCCGGGCAGTAAGACTCTCATACCGTTCTTGCAGGCTGGCCAGTTCCATTTCGTATCTTGTGCGCACATCAACCGGCAGCGCAAAATCGGCATCAGCACTCCGCGAGACTGCATCAGCGAATTGTTGCGACTCGGCAAGCAACTCATCGTGGCGTTGTTCGAGTACCTGTACCAACTCACTGATCTCGGCAACACCAATATTGGCAGCGCCCGTTTCTGTGAGATCAAAGCGCAAATTGACCGGCAACTCGAAGTTTCCGACAGTTCTGGCGCGCAGCAAAAGCTGACCCAGGTTCGTGGCCAACGCATCATCATTGCCACTCTGCACCTGCTGAAGGAGCGTCTGGGCATCGTTGATGATAGCCATAAGCTGACGTGCCCGTTCCAGGTACTGATTATAGATAGCCAGATTGGCGGAGCGTGCGCTGTCAAGCAATCCTCTGAGTTCTGCGATACGTTGCTCCAACTGCACTAACTCACCTTGACCAATAAATGCTTCCAGTGCTGCCTGACTAGTATCGTACCGTTTGTGTGCCAGTGCAAGTTGCTCCTCAATTGCCACAGATTGTCCGGCATCGAAGCCATACAACTCATTGACCAGTGCAATATATTCTTCGACCCAGTAGGTTAAAAGGGTTTCCGCAGCCTGCGCATCGTCGCTCGTAATCGATATACGGATGATATCGCCGTTATTGTTGACCGCAAATTGACTGGCGAGATCGCCGGTTGTGAAATCGTCTTCAATCAGATCTGCCGGCAGATTGGGCAATACCCGAGCTTCCAGAGTATAACTACTGGCCAGATCACTCAGGACTCGGGAACGATTAGGATCGGCAGCCAGTGGATCATGAGCCGTCACAAAGCGGTTGTCGAATTGAAGCCGGCTTTGCTCGAGAGTAAACAGAATCTGCGCCGTATAGGTGTGCGTTCGGGGCTGTATCAGCGTAATGCTTGCCGCGAGCAGTGCTGACAGGACGGCAACGCCAATGATCAGGCGCCAGCGGCGCAACAGCAGCGCAATATATGGTCGTAGGTCAATTTCCTGTTCCATGTCCTATCCTTAAAATCCGGCAAAAATAGCCTGGCGATTGTAGCAGAAGCGACACCCGGCGTCAATAACAGGAGTTACTCTGCAGCCTGAGGCAAGCCCTGCACTGGAAGCGGCGGCCTGGCTGGAGTTTTCGCTACAGCAAACAGGGCGAGAGCCAGACTTGCCAGGTATGCCCCACAGATCAAGCCATAAAAGCCGGGTTGACCGAACAACCCCGGTTTGCCGGCTGCCAGGATGCTAACCGGCATTATTCGATCCAGCAAGGTGGCCGCATAGATCGGCTCGAAAGCCAGATCGGCAAATCTCAGTTCTGCATCCGCGACGAATAATCTGCCGCCGGGATAGGTATCCGGCCCGGCAATCACATTAATGCCTTCGCCACGCGGAATAGTTGGTGCTTCGAGGATCAGCAAAAGGGTAGCGGCATCCGTATAGGGCTCGGCAAGCACATCGAAAGCCGGAAACCGAAAGGTACTCCATCCATTGCTCTTCAGTTCGTGAACCGGCACCGTTACGGTAGCCAGGTCGGGCGTAATACCGTCATCGGCATAGCGCAGGCGCAGCGTCACCGGGTCATCGCGATCAACGGGGCGGGCAAAGAGCAGTACGCGCAACCCGGTGAGGCCGGGGCGCTCGCTGGTAAATGTCTGCGCAACCGAATGTTCGGCATCAAGCTGGGCGATCACCCAGTTGCGTTCAAGCGGAGCCGGGCCGGTTCTAGAAGCCGGCAGCAGACCGGCGCCGGCGATTACGATGCCGGCAGCGAGCAGAAAGCCGGCGACCCACATAAAGAGTCTGTTATTCATCCGTAGAAATGCCTGGTGATAATGATGGCCCATGCGACCGTATCGAGCAGCACAAAATAGGTGAGCAGCAGTGCGAATGCGAGATGGCGCCGGCGCGGGAGCAAGCCGCCAATCCCGAGCACAATCAGCGCAATAGTTGGAATAATGATGCCGTGCATATAGCGTCCGACTGGAATATACGTCCAGGTATCGGCTGGTGGGAGTGGATGGACGCGTGACAGGCCGGCCAGCCAGCCAAAGATTACCGCGGCAAGGAACAGCCAGACACAGCGTTGCCACCAGCGTGGTCGACTTAACCGTTCGCGGAGACCGGCAAGAATCAAGCCGAGTGCCGCCAGGCCGGTGACGATCAACGTAGCGCGTTCCCAGAGTATTCCCATGCGTACATTGCCCCAGCCGAAGCGTTGCCAGTAGCTCCCAAAGAGCGCATTGAACACCAGCGGATACACCTCACCGCTGTGTTCAATATCACTCACTGAGCGGATCGTCGCATCAATATTGATGCGCAGATAGGTAGTATCGAGCCAGGCCAGCCAGTCTCTGGCTTGCAACCAGGAACCGGTTTGCCCGTTACTAACACGAAATGCCAGCAGCATAGCGACAGCGGTACCACCCAGCAGCAACGGCAACCAGGTACGAGCGGGCAAGATCCGGCGCTGGAGCGACCAGACCAGCGCCAGCAGGAGCGGCACCGTGCCGATCAACGCAGTACGTTTGGCAAACACACCAACTGCCAGGCCGAGCAATGCCAGCATCAGTGGCAAGGGGCGCAAACCGTCGCGGATCAGCAGGACGCAACCAAGCAATGAACCAGCCAGGGCAACATTGACCAGGACATCACTATTGACTGCCCCCATCATATCGGTGAATGCCGGAGTAAACAGAACCAGCAGAGCCAGGCAATTCCGCAGAAGTGCATCGTCCGGTTCCAGGATTGCGCCAATGCGCCAGGCTGCTAGCACAACGAGAACATAGAATGCCAGACCGACCAGGCGGGCAGCATAGAGTTGCGTTTCGATCGCACTATACTGCAACCATCCGATGGGCAAAGCGATCAGCATATAGTACAGCGGTGGATGCACGCGTTGATCAAGACCGATGTTGGGTGCTTGCGGGCCAAGGACATCGGGCCGAACGCCGGGCGGGTAAAACGCCTGAAATCGATAGAGCGAGTCGGCAATCTCGCGGCGCGTGGCCGGATCATACGTGCCGAGGGGCGGTACCCGGTTCCAGATGGCAATCAGGCGGGCATATTCAAAGTGGGTTGGTTCATCGTAATGCTGCCAGGGTGGTACCAGTGCCAGATAGAGCAAGCCATGGCAGAGCGTCAGTGCCAGCAACCAGAAGGGAGGAATGCTTGTCGCGGCAATACGCAGAACCTGATGCGCTGGTGCCGGGCTCAAGACAGACCGAGTAACTGGTGCGTCGGCGATGATTTCAGCTTGCTCAGTAGGCACCGCGCCCATTAAAAATTACTCTCACCGTTCGCAATAGAATGTGCAGATCAAGCCAGAACGAATAATTCTGAATATAGTAGAGATCATCTTCGGTATGGAGATGCATTGGTTTTTCGGAACGCCCATTCACCTGCCACCAGCCGGTGATACCGGGAGGAACCCGGAAGCGTTGCCACTGCCAGGGCTGATATTCTGCCGCGATGTAGGGCATTTCCGGGCGCGGCCCGACCAGGCTCATTTCACCGCGCAGGACATTGATCAATTGGGGGAGCTCATCCAGGCTAGTGCGTCGCAACTTTCGCCCGACAGATGTAATCCGTGGATCTTGTTCAGCTTTATGGATCAGGTTGCCATTGGCATCACGACAGGCGACTTCCTGCCAGCGCTGTTCAGCATCGATGTACATAGTGCGAAACTTCAGCATCTTAAAGCGCCGCCCACTCTCCCCAATCCGCTCCTGGCGAAAAAAGATCGGCCCGGGCGAGTCTCGCTGGATCAGCAGCGCAATAACCAGCATAACCGGAGCTAATAGCATTAACAGGATCAGACTCGCACTAATATCAAACAAACGCTTCAACACCCGTTGTGGGCCAGTCAGCGCAGACTCGCGCAAGCTAATCAGCGGAATGCCGCCAACACTATCGATCGGTGTTCGCGCAAAGGCCAGATCGAGCACACCAGGCACCATATGCAGCATCACCGGCTGTTGTTGCAATTCGAGCGACACTCGAATAATCTGATCTTGTTGCTGAGGTGGAAGTGTAAAAATAACCTCATTGATCCGCCAGTCCTGCACAATTTGTGCAGTATCCCACAGATGACCCAACCAGGGAAGCCCGGCGACAGCATATTCCTGATCGCCAACAACGCCCACGACCCGCATACCAGCCCAGGGCCGGCGTTCAAATTCGCGAGTTAATGGTTCAGCAAACATTCCACCGCCAACAATCAGCACCCGCCGGCGCCAGCCGTTGCGCTGTCGCCAGCGTACAATTGCCAGCACGGTAAGATGGAACAGCAGTAAGGTAACCAGGTTGAAGATGGCGAAGTAAAGAAACTGCAACCGTGAGACATCCCGCAATGAAAGGTAGAGCAAACCGGCGAATGTCAGCGATGCTAGCGCGACTGCAGCAACCAATCTACCTAATGACTCTAGCATGCTACTGGAAAATAAGGCTCGTTGCGGTGTAAGCAAAAGAAAAACGATGATCCAGATCAGAGCTACTGCTCCATATACGGGCCAGGGCAGAATAATCTGTGATCCACTAAGATCATAGCCCAAATCCAATCTCAGGCGAGTCTTTGATGCCAGATGCAGACTGAGCATGGTGAGCACAATATCCCAGGCCAGGACACTGCCAATCAATCGGTATCGCAAACGCTCAAACATACAACACCTTTTGCTTTGATTTTTGCAACTTCAGCAAAGGCTCTATCGGCCCTGGCACTTCATGGTAAACCAATACACCGTTGTGTTCATTAAAGAATACGTAAAAGATTGCGCGAGTGTACCACAAGGCCTCAGAATCAGCAACCATTGTTCGCAACAGCAAGGAATTGTCTAGAGCAGACAAAACTATGGTTGCCAACCGCCGTAGGCTACCAGGGATTTCGTCATTCCAAACATACGCTCACAATAAATATCAGCCTGTGGAAAGATCGTTCGCAATTCGGTCCTGGTGAGGAGGCGATTCGCACGCACCTGTGCCAGGGCATCGGCGCCATGCGGCTGGCGCGGGTACCAGCCCATTGCAAAATTTTTGACCAGTAAGACCTGCAATGCAAGGGGGTAAAATTGAAAGCCCGGCATCAGATAATGCGGCTCAATTGGGAAATAGCGATTCGGGGTTTGTACAAAGTACCGCTGTCCGACGCGTTGCACTTCCCGCGCCATTCGTCGCTGATCTTCGAAGCTACCGACATGTTCAATAACCGAGTTGGAAAAGATGACATCAAATGCCTGATCCGCAAATTCGGGCATTGCGCGAGCATCACCGACCACACTGCGAAAATGCGGTCGATCTACCGGCGTCGTCGTCAGGTTTAATAAAACAACCTCCAGACCGGCCTGCTCGTCGATGCCCATGGTTTCCCAGAATGTCAATGTCCCGCCGAGATCGAGGATATGCACCGGGCGCGGCAGGGGCGCCAGCAGCGACTCAAAAAATGCAAACCGGCGCCGCCGCATTCGGCCTGCCAGCGAGTCACGGCGCCGGTTATCCGCCAGGTGATGGATGAGTTTCACAGTTCGACCCTTCCGCTTGAACGGTGTCGGATCCATTGCCACAATATCAGGGCCACAAAGCGAGGGTTACCGATCACGTAGCGTTTCCACAGGCGCTGCGGATCCTGGATAAGGCGAAACAACCATTCTAGCCCGCTGCGCTGCATCCAGCGCGGCGCCTGACGAACACGTCCCGAGTGAAAGTCGAAAGCCGCGCCGACTGCGATCAGCACTGGTGCATCGAGCTGTACACGCATTCGGGCGACCCAGTAATCTTGTTTGGGTGTTCCCAGACCAACCCATACGATATCGGCAGCACTGGCATTGATTTGATCCGCAATCGCCTGTTCTTCAACGCTCGTCAGTTCACGGAATGGCGGTGAAAAGCAACCGGCTACCTGCATGTCAGGAAAGCGTCTCTGCAATTTCTCGGCCAACTGCTCCGGCACTTGCGCTGCACCACCGTAAAAATAATGCCGATAGCCGTGCGCCTGTCCGTAATCGCAAATGGCTAGCATCAGATCAGGGCCGTACACTCGCTCGACCGGCCAGCCGTTCAGTCGTCCCAGCCAGACCAGCGGCATACCATCCGGCGTAGCCATGCCTGAATGGTTGACAACTTGCCGCAATGCCGGTGTATCATAGCACTCCAGGACGGTATGGGTTGTGCAGACATTGACATACTGGCGGTTGCGATTTGCGATCCAATTGTGGATGCTTGCGGTGGCCGTTTCCATTGTAATTGCGCTAATACCGACACAGATGACCGGGAAGCGTGCGGGCAGCATCTTATCGTGCGCTACGGAATTATTCATGCATTGATCCATGTTGCCATAGCTTGAACGGGAACCCGGCGGTGAGCCATAATGTGTTGTCGTTTTTGCCACATCATCGGCAGCAGCGGCAGAACTTGCCGGTATCCCTGCAGCGTCTGGCGCTCGAACAGGCTGGTATAGCCGAAGATTTGCACTTCGTACTGCAAGATCGGCACGAGATCACGCAACAGCAGCGCCGGCAAATCGTTTTTCAAGTTCATCAAATAGCGATTGCGCACTCCGAGGATCCGGATCTTGCCGGGCATGTTTTTCCGCCGGCCAGGTTGCGCCGAGCGAATATGATGAGCCAGCGCATCCGGCGCATAGTACGTGTTCCAACCGAATAATCGGGCACGCCAGGCCAGATCATGATCTTCTTTGTAAGCAAAAAAATCTTCATCAAAGTATTCCTGGCCGATTTTAGTATCTTCCAGCATTGTCCGGCGATACAGCGGCAGCGCACCATCGGTGCCGAACACCTCTGTTGGCTGTGAAAATTGTGGGTCATCGACGGTGCGATTGCCGCGCAAAATCAGCCGCCGATTGCGTAGCATCGCCATACCGGCACAATCCAGCATGCCCTTGCAAGCAAAATTGCCCTGCAAAAAGTCGGCGGGGGTTGTTGCAAACAGGCGTCCGGCAACGGCACCGGTTGCCGGATCGTGCATCCAGGCTACAGCGCGTGTCACATAATCCGGCTGCAAATATATATCAGGATTCACGAGCAAAATGTAATCGGCCTGGCTTTGCCGAATGGCCTGATTATGGGCTCGCGAAAAACCAACATTCTGTGCATTGCGCAGGACCGCAATCTGCGGGTAGTGTTGCTCGACATAATCGGCACTCTGATCCTGAGAGGCATTGTCGACCAGCACAACGTGCAGGTGCGGGTATTCCTGCTGGCTGATTCCGGCCAGACAGGTTGGCAAGAACTCCCGGCTATTCCAGGTCACGATATGGATAGCCACCCATGGTAGTTGCGACACGGCTGTTATAACGGTTGCACTGCAGCGACACGCGCAGATTGCTGAACAAAATCAACCGCGGCACGAAAGCCCTGGATCATTCGCTGGTTTGTCCATTCGGAGACGATCTCAAAAGCCTGATTCCCAAGATGCTCGCGGATTGCAGCGTTCTGTAACACAAAATCGAGTGCGCGTTGCAAGGCCAGACTATCCCGTTCCGGAACGATCAACCCGTTCTTGCCGTGTTGTACCAGGCCGCCGGCAGCAGCTCCGACGGCCTCGCTGGCGATAACCGGTACCCGTTGATTGAATGCCTCATTGATGACCAGCCCCCAGGTTTCCTTGGTAGTTGGCAATGTGATCGAAGGGATTACCAGCGTCCACGCCAGCGCATAATAACGCCAGGCATCCTCGGTAGCAACATAGCCGGCAAAACGCACGCGATCGGCAATACCGCGTTGCCGCACCTGAGCTTCGAGGCTGGCCCGTTCCGAACCCTCGCCGGCCAGTACAAGGACGGCTGTCGGATGCCGGATTTCCGCAAAGGCATTGACGAGATAGTCGATGCCTTTGACGGCCTCGAGTCGCCCGAGGCATAATACAACCGGCTGATCGGCCTGGATCTGTAAACGATTAAGCAGTTCTTCGCGTTCAATGGAAGGGAGTTGCTGCCGGTAGCTTGCATTGTCTACTGCGTGATGTGCGATAAACACACGTTCGGACTGAACCCCTTCGCTGACAAGATAACGTTTGATATGTTCACCATAGACAACAATGGCATCGGCGTGGCGATAGATATATCGGGTGAGTGGAAAAAACAGGCGATGCGTCGGAGTTCGCACGCGAATCCAGATCCCGGTCCACAAAATGAAAGGTTTGCGGCGCAGACGTGCGATCAAATAGGTGAGTGGCAGGGCAAAGCGCCCATTGATGCATTTGATGTACACATCGTACTTGTCTTGCCACAGGCGCCTGGCCAGTGAAGGCACAATTCGGGTACGGCCGATATTGAAGCCAGGCAAGTATTCATGGCGAAACGTACCGGTTTGCACGCCATGCTGGATCTGCCAGTACCATTCTTTGCCGGCCGAAAAAAAGAGAAAATCGACATCTTCCTGACTGGCCAGCGTTTCGAATGTTTTCACCCGGTGATGCGGGCAAAAATTGGTAACAAATGCAATACGACGGCTCATTTCAGGCCCTTTTTAACAGAATTACCATTTTCGAGTGCAGCGGGATCAGGAGAGTGTTGGCAATGTAGTACAGAAGCTTAAACAATTCTCCCATACGCAGCATTTCAAAGGCAGGAATAATGCGCCGGTAGATCAACGGATGGTAGGGATAAAAGCAATTGAGATACTGGTAATTGCTAAGTTCAGGCGCGGCCCAACGCCGGAAATGCTTGTGATTGAAGCGCAGAGCATGATGCAAGGTGTGGACGAAGATGCCCAGGTCGATGCTGTTATCGGCGAGCGGCACATCTTCGAAATCAGCCCGTACAAAGCGCGTAATGTCGGGCAACTGGTGCAGCACAACCCGGCGCAAGGAGGCTTTGAGCGATTCGATTCGATTGAGAAATCCAGCCCGACGGCGGTGGAAATCGGCAGGCGCGTGATCCAGTATTCCAGGTCTGTACCGGCACCAACACCGCATACCAGCACCGACGAAACATGTGCTCCCAGTCCAAACTGCTGTAGCATTCGATGGGCGAATACATATTCCCGTTCCGCGTAGAAACGCTGCAACGGGCTCCAGGTTGTGGCTTGCAGATTGTACCGCGGCAGAATTTGATCCTGGTAGGTAATCTGCTGACTCTTGTACGATGGAAGGCTCATGGTTTCACCGCCATTGCGAACAGATGCATTCCCTTTTGATTCAGCAGGGCGCTGCGCAGGATCGCGATCGGCAGATGCGGCCATTTCCATCTCCCAACCTCCTCTTCCCAGGCGAAGGGCTTCTGCTGTATCCGAATCTGCTGCAATCCTGCCAGTTCGAGCAGAGTGTAGAGCGAATGCTGTTCCCAGAAGGTTAGATGATACGGGGGCCAATGCTGGGCCTGCCGAGAACGCCACATCCAGGGGCTATGCCCGTTGGGCACCGAGAGGCCGATCACCCCGCCGGGCCGCAGCAGGCTGGTTGCCCGACGCAGCAGGCCCAACGGATCGGGCACATGTTCGATGACTTCCCAGGCCGTAATTGCATCCAGTTCCCCGTCAGCCTGATATTCTGCGAGCGTCCCGGCAACAACCGGGGCCTGCGTCGTTTGGCGCGCCAGTTCGGCAGCCCGCTCCGAGATCTCGATGCCGGCCACCTGCCAACCCTGTCGTTGCGCTGCCTGCATAAACCCGCCGGTAGCACAACCAATATCCAGCAGGCGCCCACGTGCAGGCACGCGCCGCAGAAACTGGCGCATCGACCAGGTCGCGTGGAACTGGCCAAGATACTCACGATACTCACCCGCATCGCTGTAGGCCGTCTCGTAGAGATCTACATCGACGTGCAGCGGTACGGCAAAAACCAACCGGCAACTGCTACAGCGCACCAGATGAATAGCACCATGCCCATAATGTGGCCAATAGTTCTGTCCTCCACAGAGGGGACAGGCTTCCTGGTCCAGACGTTCCGCCTGTAATGTTACCTTATTACTCGCCATTAACTCGTTGAACAATCCAAGAATCAGCTTTACACCTTATACTCGGCGGACTACTATCAAATACCCCGGCGTCATCCAGTAATGCAAATCCATCAGGTGGTGATGCTCTTCCAGCTTGCGTAAGCCTTTCAGATAGGTGAATTGCGGCAAAGCAAGCATTATTCGCATCAGTGCACGTTCCCGTAGAGGCGGCGTGGCCCCCAGGGTTTTGCTCAGCAGGTTCAGCAAACGAATGGCGATATTCGTGCTCAGGCTGATCAGGGTTGCCAGTGGGCCTCCTTTGCTCCGAACATAGACTGGTTGTAGCCCGGCTGAAGTGCAAGCTGTTTGCAAACCGTAGCGGGTGAAGCGCCAGTAGTCGTGCGGTTCCTCGTGAACCGGATAAATGAACGGCACCGAGATCAGCACATGACCCTGCGGGCGCAATACCCTTGCAAATTCAGCCAGCACCGCAAAGGGCTGCCGGGTATGTTCAAGCACCTCAGTGCACAATATCGTGTCGAAGCTGGCACTGGCAAACGGCAATGACTCGGCAAAGCAGATGAGATCGGCGGCAGCAGTGCTATGCGGCGAGAAGCTCACCTCAGTCCCAACGCTCTGCTCCACCAGTTGATCGTAGATCAGTGCATACGGCCGTTTGCCACAGCCGACATCGAGCAGACGCCCGTGCATATATGGGCGCGCCGCCAGAATTTCTTCCAGCAATAATTCGCCGACAATAAGTGAAAGCGACTCGCGCCAATCGATCCAATAATGCTGCGTCTGTGGGTTGTAGCGCAAAAATGCTCGTTGTAAGGCCATCTGCTTGCTCTGCCGCTTGCTCGATCATATATTACGGTCAGGATACTTTTACGCGGATCTGGGCCAGAAAGCTGTTCACACGCCCCCTGCCCCAGAGCATATAGGCGACGACCCCAAATACAACCCCGCTCCACCCGGTGCCGACGACAGCAAACCAGAACGGGTCGTGAGCACTCCAGTACATCGAGGCCAGCGCAATACTGCCGAAGCCGATCAGCAAGCCAGCCAACACGATCAGCAATTGCCGGCCCAGGTAGGGTACTGCATAGAAACGTTGCGACACGATTGCCACGGTCAGCGTGAAGCAGGTATAGGCGAGCAGCGTGGCAATCGCTGCGCCGACCATAGCAAACTGCGGAATGAGCCAGATCCCCAGCGCCAGAAACAGGCCGGCTGCAAGCCAGCTGATCATCAGCAGGTGGCCTGTCTGATCTTTGATCATCAAGCCGACGTTCACCGGATAACTGGCTCCATAGATAATATTCGCCAGTAGAATCAGCGGAACGATCGCCATACCCGGCAAATAGCCTGCCGGTGCAATCCAGGCATACACCAGTGGCGTGGCCGCCACGACCAGGGTTGCAACCAGGGCGGCAACAAACAGGTAGACAATCAGGGCACTGACGTATTGTTGCTGCGCCTGCGGTTGCTCGGCAATCTTGAAGCGCCGCGGGCCCCAATCGAGCGCAAATGGTCGTGTTACGAGTATATCCAGCACCATACCAATTTTATAAGCAAAGGCATAAACCCCGACCACCGCCAGTGAAGCGGAAAGCTGGAGCAGATAGCGATCCGCGGCCAGCAACACATAAAGCGCCAGGTTTGTCGGCAGCAGCGGCAAGCCGTATTGCAAAACCCGCGAAAAAACCTGCCGATCAAAGCCGGGTTCGACAATCTTCCTTAGCAGCACGCTCACCAGTGCCAGGCTAATTACCGCGGCGATCAGGCGCCCAAGCAGAGCGCCGGTTACGCCACCGATCAACTGTACCCCGAGCACGGCGGCCAGCAAGAAAAGCAGCATACGTCCAAAGGAAACCCAGGCAAAGCGCAGTGCTTCTTCCCGAATGCGGAAGAGTGTAATCAGCAAGTTGAACAGAGTTTCCGCCAGGGCAACGGCCAGCAGCAGCAGCATGTCTTGCAGCCAGAACCCAAACTGCGATGCAAGCAGCAGCGCGAGCAGCGCCAGACTCGTTGTTAACAGCAATCCCCAGCAAAACGTCGTCGTGACAACGGTTCCGATAATTCGTCGGCGAGTCGCCGCATCAGGGCTGGCCCAGTATTCGCGCATCAGGCCAATATCCGCACCGACCATCACCAGCAAACCGATCAGCAAGATGCCGATTTCGTAGAAGGCCCACAGGCCATATTCTTCCAGCGAAAGGGCATTGATCAGGTATGGTATCAGAAGAAACAGTGTTGCGCTGTTTGCTGCACTTCCTAGTGCATAGGCTCCGTTCGTTTTGAGCATTCGCACCATGAGTTATGAATATCTGGTGAACATCGATGGTATAGGCCGGGCGCAAACAGCTATATTATAGCACGGAACCGTCATTACCTTTTTTTGCGGCGGCAGCGTAGGGATTTGCTGTATGCAGCACATGTTGGTACAGCGCAAAGGTTTCGCTTGCATTGTGTTCCCAGTTGAAATATTGTTGGACAATCTGCCGACCAGTCGTGGCCAGTTGCTGCCGGCGTTGCGGATTGTCGATCAGGCGTTTAAGGGCCGCTACCAGGCTGGCAACATCACGTGGCTGTACCAGTTCAATGCAATTGCCCAGAGCCCGGAGTTCTTCTGGGCCACCTTCGCCGGCACAGCCAATGATTGGTTTGCCCATGCCCAGTGCCTCAATGTAGACAATGCCAAACGCTTCGTTCCAGGAGGGCAAGGCGAAAATATCGCAACCGGCGAAATATGGCCAGACCTCTTGATGTGCTTTGTATCCGACAAACGACAGCCGGTCGCCGATGCCGTAGGTATGAGCCAGTTGTTCCAGGAGGGCCCGTTGTTCACCGTCACCGACGATGGTCCAGTGCAATGCATAGCCCTGTTGAAGCAGTTGATGTACTGCTTCGAGCAGATAACGATGGCCTTTGCGCGCTTCCAGGTAGCCAACCGTAAGCAGGCGCAACGGCTGGCCTGGGGTTGAACCTGTTTGAACTTCTATCCCGTTTGGATGATTACCGCCATAACGGATGACCTCAATCGTTCGTCCGGCGGCGCCGTGGTAGCGCATCAACCGTGCCGTCCACTGGCTATTCGCAATCAAGCCGTCGCTCTGCTGGAATACCCGGCGAATGATCGCGGCGCTGGCGGCATTTTGCCTGGCCGTGTAGGTGACATCGGCGCCGTGGACGGAAACAACCACTGGTACCTGCATCCAGCGCCGCGCCAGCAGGCCAATCACGCCGGCGGGGTTGGCATAGTGGCAGTGGATGAGATCAAACTGGTAGCGGGTATGCAGCTGTCGCAGCAAACCCAGCAACATCGGATAGGCCCACAAGCCCCACATGGCATAAATCATCTGGTGTGGAGGTGAGGTGTAGTGCGGATAATACACTGGATAATCGAAGGCATCACTGTGGAACGGGGTTGTGCGAATTGTTTGCTGCCACTGCTGCCAGCGCCGGCGAAATATCGCCGGCCTGGTGAATTGCCTGACCAGGGAAAGGGGAGGAAAGATGCGGAACGGTGAAACGACCACATGGTCACAATACTGTTGGGTGTGGCTTGTCTGTCGTTCGACGAAAATCCCGAAGGCCGGGCGCACCGGTTGGGGAAACAGGTCAGAGAGCACGAGGACGCGCAAGCGGCGTGCCGACATGGATTCGCTCCTTCACCGGCTGCTCATTCCGCAGTTCGGCGTGAACTTCGCGAGCCAGACCGCTGAAAAACGCAATCATGAGCAACAACAGCGTACGGTTCTCGATACCCAGCACATTCGACTCAACCAATCCGATCCCGAAGAAGCCCAGCAGTGCAATCCAGATGCCGGCCAGACGGGGCTCATACGCAAACCAGTCGCGTGAGCGTGCCTGCCACCCACGAAGCCAGACGTATATTCCCACAGCAGTAAACCAGAATAATCCGAATAATCCGTACTGAAGTAGCATATAAAAGTAAACATTATGTGGCTGACCATAATAGGCTGTTGAGATAAAGTGATCAAGGCCGTTGCCGAACAGCAAAATGACCGGTTGTTCCCATACCATCTGCAGACCAATCGCCCAGAGACCGAAACGCCAGTAGAGTGTTGAGAGCACACCTTCCGGCAATATACGCAGGAGTAGGAGTGTAGCAACACTGCCGGTAACCAGCAAGGTGGCGGTTACGATCAGCAAGAGCACTCCATTGTTGATCAGGCGTAGCAAGATATACCAAATCAATGCGGCCACCATCACAATCAGGCTGGCTTTTGCAAACGACCAGTAGAGCGAAAGGGCGACCAGTACAATTAGTGCCCACTTAAGCCAGCGCCGGCGGTGTAACGGCCAGGGCATCAATATCATCAGACCCGAAAAAAGATAGATCGCAAAATTGTTCGGGTGCGTGAAGAGCCCCACCGCATACGAATCTGTAATCAACTGACCGGTTTCAGGCGAGAGTATAAAGCCGGTTTTAAATATCGCCAGTTCATTCACAAACGGGCGGGTCGAGTCCGTCCAGCGTTGATAGATGCCGAGTGTTGCCTGCAACACCACCCCAACGAGAAATAGACCGATCCATGTTCGCCAGCCCGTGCGTACGGTCGAGATCAGCACCACAAAAATCAGTACGGGAGTCAGCCAGTCGCGAATATCGCTCAGCCCGCTGGTGGTGTTCGCCGCTAGCGGCCGTACCGCTATGCTCCAGGCGATAATAAGCAACAGGAGGGGAATAAAGGCTTCACGGACAACAAAAATACTTCCTCGTTGGTGCAATTGCTGGCTGAGCAAGATGGCGCATGCGATCCAGGCGACCGGTTCCATAAAAGCAAAACTCATCGATCCTACTTCGAATCGATACTGAATAGTGGGTATGAGCACCAGCAGCAAAATACAGACGGTTTTCATTGAACAATAACCTGTTCAGTGGTGCAGTAATCCGCAACAAAATCAGCACTGCTAAAATATTCAGCCTGATGACACAATTCGGCACTGGCTTCAGCATTTCCATACTGGCGCCAGAGCAATGCAATATGTTGCCAGATCGCAACATTACCGGGCTGGAGTTCCAGGGCGCTGGCAAATGCCTGTTCCGCGTCAGCCAGCCGTTCCGGCTGTTTCATTGCCAGGATCTGGCCAAAATGCACATAAGCCCAGGCATTATTTTCATCCAGCAGCAGTGCCTGATCGATATGCTGGAGGGCGCGCTCAGGTGCGTCACGTGCTAGTTCGGCCAGGGCAAGAAAGCGATAGCTTTCGGACTGTACATAATCGAGATTATACTCGGCAGGATAGTTCTGAACAGCGATGGTGAGTGCCGCAATTGCTTCTGTATGGCGCCCCTGCAGAACCAACCAACGCCCCCAGTGAAACCAGGCCAGGTAGCGATCCACTGTGCCGGCCCATTCTCGATCGGAATTTACTGCTCGTTGTAGTTCTGCGATTGCCTGCTGTTGCCGATCGTCGGCAATGAGCAGATGATAGCGAAGATAGGCCAGGCTATCGGCAATCTGAGCGCCGCCTGCTGCTGCTCGTTGATACCAGTCCAGTGTTTCGCGATACTGAGCCTGTAACAGTTCCTGTGTACCGGCTGCAATCAATTGCGAGTTTGGAAAACCGAGCAACTGTTTGAAGGCCAGAGCGCGCTTCTGATCGCCCCGTGCTTCATAGAGTTCTGCGAGCCTGGCTTTGGTCAGCAGGCTATTTGGTTGTGATCGGTAAGCGTTTTCCGTATAGAGAAGAGCTTGATCGTGGTCGCCGATCAGGTGGTAAGCATGCGCCAGGTGCTGGTACAATTTTGAAGGTGCAGTCTTGGTTGCCAGGGCTTGCTCAAGCAAGTCAATCGCCATGTCGAGTTCAGATGCTGCACGAGGATTATGTTCGGCTGCCTCAATGATCTGCATTGCACGTTGTACTGTCAGAATGTTGTTGATACCTGGTATAAGTACAAGTGTGCATGCAAGCAGGCTGCATAGGCCAAGAGCAAGCAATATCATTGTACTGCTACGAGTCAGACTGCGATGATGTATCGACTCGCTCGCCTGCGTTTTTAGCGGCGAACCTGAAGATGCCAACCTATTTTCCTAATCATAAGCACAATGGGTCGGATTGCAATCATACCACGAGGCCGGCTGAGACCGTTTTTTGATACCACTTGATCGTCTCCCGCAGGCCATCGCGAAAATCCGTCTCGGCCACAAAGCCGAAGTACTCGCGGGCGCGGCTGGTGTCGAGGCAGCGCCGCGGCTGGCCGTCCGGCTTGCTGCTGTCCCAGCGAATCTCGCCCTGGAAGCCGGTTAACTCGGTAATCAGGCTGACCAGTTCGCGAATGGTGATTTCGCGATGCGCGCCGATATTGACCGGCTCGGGGCCGCTGTAGCGCTCGGTCGCCTGGGCAATCGCCCGCGCTGCGTCGGCGGCATAAATGAATTCGCGCGACGCACTGCCGCTACCCCAGACATCGATGTGCTGCCGGTTCGCGGCAACGGCATCGACGCACTTCTTGATCAGGGCCGGAATCACGTGTGATGACGCCGGATCGAAGTTGTCGCCCGGCCCATATAAATTGACGGGAATGAGATAGATGCCGTTGAAGCCGTACTGCTGGCGGTACGATTGTAGCTGCACCAGCAAGGCTTTTTTGGCAATGCCATAGGGCGCGTTGGTTTCTTCCGGGTAGCCGTTCCAGAGCTCCGCTTCGTGAAAGGGCACCGGCGTGAATTTGGGGTAGGAACAGACTGTGCCGATACAGACAAATTTCTGCAAGCCGGCCTTGCGCCCTTCTTCGATCAACTGCGTGCCCATCATCAGGTTTTCGTAGAAGAAGCGGCCTGGATTTTCGCGATTGGCACCAATCCCGCCAACCCGGGCTGCCAGGTGAATGACAATATCCGGCCGGGCATCGGCATAGAGTTGCCGCACCGCCTCCATTTCAATCAGGTCATAGGCGCGGCTGCGTGGGATAATGATTTCAGAGCACTCTGCCCGACGTAGCTCGTCGACGACGTACGTGCCCAGAAAACCGGCGCCGCCGGTAACGACAACCCGCTTATCTGCCCAGAAACTCATGCCGTTACCCTTTCGTTATCAAAACGTAAAGGTGAAAAATGGTATATGTTGCTGCCGCAGGCGCCGATTGTAGCACGGAACCAATGTTGCTGCAAATTTCTACCGGCTGTCGGAGCGCCCGCCGGTGATTCCGGCGCACCTACCGTAGCTGTACAAAGATCGGACTGTAGCCAACCCGCAGCGCAACTTTCCCGCCGTCGTTGCGGCAGGCAATCACGCCGCCGTCGCGGTCGGTGCAACGCACTTGAGCCAGCGCCGGTACCGGTAGTTGCATATCAACCGGCACCGGCCAATCCGACCAGAGCACAAAGACCTCGCCTCGCGGCGTCATGAGCCGATGCGCTTCGATGCCGGTCGGCAGATCGCTCAATTGCCAGCGATGCGCGGCGATGCTGAGCATTCCGGCGGCATGGCGGTAGGCAAAATATGCCGGCCGCGGCACAAAGACATCGTCCGGTTCGATCAGTGCCGTGTTGTGATAACCGTCGTTGTCGTACACATACCAGATGCTGGCCAGTAACTGCGCGTCCAGCGAACGCACATAGGTGCGGGTCAGATAATCGGCCTGAGCCCAGCGACATTCCGGCGTGACTTCGATGCAGAGCAAGCCGTTTTCACTGCGAATCATCGGTTTCTCAGGCACATCATAGCGCTCCAGCAACTCGCGAAGATAGGCGATCCGCCAGTCGGTAGCAGGGCCAAGCATCGGCCGATCCGGCGCTAAAAAATAATCGTAGGTGTGGAACGACAGGATGTCGAAGGCATTGCCGGCGCCACTTACCAGCATGCCTTCAAAGAACCTGCCGAGGTGCGGTTCCTGGCCTTCTTCGTAGGGATGGTCGAGCAACAGGCCGCCGTTCAGCACCTGTATATCGGGATTGGCGGCTTTCATAACCGGGTAGACCGTCTGCAACATATTGCCGTAAGCCCGGCCACCAAAATAGGGCTGATCGGGCTTTCCCCAGCAACCGAAGGGGTAATCATGCGGAAAGACCGGCGCATCCGGTTCGTTGCCAATCTCCCAGTAGCGCACATTGAACGGCGGTACACTATAGCGGGCCACGGCAGCAGCCATAAAATCCGCAAAGGCGTTGTAGTGCTCCGGGTTGATTGGTGCGCAATCCACATCATATGGCGCGACGGCCCAGTCCGGGCTGCCGCGCACGATCAGGATCAGGTTCAGGTTGTGCTCCGCCGCCAGTTTCATTTCGGCTTCCAGCGCCTTGACTGATGGATGTTCCCAGTTGTACTCGACATCTGCGGTTGGTTGCACGTGCTTCCAGAGCAAGGAATTACGCCGTATCCATTTTGTTCCCGAAGTTATCGCTAGATTGAGGCCGGTTTCAGAGCTCAGTCGGCTCATTTCGATACCGAAGATTGCCGGTTGTTCCGGACTGCTTTCGACCAGCGGCAAGTAGAGCGTCACTTCCGATTCCGCTGCGTGAGCCGGTATTTCGGTCGGTAATGAGGCCAGTATTGTTATAATGAGCAGCAATCCGACGATTGGCACGTTCTGTGTGTGTTTCATGGCGCAAGCTCAACAATTCGTGGCGCAAAGCCAATCCGCAGGCTATCCTCCAGCGGCAGGTTTTCGCCAAAGTGATTGTATACGGCCTGTGTGCTCGGCGGCAGGGGTATGCTCATCTCGCTGCGCCGGTTCATCCAGTAGATCTGGTAGCTGCGATTGCCTTTGGCAAAGGCATAGGCTTCGTAGTCGGCGGTCGAAAGGTTGCCGGCAAACTGCGCATCGCGGAGCAGCGGCCCGGCGAAGCGCAGAGCCTGGTAGGCCGGACGTGGTTGCTGGGCGGCATCGAGCAGGCCGCCCTCCTGCCAGCCCGGCCCATTCAGGGTGTACCAGATCGCGCCGATCAGCCCGTTGGCCTGCGCCCGGCTGTAGAGCCGCAGCAGGTAATTGGCCTGGTCGTTGTACATAGGCGGCACGCTGCAACTCGGGTCGGAACGGTAACACAGCAGGCCGCCTTCGCTCATCATCACCGGCTTGTCGACGCCGTAGCGCGTCAGCATTTCGCGCATATACCGGAGCTTGCCCAGCAAGACGCCGCCGCGATGCTCCCATTTGGGATGCGCCAGTTCCCAGTCGCCGTCGGTAGTTCCCCAGTAGGTGTAGGCATGGTAGTTGGCGATGTCGAAGGGGGCGCCGCCCGCCCGCAGCATGCCCTCGAAGAAGCGGCCGGCCCGGCAATTCTCGTCGTGCGTCGGGTCGCAATCCATCAGCAGGCCGCCCATCAGCAACTGTGCCTGCGGATCAGCGGCTTTGAGGCGTGCATACACTGCCTTGAGCATGTTCGCGTAGGCTCCGCCGCCGAAGTAGGGATCGTTTGGATTGCCCCAGCAGCCGAATACTGAGTCGCCGGCGACAATCGGTGCGTCCGACTCATTCAAGATTTCCCAGTGCCGCACATTGTAGGGCGGGCCGCCGTAGCGGGCCGCCAGCTCGGCTACAAACAGGGCAAAACGGTCGTAATGTTCGGGCTTGATTGGCCCGCACTGCGAACCAGGAACTTGTTGCGCCCAGGCCGGTGTACCGCGCACGATCACAATCGGGCGGGCGCCCCGGGCACTGATCGCCTGCAAATCGGCTTCGACGCCGGCCAGTCGCTCCCAGCGCCGCGCCCCCATCTCCGGCTCGATTTCAGCCCAGTTGATGCCGTTGTAGCGTACCCAGCCGGCTGCAACCTCGTCGATGCGCCCGGCCACTGCGCCGACCATGCTGATGCCGACTTCAACCCCGACAATGCTTGTACTGGAACTGGTCGGCATGAGTTGTCCTTGCAGTTCACGCGCCAGCAAGCCCAGCAGTACCCGGCTGCCGGCCGGGTTCTCCAGGTGCCACTCGAAGCGAGCCCGCTCAAACCACTGTACCAGGTATTCGCGTCCATCGGAACCGGTCTCGACCCGCGCCGGGCCCAGCGGCAGGCCGAACAGGGCCAGCGATTGCTGATAGGCGTTCAGACCGGCGATCCGCAATCCATTGCTTTCCCAGTAGCGTCGAAAGCCCTGATTGCCGTTCTGGTTGCACACATTGATGCCGGTTTCGGCGAACCAGCGGCAGCCGGCCCGCGGGCCTTCTTCGCGCGGCAACGCTGCCGGGTCGCGCCCGGCCTGTACTAGCCGGTCGGCACCGAGGCGCCCCAGCAAAACGCGGTAACCGGCGGGGTTATCGGGATGCAACTCCAGCCGCGCCCGTTCCAGCCACTGGGTCAGCAGCCCGGTTGCCGGATCAATGCCGGCCGGACTGATGGGATAGCCAAACACCGGCAAGCCGCCATTGCTTTGCCAGAACGGCACAAATTCGGCGGCGAGGCAATTCGTGATTGCCGGTTGCTCGGGAAAACACAATTCGGCAGCAGCAGCGGGGCGGGGTGGCAGTGCTGCAAGACAGAGTACCAGGAGCAGGAAAAGAATCGTCGTACGCATAGCCCTCCGAACAGGATGTGTTTGCACGCTGGCAGGTAGCGCAGCATTGGCGAAAGTATAGCACGGATGCGGGGTTCAGATTATGAGACTGCTGTGAAAGCCGATCTCAAGTTGCGTCCCAGCTTTCGGCTGTGCTAATAAACTGTGCAGTATCGTGGAGTAATGCCGGTATGCTCTGGTGAATAATCGCATAGTCAAGTTCTTCATACATATGCACAATGATATTGCGCATCCCTGCGGCCAGTTCCAATCGTCCGGCCAGATCCGATTGGAAGCAGGCCGGCAGCACCGGCCTGCCGAAAAGCATCGCGGTATGAAGCCGGCTGCAACCCGCGTTCGGCCAGCATGTGAAACAGCAGATCGCTCATAACGGCAACCAGCAGTTCGATGATGCGTTCAACAGTGTAATGCTGTACTTCAATCTCCGACTGGCTTGCCTCGGCGAATGCCCCAAGATCATGGAGCAGGCGCCGCACATACGCCAGTTTGCGCAGCAACACTTCACGGGGCATGCCGAACTTCTTCGGCAAACCGGCGCAGCGAACTCGCCAGGCCGCGGCGGAACGGCAGCGCGTCGTTGTAGCGATGCCAGAGCCGGGCCTGCTCGTCGCGCCAGCGGCCCGGGCGGTTTTCGTAGATCAGGCGGCCAGTGCGCGCAATTTCCCATCCCAGGATCGGCTCAGTCTTTGCCGTCAGCAAGACGACATCGACTTCGGCATTGAGCAAATCTTCCAGTTCAACCTGCCAGACCAGGCGTTGTCGCGGTTCCGGTTCCGGCGCCAGAGCCAGGTCAACATCACTCGCCGAATGCGCCCGATCCTGCGCTCGCGAGCCAAACAGCACGCAGAACTCGATGCCGGCCTGGCGGCACCAGGCTTGCAGAGCGGTTTCGATTGGAGGCTCTATCAGTTCGTCTGTCATAGGCAAATTGTAGCAGCCGAGGTTGGCATTGGCAACTTGCCGCCAATGTTACCGCAGCTCCCAGCGGCTGCCGCTGCCGGTTTTGACGATTTCGATCAGGGCTGGGAAGCGTTCTTTCAGTTCGTCGAGGTGGGTGATTACCAGGATACGCCGAAAATCCGCCTGAACGCTGGTGATCGCTTCGACAAATCGCTCGCGCCCGGCGGCATCGAGCGTGCCGAAGCCCTCATCGATCACCAGGGTTTCCAGGCTGGCGCCGGCACGGTGGGCCAGCAGCCGCGAGAGCGCGATTCGCACCGCAAAGTTGACGCGCATCGCCTCGCCGCCGCTAAACGCATCATAGATCCGGGTGCCCAGGCCGTCGGCGATCTTGATCTCCAGCGTCTCAACGGTATCGCCCTTGCGGGTGTCGCGCTGCATTTCGAAAGTCATGTGCATCTGGTTGTCGGTCATGCGCGCCAGCAGGCGATTGGCTTCGTCTTCGACCTGCGGGATGGCGGTTTCGATCAGCATGGCCTGCACGCCTTTTTTGCCGAAGGCCTCGCTGAGTTCGCGAAACAGATCGCGCCGTTCTTGCAGGCTCTGGCGTTGTCCGGCGGCTGCCGCAAGTTGTTCGACGGCCTCGCGTGTTTTGTTGAGCAGGGTTTCTTTCTCGGCCAGGTCGCGTTCGGCGACGCGCAAAGCATTGCGGCGGCCGCTGAGCCGGCTTTCGCGCTCGGCGGCCGTCGCTCGCGCCGCCGGCAATGCGTGCAACTCTTGCTCGAGTTGCGCATCGTCGCGCAGCAGAGCTTCGATGTCGGCGTTGCGCCGTTGCTGGAGTTCCTCGGCCTTGCGCAGCAATTGCTCGTCGCTCTCGCGGCGCAGCCGGGCGGCCTGCAAGTCGCGTTCTTCCTGCTCCCAATGTTCCAGGCCGCGAATCTCATTCAGCACAGCCTGGTAGGCATCGGCGCTGTAGCCAAGCTCGCTGGCGGCGGTTTGCACCTGGCTCTGCGCCCGGCGCAACTCCGTCGCGTAGTCTTCACGTTCCAGTCGCAGTTGAAATTCTTGCCGGCGGGCGGCAACTGCCGGCAAATCGGCAGCAAGCTGCTCCAGGCCGGCGAGTTCGTGGTCGCGGGTGGCCAGTTCGCGTTCGATCTGTGGGCGAGCTTCGAGTTGCTGCTCGATGGCGCCGCTCTGTCGGCGCAAAGCGTTGCGTTCCTGTTCCAGCGCCTGCGTCGGCGTAGATTTCGCCTTGCCTTTGCCTTTTTCGCCGATCGGGATGCCAAGCGCGCCCAACTCGGCATCGAGGCCGGCCAGTCCGGCGCGTTCTTCGGCGGCAAAATGCGCTTCGGCAAGTTGCTCTTCGACGTTGGCAAGGGTGGCGCGAGCGGCCTGGAGCTCGGCCTGCTGCTCGCCGGCCTGCACGACCTGTTGCTCGCGCAATTCGACCTGAGCCAGCAGGGCATCGGCTTCGCGCAGCTTCGCCTCGAGTTCGGCGCATTCGCCTTGCCAGGCCTGTACCTGCTGTTCAAGCTCGCGAGCCTCGTGCTGGTGCTCGCGATACTGCCGGCGCAAGGCATCGATGTCGGCATCGTAGTGGGCCAGCACATGCGCCAGCCCGCCGGCGCCCAGGTCGCTACGGCAGAGTGGGCATGTGCTCGATTCGGTCGCCGCCAGGCGCTCGCGGTCGAGCTTGATCTGGTCGGCGCGCTGTTTATACTGCTCGCAGAGCGCACGTAGTTCACCGCTGCGCTCGCGTCCGGCCTGTTCGCTGCTGCGCAGGGCCGCCAGCTGCGGGCGGGCCTGCTCGGCGAAGTCACGCTGACGACGGGCCTGTGCCAATTCGGCCTGCCAGCGCGGCAGGTCGGCCAGTTGTTTGTCGAGGCGGGCAATTGCCCGTTTCTGTTCTTCGCGCACCGCCACCAGCGAGTCCTGGCGTTTTTCGATGGCAGCCAGCAACTCGCCGCGTTGCAGCAGCAAACGGCTCGCCCGGCTGATGCGCTCATCGAGTGCGGCAATTTGCTGCCGCAGTTCCTGCAAACTGGTCGTCAGGGGCTCCAGGTCAGCCAGTTGTTGCAGCAGAGCCTGGCGGCGCTCGATCAGCGGCGGGCGGCGCTCGATCTGCCGGTTGAGGCGCTCGTACTCGGTGGCGGCGGCAGCGCATTCGCTTTCCAGCCGGCGACGCTCATCCTTGATCTGGTCGGCCAGGTCGCGCCACTGCTCGCGCAGTTCCTCGTAGCGCGGGCGCAGTTCGTCGAGGCGACTGCGCTCGGCCTGAGCGGCGCGCAACTGTATCATGCCATGCTCAATTGCCGCCCGGCGAGCGATCAGCGCATCGGCGGCACCGATGCGGGCGCGCAGGTCGGCGAGTTC
Organism: Chloroflexaceae bacterium; assembly: GCA_034437175.1. Taxonomy (GTDB): domain Bacteria; phylum Chloroflexota; class Chloroflexia; order Chloroflexales; family Chloroflexaceae; genus DAOTUJ01. Next base: position 7,517 of record DAOTUJ010000156.1, on the reverse strand, counting down.
GCGTTCCGCCTGCCGCTGAGCCTGGCGCAACTCGTCCAGCCGGCGGGCCAGTTCTTTGCGGCGGGCGGCCTGGTCTTCGAGCCGGCGCAGTTGCTCAGTGGCCTGCTGCCAGGCGGCTTCGTCTTCGGCGACGGCGGCACTCAGTTCGGTGCAGCGTGCAGTGGCGGCGGCGACTTCCTGCTGCCAGTGATCGAACTGGCCGGCCTGTTGTTCAAGTTGTTCGATGCGCCCGCCCAGCGCCTTGAGTTCATCGTCGAGCCGCTTGAAACGGCGGCGGGCGCGTTCTTCCAACTGGGCATATTCGCCCAGATCGAGAATATCGGCCAGCACCTGCTTGCGATCACCGGCCGTTTTGCGGGTAAACTCATCGGCGCGGCCCTGGATCAGGAACGAGGCATTGATGAAGGTATCGTACTTCATGCGCAGCAGTTGCTCGATTTCGTGCTCGGTATCGGCCAGCCGATTGGCACTGAGCGAACGCCAATCGCTGCCGTTCTGAACCTGAAATTCCAGCCAGCTCTTGCCGGCGACCTGGCCGCCGCGCGGGCCGGTGCGGCTACGCTGGCGCCGGCGAGTTACCCGGTACAACTGGCCATTGAGCTCAAAACTGAGGTCGACCAGCATTTCACTTTCGCCCTGGGCAATCAGGTCGTCGTCGGGCATACGGGCCTTGCCCCAGAGTGCCCAGGTAATCGCATCGAGCAGTGCCGATTTGCCGGCGCCGTTTTCGCCGGAGAGACAAACCACGTGCAGGCCGTCGAACCGCAGCGGATCGAGGCCGTCGCGATAACACATAAAATTGTGCAGAATCAGTTCACGCGGGATCATGCGTTTGCGATTTCCGCTGTCGATGTCGGTACATGCGTGCGGAGGATACCACATTGCCGGCAGCGGCGCAACCGGGAGGGTAGGGGCTTTCAACTCTAGCGTTTTTGTCAGATGGGAGACTCCGCGCTCCGGCCCCCAACCCCCAGCCCCCGCTCTCGTACAGCCTGGCGCGACGAATGCCTCCCATTAACCCCTAACTCTCACCGGCGCCGGCCTGACAGGAGCGGGGGGGCCGGGCAACGGCGTTCTCGTGTGCTCCCCTCGCCCGCCAGGAGGGTAGGGGCGAAGCAGCGGCCGCCGGGCGACTGACGCTGCTGAACAACGGGGCCGTTGTTTCGCCCCTACCCATCACCCACATCCCCCCGCCCGCGCCCGAAGGCCAGCCAGGCCAGGAAATACAGCAGGCCGGCCGGGCCGGTCATCAGGGTAAAAAACAGCGCCGGGATGCGGACGCTGGCCGGTGCATCGAGCTCACGGCAGCGCCGGTAGATCCAGGCGCCGGTGAACAGATCCAGTGCCAGCATGTGTGCCCAGGCCGCCAGCGCCCCGGAAGGCTGACCCAACCCCCGGCTGATCCCGTCCAGCGTAGTGATGCCGCCCAGTCCGTCGCTCTGGCGGCCGGCCTGGCGCACCGCGACGATGATCGCGACAACATAGTTGAGCGCGGCGAGGGCAAAAATGCTGCTGCTGCGGCTGGCCCGCTCGGTGAGCGGGTGGCGCGGGGCAAACATCATGGCCAGCCAGAGCGGCATGGGCAGCGCGTTGATATACTGAAAAAAGCGGTTCATCGAGCTACTCCTGATTTTGCACATAATTCAGGTGCATCCTGGATTATTCGGGCCGGCGAACGTTGTGTGCGCCATGTCGTTGCAGGTAGGGATACGCAAATGGGCGCGGCAATACCTGTTGCCGCGCCCATTTGCGTATCCCTACGCTAATTGATCCGGAAGCGAATCACCTGGGTGACATCGTTGTTGCGGGCATCGCTCTGCGAGCTGCGCATCACCAGCGTCCACTCGCCGCGCTGCGCGTCGTCCGGTGCCGTCCAGTTCACAGTGGCGACGCCGTCGCGATCGGCGGCAACTTCGCGGTCAATCCGCAGGATCGTCCCGTCCGGCCGGTTGAACCAGTAGCCGACCAGTTCGTTGCGGGTGTAACCGGCCGCCGTGAACGTGAACGTTGTGCCGGGAGCGCCGCTTTCCGGGCTGACACTGGTTTCCGGCGCCGGCGGCGGCGCATCGCGTTCGACGACGAAAGCCATTCGGTAAACGATAAACGTATCGACGCCGCGCGATACCATTTCGTAGCGTCCGCCAACCGCGTCCTCCGGCGCCGTCCAGCTCCAGTCGGCGCGACCGTCGCGGTCGGCCTGGATTTCATAGACGCCTTCAATCGTCCGGCCATCGGGAGTGTTCAGCCAGGTATCGAGATATTCCTGGTCGTTGTAGCCGCGCACGATAAATTCAAACCTTGTACCGGGCGGGCCGGCCGCCGGCGTCACGGTAAACGACTGGCCGGTCGGGCCGGGCTGTGCCGTCACTTCAAAGTAAATCTGAACGCGGAGCTGGCTGCTCAGGCCGAGCGCCGACATCATCCAGTTGCCGGGAAGCGAACGATCCGAAGGCGTCCATGTCCAGGTCGCAGTGCCGTTGGTATCGGCAGCGACCTTCGAGCGCGTTTGCTCGGGCACATTTTCCGGATTGGTACGCCAGAAGGCAACCTCTTCGCCGGGCGCAAAGCCCTGCGCTGTAAAGGTAAATACTGTACCGGAGGGGCCGGCGGGTGGGTTGACACTGCCGGTCACCTGTGGGCCGGGCGGGGCCGGGTTGCTCCCGCTAATCGTGAAATCCAGCGTGATCTGGCGGCCCTGATCCTGGCCGCGGGTGACGGCCTGCCAGCCGCCGCCCATGGCATTGCCGGGCGCCTGCCATTGCCATGTGACGTTGCCGTTATCGTCGGCGAAGAGCCAGGGCGTGTCGCTATCGACGCGCTGACCGTCAGGTTGATTAAGCCAGCTGCCGATCGGCTCATTCGGATTGAAGCCGCCGGCCGTGATGGTGAACAGCGTACCGGGCGCGCCGGATGTCGGATTGATGGCCGGTGCGGCATTGGGATCGGTAGAAGCCAGCACGGTAAACGGAATTTCGACCAGCAGGTCGCTGCGAATACCCTGGGCCACGGCGACCCAGACGCCGGCCGGAGCGCCCTGCGGCACCGTCCACTGCCAGCTGAAATCGCCATTGTCGTCGGCGAATTCCCAGAAGACCTCGGTCGGCACCAGTTCGCGGTTGGTACCGTCGGGCTGAACGAGCCAGGCCGCTACGCGTTCGCGGGGCTCGAAGCCGCCGGCCTGGAACGTGAACACCGCACCGGAACCGCCCTGGCTCGGGTTGACGCTGGTAGGCGGGCCGGGCAGGGCCGGCGAGTCGGTCACCGTAAAATTGATGGCAATGCGATGATCGCTGCGAATGCCGCGAGCGGCCATGACCCAGGTGCCGACTTCATCGCTGGGGGCCGCGTCCCAGCTCCAGACGATCATGCCATTATCGTCGGCTTCAACCGAGGGGTAGCGCGGAAAGGCCTGGCCGCTCGGTGCGGTAGCCCAGGCATCAACCCGTTCGCCGGGCTCGAAACCGTCGGCCTGGAAGTTGAAACGTGTCCCGGTCGGCCCCTCGGGCGGGGAAACAGCGCGAATGGCGGCATTGGCTGCTGGAATGGCCAGCGTTGTCAGCACAAGGGCGATGATAACGCCGGCACTCAGCAGTATGCGTCGGTGTGCCGTATGCATAAATCTCTCCTGAATTCCACTTATTGCCCACAACCTGATTATGCGGTGGCGTGGTGGTTTGCGCCACGACGGGCGTTTTGCGCCTGCAGCAGCAAGAAAGCGACGGTCGTTTTCGTTTGATGTTGCGGCGCAGCCGCAGCATCAAACGATGTACACGTTCTGCCGAAAATTCCATCTAAAAGCATACCATGGTTGGGGAGCGGGCGCGTCACCTGTTGGGACGATGCGGGGAGCAAAATGCACAACAAATTGTTATGCGGTGTCAACGCGGCGGTGTTCGCAGTCGGCGGCGATGCTGGGCGCGCCGAGTGCGCAGACGTCGCGATCGCGGAAGCCGGCGGCGAATTGCATAAAGCGATAGACATCAGCGAAATTGCTGGCCAGGCCGACCGAGATGCGCACGGTGCTGAGTTGCTTGCCCTGCTGCTGCATCAGTGCATCGAGCTCGGCGAAGCTCATTGGTTTGCCGGCAGCGAAGACCGGCCGCAGTTCCTGGGCTGTCAGCCGGTGGGCGATTTCGCCGGCGCCGGGGTTGCAGAAGCAGCCGGTTCGTAGCGAGATCCCGGCTTCGCCGGCCAGTTCCTCGACCCGCCGATCGCTGATCAGGAAGCCGTCGCAGTCGAAAAAATTGAAGGCAATATTGCCGCCGCGGTTTTCCATATCGGCCGGCCCATAAACCTGAACCATAGGCCGGCCGTTGCTGTGGCGCAGCGCCAGCAGATTGTGCAGTAGCCAGCCGCTCAGGCACTGCACGCGCTGGTGGATGGTCTCGATACCGATATCGGCGATATGGCGCAGACCGATCTCGATGGCCGGCAGCGCGAGATAATTGATCGTACCGTCTTCGAAGGCTTCGCCGCCCTCAATGAAATAGTGGCCGTCGCCCTGCACCGAGGCGATGCTGATGGTGCCGCCGGCAAACCAGGGCCGGCGCAGCCGGCGCAGCGCCTCGCGGCGTACCAGCAAACCGCCGACACCGGTGGGGTAGCCGAACATCTTGTAAAACGAAAGGGTGACAAAATCCGGCCGGATGCTGCCGAGATCGAGGCGACTGCTGGGTGCATAGGCTGCCGCATCGAGCAGGACGAGCCAGCCACGTTCCTGGGCGTAGCCGATCCAGTGCGGGCTGTGCTGCACACCGGTGAAATTCGACTGGGCCGGGTAGGCAAAGAGATTATTGGCGCCGTGGCGCCCCCGGGCCAGGGCGGCCATGAGCGCCTGGTCATCGAGGCGCATCTCAGGCATCATCAGCGGCACATAGCTGATGGCGGCGCCTTTGCTGCGGGCGAACTCGCGAATACCGTTTACCGAATTGTGATTGTCGGCCGTGAGCGCAAAGCGGTCGCCGGGGCCAAAGGGAAAGGACTCGCCAACCAGCTTGAGCGCGCCGCTGGCATTGGCCGTGAAAATCAATTCATATTCGCCGGGATGCGCATTGAAGAATTCCATGACTGCGGAGCGCGCCTGCTCCACGAGTGCGGTGCTGGCCAGTGAACTGGGGTTGTGCGAATGCGGATTGCCGAAGACCCGACTGCCGAGCAGTTCCAGATGGGTTCGCACCTGCCCATCGGCATACAGCCCGCCACCGGTGTAATCGAGGTAAACCTGCTGCAAGCGATCAAGGCGACTATACTCGCGGGCACGCAGTTCATCGAGCAGACCGGTTTCGGCATAGGCCGGGTAGTCGGCACTGAAGGCGGCGAAGGCCATGTCGCGCTTGTGGTCGGGGTAGGTCCAGTAATGCGGGTTTTCGGTGGTGGGCGTGGTCATCGGGGTCGCTCCTTGTTGCTTCCAGCAGTTGACACTGGCCATCATTATACCGCCCTACAGAGCACACCGAATCAATACTGGCACCGCTCCCCCGCTCCCCCGCTCCCTTCTGGGGGTAGGTTTTCTTGCCGTCGCCGGTACAACGGGGGATGGCCCTCCTTTCAACGAGAGCGTTTTTGTCAGATGGGTGATTTCCCGATCCGGCCCTCACCCCCAACCCCCGCTCCCGTACAGCCTGGCGCGACGAATGCCTCCCATGAAACCCTAACCCTCGCCGGCGCCAGCCTGACAGGAGCGGGGGGGCCGGGCAACGGCGTTCTCGTGTGCTCCCCGCTCCCGCCAGGCCGGTGCGCCATGAGAACCAGGTTTCGCGAACCAGACCCGCCGCACCGGCCTGAGCGGGAGAGGGGCCGGGGGTGAGGGCCGGATCGGGAAATCACCCATCTGACAAAAACGCTCTCGTTGAAAGATGGCCCTCACCCCCAAGCCCGCGCCCGTCAGGCGGCGCGAACGGCGTCCTACCGCTCCTTCTGGTCGCTGTCCCGCGCCTTCCTGACAGGCGAGGGGCGCTCACGGCGCTGCCACCCCCAGCGGCGTTGCGCCGGTCCGGGCTCCTTTCAACTCTAGCGTTTTTCGCCCGGCCGGACGGCCCTCACCCCCGGCCCCGCTCCCGCTCAGGCCGGCGCGGCGGGTCTGGTTCGCGAAACCGTTTTCCAATGGCGCGCCGGCCTGGCAGGCGAGGGGAGTACACGAGAACGCCGTTGCCCGGCCCCCCCGCTCCTGTCAGGCTGGCGTCGGCGAGGGTTAGGGGTTCATGTGAGGCATTCGTCGCGCCAGGCTGAACGGGAGCGGGGGCTGGGGGGTGAGGGCCGGATCGGGAAATCACCCATCTGACAAAAACGCTATCGTTGAAAGGAGGGGGCTGGGGGGTGAGGGCCATCCGGAGCTCAGAGAAAACCTACCCCCAAAAGGCGCCCGGCCCCCATTTGGCCGAGCCGTATACGGCACAGTATGCCATATCGGTGCCGGTCACGGCGATGGTTGCGGCGGCAATAATTGTCAACGGGGCGCCCACCATGCGCGGCCATGCCATGCCCGGCCATACATGGCCATGCCATGCCTTGTCATGCCATGCCATGCGCGGCCATGCGCGGCCATGCGCGGCCATGCCTTGTCATGCCATGCCATGCCATGCCGGCATGTCCGGGCGCCCACATTGGGGCGCCCCTACACGCTGCATGCCGGGCGATCATCGCCCAGCGCGGTGGCGCATGGATGGATGCACCCGCGTTGCTCGCGGTAGCACTGGCCCGCCAGGCCATCCGTCATTCGGAATGACAGAGAAGGCGCCGATGGGCAACGCCGATCTTTGCCGTTCTGGGTGACATGCGGACTTTGCACATGCTCTGAGGCTCACTAAACCCACTTGCGAACAATCGTTCGGTATGATACACTGTTTCGGCAGGCCTGCTCTTGAGAAAGTTAGCTAACTTTTTTGATGCATCGCTCTCATGAAAGGAGAACTCGGTGATTCGGTACATCCAGGTGGTGACTGTGTTCGTCAAGGATCAGGATCAGGCATTGGCGTATTACATCGACAAACTCGGCTTTGTGAAACGCGAAGATATTATGGTACCCGAAGGCGGGCGCTGGGTAGAAGTAGGGCCAGCCGATGCCCAGGCAACGATTAGCCTGACACAGGCGGGGGGCGATTTTACCGACCGCGCCGGCATCTTTACCGGCATAGTCTTTGATAGCGCCGATTGCCATGCCACCTACGAAGAACTTAAGGCCCGTGGGGTAACTTTCACCATGCCGCCCGAGAAGCAGTCCTGGGGCATGACCATGGCCATGTTCGCCGATCTCGACCAGAATATTTTTATGATTGTCGGCCCCTGATCAAGAACCCGGCCGCTCGAATCGGAGCCCTGGGCAACCACAGCTTCGTTTGGGGAGGTTTTTGCGGCAATGCCGCAAAAACCTCCCCAAACGAAGCTATTTGCTTATCGTTCGCTTAAATCTGGACAGGGTTCGCAACATCGGGTAGGCTCGTCCTATGAACGAGCAACTGACGATACATACCGAACGGGTGGATGACGTGCCGCTGCTGTTGGCCCATATGGAGCGCCTG
>DAOTUJ010000155.1:0-91394 GCA_034437175.1 Chloroflexaceae bacterium | reverse complement strand
GCAGGCCCGACGCAGCCAGCGGCAACAGGCCACCATCATCAGCGCGCCACCCGAACCGGTGCCAGAGCCACCCACACCAGTGCCGGCACCACCGCCAGACCCCGCACCGACAGACAAGCCGCCGCATCCTTGGAAGCGCGCCTGGAGCATCCGTCGCCAACGGGAGCTGGCGAACTCAGCGTAGGGGCGGAAAACTTTCTGTCACACCCTGATTGTATCCGCCGATTGACATGGCATCAAAAGCCGTGGTATACTCCCGCCACATCTAAAGAAACGGCTGTGAACGGGAAGAGTACATCCTGAAATGTGATCCAGCGAGCCGGCAATTGGTGTGAGGCCGGTATCAACAGCAGGCTGGAATGGGCCCGCGAGCCGCGGAACGAACTCGGCACTTGCCGCCAGTAGTAGCCGCCGGAGACGCCACCGTTAGCTGGGCGCAGGGTATAAAGCGAACCATTGGTTCGACAGTACCTGCTGAGTGCGCTATCCCGTGAGGGCCGGCGAACGAGAGTGGCAACGCGATGTTTTTCGTCTCTCGATCCTATGGTTGGATCGGGAGTTTTTTTGTTGGAGAAAGGATCGCTCACGTGGATACTGTCAAGTTTTTGCTTTCTGAAGACCAGATGCCGACGACCTGGTACAATATCGCCGCCGATTTGCCCAGCCCGCCGCCGCCGGTGCTGCATCCCGTTACTGGTCGGCCGGTCGGCCCGGCTGACCTGGCGCCGCTCTTTCCAATGGCCCTGATCCAGCAGGAGGTCAGCACCGAGCCGGTTATCGAGATCCCTGAAGAAGTTCGGAACGTCTATCGCCAGTGGCGCCCGGCGCCGCTCTATCGCGCCCGGCGCCTCGAAAAGGCGCTCGATACCCCGGCGAAGATTTACTATAAATACGAGGGCGTCAGTCCCACCGGCAGCCATAAGCCGAATACGGCTGTCGCCCAGGCGTACTACAACAAGCTCGAAGGGGTCAAACGATTGACCACCGAGACCGGCGCCGGCCAGTGGGGTTCGTCGCTGGCCTTTGCCGGCGCGCTCTTCGACATCGAGGTGCTGGTGTATATGGTGCGGGTCAGCTACAATCAGAAGCCCTACCGCCGGGCGATGATGGAAGCCTTCGGCGCAAAGGTGGTTTCCAGCCCCAGCGAAGACACGGCCGCCGGCCGCGCGGTGCTCGCTGCCCACCCCGACACTACCGGCAGCCTGGGTATCGCCATCAGCGAGGCCGTCGAGCTGGCGGTGCAGCGCGACGATACGCGCTATGCCCTTGGCAGTGTGCTCAACCATGTGCTGCTGCACCAGACGGTGATCGGCCTCGAAACGCTGGCCCAGCTCGAAATGGCCGGTGATTACCCCGATGTGATTGTCGGTTGTACCGGCGGCGGTAGCAACTTCAGCGGGATTGCCTTCCCGTTTATCGGTGCGAATTTGCGTGGTGAGCATACTACGCGCATCGTTGCCGTTGAGCCGGCGGCCTGCCCTTCGTTGACTCGCGGCAGGTATGCCTACGATTACGGCGACACTGCGAAGATGACGCCGATGGTCAAGATGCATACGCTGGGCCACGATTTTGTGCCACCCGGCTTCCACGCCGGTGGCCTGCGCTACCACGGTATGGCGCCTATGGTGAGCCACCTGCAGCAACTGGGCCAGCTCGAGCCGACGTCGACCAATCAGCTTGAGACCTTTGGCGCGGGGATTCAGTTTGCCCGCGCCGAGGGCATCATTCCGGCGCCGGAGGCCAACCACGCGGTCGCCGGTGCCATCAAAGAGGCGCTGCGCTGCAAAGAGAGCGGTGAGCGCAAGGTCATTCTGTTCAACCTCTGTGGGCACGGTCACTTCGATATGCAGGCCTACATCGATTACCAGGCCGGCAAACTGCGCGACTATGCCTACCCTGAAGAGGAAATCGCTATGGCCCTGGCCGGCCTGCCCGTCGTCAACTCTTAACAACAGGACTTACGCAGTCGGTGTGGTTGTTCGCGTCGCAACAGGCGTTTTTCGCCTGCGGCAGCAAGGAAATGACGGTCTTTTTCGTTCGTTTTGGCGGCGAAGCCGCCAAAACGAACGAAATAAATAGTATCTTCCGCTCTGCCGGGGGCGAAAAAGCCCTGATGCGGTCAGCATCATGTTTACCGCTGGTGAGCGGCCCGCCAGGCCGCTTACCAGCGGATCTGCACCTGAACAAGGGGGCCGGCGGCCTCCACCACCACATAGTTGCTTTCGCCGATGCGTTCGATCCGGATCGGGTAGGCCTGGCCATTCAACAGCACCTGGCGTATTCGCTCCGGGTTGATCTCGTAGGGGAGCAGCGTCCGCACCGTTGTGCGCTCGCCGCTGCCGGTGGCCTCGATGATGATGCGGTTGTCGGGCAGCCGCTGCCAGTTGTAGGCGGCGTAGGCATCGGAGGCGGCATAGCGCGTGACAACATAGGCCTGGTTTACCGGGTCGAGCAGGCCGCCTGTGCTGGCCGGCCAGCGTGGGCTGATCACGGTTTCGCGGTAGCGCAGGCCGCGATCTTCGATGCCGGCGGCGCCCTCCATCAGCGCACCCAGCATGGCGCTGCTGCCCCAGCCGTCGGTGGCGAGGGTGTCGCGGCCAATGCCCGGTCCGCCGGTCGGATAATACCAGAGGAAGCTGGCGCCGGTGCCGCGCACCAGGAATTCGTAGCGCCGTAGAATGTCGAAGCCGTACTGCTCGTAGCCGTGGCTGAATGCGCCGCGCGCCAGTTCGCCGCCGACGAGCGGCATAACCCCGCCGTTGACGTATTCGCCCGGTAGTTCGCCCAGCCGCCCGGCCAGGCCAAAGGCGCCCGGCGGGAAGGGTGGGTCGATGCTCCACCACTCGGCGAACGACAGGTTGCCGGGTCGGTTCAGCCGCCGGTTGTATTCTTGCACAATCTCGCGCCCCTGTTCCAGCGTCAGCACGCCCCGGTTCAGTGCCAGCGCGTTCGAGAGGCTCAACTGGCGGGCCTCGTCGACGCCCGGTACGTCGTAGGGAATGAACTTGACATGATGGGTGAAAAAGCGCCCGTTCCAGCTAAAATTGTTCAGCCGGATCATAATGTCACTGGCGAGTTGCTCGCGTTGCCAGGCGCTGTCCCACTGGCCGAACTGCCGCTCCATCACAGCCATTGCGCGCAGCGCCATCGCCAGGCCGGTGTTGTCGCCATGGAATACGCCCCACCTGGTCTGCGTGTCGATCCAGTGGCGCGGTGCCGGCTGGCCGCTGTTCGGGTCGGTCGTCGTCGGGCCGTACTCGAAGTCCCAGGTGTCGATGGTGAAAGGCCGTTTGACCAGGCCGGTCGCCGGTTCCCAGCGTAGCGGGCTGGTCAGGGTGTAGTTCAGCGCCCGCTGCATTGGCTCCAGGTGCGAACGCAGCCACACGTCGTCGCCGGTCATCTGCCAGGCATCGAAGACGGCCAGCACATACAGATATTCGACATCGGCTTCGACTGGAGTGCGAAAGGCTGGGATGCCGTATTCCGGGCGCGCCACAAAATCGGGCAGGCTGCCGTCGGGGTACTGGGCGTCGCGGAAGGCGTCGAGCAAGCTGCGCACTTCGTTGTCGAAGTAACGGAAGCCGCGCCCCTGGTAATAATGGTCGCGCAGCCAGAGCAGTGGGCTGTCGGGCGAACGATAACCGCGTACGACGCGCCCGTCCAGTTCATATTCGAGCAGCGCACCCTGCATAAACTGGCGGATCCGCGGGTACAGTCCGTCGATTTCGGCCACGCCGCTGCGCAGGGTGGTTTCGGCGTCGAGGCGATACAGCCTGCCCTCGGCAACCTGGCGGCCTGCGGCGAACAGCAGCGCCCGGTGCTCGCCCAGCGTGCCGCGCGGCAGTACTTCGACACTGCCGCTGCCGCCGGCTACCGCGAATTCAAAGGCGCCGGCCGGGCGCCCGGCGCTGTCGAAGACCAGCAGGATCGCCGGGCCATCGTAGCCGGCGATGCTGATGTCGACCCGGATCGGCTGAAGTGGCGCAACGATTGCTGCGCTGCTACGGAACGAGGTGCCCTGGGCCAGCGTCAGGGCCGGTGCGCTTACCGCCAGCAGGCTGATCAGGAGCACCAGCCCAATTGCGAGATGATGCTTTTTCGGCATCAGAAAGCCTTTCTAGTAAAAGCTCTATATTATTGCGGCCACCAGTATAGCAGAAAATTACCGTGCGTTCACTTTTGCAGCCGGGTCGCAAAAGTGAACGAAGCAAAACTATCATGCAAGCTTTTGCGGAAGTAAAATTCCATGCTGCCGCAGGCGAAACTGCCTGTTTGGCCGAAAAAACCCGCTGGCCGCCCAGTCCCGCCTTATCCGAGATGAAGAGAGGAGCATCCGATGCGCGTTGGAATGATGAACGATCCGCGACTCGATCCGCTGGCCGAGGCCCGCTGGGCTGCCGCCAATGGCTTCGAGTTTCTTGACCTGACAATCGAGGCGCCCGCTGCTACCCTCGATCATATCGATGCCGCTGAATTGCGCTATGTACTCGAGGTTACCGGCCTGGGTGTGGTTGGCCATACCGCCTGGTATCTGCCGTTCGCGCTGCCCGATCCCGGGGTGCGCCGGGCTGCCGTTGACGCGGTTGCCGCCGCTTTCGAGCTCTTTGCCGGCCTCGGTGCCGACCGGGTCAATGTACACCTGGGCCGCTCGGTGCCGCTGATCGGGCGCGATGCCGGGTTGGCGCTTGCCGGCCAGAGTTTCGCTGAACTGGCCGAACGTGCCGCTGCATACAATCTGCAGATCATTGTTGAGCATCCGCCCGATGCCGCCTTCGGTGTTGCCGAAATCGAACGTGTGCTCAATGCCGATGATCGGCTTGGCTTTCATCTCGATGTCGGCCACGCTAACGTTGGCGCCAATCGCATCGCGGCCATGATCGAGCGATTCGGCCATCGCCTGGCCCATGTGCATATGAGCGATAACCGCGGGCGTAGCGATGACCATCTGCCGCTTGGTGCCGGCTTCATCGATTGGCCCGAGGTCGTCGATCTGCTCAAACAGCAGCACTACGACGATACCATCACGCTTGAGGTATTCAGCAACGACCGCGAATTTCTGCTGCTCAGCGCCCGGAAACTCCGCCACTGGTGGGCCGCCTGGTGCAGTGACGAGCGATGAGCAACACAGGTGGCTTTGCGATGCCGGTGGCACAACGGCGATGTCCGAACAGGTTGCTTGTTTTTGCATGAGGAACATAACTGGGGAACGCGGCAGCTATGCTTGCGCCATACACAAGAGAGGAACCAATGACTGATACACCCGTTCGCAAACGCATTCTCACCGGCGACCGGCCGACCGGCAAGTTGCATCTCGGCCATTATGTCGGCTCGCTTGCGAACCGCATCAAGCTACAGGATGAGTACGAGTGCTTTTTCATCATCGCCGATCTGCATACCCTGACGACGAAGCCCAATAAGGACGACATTGCTCTGATCCCCGCGCATATTCGTGACCTGGTGCTCGATCACCTGGCTGCCGGCATCGATCCGAATAAAGTGACATTCTATGTGCAATCGGCAGTCAAAGAGATCTATCAGCTCAACCTGATGTTCGAGATGCTGGTGACGGTGCCGCGCCTGAGCCGCTTGCCCAGCATCAAGGAGATGGCGCGCAATGCCCATATCGAAGAAGACCAGGTGCCCCTCGGCCTGCTCGGCTACCCGGTACTCCAGGCCGGCGACATTCTCATGCCGCGTGCCCACCTTGTCCCGGTCGGCAAAGACAACGAGGCCCACGTCGAGATCACCCGCGAGATCGCCCGCCGCTTCAACTATCTCTATGGCGAAGTCTTTCCCGAGCCCGATGTGCTGGTGCCCGAAGTCGGCAGCCTGCCCGGTACCGATGGCCAGGGCAAAATGAGCAAGAGCGCCGGCAATGCCATCTTTCTCTCCGACGACGCCGGAACCGTCGAGCAGAAAGTGCGCGGTATGTACACCGACCCCAATCGCGTTCGCGCCGATATTCCCGGCAAAGTTGAGGGCAACCCGGTGTTTGCCTACCACGATGCCTTTAACCCTGACCTGGATGAGGTCAATGACTTAAAAGATCGTTATCGCCAGGGCAAAGTCGGCGACGTCGAAGTCAAGCGGAAACTGGCCCTGGCCATCAACAATTTTCTGGAACCGATGCGCGAGCGCCGGGCCCGCTTTTCCGCCGATCCTGCCCTGGTCGACGAGATTCTGGCCGCCGGCAATGCTCGCACTCGCAACGTTGCCCGCGATACCATCCGCATGGTCGAAGCAGCCATGGGTTTGAGCTATTTTCGCGCCTAGCGCAAATTGCGCGGTGGCGACCGCGAAATACCGCTTTTGCCCACTTTTCATTCTAGTGGGCAGCGAAGCTGCCCACTAGAATGAAAAACGTAACCTTACCTTGCTGCCGCAGGCAAAACAGCCCCTGCGGCTTGAGCACACTTCTGCGCTGCCGCAGGCGAAGCAGCCCCTGCGGCTTGAGCAACACAAAGCCCGGCTGCCGAAGCCGGATTCACCGGAGGTACCCGATGTATAGTCCCGCACTCGATGAGATGCGCCCGCTTCGTGATCAAGGCAATCTCTGTCCGATCTTTCGCGAAATTATGGCCGATACCGAAACTCCGGTTTCGGCCTATCTGAAAATTGCCCAGGGCTCCTATAGCTTCCTGCTCGAAAGCGTCGAGGGCGGCAAACATATTGCCCGCTATTCTTACCTGGGCAGCGATCCCTACCTGGTGCTGCGCCTCGACCAGGGTGTTGCCCAGTCATTGCAAAATGGCTACAAGCAGACCCTCGCGTTCGACGATCCGCTCAAGGTTCTCGAAGGAAACCTCAGTGCCTATCGCCCGATCCGCCTGCCCGATCTGCCGCGTTTCGTCGGCGGCGCCGTCGGCTACTTCGGCTACGAGACTGTCGGCTACTTCGAGCGCTTGCCGCGCCCCCTGCCCTGCGACTACGAGATGCCCGAGGGCCTCTGGATGTTCGTTGATACGCTGCTCGTCTTCGACCATCTGCGCCATAAGATCCTGGTGATCTCGCACGTCCATCTCGATGCCGACGATCTCGCCGCCGAATATCAGCGCGCCGTCGAGCGTATCGAGGAAATGGTGACCCGTCTGCGCCGCCCCCTGCCCGACTCGCAGCGTCTCGATGTGCAGGAGCAGGAGCAAGCCGCTCAGCCGGTGGCGCCCCGCAACTATGAGCCGCATTCCTACACTGCCGGCCGCCCCGCGCCCACTCAGCCGACGACCTCGAATTTCACTGCCGATCGCTACGTCGCTGCCGTCGAGCACGCCCGCGCGTACATCGCTGCCGGCGATATTTTCCAGGTCGTGCCCTCGCAGCGCTTTCGCCGACCGACCGGCGCCGATCCCTTTACCATTTACCGCGCTCTGCGCACCATCAATCCCTCGCCTTATATGTTCTTCTTGCACACTGCCGAGGGCGATCTCGTCGGTGCTTCGCCTGAGTTGCTGGTGCGCGTCCAGGAAGGCGAAGTGCTCACCCATCCTATCGCCGGTACCCGCCGCCGCGGCCGCGATGCCGCCGAAGATGCCGAACTCGCCGCTGAGCTCAGCGCCGACGAAAAAGAACGTGCCGAGCACCTCATGCTTGTCGATCTGGGCCGCAACGACATCGGGCGGGTCAGCCGGCCCGGTACGGTCACGGTGCCCGAGTATATGATCGTCGAGAAGTACAGCCACGTCATGCACCTGGTCTCGCATGTCACCGGCAAGCTCCGCCAGGATATGCGTGCGCTCGATGCGCTGCGGGCCTGTTTCCCGGCCGGCACCGTCAGCGGTGCGCCCAAGATCCGTGCGATGCAGATTATCGCCGAACTTGAACAGAGCCGCCGCGGCATCTATGCCGGCTGCGTCGGCCACATCGGCTTCAACAGCGATCTCGATACCTGCATCAGTCTGCGCACCATGCTGGTGCAGAACGGCGTGGCCTTTGTGCAAGCCGGCGGCGGCGTCGTCGCCGACAGCGATCCGCAGGCCGAATACGAAGAAAGCCGCAATAAAGCTGCCGCCCTGCTCAAAGCTATTGACATGGCCGAGACCCTGGCCTGAGATTGATGTTTTTCACCTCTGGTAGGGCGGAAAACCGTTTACATTCGTTTGATTTTGCGGCGAAGCCGCAAAATCAAACGAATAAAAATCGTTGCTTCCTTGCTGCCGCAGGCGAAAAAGCTCCTGGCCCAGCCAGTATCAGCGCCGGCTGCGCAAGTCATGTTAAAATGCAGAACATAATCAGCAATCAGGCCGCCTGCGGCAGCACAGATCGCCCCTGCTTCGCTTTCCATGCTGGCCGCATTGTGGTCGGCATGGAAAGATACTTATGGATCAGGTCAGTATCCTGCGCCCGGGCATCATCTATCCCGAATCGGACGGCAAACCCCTGGGCGAAACCGAAATTCATCGTCAGGAGATTACCGACGCCATCGAGACCTTGCGCGATTATCTGCGCGAGCGAGCCGATGTTTATGTCGGCGGAAATATGTTTCTCTATTACGAAGAGGGTCGCCCCGAGCGCTCGGTGGTGCCCGATGTCTTCGTGGTCAAAGGTGTTTCTAAGCAGGTACGCCGGATCTACCAGCTCTGGAAGGAACAACCGGCGCCCTGCTTTATTATTGAGGTTACCTCGAAGAGCACTCGCCGCGAAGACGAACGGGAGAAGCTGGAACTCTATGCCCGGTTGGGGGTGGCGGAATATTTCCTCTTCGATCCGTTTGCCGAGTATCTCAAACCGCCGCTGCGTGGCTACCGCCTGGCCAACGGTGTCTATGCGCCAATTGCGCCCGATGCCGACGGCGCGCTGCAAAGCCGCGAGCTGGGCCTGCTCTTGCTGCGCGAAAACGGCAGCCTGCGCCTGATCGATCTGGCCAGCAACGAGCGCCTGCTCAAGCCCTTCGAAAATGCCCAGGCCCGCCGCGCCGCCGAAGCCGAGCTCGCCCGCCTGCGTGAAGAACTCGAACGCCTTAAAGGAAATCAGCACGATGCCTGAAACCGATGCGCCGCGCACCATCCTGGCTCTCGAAACCTCCTGCGATGAAACCGCCGCTGCCGTCGTGCGCGACGGGCGCGTCCTGCGCTCCAACGTCGTCGCCTCGCAACTCGATGCCCACCGCCGCTATGGCGGCGTCGTGCCCGAGGTGGCTTCGCGTCAGCATATTCTCAGCCTGGCTCCCGTTGTTGAAGAGGCGCTTGCTGTCCTGCCCGCCGGCTGGCAAGACATCGATGCCGTCGCGGCAACCTATGGTCCCGGTCTCAGTGGTGCCTTGCTCACCGGTCTGAATGCCGCTAAAGCGATGGCCTGGCGGCGCGGTCTGCCCTTCATTCCGGTCAATCACCTCGAAGCGCATATCTATGCCAACTGGCTCGACCATGCCGCCGAGGGTGCGCTCAGTCCCGCGCCGCCGCAGTTCCCCCTGGTCGCTCTGGTCGTCAGTGGCGGCCATACCCTGCTGGCATTGCTGCGCAACCACGGCGACTACGAGCTCCTCGGTCAGACGCGCGATGATGCCGTCGGTGAGGCTTTCGATAAGGTGGCCCGCATTCTTGGTCTCGGCTACCCCGGTGGTCCGGCGATTCAACAGGTAGCCGCCACCAGCAGTGCCGGCGGCAGCAGTTTGCCGCGTGCCTGGCTTCGCGAAACCTACGATTTCTCGTTCAGCGGTCTCAAGACGGCCGTGCTGCATCGGGTTCAGGATCAGCAGGAACGCGAGCAGAAGGTGCGTACTGGTCGCGTTCGCAACGAGGCTCGCCGTGGTAAAAATGCTCCCCCGGCCGGCCCCGCTGAAGCTGCCGATGAATCGGCGCCGCCTGCGCTGAGTAGCAATTTTGTTGCTCAGATGGCTTGCGCTTTCCAGGAATCCGTCGTTGATGTGTTGACGGCCAAAACGGTCGATGCTGCCCGCCGCTACGCCGCCACCGAGATTTTGCTGGCCGGCGGTGTCGCCGCCAATCTGCGCTTGCGCGAAGAGCTCTGTCGCCGCGCTGCCGATCTGCCGGTGCGCTTTCCGCCGATTGCGCTCTGCACCGATAATGCCGCTATGGTGGCCGCTGCGGCCTTCTTTCGTTTTGCTCCCCAATCCGCCGTCGACTGGGGCCGTGATGTTGTGCCCGGTTTGCCGCTCGGTGCCTGAGGCTGGTCATAGTCTGGTTCAGGCCCGGTCTATAATGAAGCTACCGTGATCATGGCCGTTTCCTGATCCGGGGCGATTTTTGGCACTCATTTTACTACACACGATAGTTTTCTCATCGCCAGAGGTGTCCTTATTATGGCCGCACCGAGTTCTCGTTCGACTGACCATCAAGAACAGGTTGCCCGCGGCTTGCGGCTACGCCACGCTATTCTCGCTGTCTACGATGCTTTGACGCTGCTCAATCGCAACGATCCTTATACCATCCGCCGGCTCAACTCGGCCATTGATCATCTCATCGATCTCGCCGGTCCCGGCCCCGGCTGGGAAGTCATCGCCGCCATGATGTATATTACCGAACGCTCCGAGCTTCTACGCCTCGAACGCGCTATCATAAAAAGCGCTGAGTGATAGGTTCGGCAGCCATCAACCATCAGCCATCAGCCAGCGCATCTCCTCCCCGGCCCGAAATGGTACCACATCTCCGTAGCGCTCCGGCACGATCCAGGGCTGCTTTGTCAGCACGACCCGTTTTTCGGGCGGTTCGATGCCGTAGATCCGGCGCGCATTGTCGGACACAAAAGCCTGGAGTTGCTCCAGCGCACCATGCTGCTCGAATAGTTCCGCCAGCATGCTCAGCGCCATCGGAGCCGTGAATACGCCGGCGGCGCAACCCGCGCTCTCTTTGCGATCAACCGGGTGTGGCGCCGAGTCGCTGCCGAACATGACGCGTGGATGCCCCGCCAGCGCTGCTGCCAGCAGCGCCTCACGATCCTCCGGCCGCTTTGCGATCGGTTTGCAAAACAGGTGCGGACGCAATAGCCCGCCGGCTACGTCGTCCAGTGAAATTGCCAGGTGGTGCAGGGTCATTGTTGCATAGATATGCTCGTGCCGGCCCAGGAATTCGACCGCTGCCCGTGTGGTAATATGTTCCATAATGATCTTGAGCTGCGGATACGTCCGCGCCAGTTCATCATAGGTTGCCAGAAACTCGTGTTCCCGATCCATCACAAAGCCATGGCTTTCACCGTGAACCAGCAGCGGAATGCCCATTTCCTCCATCAATCGTAGGGTCGGAGCCGCTTCGGTCAGGCTGCGCATCCCACCATTGCTGTTCGTCGTGATGCCCTCCGGGTAGAGTTTGATGCCGATAATCTGATCGTGCGCCGCCAGCAACTCAGCTTCAGTGTAAGATGTGAAAAACAGCGTCATGTACGGCTCGAATATCTCACCAACGCTGGCTGCTGCGATGGCGCGACGATATTCCGCCAGTGCCGGCATATCGGTGAGCGGCGGAATCAGATTCGGCATCACTACCGCCCCGGCAAAACTGCGCGCACTCAACGGGGCTACCAGTTTTAGCATCGATCCCTGCCGCAAATGCAAATGCATATCCAGCGGCGAACGTAGTTCCAACTGCATACATTGTCCTTTCTTATGCCTGGTCTCCCGGCTCTATGCTATCCCTTCCGTTTGCATTCACTGCTCCCTGGCAAACTTCTTGCAATACCATGCGATAGAGCATTGTTATTTGAAGGGAGGTTCCTATGAAAGCTGTACGCGGTTATTTTCATCATACCGCAGAGGTGCGAGAAGCGATTGAGGATCTGCACGCCGCCGGGTACGCTGAAATCGAATTACAGGAAATACCCGAGCGACCGTTCAGCGAATCGGTTGCGGCTCCCACTGGCCCGACGATTGGCTATGCCGCGTTGATCGGTGCCGGTCTGGCTCTTGCCGTCGGTTTGCCCATCGGCATGCTCGGCATGGCGCTACCCAACGTCAATACCGCATGGTCGACTATGATTGTGATGGTGCTGACCTGGAGCATTGCCAGTGCGGTGTTTGGTGCGATTGTCGGGGCTGTCTACGGAGCCGTCATTCAGCGTGGGATGGCGCGCAATATCACCGTGCCGCAGGCTACGCCGGTGTCCCGCGAAACCTTCCTGCGCGTCCTCGTCCCCAACATCAATGATGCTGCCCGCGCCCGCCAGATCCTGCAACAGCACCACGGCGAACGCATCGATACGCTGGGCGCCGGACGAACAGTGGTATAATGTTACGGTGAAACATTGAAATACCGTAACCTATAACCTGTGATTTGTAATCCATGGCCTATCTAGCCCCCAGGTTGCTGCTGTTCTGTCTGATTCTGCTCATCGGCGTTGCCTGGGCGCCGCCTCCGCTGCGCGCCCAGGCAACGCCGATGACCCGATCGGTTCTTGGTACATCAGGCCAGGGCCGCCCCATCGAAGTCCTGCGTATTGGTGATGGGCCGCGCAAACTTGTGGTTGTCGGTGCCACTCACGGCGGCGCTGAAGCCAATACGCATCAATTGACGTTGCAATTGATCGCGTATTTCGAGGAAAATCCCCAGCAAGTGCCGCCGGATGTGCGCCTCTACTTCATTCCGGTTCTGAATCCCGATGGCCTGGCACTCGGCAGTCGCTTCGACGGCGCCGGCGTTGATCTCAACCGCAACATGAATACCAACCTTGATGCCTGCCCTGAAAACGATTGGCGTATGACGGTCTTCGGTGCCCGTGGTCTTGTTTCTGATACAGGTGGTGCCTTTCCTGAATCGCAGCCTGAGAGCCGCCTGATTCGCAATTTCTTGCTCGATGCTGCCGGCGCGATTTTTCTCCATAGCAATGCCGGCCTGGTTTTTCCGGCTTCCTGTGAGCATCCGCCCTCAATTCGCATGGCGCAACGCTACGCTGAAGCCGCCGGCTACGCTTATACGCGCTACTGGTCTAGCTATCAGATCACCGGTGGTATGCACGATTGGGCCGCTAGCCTGGGTATCGCCGCCATTACGCCTGAATTGCTTACCGGCGATCAGTCCGAGTTTGCGCAAAATCTGGCCGGCTTGCGCGCCGTCATGCAGGCGACTGCCGAGACTCTGCCGCTTCCCGCCGATCAGCAGGTGAATGGGGTCAATGTTCCTGCCGTGATCTGGCGCTACTGGCTTGCTCACGGTGGCGAAATGCTCTTCGGCCTGCCGCTTGAACCGGCTCGCTTCACCGATGATGGCCTCAGCCAGATGTTTAGCCGCGCCCAACTGGAATTGCACAGCGCCCGTGTCGATACTCCCGACCTGGTTCAACCCGCACCCCTGGGTACTGCCGCCCACAAAGCACGCCTCTTCGGCGAGATTGCTCCTGCCGCCGCTGATCCATCAATCGCCCCGCTGTACTTCGAGCAAACCGGGCACCGCCTGCACGAAGCCTTTCGCGAATTCTGGCAGCGCTACGGCGGTGGCGATGTTTTCGGCTACCCCATCTCCGAAGCATTCACTGCTACCGCCTTTGATGGCCGGCACCGCACGCTGCAATACTTTGAACGGGCAGTTTTTGCCTATGACCCCGCAGACGGCAGTGTGCGCCTTGAACCCCTCGGCACCTGGTACAATCAACTCTGCACCGTCCAGGCTCATTGGAGCAAATATCAAGTTCGCTAAATATAAAAAGAACCACGGAACCAGCGAACTACAGAACCAGAACCCGGCGATCAGCAGCCATCACGCCGAAACCTCTCGACCTCTCATTTTCTGGCTCTCTGATTCTCTGGTTCCCCGGTTCCTCAGTTCCCCAATTCCTCACTTCGTTACGCGCTCAATATACGTGCCTGTCCGGGTATCGATTTTCAACACATCACCTTCATTGACGAACCCGGGCACCGAGATGACGGCACCGGTTTCCAGGGTTGCCGGTTTGTTGATCGAGGTTGCCGTATCACCACGCACTGCCGTCATCGTTTCGGTAACCACCAGTTCAACGAAGATCGGCAATTCGACGCCCAGCAAGTCTTCGCGCTCATCATCGAAAACCAGTTCCACCGTTTCATTTTCTTTCATAAACTGAGCCTGCACGCCGACCATATCGCTGTTCACCGGCAACTGATCGTAAGTCTCGTTATCCATAAATACAAACGCTTCGCCATCGCGATACAGATATTGCATCGGGCGCCGTTCAATTCGTACCATTTCGATGTCGGCGCCGGCACGCACCCGGTCTTCAATCACTTTGCCGCTCTGCAAGCTCTTGAGTTTCATGCGCACAAATGCCCGCCAGTTGCCCGGTGCCACATGCTGAAATTCGACTACCTGGTAGAGCTCGTTGTTATAACGGATCACCATCCCGTTACGTAGATCTGAAGTCGTTCCCGCCGCCATAGTCACATTGCTCCTTCCTCAAAGTAGCGCAAAATATCATAAACTTGCTTAGTGTATCCTCAATCTAAAATCGGGTCAAACAGATGGGCCGCCGCTCGACTCGGAAGGTGTTCTGCACCAGGAAACTACAACTTTCGTCCGAAATAGCCGCCAGGCCCAGTCGTTGCAAGGCACCAAATTCGATACTGCCTAGCGCCAGTGCCGCAAAATCGGCGCCGTCCAGCACAATGCGCACATCGGCGCTGCTACCTGTTGCCAGCACCTGCGGGCGCCCATCGCGAAACCGTACCACGGTCGTACCGGCCTGCTCTGTCAAAAAATCGTCGCGCAGGTCGATGGCCAGCGTATAATCCACCGGCCCGAAGCGGTGATCGTCCAGCGTAGCGAAGAAGCCGGCCGTATTCACCAGGCGGTACATCAGGCCAATTCCTGCCCGGTGGCTTGGATGGTAAACGGGTGGAATCAAGTCGTTTGAGCCGTCACGTACATCGTGCAGGCACAGGTAAAAATATTCCTCCTGGGTATCCAGTACGATTTCCTGGATCTGATCATATTGAAAATGCAAGAAGCTGAGTAAGCCGTTCAGTGCCACACTGTGTTCGGCCAGCATCTCATGCACGAGAATCGAGTTTTGCAAGAAGGTTTTGCCGGGCTGAAACGCAAACGTCAGGTAGGCGGTCAGCGATTCACCCTGGCGATAGCCGATCAACCGGTTGCGCGGATTGGCCAGTGTTTCTGCAAGCCAGCGCCGGAACCAGTCGGCGCTGCGGGCGTACAGGCCGTGCATGCGCGCAAAACAACGTTCGTAGCAGGCATGCACCGCCGGCCAGTCACTATGCGGTAAGAATTGTACCCGGCTGCGGTCGCCCTGGCGCGGCAAAGCCGCTGGTTTTATGGTATAGCGGTACATCGGGCTACCATAGCCGAAGCCCATCTGGCGGTAAAAATCGGGCCGAAAGGGGTAAAGCGATACCAGGCTGGCTCCGCGTTCGCGATAGTGGCGCAGAGCATAGTCGATCAATGCTCGGGCAATGCCTGCTTTCTTGTGACGCATGTCTACCGCTACCAGGCCAACCCCGCCCATCAACACGCGCTGCTCAAAAAGCCGCATTTCAAAATCAAAGAGCCGCATGCCTCCCCGCAATTGCCCATCGCGAAACAGGCCGACCAGCGCCGATGTCGGGTAATCCTGCTGCCGCTGTTGCAAGCGGGCAACCATTTCTTCATTGCTCGCTGCATCAAAAGCCGGGTAGGCGTTGCGCACAATCGCTGCAAATTCCGGCCATTCGCCATCGTGCAAAACCCGTATATCACTGGTCATACAATTGCACCTCAACCCGCGTTTCCGGCGCGCAGTGTAGCACGAAGCCTCGAATTGGGCAACACACGCGGCTGATGGTTCTGCTGTGTGTATTCTCTCTTTGCTTCTCATGCAAAAGAACCGCACGCCGAATGCACAGCATTGCGGTAAGCGATACTGTCCTTCCTTCGCATCCGCTAGCGTCTATTTCGCTATTCTATGGCGCTTCAAGGCGATATCACATTGCTTGACAAGCAGTCGGAAATTGTACTATACTTCAGAAAAGCCGCAAATTATTTTCTTTAGCGAAATTGTTTCCTGGATCTATATGAAAGCTTTTACCAAAAAGCTTTTGTCTTTTAAGCAAATGCACTGTCGCGGACTGGCCGTGGCCGCGGTACAAGTGCCTGGAGAGGT
This sequence comes from Chloroflexaceae bacterium, assembly GCA_034437175.1. GTDB lineage: Bacteria > Chloroflexota > Chloroflexia > Chloroflexales > Chloroflexaceae > DAOTUJ01. The sequence continues at coordinate 75,386 of DAOTUJ010000155.1, read as the reverse complement.
CTGGTTATGAGTGGAAAGCTACCCAAAGACCCGCGCTTCCCTGACTTGTCGTATGAAGTCGAACCGGGAGCTCGCGGTACCCGCGTCCCTGGCGGCCGAACGGTGGAAGAGATCGAGCAGGTCTATCGTATTCGTGGCAAAACGACGTTTACGGCGATCTTTCGCAATGATCCCTTCGATTTCTGGTTCGGGCCCTTCTATGTGGGCTTCTGGGGGTTCATTTCGATTTTCGCGATCATTATCGGTTCCTATTTCTACCTGAACGAAACCGTCTTTCAAGGTCCCTTCAACTATGCCCAGAATTTCTTCGCCGGGCGCATCGATCCGCCGCCCGCTGATGTCGGGCTGGCGTTTGTCGGTCCCGGTGAACCTGGTTTCGTCTGGCAGATGACGGTGCTCTTCACCACCCTGGCATTTTTTGCCTGGTTTATGCGGGAAGTCGACGTCTGTATGAAGCTCGATATGGGCTACCACGTCCCGATTTCCTTCTTCGTTGTCTTCTCGTCCTGGGTAACGCTCCAGCTTTTGCGGCCCATTGCGCTCGGTCAGTGGCACGAGGGTTTTGTGCTCGGGATTATGCCCCATCTCGACTGGGTGTCGAACTTTGGCTATCGCTACAATAACTTTTTCTATAACCCCTTCCATGCCATCGGTATCACCGGCCTGTTCACATCGACGTTTTTGCTCGCTGCCCACGGCTCGCTGATCTTGAGTGCGGTTCAGTACCGTGGCCCGCTCGGCGCCGACATCGAAGATACGTTCTTCCGCGATGTGCAGTTCTATTCTGTCGGCGAAACCGGCATCCATCGCCTCGGCGCGATTGTGGCGGCTGGTGGCATCCTCTCGGCTAATCTCTGTATTTTGCTCTCGGGCTGGCCGGTACAGGATTGGGTGTCTTTCTGGAACTTCTGGAATAACTTGCCCTGGTGGAGCGGGGTTTAATCGTTAAGGAGGAACGCAAATGGCTACAGCTGGCATGACTTCCGGCGGCGATCCAAGTGGCGATCTGCAACTTGGGACGCGCGACGGACGCATTACGAAGCCGTTCTACGTTCCAGTTCTGGAGAATCTGGGCTTTGACTCACAGCTTGGCCCGTTTTACCTCGGTTTCTGGAATGCGGTTGCGTATGCAACCGGCGGTGTTTTTACTTTCATCTGGCTCGCGACGATGTTGCAACAGGTCGGCTTTAATCCAGTCGCCTTCGCTAAATATTTTGTCGTTTTGCAACTCGATCCGCCGCCGGCCTCTCTCGGCCTGGCCTGGGCTCCGCTTAACCAGGGCGGCTGGTGGCTGATTGCAACCTTCTTTCTGACGGTTTCGATCTTTGCCTGGTATATGCATATTTATACTCGTGCCCGGGCGCTTGGTATTCGGCCTTATCTGGCTTATGGCTTTACCGGTGCGATCATTCTCTACCTGGCGATCTATGTCATCCGTCCGATGGTTATGCAGGATTGGTCGGAAGCGCCGGCCCACGGCATTAAGGCGCTGCTCGACTGGACGAATAATGTGAGTGTGCGTTATGGGAATTTCTACTACAATCCCTTCCACATGCTCTCGATTTTCTTCCTGCTCGGCTCGACCCTGCTGCTCTCGATGCACGCGGCGACTATCTGGTCGCTCGAGAAATATGCCGCCCACGAGGAATGGGCTGAAATTGAGGCGCCTGGTACCGGCACTGAGCGTGCCCAGCTCTTCTGGCGCTGGGTGATGGGCTTTAATGCCAATGCCTACAGCATTCACCTCTGGGCCTTCTGGTTTGCCTGGTTATGCGGTGTCACCGGCGCAATCGGGGTGATCCTTTCCGGGCCGGTGGTCAACAACTGGTTCCAATGGGGCATTGAGGCCGGTATTGCCTATCCGCAAACCCCGCCCCCCGGCCCCTAAACGATAAAAAGTTGCTCTATGCATAAGATGTTGCAGCGAAGCTGCAACATCTTATGCATAGAGCAACCGTTCTTCGACTCTTCGATTAGAAAGCAGGAACCCGGCACATTGTGCCGGGTTCCTGCTTTTTGCCACCTAGATGCATTCGGAAGCGACTTTCTGTATGTCCCACTCGTCGGCAATGCACTCGGCGGTCTCACAGCCTCGGTAGTGCCAGGTGATCAGAAAATCGCGTAAGCCATCATCTGATGTACCGATGCGCTCGCGCACTTCATCGAATACCAGGCTCAGTGCCCATTCGTACTCCCGCAGCGCAAGCTCACGTTTGCTCGCAAAGCTTGCCAGGCTTTCCGGGTGGCCCTGGCGCAAAATCGCCAGTGCTGCTTGCCAGGTATGCAGCATGACCGGCCTCCTTTCATTCCAGTATCACCATTGATACGGTTCCTCATTATGCCGGCAGGAATTGCAGATATGTCGGTATGCCCCACGCTACGGTTCCGGGAGGTTCTCTAGCGGGAGCTATCGCCAGATGTTACTGCAAGTTGACATATTGTGTCTGTCCATCATAGCACTTTTGCACTGGTTTGTCAATGACAATACCGCATCAGAAAGGGCAATTCGCCCTCTCCGATGCGGTATTGTCGCTATGACACAGGCGAAATCGGCGGCCTAAATTCGTTCGGAGGCGTTCTTCTGGCGATCCCACTCGTCGGCGATGCAGTCGGCGGTAGTGCAGCCCTGGTAGTGCCAGTTGTCTAGAAAATCACGGAGCCCTTCCGCTTCGACTTTGATCCGTTCTTGCACTTCGTTGTAAACCAGGCTCAGTGCCGCTTCGTATTCCTGCAATGCCTGGTCGTGATCCTCCCGGCTGGCATAGTTTGCTTCACTGCGTGGTTTTCCCTGACGCAGAAGAGCCATTGCTGTATTCCAAGTGGGCATACCGTGCTCCTTTCTTTGCTGCTATCGGCGAAAACTTCTGAACCATCAATCGGCGTTGATCCATCAGATTGCGTAGCCATCAAGTTTATGGTTTTATGTGCAATGTGCCCTTTATCCTAATCCTTCCAGGTGTGCTTGTCAATGACAGCGGTCGCGTGCGCGTGGTTGCTCGCGCCGCACCAGGCGTTTTTTGCCTGTGGCAGCAATAAAACGGTACTTTCCCTGCCGCAGGCGAACAAGCCCCTGGTGCGGCCGGTGCCAACGCCGATTGCGTAAATCCTGTCACTGTCAATGACAGGAACTCGCCCTACTGGATAATGACTGGTAGGTAGGATTGCAAGGCTCCGCTGTTCAGTCCGGCCAGCAGGGCAAAATCGGTGAAATGATCTACACTGATCTGGACTTCGCCGTCGCCGTTTTGATCAACCACTACAATTACGTTCTCCACCGGCTTCCAGCTTGAGGTCGCTTCGTCCCAATAGGCCGGCACCAGTTGCTCCGGCGTTACGCCCAGGGCTGCGAGATCGCTCGCGGCAAATGGGAGGATCAGAGTCACCGGGCTGGCAAATTTGCTCAGCGGCCGTCTGTTGCTGTCATAAGCGTTCAACCGGTAACCGAAGCTAATGGGTTCCAGATTGCCGGCGCTCTGCAGTTCCGGTAGTGGTCGCACTGTCAGGATTGTGCTGCCGCTTGATTGTATCGCGCCCGCCGGCACCTGCACTTGCGAACCATCGCCCATCGTAAAAATTTGATCCAGTTCCGCCTCGAAACTGAAAATCTGGCTCTCCGGGATGGGCGCCGCCAGTTCCAGAACCAGCTCCGGCAGCGTTGCCGTGCTATTGCTGATCGCCGGTATCGCCTGTTCGGCCTGGCTGCGCAGAAAACTGCTCTCATCCGACGAGACAGCCTGGATTGTCCAGCTCAATCCACTGCGCAGTGCCAGTTCGTACTGGCCGTCGTCTTGCGCCCGGCTGTGTACTACCGCTCCGTCTTCCGACCGCGCCCGCACCAGTCCGGGGTAGGCTGCGCCCTGGTAGCTCACGCTTCCGCTCAAGGTTACGTCGCTGCTGCGGAAACTCAGGTTGGCTGCGACTTGCTGCTCCGTGGCGACTTCCACCTGTACCGGTGCCGGGTCGATTATTCGGTTGCCCTGGCGCCACCAGTACGCCGTCACCCGGTAACGTCCCGGCGGTACAGCCCGTTCATACCATCCTTCGCGGTTAGTATACGTCCAGACCCGCAGTGCCGTGCTGCTGTCTGCGCTGATCTCGCTGATGGCGACTCGCGCATATTTTGCCGGCTCATCGCCTGGCCCGAGCACCTGCCCGCTGATCCGGCCCAGACTGTCGATGTCGATCACGGTAAAATCAATCCCGCCGACGTTGCTGCCTTCGCCATTGTTGTAGGGCAGAAAGACCCGTTCGAGTGCCGGTCGCTGGAGCACATAACCGGTGCTCGGATCGACGATGGGCCGCACACGCCAGGTACTGCCGCCATTGCCGCGCAGTTCAGTGGAGACAACATCCAGCCTGTAATTCGCCGTCACTGGATTCACATAAGTACGAGCCCAGCCGCCGCTATCGCTGGCCCCCAGCACCACCGCCGGCACGCCCCGTGCCGCCGAGCCATCTCGGTTTCGCAGTGTGCCGCTGATCCGCGAGTTGTCGGCTGCCACTGGAATATCCAGACTGGCCGGCGGGTTGTTGAGGTTCAACTGGGCCCGGCTCAGGGCGGTGTATTCGCCGTCCATTGGAAAGTGCAGTCCTACGCTATAGCTCATCGCAACACTCGCAGCCAGTTTCAGCGTGAATTCGCCGTCTACCAGCGCTGCTGCCGGCCCCATAATTGCTTTGCTGCTCGCCGGGTCACGGTACAGGCTGTAGACACGCCCGTCGGCGCCCGCGCCCAGCGCTTCGCCGCTTACGCTGTCCACGGCGCGCCCGCTGATTTCGACATCGGCGACGGCGATCAGCAGATCCTGTTGCCGTTCTTCGCCCGTTTGCACGCCACGCTGGAGCTGTGGGCTTTCAGCCGGGACAAAATCTTGCCCGCTGCCCGGCACAGCCCGGATCAGCCAGCTACCCTCGGTAATTGGCAGCACGTAGTTGCCGGCTTCGTCAGTAAGAGTTTGCTCGTATTCCGTTCCGTCGATGCGCCAGGCGCGCACCGGGATGGCCACACCCGGCTCGCTACTTGCGCCGCCCTGCACCCGCACCTGGCCGGTGATGCTGGCCGCCTTCAGATCAATGCCGATCGGATCGATTGCGGTCGTGCCTGGATCGCCGTCAACCAGGATCGTTTCGCCGCTTTCGCCGAAGTACGCCATACCCGTAACCTCCGGCGCGGTGGCCCAGGCCGGATTTTCCAGCACCACCCGCAGCAGCACCGCGCCTGGTAGTACCTGGATGCTGAACTGCCCGTCTGCACTGACCTGCACGGTGTTGCCCTGGCCTTCCTGGTTTTCGGCGCGAACCCAGGCCCGGTTGCCCTCGCTGAACCCAATGCTGCCGGGTGCCGCCAGACTCCCGACTACCGTCACGTCCGCCGTTGTCACCGATAGATTAACTTGCCGGCTGGGCGGCAAGTCAATGACCTGCGGCTCATCGGTGAACACCCAGTCTGGCGACACGGTGCTCGGTGGCTCCACCGGACGTACACTGACGGTGTAGCTCCCGCCGATAAGATCGCTAATCGTGTACTCGCCACGCTCATTCGTAGTAGCCACACGCACCAGGTTCGCACGCGCCGTGACAACTTCTGCCCCGATTACAGGCTTGTCAGTGCCTGCGAAGCTGACAATTCCGCCAATGTCGTTCAATAATGGTTGCCCTGGATTGCTGCTGTTTGCCGATACGCTGCTCAGCAGCACAGCCAGCAAAACCACTGCTGTCAGCATTCCCATCATATCCCGTCTGCGTCCCTTCACCAGTTTCATCGTTTGCCTCCATGTTGTGATTGTTTTGAACGATTAGCGCTCGTTTTCAGGCTAAAGTCAAACTGTGAAGATGCTATGAAGGGATTATGAAGTTCAACCATGAGCGGCCGGCAGCGGCGGCGGTATTGTACCGCCGCCGCTGCCGGCCTTCAGCCGATGAGAACCATGAACGCGCCGCTGCTGGCGGCAATGATTGCCACACTCAGCAAACCAGCCGGCCTATCGAGCGGATGCGGCGAAAATGGGCGCCGGCTGGCTGCGGCCAGGCCGGCTAGAGTTGCCGGCAAGGCCAGTACGCCGCCGAACATGGCCAGCGATGCAACAATTGTTCCGGCAAGCAGCGAACGAGCCCGCGCCGCGCCGGCCAGGGCGGCATGGCTGAAACTCGGGTCAAGCCAGACCATTACGCCGATTGGCGCGGCAAAAGCCGCAATCACGTAGGCACTCACGTGCAGCGCCGGTACAGCGATAGTCGATCCGCTCAGTTGCCAGATGCTGCTTGCCGGCAGCGTCAGACTCAGCACCAGCGCCAGCGTTCCCAGGTGGATGACCTGATCCAGCAGGAAGGGCACGATCGCCGGCTTCAGATGTCTGTCGATGGAATGCACTTTGAGCCGATCCGCGATAATATGAATGGCGGTAATCGTGAGCATCGCCGGCCACAATTGCAGCGCACTTCGGTCGAACAGCGGGATCAACAGCATGATTGCCAGCACTATCCCGCCGTGCATAAATAGACCGTGCCAGTAGCGTTTGCGCTGTATCAGCCAGAGCGGTTGCAGCACAAAATCAGCGATCAGGTGGGCAGCCAGGAATACGTAAAACATGAGAACCTCCGCCGGCAGGCAGCCGGAATCATGGGCGATCCGCAATCGCCCCTACCGTTCATCTCGATTCAACAGTCTCAAACAGAAATATGGAGGAATTAGCGCGCTTGGCACTACAGCAGTTCTCGAAAAGACTGCGCCGTGATAGCAGCCCACGATGGCATTCTAAAGCGATCCTGCTCTGCGCGCTTCGTTCGAACGCTTTGCGCTACCGGCGCAACGACTCAAGTTGCTCGAGGTTGAGCACACTCAGGCGTGCCCGTTCGATCTCGATCAGGCCCTGCTCACGCAAACCAGCTAGAACGCGATTTACGGTTTCGCGGGTTGTTCCCGAGAGGCTCGCCAGATCGTCCTGGGTCAGGTGCAGATCGATTCGCTGACAGTCGCCGGTCGTCATGCCGTGCTGCTCCGCCATATCAAGCAATCGGCGCACCACTCGCTGCGGTGCCGAGTGGCTGATCAAGTATTCAGTGTAATGGTTGCTCTGGCGCAAACGGCCTGACAGCGCCGCCAGCACGGCTACGGCCATATCCGGGCAATCGTGCAAAATTGCCAGGAATGCCGTGCGGCACAGGGTCAACACACGCGTTTCCTGCATCACGGTTGCGCTGGCCGAACGTGGCTGTGCGTCGAGCAAGGATAACTCACCGAAAAAATCGCCCTGCCGAAACACACTCATCGAGATCTCCTGGCCGGTCGCCGTGGTAATGAAAATTCGCACCTGCCCCTCGATAATGAAATAGAGCGCATCGCCTACACTCCCCTCGAGAAAGATCGTTGCACCGCGACTGAAACGCTGCTCACCCATATTGGCTGCCAGCAACGCCAGGTGTCCTTCGTCCAGATCTGTGAACATCGGCACCCGTTTGAGTAAATTATTTCGGTTCACCGTCGTAGCTCCTTCCTGTCGGTTGCCTGCTCACAGCGCGCCGTGTCGATCAGGTGCTTGCATTATAGGAGAACTCGTTGACCATCACTATGATCGGTGTCACATCGCGAGGAGATCGAAAAAACCGCCGGCCGGCGGTTTTTTTCGATCTCCCCGCAATGTGATGATCACGAATGCTACAACAGATCTTCCGTGCTGCGCCCGTTCATTACGGCCGTTTCCTCAAATGGACGTGCCACCGGCTCCTCGCTCTGGCTGGCGTACTCGCTCGCCCAGAGTTGAATGCTTTCCCAGTCGCGTAGGGCCGCCGCCTGTACACTGTCCGGGCGCCAGACGCTCCGCAGGTACTCGGCTGTCACCTGGTCAGGGTGGGTACAGGTGAAAGGTACTACCGTCGCTGTATCGCCCTTGCCCCACTCCTCTTCTTCACCTGGCCCGAGCGGCAGCGCAATTTCGTGAAAACTCACGAGTTCCGGGTGTCGGCTGCGGTCGATCAAATCATCGGCAGCCTCGCAGACCCGGCAGTGCTCCAGCAGCGCCCCCAGCAGGACATCCGTCATCCGCGAACGCACTGAGAGTTGCACCAGACGCAGAAATCCGACCCGCACCAGCCCATCCAGGTAGCCGCGAATCGCCATTTTGCTACGCTCGCCATGACCCCAGCGCAGCCCGATGCCGGCCTCGGCGGTTGCATGGGCATTGCTGCCGGCCAGGCTGCTGGCAACACTGGGGGCAATCGGGCCGCTCGTCACCGGGTAGATTCGGCTATGTTCGCTGAGTGCCCAGTGCCGCACGATCTCGGCTCCGCCGCTACGCTGGTGCTTGATTTCGATCTGGGCCAACCCGGCCGACAGCATGGCATTATCAAGTTCGGCATCTTTGCCAACTTCAATATGAAACCCGACATACGGCGTAAAACGCCCGCTCCCCGGCGTCTGCCGGGCCAGGCTTTTGCCGTTGGCATATTGAAGGGTGACTGCATCTTGAATTGCCCGTATTCGGTTTCGCCCAATCATAAGTGGTTCTCCTTATCTATACGACCTGCACGGTCAGCGTTGTTGCTTGCACTACAACGGGCGTTTTCCGCCTGCGGCAGCAAGGAAACGTTTATTTCGTTTGATGTTGCGGCTTCGCCGCAACATCAAACGAAATAAACGTTTCCTTAATAAAGGTGCCTTCCTTCTGCATAAGCTATAAAGATTGTAGCACGCCTGTGCGAATTTGTATAGCCGAAAAACCCTTGCGTTTTGTCTTTGAACTGCGTATAATTGGCATGAGCTCGATGGGTGGCCACCGGGCCGTCTCCAGCCTCCTGTTTCGGGGAAGGCGCATGGAAGAACACAAAGACATCGCCGCCGGAAGCCAGGATGCACCGCCTCACGATCCAGCCGCCAACGGAATGTCGGTCGAGGAAGAAGAACGCTTGCTGATGCAGCAATTCCTCGAGGATCCTGCGCGTAACTTCCGCAACCTCAAGTACGGCGAAACTGTCGACGGTACAATCATGCGGGTTGATAAAGACGAGTTGCTCGTCAATATTGGCTCAAAAGCTGAAGGGGTGGTGCCGTCGCGGGAAATGCAATCGCTTTCTCCCGAAGACCGACATTCCCTTCATGTCGGTGCTGAACTCCTTGTTTTTGTCGTCCAGGCTGAAGATAAAGAAGGTCGTGCGGTTCTCTCGGTCGATAAAGCGCGCCAGGAGAAGAGTTGGCGTGCCTTACAAAAAGCTCACGATGCCGGCGAGATTATTGTCGCACGTGTGGTAAACTATAATAAAGGTGGGTTATTGGTTAACCTCGATGGCGTGCGCGGCTTTGTGCCGTCTTCGCAGGTAACCGGTATCAGCCGTGGCCCGGAAACCCAGAAGCAGTCCGAAATGGCTCGGATGGTTGGTGGCGATCTCTCGCTGAAGGTTATCGAGATCAATCGCAATCGCAATCGGCTCATTCTCTCGGAACGCCAGGCAGTACAAGAGGTGCGCGAAGTCAAAAAAGACGAATTGCTCTCTGAATTGCACGAAGGCGAAGTACGCAATGGTGTGGTCAGTTCGGTCTGTGATTTCGGTGCTTTTGTTGACATCGGTGGCGCCGATGGCCTGGTTCACCTTTCGGAGATTTCCTGGAGCCGGGTCAAGCATCCTGGCGAAGTTCTGAAATCCGGCGATACCGTCAAAGTCTGTATCTTGAGTATTGATAATGATCGCAAGCGTATCGCGCTTTCGATCAAGCGCACCCAGAATGAGCCCTGGTCGACGATTGGGGAACGCTATCAACTGGGTCAGGTTGTTGAGGGTACTATTACGCAACTTGCATCGTTTGGTGCCTTTGCACGCATCGAAGACGGGATCGAAGGGTTGATCCACGTTTCTGAACTTGGCGATGAGCGCGTTCAGCATCCTCGCGAGCTTATTCAAGAGGGTGATGTGGTTCAAGCCCGGATCATTCGAATAGATCCGGCACGCAAACGGATGGGTTTGAGTCTGCGCCGGGCCAGCGACGATGATGATTTACTGCAGACTGACGAGTAAGTAATCTGGTTGCATTACTTGAATGTAACCTGGCTGTGGTTCGTGCAAACACCGCAACCCTATCCTCATTGCCTCCGTTTGGTATCTGTATTCCTTCGGTTTCGTTGGATGTTGCCGGTCGCAGAGAGAACCGCGGCGTTCTCGGTAATGGGCTCAGGCATCGTCTGAGTTATTCAGGTCAGCGTACCGTTTCGCTCTCTATGAAATATTCTGAGGCGGAATGGTGCCAGTGGAGAACACTATGTCCGATCTCTACAGTAAGTTTACAAAACGTGCCAAGCAAGTGTTGCAGCTTGCCACCGAAGAGGCTCGCTCCTTCAATCATCCGTATATCGGTACTGAGCATATTCTGCTCGGCCTGATCCGCGAGAGTGAAGGCATTGCGGCCCGGGTCCTCGATGACCTTGGTGTCAAACTTCCCCAGGCGCGCAGTGCTGTCGAGTTTATCGTCGGGGTCGGTGAAGGCAGTGGCCGAACCGACCAGGAATTGACGGCTCGTGCACAGAAGGTGATCAAATACGCGATTGAAGAAGCAAACCGTTTGAACCATCACTATATTGGTACCGAACATCTGCTGCTTGGCCTGGTGCGCAATGGCGAGGGAGTGGCAACTGGTGTGCTCGATATCATGGGGGTGTCGCTCGAACAGGTTCGCAATCAGGTGATGCGCGTCCTGCGCCACGGTACCGCCGGTGCCGCCGAACAACGCGGCAGCGGTAGTTCACAGGTGCAACGCCAGAGCAAAACGCCCTACCTCGACGCGCTCGGTACCGATCTGACCGAGATGGCTGAGGCTGGTCGCCTCGATCCGATCATCGGGCGCCAGCACGAAATCGAGCGGGTAATTCAGATTCTTTCCCGCCGTACTAAAAATAACCCCGCGCTTGTCGGCGAACCCGGTGTCGGCAAAACCGCCATCATTGAAGGCCTGGCTCAGCGCATCATTCAGGGTGATGTGCCCGATAGCATCAAGGGCAAACGGGTTGTAACGCTTGATATGGGTGCGCTCGTTGCCGGTACCAAGTATCGCGGTCAGTTTGAGGAACGCCTCAAGCGTGTCATCGATGAGATCAAGGAAACTCGCTGCATTCTGTTCATCGATGAGTTCCATACTATTATTGGGGCCGGCGGTGCTGAGGGAACGCTCGATGCGGCCAATATTCTCAAGCCGGCGCTCAGCCGCGGTGAATTGCAGACTATCGGGGCCACCACGCTCGATGAGTATCGCAAGTATATTGAACGCGATGCCGCTCTCGAACGGCGCTTTCAGCCGGTTATGGTCGATGAGCCGACGGTTGAGGATACCATTCAGATCCTGCGTGGCGTCAAGAGCCGCTATGAGGATTTCCACCAGTTGCAGATTAGCGATGAGGCCATCAAGGCTGCCGCAACGCTCTCGGCGCGTTATGTGCCGGATCGCTTCCTGCCGGATAAGGCCATCGACTTGATCGATGAGTCGGCCAGCCGGGTGCGCATGTACCGCTCCGCTACGCCGCCGCGCCTGCGCGATGCGCTGCGTGGCCTCGAAGCTCTGCGCAAAGAAAAAGAAGCCGCCATCGAGGATCAGCAGTATGAACTGGCCGCCGATTTGCGCGATCGCGAAGAACGCATGCAAATGCGTATTGCCAAGATCGAAAGCGAAATCGGTAGCGATGAAGACTCGCATGTGTCCGATCGGCCTTATGTGACGGAGGAAGACATTGCCGAAGTTGTCGGGATGTGGACCGGTATTCCGGTTACCCGGCTCAAGGGCGATGAGACCAACCGGCTTATTCAGATGGAAAGTGCGCTACACGCGCGGGTGGTCGGTCAGGATGAAGCCATCGTCACGATTTCCAAGGCGGTGCGCCGGGCTCGCGCCGGGCTCAAAGATCCCAAGCGCCCCATCGGGAGCTTTATCTTTCTTGGCCCTACCGGCGTTGGCAAGACCGAACTGGCCAAGGCGCTTGCCGAGTTTATGTTTGGCTCGGAAGATGCGCTGATCAAGATCGATATGTCGGAGTTCCAGGAACGCCATACCACCAGCCGACTGGTCGGTTCGCCTCCCGGTTATGTCGGCTATGGCGAGGGTGGCCAACTGACCGATGCGGTACGGCGCAAGCCTTACAGCGTGGTGCTCTTCGATGAAATCGAAAAGGCTCACCCCGATGCCTTCAATCTGTTGCTGCAGGTGCTTGAAGATGGGAACCTGACCGACGGCAAAGGGCGCAAGGTCGATTTTCGCAATACGATCATCATTATGACCAGCAATGTGGGCACGGAGCATATCCGCCGTGCCAGCCGGATCGGTTTCGGCGGCAGTGCCAGTGGTATCGATGAGGAAGACGTCCGGCGCAAGGTCGACGATGCACTTAAACAACTTTTCCGGCCGGAGTTCCTTAACCGGATCGATGCGACGATCATTTTCCACCCGCTTACCAACGACGAGATCCGCATGATCTCGACGATTATGCTGCGGCGGGTGCAACAACAGCTCGATGAGCACCAGATTACGCTTGATGTCAAAGAAGATGCGCTCGATCTGCTCGGCAAACGTGGGTACGACCCGGCCTTCGGCGCCCGCCCGCTGCGCCGGATTATTACGAACTTGATCGAAGATCCGCTCGCTGAAGGTCTGCTCGACGGGCGCTACTTCCAGGGTGATACGGTTCTGGTCGATACTAAAGACGATCTGCTGCGCCTGCGCTCGCGTCGCCAGATCGATGAGGAAGAAGTCGAAGAAAGCGAAAGTACGGCGGTTGTCTAGCTTCGGCTACCGCCGCCGCCAGGGGACGAGAGCTACCGGCTTCTCGTCCCCTTTTCTTTGTTGACAACTGGTATAATGAGGCCTATGGCAAAGACGCGCACAACTTTTGTCTGCCAGCAGTGTGGAGCGCAACAGACACGCTGGATGGGCAAGTGCCCGGATTGCGGCACCTGGGACAGCCTGGTTGAGCAGGTCGAGCGCCGGAATCATACCGGCCGGTCGGCCCGCCGCGCTGAAGCATGGAGCGCACCGGTTGCGCTGCCTCAGGTCGCCTCGGCAGGCCTGGCGCGCCTGCCGGTCAGTGGTGAAGAGTTGAGCCGGGTACTGGGCGGTGGTCTGGTGCCTGGTTCGGTTGTGTTGATCGGCGGCGATCCGGGGATCGGCAAATCGACGTTGTTGCTTCAGGTTGCGGCGCACTTTGCCGGCATGGTGGCACCTGCCCTGTATATCAGTGCCGAGGAATCGGCTCAGCAGATCAGGTTGCGCGCCGAACGGCTCGGCTTGCTGCCGGAACAACTGTTTGTCTATTCGGAAACGTCACTCGATCTTATCCTTGAACAGATTGAGCAGACCCGGCCGGGCCTGGTGATCGTCGATTCGATCCAGACGGTGTATCTTGAAGATGTGACCTCGGCGGCCGGCAGTGTCAGCCAGGTGCGCGAAGGCGCGCTACGCTTGATGCGACTGGCCAAGCAGCATGCGATTCCGATGTTTCTGGTTGGGCATGTCACCAAGGAAGGTGCGATTGCCGGGCCGCGTGTGCTCGAACATATTGTCGATGCGGTGCTGTATCTCGAGGGAGACCGCTTTCACCAGTATCGCCTGCTGCGCGGAGTGAAAAATCGCTTCGGCAGTACCAATGAAGTCGGTGTCTTCGAGATGGTCGGTACCGGTATGCGTGAAGTTGCCAATCCTTCGCAGGTTTTTTTGGCCGAGCGTAGTTCCGGTAGCCCCGGGTCGACGGTCGCGGTAACGCTGGAAGGCAGTCGCCCGTTGCTGGTGGAAGTACAGGCGCTGACGTCGCATACCGGCAATGCGCAGCCCCGCCGGACGACCAATGGCTTTGATGTGAATCGGCTGCAGATGTTGATTGCTGTTTTGACTAAACGGGTCGGCCTGCCCCTGTTTAATCAGGATGTCTATGTCAATATTGTCGGCGGCCTGCGGATCACGGAACCGGCGGCGGATCTGGCGGTGGCTCTGGCGATTGTGTCTTCGTTTCGCAACCGGCGCATCGATCCGGATCTGGTGATGGTGGGTGAAATCGGGTTGTCCGGTGAGTTGCGTAGCGTTAGCCAGATCGAACGCCGACTGGCAGAGGCGGCCAAACTCGGCTTTCGGCGCGCCGGTATACCGCCGGCACGGCCACCGGAAGATGATTGGCCGCTTACACTTATCGATTCACGCTCGCTGTCAGAGATGGTGGAAAAAGTACTGCGTGGCGATCCGGACGCGTAATGCACACGATTTATGTGGCGGCAACCACCGTTCCGCTTCGTTTGATGTTGGGGCTTCGTTGCAATATCAAGCGACAGAAATCGGGTCATTTTTATGCGGCCACAGCCTGCCCTGGATGCAGCCAGGGTGGGCGAAAAAGCTCTGATGCGGCCGGTATCCAACGCCGGTTGCGTACGTCGAGTAATTCATTCAGTCCTGGTTGCTTATGAAGTTAAGCCTCAATTTTCTGGTGCGGATCGCTGGTATGCTGATACTGGCGTATCTTGGGTCGAGCATTGGTTTTGCTCTTTCAGGCTCGGCTGCCGACGGCACGGAGTTGCTGGCCACCCGCTTGCTGATGCTGGCCGGTGCAGGGCTGGGCTTGCTCGTCACGCCCCGTGTTACCATCGAACCACTCGAGCAGTTGTTGCGGCGTACACGCGACGTGCCCCTGACCGAGATTTTCCTGGTTGGCTTCGGCATGCTTTGCGGTCTGATTTTCTCGGTGTTGCTGGCTGTCCCGCTGGCCTTTTTGCCGCCACCGTTTAGTTATTACTTGCCTTTACTCATTGCGGTGCTGATGGCCTATATCGGCGCGATGATTTTTCATTCGCGCCGGCGCGAATTAAGTGAAATCTTGCGCCAGTGGCGCAAGCCGGCAATGTCAATGGTGCGGGAAAATAGCGAGCCCGGCAGTGTTGCGGCCCAGGCATCGGCTGATCGGCATCTGCTGCTCGATACCAGTGCTATCATCGATGGGCGTATCGCGGCAGTTGCCGAAACCGGTTTTCTCGAAGGCACGCTGATCATTCCCGGCTTTGTGTTGAACGAATTGCAAAGCCTGGCCGACTCAAGCGATGAACTGCGGCGCAGCAAGGGGCGACGTGGTCTCGAGTTGCTCAATACAATGCAGAAAGAGTCGCCTTTGCCTATCGAGATCCTGGACAGTGATCCGGTGTCCAGCAATCGGGTCGATGATAAACTGGTGATCCTGGCCCGTCAGCATCACTGGCCGGTGATCACCAATGATTTTAATCTGAATCGAGTTGCCCGGCTGCAAGGAGTAAAAGTTCTGAGCCTCAACCAGCTCAGTGAGTCGGTTCGCCCGCCGGTTGTGCCGGATCAACATCTTCTGGTGATGATCCGCAATGAGGGCAATGCGCGCCAGCAGGGTGTCGGCTATCTCGATGACGGTACGCCGGTGATTGTCGAAGAGGCGCGCTCGATGATCGGTCAGAGCGTCGAGGTAATTGTGACACGCTTGCATCAGACGCAGAGCGGACGGTTGGTGTTTGCCACACTGAGTACATCGACGGTGGAAGCTGAATCGATGCCGGAACAGCTCAATCCGGTGAATGAGTAGCCGGTATGCGTGCAGTTCTTCAACGAGTCAGTCAGGCGTCCGTCAGTGTTGATGGGGCTGTGGTTGGGCAAATCGGTGCCGGCATGCTGGTGTTGTTGGGCATTGCTGCCGGCGACGATGAGGCGACCGCCATCCGGATGGCGGAGAAAATGGCGCATGTGCGCATTTTTGCCGATGCCAACGGCCGCTTTCAATATTCGCTGCTGGAAAGCGGTGGATCGGTGTTGCTGGTGTCGCAGTTTACGCTCTGTGCCGATATGCGCAAAGGCCGGCGGCCCAGTTTTGCGGAAGCTGCGGCACCCGAACTGGCGGCGCCGCTGGTCGAAGCCTGCGGCGCCGCCTTGCAGCGCATGAGGCTGCATGTTGCCGGCGGTGTTTTTGGCGCTATGATGCAGGTCGCCCTGGTCAATGATGGCCCGGTGACGATTGTACTCGATAGCAGCATCTTTGCTGAGCCGCGACGGGATTGAGCGATGGTATGCTCTGGTGTGACTTGCGTGCTATAATTTGCGGTGCGGTCGATAGAAGGATCGTCTGAATAGAGCAACGGCAGGCAGGCATATGCTTGAGAGTCGGAACGCACATGATGCGCCTGGAAAGGCATTTATGCATCCGGTTAGTTTGGCTATCGGGCGCGAAGTTGATGTGTATCTGGCCATTAGCCGGGGGCGCGAACTGGCGACTGCGATTGGCTTCGATATCATCGACCGGACGCGCGTGGAAATTGTGATTCTAGAGTTGAGCCGCAACCTGCTGGCACATGCCGGGAGCGGTACGCTGTTGCTGGAACGAGTGGAGCGGGATGGCCATTCCGGGCTTAGTGTGCTGGTAACGGATCAGGGGCCGGGTATTGCCGATATTGAACTGGCAATGCAAGATGGATATAGCACGGCCAGTACGCTGGGCGCCGGCTTGCCCGGGGTTCGGCGGCTGATGGATGAATTCGAGATCGATTCTGCACTTGGGCAGGGAACGCGCGTGCGCGCAATTAAATGGCTGTCGCAGCGGCGACGTGGAGGAGCCTGATGCAAGCAATCTGGGGAGTCGCCACGCGCCCGAAACAAGGCCAGTCGATCAGTGGTGATGCGTTTGTCGTTGAGGAATATGGCGAGCAGCAATTGCTGGCCTCGGTCATCGATGGCCTGGGTGGTGGGGTGGAGGCGGCGCGAGCATCCGAAAATGCGGTGACGGTGCTGCGCGAATATCCGGGACATCCGCTCAGCGATCTGATCAAGCGGGCGCACCAGGCTCTGCATGGCACGCGCGGTGCCGTCATTGCGATGGTTCAGCTGAATCTGCAGCGCCGCCAGATGACATTTGCCGGGATCGGCAATATTGGCATTCAGGCGTACAGCAGTACGTCTATCAAGCCGATTTCGAAAAACGGCATTCTCGGGTATCGCCTGCCGACGTTGCTTTGCCTGGATTACAGCTACAATTCCGGCGATACCTTCGTTCTTTACAGTGATGGCATTTCGAGCCGTTTCGGTCTGGATAATGATCTGGATGTGGCAATTTCGCCACAGGCACTCGCTGATGCTATTCTGGGGCGTTACGGCAAACAAAACGATGATGCCACAGTTCTTGTGTTGCGCTGTCCCTGAATTCCAGGCTACCCACTATTATGAGCGTCGATCTTGCCCATTGGTTGAGGAAGTACAAAGATGACTTGCTGGAGCAGTGGGTAGCTGCGATCCCCGCTCCGATGACTCCGCGCCAGAATGGCAGCACGTATCTGGCGACATATAGCGAACCCGAACTGTCGAACACGACGGTTGCGGAACTTCCCCTGTTTCTGCTTGATGAATTAATTGTGGCTGCCGACGGTGAGCCGGCTGAGTTGGATCAACTGGTGAAGCGGCTGGGGCAAGAGAACTGGCAACAGCTTGCTCTGCCGGATTTGATGCAGACGATCTACAGCTTTCGACGGGTTGCTTGGGCGCTGATGCGGGCGAGCGCCGGAACGGATCCGGCGCTTTTTGATTTGCTTGACCAGATCGATAGCCTGGTTGAGCGGGTGGTCAATTCGCTGGCGCGTTCATGGGTGGTACACAGCGAGGAGTTGATCAACGAACGTGAATTCATCGCCGAGAGTCTCGATACGGCCGCTGCCGAAGCTGATCGGCGGGCGCTACAACTCAAGGCGCTTAATGAGATTTCGCAGCGGCTCTCGGCCAGTCTCGAGAATGATCGTCAACTGCTGGAACTGGTTGGTTCCAGTTTGAAGTCCTTGCTCGGG
Organism: Chloroflexaceae bacterium; assembly: GCA_034437175.1. GTDB lineage: Bacteria > Chloroflexota > Chloroflexia > Chloroflexales > Chloroflexaceae > DAOTUJ01. Next base: position 57,596 of record DAOTUJ010000155.1, on the reverse strand, counting down.
GTAGCGCATATTGCCATCTGGTTGCTCGATTCGCCCTTGCCGGCCGGCAGCACGGCGGCCGGCTTGCGCGCAATCTATACCTGGGGCGAAGAACAACAGCCGGTCGAAGGCATGATGCTGACGGCGGAAACGCCGCAAGATCCGATCTGGCAGGCTTATAGCAACGGGAAGATGCTGTTTCAGCCGCGTCCTGAAATGCATGCCGAGCGTTGTGCCTGGCTTCAGCCCGATTGCGGGGTGATCGTGTTTCCGATTGTCGTCAAAGACGCGGCAATTGGCGTACTGGTGCTACAAGATCCGGATCCGGTGGGCAGCCTGCGCTTTCAGCAAGATCTGGCCGAGGGTGTTGTCAATCAGACGGCGATTGCATTGCAGAATGCCAGGCTGTATGCTCAGGTGCGCGAGTTGAATACTGCGCTGGAGCAGCGGGTTGCGGAACGGACGCGCGAGTTGCAGTACGAACGAGATCGGCTGGAAACTCTGAACGAGATTTCGACGGAGGTCGGGAGTTCGCTGGAGCTTGACCAGTTGTTGCCAACCTCACTCAAGTTGCTGGCCGGGATTATTCAGGCTGAGCACGGCTCGATTATGCTGCTCGATCCGAGCAGCGAGTTGCTGATGAGCCGGGCGGTGCTGGGCCGGTCGAATGACAACAGTTTCACGCGTTTCCCGGTTGGTGTCGGAATTGCTGGCTGGGTGGCTCAGATGAAGAAGCCGGCACTGGTTTCCGATGTCAGCCAGGACGAGCGCTGGGTGGCACTACCGGAGAGTTCGGCTGGTAAGCGTAGCGGCGCGATGATTGCGGTGCCGTTGGTTGTTCAGAGCGAAGTCATCGGGGTCTTGACATTGTCGCATGAGCAGCGCGGTTTCTTCAATGAAGATCATCTGCGTTTGCTGGTGGCAGCGGCCGGCTCGATTGCCATCGGGATCAATAATGCCAATTTTTACAGCGAAATTGTCTCGCAGTATGAACATAGTAGTGAATTGCGCCGCCGCTTGCAAACTGAAGCCAGCCAGACGGCGGCGATTTTGCAGAGTCTCGCCGATGGCGTGATTGTCTGCGATCTCTATGGGGCGGTGCTCTCGGCAAACCCGGCGGCGTCTCAGCTTTTGCAGCGTAGTTCGGAAGATTTGGTGCTCTCCAACTTGCACGAGTTGATCGAGCGTTACCTCGGGGTGCGGGCAAATGAGATGCCGCTCAATGAGTTGCTGGCGCGCCCGCTGGCGCACAACGGCCAGTTGCGCATGTTCGATTGCATGGTCTGGATTGGTCAGCATTATGTACGTATGACGCTTGGCCCGGTGCTCAAGGAAGACGGCGAGTTGATTGGGGCTTTGCTGGTGATGCGCGACATTACGCTGGAGAGTGAATCTGACCGATTAAAGACCGAATTCATCGGTACGATGTCGCACGAGTTGCGTACTCCGATGACGGCCATCAAGGGGTTTACGCAATTGCTGGCTATGGGCGGCCTGGGCCCGCTGAATGAGACGCAGCGCGAGTTTGTCGATACGATCTACAATAATACCGAGCGCATGATCGCCCTGATTAATGATGTGCTCGACATAACCAAGATCGAATCCGGTAGTGTGGATCTGGAATTGCGCCCCTTGCACCTGGCGGAAGCACTGAGCGGGGTCGTGGCTGAGTTGCGCGAGGACATCGACGCGCACGGGCATGATCTGAATATCGGTATTCCACCGGGCTTGCCCCTGGTGCATGCCGATGCGAACCGGCTGCACCAGGTGCTCCACAACCTGTTGTTGAACGCGATCAAGTATACGCCGCGTGGCGGCAAGATCGTGGTTGAGGCGCGCGAAGCGCAGTTGGATGCACTGCCTGAGACGCTGCGCGACGTGGTCGTAGCGGATCGGCGCTACACGCAATTGAACATTCGCGATACAGGAGTGGGCATTGCCGAGAATGAGTTGGAGAAAATCTTCAAGCGTTTTTACCGTACCGAGAATCCCCTCAAGATCGAAGCGGGCGGCACCGGGCTGGGCCTCTCGCTGGTCAAGCCTATGATCGAATTGCTGGGCGGCAAAATCTGGGTCGAGAGTGTGTTGAACGAGGGGAGTACCTTCAGCATTATTTTGCCGGCGGCCTGAGCGCAACTGCGGAATGCGCCTGAAGGCCGGTGTGCCGGCTGAGGCATTGTGCCTCAGCCGGCACACCGGCCTTCAGGCGCGTACTTGATTTTTGCCGCTCATTTTGGCTTCGTGCAGCCGCAACTCGGCGCTTGCCAGCACTGCATCGGCGGAGGCGTGGCCGTGGTAATCGGCCACGCCGGCACTGACGGTTACCATCAGTGCCGGATCAATGGGCGACCAATCGCTCTGAGCAATTGCCAGGCGGATGCGTTCGCAAATACCAACTGCTTCCGCGAGCGGCGTGTCGGAGAAGATCAGGGCAAATTCTTCGCCGCCATAATGCGCGATGATATCGCCGGGCCGGCAGTGGGCGCGCAGCATATCGGCAATCTGTGTGAGCACGCTGTTGCCGACGTGATGGGTAAATCTGGCATTGATCGAGCGGAAATCGTCGACATCGAGTACGGCGATGCTGACGATATGGCCGGCGTTGAAGCGAGCTTGCAGGTGGGGCCAGAATTCATAGATGTGCCGGAAGCCGGTCGGGTGTTTGGTCTGGTTGGCCGGTTGAAGGTCGGCCGGTGCGTCCGGCAGCGGGCTAACGGATTGCTGATCGGTGCGGTCAGGCTTTGCCGGCTGATGATTACGATCTAACTGATAGCTGCTCTGCGGGATGCTTTTGGCGGCACGTTTGAGTTCGGCAGCGATCTTGCTCATTTCGTCGACGGTTGTAAAATCACGCCAGGCCGTACTGACGACGGCAATCGAGACACTGAGCAATTTGAAGCTGCGAACGGTACCGTGGCGATCAGGGCTTTTGATATAGCCATGCGCGAGATCGGCTGGCTCGTAGAGCCGGCGGATTTGCTGATCAAAGGCCTGGATCAGGCGATGGCAGAGTTGCTCAATTGCCAGGCCATGGTGGATAATAGCAAAATCATCGCCGCCGATGTGGCCGACAAAATCGGTTTCGTTCGCCGTGTTCGTCAATACATTGGCCAGCGTATGAATCGCCTGGTCGCCGCGGGCGAAGCCATAGGCATCGTTGAAAGCCTTGAAATTGTCGAGGTCGATGTAGAGCAGACAGAAGAGTTGTTGTTGATCCAGTAGCCGTTGCAATTCAGCTTTGAGCAACATATTGCCGGGCAGCCCGGTCAACGGATTGCGAACGGGCAACTGAGCAGCGCGGCGCAGGTGGCCGCGAATGCGGGCCAGCAGCACGTCGGTATCGTAAGGTTTGACGATATAATCGTCGGCGCCGTTGTCGAAGCCGGAAATTACTTCATTGGGATTGCTGCGGGCGGTGAGAATAATCATAGGAAGATGGGCGGTGCGTGTGTCATTGCGTAGCTGACGGATCGCCTCAAAGCCGTCCAGCAACGGCATCATCAAGTCGATGAGCAGCAAATCCGGCACCTGGGCCTGTGCGATGCGCACCAGTTCATCGCCGTTGCTGGCGACGAGGACGTGGTAACCGGCATCCTCCAGAGTATCGCGGAGCAGGGTGGCCAGCAGGGGGTCGTCGTCGGCTAATACGATTCGGGCTCTCGGATCAGTCATAGGTGAACCTGCCAGGGGATTGGGTGCAAACTGTGATCAGGTTGTATGCTTGAACTCGCATCTGGCTTCTGGGATAATTATCAGAGTATAGCATACCATATTCTGCATGTTCGTGATCGCTGAGGCGGTCTGGTTTCGGTAAGCCAACGCAGACCTGCGCTATACTATAATAGAGAAAATAGTATGCTCATCGTTGTGCCGCCGGCAGGCAGTTTCCCGTGGTTGTCCGAAGATGTTTATCCAATCCATGGATCAGGAAAGCCGGCTTGTGTTACCGTACTGCCGGGAGAGTTTAAAAAGTATCAGAGGAGCGCGCTATGAGTCTCAATGAGGAGCTGGCCATCAAGCGGCAGCGGGTTGCCGAATTGATGGAACGCGAGGAACTGGCCGGCCTGGCGCTGATGCGCAACAGCAATGTGAGCTGGGCGCTGTGTGGTGCCGAGGCGAGCCTGGCACCGCACAGCGAGTCGGCGGCAGCTCTGGTACTCTTCACTGCGCAAGGTGATTATGTGCTGGCTAACGAGATCGAAGCGCCGCGCCTGGCGGCTGAAGTATTGCCGGGGCTGCCCTTCGAGTTGGTGACATATTCCTGGTATGAATCCGGGCGTCTGGCGCAACTGGTCGTTGAGTTGAGCGGCGGTGGGCCGGTCGGCGGCGACAGCGAATTTATGCCGTACCGGGTCGACGCGGCGCTGACCGAGGCACGGGCGGTGCTGACGCTGGAGGAGCAGGATCGTTTGCGCGATCTGGGGGTACGAGCCGGGGATGCACTCAGTACGGCTGTCGGTGAAATCGCGCCGGGCATGCGTGAATTTGCCGTCGCCGGCTTGATCAGTGAAGAATGTTATTTGCGGGACATTGCCCCGGTGCTGGTGCTGGTTGGCAGCGATGAGCGTGCACAGCATTTTCGGCACCCGATCCCGACGACGCGAGTGGTCGAGAAATATGTCATGCTGGTGCTCTGTGCGCGTCGTCACGGCCTGGTCGTCAGTCTGACCCGTTTGCTGCACTTCGGGCCGTTGTCGGACGCGTTGATTGAGCGGAATCGGGCCTGTGCCGAAGTTGACGCGGCGGCGATTGTGGCCTCGCGGCCGGGTACCGGCGCCGCAGAGGTATTCGCGGCGATGCAGGCAGCCTATGCGCGGGTTGGTTTTGCAGATGCCTGGACGCAGCATCATCAGGGCGGGGCTACCGGCTACGAGATCCGCGATTGGATGGCGCATGCCGGTTCGCCGCATCGCATTTCGGCCGGGCAGGCGCTGGCCTGGAATCCTTCGCTCGAAGGTGTCAAGTGTGAAGATACCATCCTGGTAACGGACAATGGCTGGGAATTGCTGACCGAGAGCAAAAACTGGCCAACCATTGCAATCCCGGTCGGCGCGACTCTGGTTGCGCGACCGGCGATCCTGGAAGTCGATTAGTTGGCAAGAAATGAAAAGAGGCTCATGCTAGACTTTGCCGCGCTGGGGTTAAAAGACCAGTTGCTTCAGACCATCAGGGAACTTGGCTATGAAGAACCGACGCCGATTCAGGAGCAGGCGATTCCCTTGCTCCTGGCCGGCCACGATCTGATTGCGCGGGCGCAGACGGGAACCGGTAAAACGGCGGCTTTCGCCCTGCCGATCTTGCATGATCTGCAGGCCGATCAATATCCACAGGCGTTGATTCTGGCGCCGACGCGCGAACTGGCAATGCAGGTCGCTGAGTCGGTGTATCGCTACGGCAAGGGCCAGCACGTCCGGGTGGCGCCGGTATACGGTGGTCAACCTATTGTGCGCCAGTTGCGAGCGTTGCAACAGGGCGTGCAGGTGGTGGTTGGTACGCCGGGCCGAATTATGGATCACCTGCGCCGGGGGACATTATCGCTCGATGCAGTGCGTATGGTTGTGCTCGATGAAGCCGATGAGATGCTGGCGATGGGCTTTGTCGAGGACATCGAGTTCATTTTGCAGCATACGTCGGACAAGCGCCAGACGGCGCTGTTTTCGGCGACGATTCCGCCGGCGGTGGCCAGCCTGGCCGAGCGTTACTGCCGCGATCCGCGGCGGGTGAATGTGGTAGCCGAACAACTGACGGTGCCGCGGATCCAGCAGTATTACTATGAAATGGCGGCGCGTGACAAGCTTGATGTGCTGACACGGATTCTTGATGTCGAGGCGCCGGCCTCGGCGATCATCTTCTGCCGGACGCGCGGTGAGGTTGATGCACTCGGTGAGAGCCTGCAAGGGCGTGGTTACCCGGCGGATGTGATCCACGGCGAGTTGTCGCAGTCGCAACGGGAACGGGTGCTGCGGCGCTTTCGCGAGGGGCAGATCGAATTGCTGGTGGCCACCGATGTGGCGGCACGCGGGCTCGATATTAGCGACATCAGCCATGTGGTGAACTTTGATATTCCCTCCGACCCGGAAGTCTACGTTCACCGGATCGGGCGCACCGGGCGTGCCGGGCGTACCGGGCGTGCGTTGACGCTGATTACGCCGCGCGAACGGCGACAGTTGACGCAGATCGAGCGTTCGACGCGGGCGCGAATTGTGCGCGAGCGCATTCCCTCGCTGGCTGATGTGGCCGAACGCCGTCGGGAAACCTTCAAGGACTCGCTGCGGACGCTGCTGGACAATGAAGACAGTTCGATTGATCCCTACATTTTGATGGTCGAGGAGATGAGTGCCGAATACGATACCGTCAATCTGGCGGCGGCGGCATTCAAATTGCTCTTGAATGAAGTCGAGACTGAAGATACGATCAGCAGCGTTGAGGGCGATGGCGCAGGAGCTGAACCCGGTATGCAGCGCCTGTTCCTGGATGTTGGGCGGAGCGGCCGGGTGCGCCCGGCGGATATTGTAGGCGCGATTGCCAATGAATGCGGTCTGCCGGGCAAAAGTGTCGGCAGTATTGATATTTATGATCGGTTTACGTTTGTGGAAGTACCGGTGGATCATGCGCAGCGCGTGTTGCGTGGTTTGAACGCTACGACGATACGGGGCAAGGCAGTCAAAGCTTCGATTGCAAAGCCGCGACGGTAACATGGAGGTCGATGATGACTAACGATCAGCGCGCCGAACTGCTCACGAAGGTGGCCAATGAGCGCCTTGCCTTCATCAATTTGCAGTTCATTGATATTCTAGGCATGGTCAAAACGGTGAGTATTCCGGTCGAAGGGCTGGAAGACGCGCTGACGCACGGAGTCTGGTTTGATGGTTCATCGATCGAGGGCTTTGCGCGGATCGTTGAGAGCGATATGTATCTGGTGCCCGATGTAAGCACTTATGCGCGGGTGCCCTGGGACAACGAAGAGGGCATGATTACCGGGCGGTTGATCTGTGATGTGTATACGCCGGATGGCCGCCCTTTTGCCGGCGATCCGCGCCAGGTGCTGATCAACGCGGTCCATGAAGCCGCCGCCATGGGCTACGAGTATGTGGTGGGTCCGGAACTGGAATTTTTTTTGTTTCGCGGCGGTAGTGACGGCAAAATGGCGGCCTGGCCCCACGATGATGCCGGGTATTTTGATCTGTCCACCGATCAGGCCATTCATATTCGGCGCGAAATGGTGCGCGCTTTGCAGAGCTTCGGTATTGGTGTCGATGCCAGCCATCACGAAGTTGCCGATGGCCAGCACGAGATTGATTTGCGCTATAGTGACGCGCTGCGCGCTGCCGACCATACGGTCACCTCGCGGGTGGTGATCAAGGCGGTCGCCCAGTTGAATGGCCTGTATGCGACCTTTATGCCCAAGCCGCTGATGGGGGTTAACGGCAACGGCATGCATGTACATCAGAATCTGCTTGACCGGCAAACCAGGCAGAATGTATTCTACGATCCCGCTGATTTTTACGGCCTGTCGCAGAAAGCACGTCAATTCATTGCCGGCCTGCTCGATCACGCCCCGGCGATGATTGCGATTCTGGCGCCGCTGGTCAATTCTTACAAGCGGCTGGTGCCGGGTTATGAGGCACCGGTCTACCTGAGTTGGGGGCGTACCAATCGCTCGGCGCTGGTACGGGTGCCGCGGGTAAGCAGTGGGCGTGAGCAGACGATGCGGGTCGAGCTGCGCTGCCCGGATCCGAGTTGCAACCCCTACCTGGCGTTTGCGGTGATGCTGGCGGCCGGACTGGACGGCATCCGGCGCGAGTTGCCGCTGGGCGAGGCGGCGGAGGAAGACCTGTTTCACGTCGATCCGCGGGCGCGCCGGCTGGAAGTGCTGCCGCGTACGTTGGGCGAGGCGCTGGAAGCCCTGCGGCGCGACCAGGTCGTCCAGGCAGCGCTGGGCGTGCATATCTACGAACGTTTTCTCGATGCCAAGCAGCAAGAATGGGAAGAGTATCGCACCAGCGTCTCGCAGTGGGAGTTAAGTCGCTACCTGCCGATTTTTTAGCTGATTTGCCGCTAAAACAGCGTGCGTCTGGTCTTTTATGATTTCCTGAAGCCGGGCGATTTCAGGGGCGGCGGCGGCGGCGCGCACGACGCCGGCGGCGACGGCGCCCGCGATCGATCATTTCGCTCCAGGCTTCCTCGGGGGAGTAGACGCGGCGGATCTCACCATCGGAATAGCGATGAGCCTGGACTTCGTTCAGGTCGGCCAGGCGTTCCTCGAATTCCTCGCTTTCGGGCGTGATCCGGCTGTAGCTCAGCCAGAAGCGCCAGGCAGCCACCGCCAGAATGATCAGCAGCAGGGCGATGCCGAGGAAAACCAGCAGTTGCGTCATGGTGATTGCTCCTGACGCAGCCGGTAGAAGACGGCGGCAGCTTCGGTGCGATTGCCGACGTTGAGCTTCTGGTAGATGTTTTGCAGATGGAACTTGACGGTATTGCCGCTGACCATGAGCCGGCGGGCGATCTGCGAGTTGGTGAGGCCGCGGGCAACAAGTTCGAGCACTTCTTCTTCGCGTTCGCTGAGTTCGCTGCTCTGTTCGCGTGGGCGCTGGCGATGGGTGCGCAGCCAGCGTTTGGCGGACTGGGGGAACACCAGATGGCCGCTGTAGACCTGGCGAATGCAGGCGATGGTTTGCTGGGGCGGTTCGGTTTTCAAAGCGAAGCCATCGGCCTCGCGTTCGAGCGCCGATTGCATCGAGTCGCCGTCGTTGAAGGCCGAGAGCACCAGCACCTTGATCGGCAAGCCTTCGCGGCGGATCTGTTCGAGGCAGGTCAGGCCGTCGATGCCGGGCATTTGCAGATCGAGAACCACCACATCGGGGCGATGCGCACGGACGACCTGTAGCGCATCGGCGCCATTGCTGGCGGTACCGACCACTTCGATATCCTCTTCGGCTTCGAGTAGCGAGCGCATACCTTCGAGCACAAGCGCGTGATCATCGGCCAGCACAACCCGGATTGATCGCATAGGTTTTACTTCCATAACTTGCGCCGTCGGCCTTCAAGTCCGACGGCGCCGGAGCTTATTTCGCCTGCGGCAGAGTCGCCCAAAGGGATAGGTTCCGCTACTCGCGTGGCACGACCACACAGACGCGGGTGCCGTGGCCGGGCGTACTGCTGATGGCAAACTGGCCGCCCAGCACGGCCACGCGCTCGCGCATTCCTTCCAGGCCAATGTGGCTGCCGTTGCCGCCATTCATAACGGTAGCCGGATCGAAGCCCTGACCTTCGTCGTGGACTTCCATTTTGACGTTTGCGCCGTCGTTGGAGAGCATCACAGTGTGTCGGTCGGAATGGCTATGGCGCGATGCATTCGACAGCGCCTCTTGCAAAATGCGATAGAGGCTGATTTTGACCGGTAGGGACACTTCCGGCAGCCGATTTTGAACCAGCAACTCGATAGTGTTGCCGGTCATTTCCTCGTGCTGAATAACCAGCCCTTCGATAACGGCCAGCAAACTCCGGCGCTCAAATTCGGGTGGGCGGAACGCACCCATAAAGGTACGAATCTCGTTGAGCGAATGTTCGAGCAGCATAATGCTGCGCTTGATCCGTTCAAGATCCTCGTCGCATTCCGGGCCGAGGCTCTGCGTGAGCCGGCGCTGGGTCACATACAAATTCGAGAGCGCAGCAAAGATATTCTGTACCGGCCCGTCGTGAATGTCAAGGATAATGCGGCCGACTTCGCGCTCGGCAATTTGCAAGACACGGCGTGAAGCGTCAACACTGGGGGCTGCTAGCGGTTTACTCATAGGCGGAGCCTGCTCTGTGCCGCCCGGCGTGTACCGGGCAGTCGCTGATTTCTTTCCTTAGTATAGGACATTATGTTTGAATTCAGTCACAGGGCAGTAACAGAAGCCCCGGGCAGTATCAGAAGCCGGGCAGTCGCGGAAGGTGCAGAGTCTGTTCTTCTGGGCGATGCGCCCGCCTTGTGAGAGCGGTACAATTGACTTGCTGAGAACAATTGTCAAGCAGTTATCAGGAACATAAAGTGAAAACGATGCGGTTTTCACTTTATGAATAGTTTGATACAATCGTATTTTGGCCTGACGATTGTTATGATGGTAATCACCAGGCGCAAGGAGGCGCCGGAAGTATCAGGCAAAAGGAGGTTGTGATGCGTACGGTTTTTCTATTTTTGCTCTTCCCGTTGATGCTGGCGGGGCTCTTGCCGGCATCGTCGGCGGCGGCCCGGCAGCCGGGTGAACGTTGTTTCCCGGAGACCGGCTATTGCATTAGTGGGCCGATCCGCCAGTACTGGGAACAGAACGGTGGTCTGCCGGTGTTTGGTTACCCGACGACACCGCTGCGGATCGAGACGGTTGAGAACTGGAGCGGGCCGGTGCAGTGGTTCGAGCGCGACCGGCTGGAAGATCACAGTAATGAGGGCATTGGCGTACTGGCCGGGCGGCTGGGCGCCGAGCGCCTCGAGCAACTGGGCCGCTCCTGGGCACCGCGGACGCCGGCGCCGGTGGAGCCGGATTGCCGCCTCTTCCCGGAGACGGGCTACCAGGCCTGCGGAGCCTTTCTTGACTACTGGAATCGCAATGGCGGCGTGATGCGCTTCGGCTACCCGATAACCGACGTGATGGTCGAAACGATTGAGGGCCGACAGTTGAATGTGCAGTACTTCGAGCGGCGTCGCATGGAATGGCACCCGCAGAATCCGGCGCCCTACAATGTGCTGCTGGGGTTGCTGGGCAACGAGATCCGCAGCGGCATGCCGCCCAGCGAGCAGTGCCAGGTCGCGGTGTTGCGCGAACTCCAGGCCAACTACGAGGAATTCAACCGCCAGCAGCCGCTAGGTTGCCCGCTGCCTGGCGAAGACTACAGCTACACTGAGGCGGCAGCGGCGCGCTTCGAGCGCGGCCAGATGTACTGGGTCAATCAGCGCGGTGAGCGCTCGCTGATCCACGTGATCTACTACAATGCCGACGGCTCGCTCACGCACCAGGTCTTTAACGACACCTGGCGGGAAGGCGAAGATCCGGTGGACACCGGTCTGGAACCGCCGCCCGGCCTGTATGAGCCGCGCCGAGGCTTCGGCAAAGTCTGGCGTGAGCAGCCAGGTGTGGCTGAGCGCATCGGCTGGGCACTCGAACTCGAACGCATGGAACGGGCCAGCTACCAGATCTTCGAGCGCGGGCGCCTGATGAGCATTATGAGCGAAGGCATCGTCTGGCGCTTCTCGAACGACGGCAGTGCGCGCAACGCGCCCATCCGCTACTGACGCGACTGACGCAGTCGGCGCTGGTGCTGGTTGCACCGGGAGCTTTTTCGCCTTATTCGACGGCGCTTGAGGCAAGCTTCGGCAGCACGAAAGGCATAGGCTTCCCTGCCGTCGGCAGAACCAGCGTAAAACGGGGCGGCCCGTGCATTGCCTGGGCCGCCCCGTTTTATGCTGGCTGTGCTCATAGTGATACGTTATAATTTATGTATGAGAGAGCACTGGAATGAACATCGATTTTCCTGGTTGATCCTGGCGACTGTAATGCCGGCCTTGCTGATGCTGGGCTGGTTGCAGTATCGCTGGCTGGACGAGGCCAGCCGGGCCGAGCAGGAGCGCGTGCGCGCCGGGTTGCGGGTGGCGGCACAGAATATCGGTGAGGCCTTCGACCGCGAACTGGCACGGGCTTATCTGAGTTTCCAGATCGATGCCGCAACATTGCGCGACCACGACTGGCGGCATTTTGCGGCGCGTTATGAGCGCTGGCGTGAAACGGCGCCCTATCCCGATATGGTTGCCGGCCTGTTGCTGGTCAAGGTCGATCAGATCGGTGGGTTGACGCTTTATCGCTTTGATCCGGCGTTGGAACGCTTTGAACAGCAGCGCTGGCCGGCGGATATGATCGATCTCCGGCGGCGACTGGAACTGGCCCACCGTGCGCCGACGACAGCCGGCCCGGCCACTGTCCTGCCGCTGGCTCCGGTGTATGCGCCGCTGCCGGCGCTGCTGGTGTCGCCGACCCGCAGCTGGTTGCTCTCGGATCGTGAAGCGCTTGATATCGATGCCGACCTGATTTTTAGCGATGCGGTGCTCACCGGGCCGCGTGGTTTCTGTGCCACTTGCCGGCGTACCGCCCTCGATGCGCCGCTGTTTGCGCACACGGTTGTGTTGCTCGATGAAAACTATATTCGCGAGATGATGCTGCCTTCACTGCTGCAACGCTATCTGCCGGCCGAGGCCGGGATGGATTTTCATGTGCTGGTTGTTTCGCAGGAAAATTCGGCACGTCTGGTGTATGCTTCGCCGTCCAGCCTGACTGCGGCGGATGGGCGCAGCGGCGATGCCGCCACGACGTTGTTCAGTATTCAATACGAATATTTGAACCGCCTGTTGCTCGATAATGATTTTCGTAGTTTGCATGGTACGGCGGCGAAGAATGCGAACCGGGTGACGATTGGGATTATGGGTGCCGAACCGCCGCCTGATGCCGACAGCGGCGCCTGGCGTTTGCTGTTGAAGCATCGGCTGGGCTCGCTCGAAGCCGCCGTCGCCCAGGAGCGCAATCGCAATCTGGCACTCAATACCGGTGTGCTGCTGGTGCTGGCGGCGAGCGTGGTGCTGCTGGTGCTGACGACGCAGCGCGCCCGGCAACTGGCCCGTCGCCAGATGCAGTTCGCTGCGGCGGTCTCGCACGAGTTGCGTACGCCGCTGACGGTGATCCGTTCGGCCGGTGAGAATCTGGCTGACGGCCTGGTTGAAGAGCCGCAGCAGGCCCGGCGTTACGGGGCGCTCATTCGCGATGAGGGCCGCCGCTTGAGCACGATGATTGAGCAGGTGCTGGAATTTGCCAGTGTGCAGGCCGGTAAAAAAACCTACCAGTTCGCTGAGTTGTGGGTTGAGCCCTTGATCCGGGCGGCGCTGGATGAGTGCAAAGCGCAAACGAATACGCCGATTACCCTGGAACTCGCGCCTGATTTGCCGCCGATACGCGGTGATGCGAATGCGCTGCGCCGCTCGCTGCACAACCTGGTGAGCAATGCGCTGAAGTATGGCGACGGCAGCCGGGTGGTGGTACAGGCGGCACTGGCTTCCGCCGAGCGCCGCGCGGAAATTCGGATCAGTGTGCGCGATTGGGGCGCCGGGATTGCTGCGGCGGATCTGCCGCACCTTTTTGAGCCATTCTATCGCGGGCGGGCCGTGGCGGCCTCGGCGGTCCATGGCAGTGGGCTCGGGTTGAGCCTGGTGCAGCATGTGCTTGAGGCGCACGGCGGACGCATCGGTGTCGAAAGTGCAGTGGGCGCGGGAAGTTGCTTTACTATGTATGTGCCGGTGGCGATGAGTGCGGCGGGATCGGTGGGTGCAGGGGTGATGGGTGATGGGTGATGGGTGAGAAGCCGCGGATTTTGTTGATTGAAGATGAGCCGGGCCTGGTGCTGACGCTTTCGGACCGGTTGCGTGGCGATGGATATGAGGTGGAGGTTGCCGGCGACGGTGACATCGGCCTGGCCCGGGCGCTGGCTGAGCACTTTGATCTGATCATTCTTGATGTGATGCTGCCGCACCGCAATGGTTTCGATGTCTGTCGTGATCTGCGCCAGCAGCATGCCGAAACGCCGGTGATGATGCTGACGGCGCGTGACCAGGTCGTCGACAAGGTTGTCGGCTTGAAACTCGGTGCCGATGATTATCTCACCAAGCCCTTTGAGATGCTGGAGTTGCTGGCGCGGGTTGAGGCTCTGCTGCGGCGTTCGGCGACGCGCCTGGCCACCGGTGAGGCGCCGGACGGTTACCAGTTCGGTACGGTGAGCGTCGATTTGCAACAGGCACGGGTGCAACGTGAGGGGCAGCCGGTTGAGCTTTCGACGCTCGAATTTCGTTTGCTGCGTTACTTTATCGAGCATCGCGGCGCAACGCTCTCGCGTGAAACCCTGCTCAATGATGTCTGGGGCTACCATGCGCAGGTGTCGACCCGGACTGTCGATGTGCATGTGGCCTGGCTGCGCCAGAAACTCGAGGCTCAACCGCGGCATCCGCAGCATATTCTGACGGTGCATGGCGTCGGCTATAAATTCGTTGACTGAACCGAACCGGATTGCGGCAGTCATGTGGCCGTTACCAATGGGGTGTGACGATAGAATTCTGCCCGTGCGCCGCGATCTCGCTTCCGGGACGCTTCGGCTGAGGTGCGGATTGCCGGCGCTGGGGGCCATCCGCATCAGCAGTGAGCGGCCGCCGGGGTGGCAGCTTCCCGGAAGCTGTCCGCGCCGGCGGTTTTTCTGCAAGCCGTTTTGTCACACCCCTACCAACGGCGAGCCGCGTAATCTGTTGTATCATGCAGCATGCACAGGGATGTATTTCACGAGACGAGCAGGAGGAGCAACTATGGCGCAGGCCAGGATCGGGGTAATTGGTGGAAGTGGCCTGTATGGAATGGCCGATCTCGAAAATGTCGAGGAGGTGCGTCTGGAAACGCCCTTTGGCGATCCGAGCGATGCCTATGTGCTGGGTGACCTGGCCGGCCGGCGAGTGGCGTTTTTGCCCCGCCATGGGCGCGGCCACCGGCTTACGCCGACGGAAGTGCCGAGCCGGGCCAATATGTATGGCTTCAAGATGCTGGGGGTCGAGTACCTGATCTCGGTCAGTGCCGTCGGCAGCCTGCGCGAAGCAATGGCGCCCGGCCATGTGGTCATTCCCGATCAGATTTTCGACCGAACCAGGGGCATCCGGCCCTTCACCTTTTTCGGCGATGGCCTGGTGGCGCATATCGGCTTCGATTATCCTTTCTGCGCCGAGTTGCGTGAGCGCCTGTACCAGGCTGCGCAGCGTGCCGGGGCGACGGTGCATCATGGGGCGACGATGGTTGTTATGGAGGGGCCGGCTTTCTCGACCAGGGCTGAGAGCGAGGAGAATCGCCGTCGCGGCCATCACCTGATTGGTATGACTGCGCTGCCCGAGGCTAAACTGGCCCGTGAAGCCGAAATTGCTTATGCCACTCTGGCTATGGTCACCGACTACGATGTCTGGCATCCCGACCACGACGCGGTCACGGTGGAGATGGTCGTGCAGGTGTTGCAGGCAAATGCGGCGCTTTCGCAGCAGATCGTGCGCGAGGCGATCCCGCTTATCGGCGAGGGCTTCACCAGCAGTGCCCATAGCGCGCTGGCAACGGCCATCATCACTGATCGCAGCGTTATTCCGACGGAAACCCGCCAGCGGCTCGATCTGCTGCTGCGCAAATATTTCTGAGGCAAGGCATCTATGCAGAATGAGCTCCGCATCATCCCGCTGCGTGGCATCGGCGAAGTGCGCGTCGGCGATGACCTGGTCGAACTGTTCATTCAGGCGCTGGCCGGTCAGTCGCTGCACCTCGTCGATCAGGATATCCTGGTGGTTACGCAGAAAATCGTCTCGAAAGCCGAAGGCCGCATTATCGATCCGAAGAACATCGAGGCTTCGGATTTTGCCCGCACGATTGCCGCGCAGGGCAAAAAGACGCCCGAACTGGCTGAACTGGTGTTGCGCGAGAGCCGCCGAATTGTCAAAATGGATCGGGGGGTGCTGATTACCGAGACGCACCACGGCCTGATCTGTGCCAACGCTGGCATCGATGAATCGAATGTGGCCGGCGGGCACCTGGTTACGCTGTTGCCCGTGGATGCCGACCGCAGTGCGGCCGAATTGCGGTCGGCGCTACAGCGCCGTCTGGGCGTTGAGGTTGCGGTGATTATCTCGGATACCTTCGGGCGGCCCTGGCGCGAAGGGCAGGTCAATATTGCTATCGGTGTGGCCGGCATTGCGCCGCTGAGCGATTATGCCGGTGTCGCCGATCCGCATGGTTTTATGATGCAGGCCAGCAAAATTGCGGTCGCCGATGAATTGGCCAGCGCGGCGGAACTGGTGATGGGCAAAATCGATGCGGTGCCGGTGGCGATCGTGCGGGGCTACCAGTACCAGGTTGCCGAGCATAGTGCCCGCGAATTGATTCGCGACCCGAATTTCGATCTTTTTCGCTAATTTAGCCATTGAGGTATCGATCCGGCTTTCGGGCCGGATCGATACCTCTTTTCTGAACAGGCATGAATCTTGCAAACATTATTCGTGGCCGGCGTTCGGTGCGCGCCTACCGGCCGGATCCGGTTAGCCGGGTTCAGTTGGAGGCGATACTCGAAGCGGCGCGCTGGGCGCCTTCGCCGCATGGCCGCCAGCCCTGGCGCTTCGCGGTGGTTGTCGGCGCCGAACAGAAACAGCGCCTGGCTACGGCTATGGGCGCCGAATGGCGGCGCCAGCTTGCGCTCGATGGCCAGGACGTTGCAACGATTGAGATGCGCTATCGCAAATCGCACGAGCGCATTACCGGCGCGCCGGCACTGATTGTGCCCTGTCTCTATCTCGAAGATCTCGACGTCTACCCGGATGCCGAGCGCCAGGCCGCCGAAACGACGATGGCCATCCAGAGTCTGGGTTGCGCCATTCAAAATATGCTGCTGACGGCCTATGAGCTCGGTCTCGACACCGGCTGGATGTGCGCACCGCTGTTTTGCCCGCAAACCGTGCGCGAGGCGCTCGATCTCGAAACCACGCTGAACCCTCAGGCGCTGATTACCGTCGGCTATGTAGCCCGCGACCCGCAACGCCGCTCGCGCCGCCCGCTGAGTGAACTGGTGGTACACTGGAAATAAAGGGCACGACGCAGAAAGGTTCAGCAGAGCATGATTGTCACCTTTGCCGGTGGGGTTGGCGGAGCGCGGTTTCTGGAAGGACTGGTGCAGGTACGGTCGCCGGAAGCTATTACGGCGGTGGTCAATACCGGCGATGATTTTGTCTTGCATGGCCTGCATATTTCGCCCGATGTCGACATTGTTACCTGTACCCTGGCCGATCTGATTGATCGCGAACAGGGCTGGGGCATTCGCGGCGATACGACGGCCTGTATGGAATGGTTGAGCCGGCTGGGCGGGCCGGACTGGTTCAAGCTGGGTGATCGCGACCTGGCACTGCATATCCGACGCACGGCACTGTTGCGCGAGGGCTATCGCTTGAGCGCGATCACCGAAGAGTTTCGGCAGGCGCTGGGCGTCGGTGTGCGGATCCTGCCGATGAGTGACGATCCGGTGCCGACGCATATCATCACGCCGGCCGGTGATATGCACTTTGAAGAATATTTCGTGCGCCGCCGTGCCGCCGACGCGGTGCTGGGTGTGTGCTTCGTCGATGTCGAGCAGGCCCGTCCGGCACCGGGCTTGCTCGATGCACTGGCGCATGCCGAGCGGATCCTGATTGCTCCCAGCAATCCCATCGTCAGTGTCGGGCCGATTCTGGCGCTACCCGGTATGCGCGCGGCACTCGAAGCGGCTGCCGCACCACTGGTGGCAGTTTCGCCGATTGTGGGCGGCGCGCCCATCAAGGGGCCGGCCGCGCCCTTGATGCGCGCCGCTGGCTATGAAGTCTCGGCGCTCGGTGTGGCCCGGTTCTACCAGGGGTTGATCGATGCGCTGGTGATCGATGATGTCGATGCTGCGCTGGCGCCGGCCATCGAAGCACTGGGTATCCACGTGCTGGTGATGGATACGATTATGCGCGGCTCCGTCGAAAAGGCCGCGCTGGCGCTGGCAACCCTCGAAGTTCCGGCATAGGTAGTGCATGCATATTCACGCGGTTGTACCGCTTAAAAATCTGGCTTATGCGAAAAGTCGCCTGGCCGGGCGGCTGAACCCCACGCAGCGGCGCCGACTGGTACGCGAAATGCTGGAACGGGTTCTGGCGAAGCTGCTGCTCTGCCGGAGCGAATCGCTGCTGGCCGCAGTGTCGCTGGTGAGCAGCGATCCGGAAGCACAGGCCCTGGCACTGGCGCTCGGTGTGACGCTGCTGCCGGAACGAGCCGGTGGGCTGAATGCCGCGCTCGAAGGCGCTCGGGCTACGCTGACGGCCGCCGGAGAGCCGGCTATGCTGGTTGTGCCCGGTGATGTGCCGCTGATCACGCAGCGTGATGTGCGCGGCATGGTTGATTTGCTGGCATCGGGCGCCGATGTGGTACTGGCGCCCGATGCTGCCGGTTGCGGCACGAATGCGCTGGCCCTGCGATTGCCCAGTGCGCTGCCGTTGCAATTCGGCATCGACAGCGCCCTTTTGCACCGTTGTTCGGCCGCCCGGCTGTCCTTGCAGCTGCGCGAATATCGTTCGGCCACGCTGGCACTTGATATCGATACCGCCGAAAACCTGGAGCACTATCGCAACCTGGTTCCGGCGCTACAGCCGCTGTGTAGCAGGGTGGAATAGCGTCAAATCGCTCCATGGTTGGTTCTGGCAACTTCGTCGCCAGAACCAACCATGGAGCGATGTCTTCGTTCACTTCATTTACTTCATTTGATTTTGCGGCAGCAAAGCGATACGGCCCTGTGTCGGTTGTTCCGGCGACGAAGCGGCCAGAACAACCGATAGCGAAATCTCTTCCATTCTACCCGAGGCAAAAAACATTTTGTAGGAATAAAGCATGCGGTAGCCCGACTGCCGCCTGAAAGGAGCATGGTGTGGCAAAGATTGGTCTTTCCGCTACACTTGAACAGTTTCATCCGAATGAGTTGTTGGCACATGCGAAGATGGCTGAGCAGTACGGCTTTGAAGGAGTGATGGCTGCCGACCATTTTCAGCCCTGGGTGCCGGCGCAGGGCCAGAACCCCTACGTCTATTCCTGGATGGGAGCGCTTGGTGCCACGACGAAGCACCATTTTGGCCCCGGTGTCACCTGTCCGACCTTTCGCTTTCATCCTTCGGTGATTGCGCATGCGGCGGCGACGCTCGGTGCAATGTATCCGGGGCGTTTCTGGTTGGGCCTGGGCACTGGTGAGGCGCTCAACGAAAACGTGGTTGGTGGCGAGTGGCCCGAGGCGTTGACGCGCTTCGAGATGCTGCAAGAAGCGGTCGAAATGATGCAGCGCCTGTTTACCGGCAAAGCGGTGCGCTTTCGCGGCAAATATTTCCAGATGAACAAAGTGCGTATGTGGACGCTGCCGGAGGAGCCGGTACCGATTTACATTGCGGCAGTTGGCCCGCAGACTTTGCGCTGGGCCGGCAAACAGTGCGACGGTCTGATCACGCCGGCAGCCAACCACGACAAGCTGCGGCGTATTCTCGACGATTTCGGCAAAGGGGCGCGTGAGGCCGGCAAGGATCCTGCCAGGATGCCGAAGTTATTGCAGGTACACATCTCTTGGGCCGAAACCTATGAAGAGGCTCTCCAGAGTGCCATGGTCGAATGGCCGAATGGCGGCATGAAATTTCCCAAGGCCGACATTCGCTCGCCCGAGGATTTCGCCGCCATGGCTCAGCTTGTGCGCGAAGAAGATTTCAAGGGCCGGGTACTTATCTCCACCGATCTCGATGAGCATCGCGAGCAACTCCAGGGCTTCATCGACCTGGGCTTCGATGAGATCTACGTGCATAATGTCGGGCGCAATCAGGAACAATTCTTTCGCGTCTTCGGCGAACAGGTGCTGCCGAAACTCATCCACAAATAAAATTATATGCATTTGATGTTGCGGCGAAGCCGCAACATCAAATGCAAAAGACAGTCACTGCGTGAAGTAAAAGGCAGGTTTAAGGCCGCTGGTTTTCACCGGCGGCCTTAAACCTGCCTTTTACATTCAAGCTACCGCAGTCTTACCGTAGTTGTACGGTGCGACTGCGGATTTTTTGCGTCTGGAAGCCTTCCGTAGTGTTGCCGCAGGCTGGCCGAACCACTGCCGCAGCCCCCACTTGCTAGGCTGGCATCAAGAAGAACGCCGGCATCAGTCGGAATTGGATCAGCAATGGAAGCGGGAGAAACTGAGATGCAGCAGCCAGTCAGCAACAATGTTCAGCACGACCGTCGGGTGGTTGAGGTGGTGGAGGACATGGAGTTGAGCCGGCTGGATATTCACCGCCTGGTGGGGCACTGTGCCCAGCAGAGCGAGCACTTCTTCCGTGGGCGGCCCAGCGACCAGCGCTTCAGCTATGAACTGTTCCGTCGAGCACTGGTGGAAAGCGATCAGCAAGCCTGGATCTATGTGTACCAGTTGTACAGCCCACTGGTGGATGGCTGGGTGCGACGCAGCAATGCTTTCGGTAGCACCGGTGAGAGCAGCGAATATTTTGTCGCCGCTGCCTTTACCAAATTCTGGCGGGCGGTCTTGCCGGAACGGTTTGCTTCGTTTCCCACATTGGGATCGCTGTTGCATTACTTGCAGCTCTGCGCCGGCAGTGTGGTGATCGACAGTGTGCGCTCGAATGCCTGGAGCGATATGTTGCCGCAGGAGGCCGCTTCGGAGAAGCGGGCGCCGCAGCATGCGCCCGACGAAGAAGCCTTGAGCCGGGTGGTGCGCAATGAATTCTGGCGCCTGATCGACCAGTACTTGAACAGCCAGCAGGAGCGCGTGGTATTGTATGCCTCGTTCGTGCTGGGGATGAACCCGCGCGAGATCTATGGGCGGCGCAGTGACCTGTTTGCCGATGTACGCGAAGTCTACAGTGTCAAGCGCAATGTGCTGGCGCGCCTGGGGCGGAACCCGCATATTCGGCGGCTGGTCGCCCTGGAAGATGATGCATGATTCGGCTTTGTGAAGGGCTATAGTGGGCCCGATGAGCGGGCATTGCATCAGGCAAATCACATTGACATGCTGCCTCTGAGCGAGTATAGTGAAGCAAGTCGTTGTGAAAATCTTTGCAGTCGCCTCATGGGAGATCTACGTGTCGGAAGGAAAAGCACCGTCATACAACTCATCTCGGGGTTACTTCGAAAACGGGACGTTCAAGCCATCGATGACCGGGCCGACTGAATGGCTGGGCGAAATCGATCAGAGCAATCAAGCCGAACAGCGTGGGACAGGGCCGCATTCAAGGCCACCGCGCCGGCGGGTACGCTGGATCTGGCAGATTGGGGTGGCATTGCTGGTGCTGGTGATTGTCGGCGTCAGTGGAGTGTTGTACAACCTGGATCGGAGTTTTGCGGGCCGCATTTATCCGAATGTGTCGATCCGCGGCGTTGCGGTCGGCGAGATGACGCCCGCCGCAGCTGCAAATGCTTTGCAGGCTCAGCACCAGGCGTTCCTGGCCGGGCCGGTAACCCTGATCTATGGCGACCGAAGTTGGACGCCGACCATGCACGATCTCGGGATCAGTGTTGCGATTGATGATACGGTTGCCGAAGCCTATGCGGCCGGGCGCACCAATGGGTTCATCGCGAATCTGCGTGTGGTGAGGGCCGTCTGGCAGCAAGGCCTGGAGATTCCGCTGCGGGTTGTCGTTGATCAGCAGCAAATGCAGCATTACCTGTTGCGCCTGGCCGCCGAGATTGAGCAGCCGGCCATCGATGCAAGCCTGGTACGCCAGGATCTCACGACTGTGGTTGTGCCTTCGGTCAACGGTGCCCAGTTGCTGGTTGATGAAACGATGGTCGATATTATGGCGGCGGTGCAATCGCTTGAGCCGCAGGCGGTGGCGATGCGTACGCGGGCATTTCCGCCCTTGCTCAGCGAAAACGATATTCTGGCTACCCAGGATGAAATTACGGCCCTGCTGCAGGAACCGCTGCTTCTGGAAACGGAAAAAGAAACGGTGGAGTGGAGCCTGCCGGAAATCGCCGATATGATCATCATCGAGCGAGTCTTTAACCCGGCAGGGCCGGATGCGCTCCAGGTCGCGATCGATCAGGCGATGGTGCGCGAAAAGCTTGCGGCGATGGCCGAAAATCTGCAAGAACCGGGGAGTTACCCCAGGGTTGCCTGGAATGGCGGTGATCTGATGATTACTGAACCGGGGACGCCCGGACGGGGTCTGGATCTGAGTCTGGCTGAAGCACGAGTGATGCAGGCTTTTGAAGATGGTGAACGGCGGGTGCAATTGCCCTTTGCCGAGCTCCCGCCGCCGGTGAATGCGGCTAACCTGGAATCACTGGGTATTGATACGCTGCTCGGTCACGGCAAGAGTGATTTCAGCGGATCGGCTGCCTATCGTATCACGAATATCAAAGCCGGGATGCGTCTGCTCGATGGAATATTACTGGCACCGGGTGAAGAGTTTTCGTTCAATAATGCGGTCGGGCGCATCGATGCCAGCAATGGCTTTGTCGAAGGCTATGCGATTGTGCAGAACCGTACGCAACTGGAATGGGGCGGTGGCATTTGCCAGGACTCGACCACGATGTTTCGGGCGGCGTTCTGGGCCGGCCTGCCGATTACCGAGCGCTGGGGGCATTCGTTCTATATTTCCTGGTACGATAAGTATGGCTTCGGTGAGTATGGCAATGGGCCGGGCATGGATGCGACGATCTTTACCGGTGGGCCGGATCTGAAGTTCCTCAACGATACCGGTCACTGGATCTTGATCGATACGGCCGTCGATACGTCGCGGGCGCTGGCGGAAGTGCGGATCTATGGCACCGATACCGGTCGTACGGTTGAACTGGAAGGGCCGGTGACTACCGAGCGTATTCCGGCACCAGTCGCTCCGGTGTACGTTGCTGATTCCTCGCGCCCGCGTGGTTCGCCCCGCCAGAGCGATACGGCTCGTGGCGGCATGACCATCGTGTACAGCCGCATCGTCAAGCAGCATGGGGTTGAAGTTGAGCGCAAGGAATTTGTGACGCGCTTCCGCCCCTGGCCCAATATTTTCGAAATCAACCCGGCTGATCTGGGGCCGGACGGGCGCCCGCTACCGGCTGAACCTGCGCCTACTCCGACTCCCGATCCGGCATCGTTGCCGCCGTCGTTGCCAACCGCAGAGGTACCGCCACCGGAACCGGCACCGCTTGAGCCGACTGCGGTGCCCATCGAGAGCGGAATCGGGTCGCCGGCTCCGTAGTTCGATACGTGAATATCGGATGAGGCTAGAGCGCAGCAAACGGGCGACATTGTCGCCCGTTTGCTGCGCTCTAGCTTCTCGCTGCTTGCTTTGTTTAGAGGTCGCGTTCGAGGATAAATACGGCAATGTCGCTCAGTTCCTGGCGGGCCTGGCCGTCCGGGAATGCGGCGAGTTCGTCAAGGGCAGCATTGACCAGGCGCCCGGCAGCATCGCGGGTTGGTTCGACGCCAAGCCGGCGCACTTCGCCGATAGCCCAGGTGATTTCGGCTTCGTCCCGGCTATCGACGGAAGCAGCCAGGCGCTCGTTGTTGCTGCGGGCTACGGCGTAAATCAGAGGCAGCGTAATCGTGCCCTGCCGCAGATCGTGGCCGGCAGGTTTGCCGAGTACCTGTTCATCGCCGGTAAAATCGAGCAAATCATCGATGACCTGGAAGGCCAGGCCAAGCTGGGAGCCGAATCGGCCGAGGGCTTCGATCTGGGCCGGGTTGCCGTAGGCGCTGGCGATGCCGGCTTTGCAAGCAGCGGCAAAGAGCGCCGCCGTTTTGCAGCCGATCTTGAAATAGTACTGTTCGAGTGCGGGTGCCAGCGGCCGGGCTGTCATCACTGGTGAGAGTTCGCCTTCGCAGATCTGCATGACGGCCTGCGAAAAATAGGTAATAATGCGCGCATCGGGAGCAAGCGCCATTTCGCCGGCAGCCAGGGCAAACAGGTAATCGCCGACCATCAGTGCAACGCCGTGATCCCATCGTTGATGTACCGCCTGAATGCCGCGGCGGCGTTCGGCGTCATCAATCAGATCGTCGTGGGTGAGCGAGGCGGCATGGATCAGTTCGACCGCAGTCGCCGCGTGGACAACCCGGTCGAATTCGTAGCGACCAAGTTGTGCGGTCAGCAATGCCAGTGCGGCACGCAAAGATTTGCCGCCCGAGCCGAGCAAATGCTTGCCGGCAACATTCAAAACAGCAGAGCGGGACTGCACTCGCTCCGACACAATGCGATTAACCTGGTTAAGATCAGTTTGCAGTGCGTCGGAAAAAATCAGTTGTTTCCGCGGGGCAAGTTCACTTATCATACAATCTATTGAATATTGTGAAAATCTCTACGATAACTGTAAAGTAAGATACCCCAGTTTAGAAGGCCTGTCAACCGTATATTGCTTTTTTTATATCAATGCAGCCTGGCAAGGTTTTTAGTTTAGATCGAAGAGATCTTGTTTTGAGCGTAGTACGGTGCGGTACTCGGCGCAGTTCCGGCAATTGATGCCCGGCTGTAACTTGCCGCTGGTTTGGCAATCGTGTACAATGCCAGCGGCTAAAGTGAGATTATCAGATTATATTGTGTGCATCGAGATGCACAATAGCTTTATTATCAGAGTGCGTCGGGCGTAGTTCGGCGCATGCTTACCAATTTGGGCATGTCGACACTTGATTTGCCGCGTGTCGCAGAGCACGCGTGCGCTGATGAGTTGCCTGAAGCCCGGACGGCGGGCGAGCAACAAACCTGGCTCACGGTTGAGCATTTGCTGTATCTGGCGATTGCAGTACTGGCTGTGCTGGCTCATTTCTGGGGGCTGGGTGATCGGGCGCTGCACCACGATGAGACGCTGCATGCCACCTATTCCTGGAATATCTTCACCGGCCGCGGCTATATTCACGATCCGTTGTTGCACGGGCCGTTCCTCTACTATTCTGGTGCGCTCAATTTTTTTCTCTTTGGCGATAATGATTTCACGGCCCGGCTGGGGGCGGCGATCTTCGGCACGGTGCTGACGCTCGCGCCTTTTTTGATCCGGCGCGAGCTGGGCCGGGCTGCGGCTTTGCTGGCAGCCTGCGGCCTGCTGATTTCGCCGGTGGCGCTCTACGTCGGGCGCTTCATTCGCCACGATATTTATTCGGTTGTGTTCGAGGTGCTGATTTTTGCCGCTATTGTGCGCTACACTAGCAGCCGGCAGCCGGCCTGGCTCTACCTCGGAGCGGCGGCCTTCGGTTTGATGGTTGTCAACCAGGAGACCAGCTATCTCTTTGCGCTGATTTTCGGTGCGCCGCTGGTGCTGTTGTTGCTCTGGCGCCTGTGGTGGCCGGGTATTCCGTTGCTGGGTGCGCTGACGCTGGCAGTCGTGGCGTTGATCTTTGTGCTGCCGGGTACCGCCGAAGTCGATGGCAGTCATACGGCGCTCCGTGACCCGGAAACCGGCTTGATGCAGTACCAACCGGGGCCGATCTTCGGCTGGTATCCATTGGAAACCGATGACAATGCCTATGCGCTGAGTATTCGCAATCAGCCCGACGATGAGGCCGGGCGCTCTCTGTTGAGCAATCTCGGGTTGTACCTGGCCGAGCTCTGGCGTTTCTTCGGGCACCCGGCGGTCTTGCTGGCGATGATGCTGGTGCTGGCGACCCTGGGCGCCGGCGCCTGGTTTATCCGGCGGCGCGACGCCGAGGGCACGAGCCGCTGGGAACAGGCGTGCCGGCGCGGCGACCCGGTGGTTGCAGTCTATGCCAGCCTGTTTGCCGACCGGCGCTGGCTGGTGGCTTTGCTGGTCTTTGTGGCGATCTATGCGCTCTTTTTTACCGCGTTTTTGACCAACCTGCTCGGGGTGATCACCGGGACCACCGGTTCGCTGCTGTACTGGCTGGCTCAGCATAATGTGGAACGCGGTGGGCAACCCGGCTATTACTATTTTGTGATTCTGTTCGTGTATGAGCCGCTGCTTTTGCTCTGGGGCACGGCCGGCGCGTTTGTGCTGGGCCGGTGCTGGTGGCGCTGGTGGGCGCTGCGCCGGGCAGCGGATTCGGAGCCATCGGTAGCGGATCTGCCGGCACAGGCGCTGCTGCTGCCGACGGCGCTGCTGTGGTGGTCGCTGGGTGCCATCGGGATTTATTCCTGGGCCGGTGAAAAGATGCCCTGGCTGTCGATCCATATTGTGGTACCGATGACGTTGTTCAGCGCCTGGGCATTGCAAGCAGTTTTGCGCCGCTGGTCGAGCGTCCAGCATGAACTGGCCGGTATCGAGGGTGAAACGGCGCGCCACTGGCCGTCGGCGATCTTCGGGCTGATCTTTGTGGTGATCGCGGGACTGGGCTATATTTTGATGGCGGCATACACCGGCTTCGGCATCGGCCAGAATGTGGTGGTGCCCATCTGGATGGTGCCGCTGTTTGTGTTCCTGCTGGCCGGCCTGTTGACGGTAGCGGCCGGTCTGCGCTGGGGCTGGCGCTGGTCGTTGGGGATGCTGGCTATCTGTGTGACGCTGCTGCTCAGTGTGTATACGGTGCGCAATGCTTTTCGGCTGAATTATGTGAGCGGCGATGTGCCACGCGAAATGATGATTTATACGCAGACCTCGCCGGATGTGGTGCGGGCGGTGCGGGCGCTGGAAGAGGTTTCGCGGCGGCGCGGCGGGCAACTGGACATGCCGGTGATCTATGACAACGAAACGGTCTGGAGTTGGTATCTGCGCGATTTTAGTAGCGGGACGCGCAGTGGGCCGCAACTGAGTGCGGCGCCCGGCCGGGAGGTCGTGGCGGTGATGATGTTGCAAGAGAACCTGGATCGCTACCCGCAGAATCGCGATTTGCTGAGCGATTTTCGGCTGCAGCGTTACCCCTTGCGCTGGTGGCTGCCGGAAAATGAGGTGTATCGCTTGCTGCCGGGCTGGCGCGAGGCGCCGCTGGAGAATACGTCGCTGCTGGGGCGGGCACTGCGGGCGCCGCTGGCCCAGGATACGGTGGTGGATCTCTGGAATTACCTGATCAAGCGAGACACCGGCGTGCCGCTGGGGGCGAGTGATTTTGTACTGGCCGTGCGCCCGGAAATTGCTGACCAGATCAGCCCCGGTCTGGGCGCCTCGTTGGAATATCGTTAGAGCAAGAACCGCAGAATCAGGATCTAAAGGATCGCCATCAGAGCGCATTCTGATGCAGTTCCTGGCCGCAAATTCGGGTTCAAGCTTTCTGAGAACTGCTGTAAGAGTATCGCATGGCAATCGAAACGTTTCCGCAAACCCGGCCTCAACCGCGTTCGTTGCTTGAACGGCCACTTACGCTGGTGCGGCTCAACTGGGAATTTGTTGCGTATATGCTGCTGATCGTGGCCAGTGTGGCTGCCCACCTCTGGGGGCTGGGCGCGATGGCTATGCACCATGATGAATCGATCCACGCCTGGTCAAGCTGGCGCTTTTATGCCGGCGAAGGGACTTTCAGTTGCTGGGGCGGCGGGGTTTCGTTGACCTACTGCTACGACCCGGTTTATCACGGGCCTTCGTTGTATGTGCTGACACTGATTTCCTATTTTCTGTTCGGCGACGGCGATGCGCAGGCCCGCTTGCCGATGGCGCTGGCCGGGATTGGCCTGGTGGCTTCCTGCTGGTGGCTGCGGCCTTATTTCGGGCGACGCGGCGCGCTGGCGGCGGCGGTGCTGCTCGGCTTCACGCCGGCTCTGCTCTACTATACCCGCTTTGCTCGCCACGATGGGCTGATGGTGCTCTGGGAACTCTGGATGTTCATCGGGGTCTTTCGCTGGCTCGACAGCGGTCGGCCCGGCTGGTTGTACCTGACGGCGCTGAGTGTGGCGCTGGCGATCGCTACCCACGAGCTGTATTATATCCTGTTCTTCATTTTCGGGATTTTCGTGCTGTTGCGCCTGATTGCCGAGAGCCGCTTTGCCGCCCGTCTCAATATCGGCCTGTTGATAGTGCTGGGCATCTGTGTGCTGTTTATGGTGATCAACCCGCCGCTGCCGATTGGGGTCGGGCTCTATGTCGGCGAGAAGGCTTTCCTGGTGGCTTCGGCGCTGCTGCTGGTCTGGATGTGCCAGCGGCTCTGGGATCCGCGGCCGATTTTGACCGAGCGGCTGCGCTGGTTGTGGGCCGAGGATCGCAGTTCGCTCTGGGTGGCGCTGGCTATTCTGGTCGGTACTTATACGGTGCTCTATACGACCTTTTTTGCTTACCCACGTGGTTTCTTTGATGGACTGTATGCCGGGCTGGCCTACTGGCTTGGTACGCAGCAGGATTTTGCCCGCGGCGACCAGCCCTGGTACTACTACCTGATGCTGTTGCCGCTGTATGAGCCGCTGGCCGTCCTGGCGGGCCTGGGCATGGTCGTTTTTCTGGTCAGCCAGGTGACTCGGCAGACGCTGCAGATCCGGCGCGAACAGCGGGCGGTCGCGCCGGTCAGTGAAGCAGCGCAGCCAACGGGGTTGCCGGCGACAAAAGCGACCGACGAGTTGAGCACTGAGGAGTTGGCAGAACTGGCGGCACAGGCGAACGGTGTCGAACCGGCTGGTTCGGCGCAGCGCGAGACGCGCCCGTTTCAAATGCACCTGGTGCCGCTGCTGCTGGTGTTCTGGTTCTTTACGGCGACGATTATCTTTTCCTGGGCCGGTGAGAAGATGCCGTGGTTGCTGGTACATATGGCGCTGCCGGGCAATCTGCTGGCGGCCTGGGTGCTCGGGCGCTTGCTTAATCTGCTGACGCCCGATCCTGATTTGCCGCAGGATCCCGAGCGTAGCCGGCCGGCTGTCGAGCCGCGGCTGATCTGGTTCATCCCGCTGGTCTTTACGCTGGCGCTGCTGGCGCTGGTGGTGGCAATCTGGCGTTTCAACAATAATGCGGTCGGGCTGGAAGGGCAGACCAATCTTTTGCAGGGTCTGGTGCCGCTGGCGGTGTCCGGTGTGCTGATCTATATCTTGCTCGGCCTGGCTCAACGAACCACCTGGCGGCTGATGCTGGCGGCGATTGCATTGACGCTGACGGTGTTTCTGGGGGCGTATACGCTGCGAGCGAGCTGGCAGGTGGTCTATGCGCATCCGGATGTGCCGATTGAGCCGATGATTTATACGCAGACGTCGCCGGATGTGCCGCGCTATGTGCGCGATGTGCGCGAGCTGGCGATCAACCTGACGCGCAACCAGCGCAGTAGCGAAGATGTAGCCGGCGGCCTGTCGATGCCGATCATTCTGGATGGCGGCGGCGAGAACGGCGACGGCTCGCTGGCCTGGCCGATCCAGTGGTATTTGCGCGATTTCAATCGCATCAACTGGAAGAATTCCGACAATGTGCGCGAGAATCCGGTGCCGGAGACCTTCGAGGTGCAGATGCCCGATGGTTCGATGGAACTGGCGCCGGTCGTGATGCTCGCGAAGCCGACGGTGACATCGGATGTGCGCGCCGCATTGCAAGAGAACTATGTGCAGCCCTACGGTGCCGGCGGTGTTTTCAACTGGTGGTTTCCCGAGGGTGATAAGTGCTCGCCGCAGAGCCCCGGCTATAAGCGATTCTACTATCATAGCCTGATGCCGGTGAGCGAATACTATGACCCGGAAAACGGCGACGATTGCGGGCGCGACATTTCGGACGAGGTGTACCACCCGTTGATGCCGCTGCTCTGGCCCTTCTTGCCGGATAACTGGGGCTGGATGACGAACTATGTCATCTATCGCGAATTGCCCTATCCGCTGGTGCCCGGCGCCCGCGAGATGGAAGTCTGGATTCGCCAGGATCTGATGGCTGGTACGACCCTGGTTAATGTTGCTGCCGAGAGTAGTAGCAACGGCGCTCGATTGCGCCTGCTGGCTGAGCAGAGCCTGGGTGATCCGGCTGAATTGACCAGTCCTACCGGCGCGACGGTCGATAGCCGCGGGCAGGTCTATGTGGCGGATACCGGCAATCATCGTATTCAGGTCTATGATGCTGAGGGCCGGCTGCTGCGCACGATGGGTGGCCAGGGCAGTGGGCGCAGCGATTTTTATGAGCCGCGTGGCCTGGTCACCGATGCCGAAGACAACCTTTATGTCGCCGATACCTGGAATGCGCGGATCGTCAAGTACGATCCGGAGGGCAACTGGCTGGCGAGTTGGGGCAGCGGCGGCGAAGAACTGCCCGAGGGCCGGCGGGCGACGATTACCGACGGCACGGTAGCCGGTAATGCCGCTGCACCCCTGGGCTTTTTCGGGCCGCGCGGCATGGCCGTTGATGCGCAGGGCAATGTCTATATCGCAGACACTGGCAACAAGCGCATTGTGGTGACCGATGGTGAGGGCAATTTCCGGTACCAGTTCGGCTATGCCGGCAATGAGCCGGGTGCGTTCAATGAGCCGACCGGTGTGGCCGTTGATGCGCAGGGCAATCTGTATGTGGCGGATACCTGGAACGGGCGGGTGCAGATCTTTGCACCGCAGGGCAACGGCCAGGTCTCGCCGGTGCCGATCGCGACCTGGCGCGTGCGCGGCTGGCAGCCGAATACCTACGATGACCCTTCGCTGGATGTGTCGCCCTCCGGTCAGGTCTACGTCAGCATTCCCAGCCGCAGCGAAGTGCTGGCGGCTAATTTGCGCGGCGAGACGTTGCTACGCTGGGGCGGCGCCGGCGACGACCTGGCGGCGCTCAATTCGCCGAGCGGCATCGCAGTCGCACCGGGCGGCGAAGTTTATGTGGTGGATCGGCAGAGCAACCGGGTGCTGCGTTTTGATTTGCCGGCCGTGCAAAGTGAGTAGCTCGATGGCACCGGCAGTGCGAGAAAGGGTTCGTGTGCAATCATCGTTGCAGTTGCAGCGATGATTGCATACGAACATTTTTTTGAGTGTATGCTTGAACAGACGTTAAGCCGGCAGCTGCCGGAGGAAGAATCGGGCTACAGCGATGCCTGGCGGCGGGTCTGGGCGCGACTGGACGAGTACGTCGAGGTGGTGGTGCGTGAATTGAATATGCGGCCTGAAGGGGTGACACTGCTCGATGAGAGCCAGCGCCATATTCTGGTGCGGATCAGTTCGCCGCTGGAGCATGTGGTGCTGCGCCTGGCGCCGGAGTGCGAACTGGCCGGCGAAGTGTATTTTGGGCGGGCGATGACGGCGGCGCAGTTGCCGGCGGTGCGGATCATTCAGTACGATTTGAGCAGCGCGACGCTACCCTGTCATTATACTATCGAGAGTTATGCAGCGGGCAGTCGGGCCAGCCGGGTAAGCGAGGCGCACCAGTTGCGCAGCCTGGGCCGGCAACTCGGGCGGGTGTTGCGGCGCATGCACCGGGTACGGGCGGCAGGTTGGGGGCGCCCGGCGGCTAATTTGCGACACTGGCCGTGCGAAAACTGGCGGGCGGTGCTGACTGCCGCCCATGCACGCGATGGCAGTCCGCCAACCGATGCGATGCTGTTCAGTGAAGCCGAGCGGGCATGCATGGCGAGCCTGCTGGCGGATCCGCGCCTGGAACCGGAAGTGCCGACGCTGATCCACGGGGCGCTCGCACCGGAAACGATTTTCTGCACGATTGGCGAGCATCCACAAATCGAGGCGCTGGTGGAGCCGGGAGCCTGCATTGGCGGCGATGCCATGTTCGACCTGGCGCAGGCACTGGATCCGACCCTACCGGAGGCCTGGCGCCGGGGGTTGATGGAAGGCTATGTGAGTATGGGCGCACTGACGCCGGCCCAGGTGGCGCGACTGCGGCTGATGGAGCTTTGTAGCTGTTATTGGAGCGCCTGCCGGCGTTACGCTCGGGCTGAGCCGCATGCGGCGGCGCTGGCGCGGGCACAACAATTGCTGGCCACAGTATGAAGCCCATCGCAGCAGGCCCGGTATTGCTTGCAAGCAACATCGGGCCTGCTGCCTTCTGGTAGAGTTGGGAGGAGCCCATGGCAACGAATCGCGAGGTTGTGGTTTTTGCGAACCCGGCGGTGCTACAGCAGGCGGCTGCCGAGCGCGTGGCGGAGGACATGCGGCAGGCAGTGGCGGCGCGTGGACGCTGCATTATTGCGCTCTCGGGCGGCAGCACACCGCGTGGCCTGCACCAGCGGCTGGCGGCGACGCCATTGCGTGATCGGATCCCCTGGCAGCATATGTACGTGATCTGGGGTGACGAGCGCTATGTTCCGCACACTGATCCCGAGAGCAACTATCGGATGGCGCGTGAGACGCTGCTCGACCATGTGCCTATCCCGGCCGACCAGATCCTGCCGATGCCGACCAGTGCCGGCGATCCGGCCCAGGCTGCGGCGGGCTACGAGCAGCAGTTGCGCCGGCTGGCCGGCAATGCCGAGTTCCGGATCGACATCGCGATCATGGGAATGGGGCCGGATGGCCATACCGCCTCGCTCTTCCCGGAACATCCCGGCCTGGACGCTCCGGCAGGCCAACTGGTGATCGCAATTGATGGTTCGCCGAAGCCGCCGCCGCGCCGCCTGACATTGACAATCGCGGCGCTGAACCGGGTCGGCATAGCCATGTTCCTGGTGGCCGGCGCCGACAAAGCCGAAATGGTGCGAGATGTCTTGCAGGGGCCGGCGGAGCCGCGGCGCCGACCGGCCCAGTTCATTCAGGCACCGCAGGGCCGGCTCATCTGGCTGCTGGACGCAGCCGCCGGCGCGTCGCTCGCATAACATGACCGGTGCAGTCGCGTGGTTGTTTGCGCCGCAATGGGTGTTTTTAACCAAACAGTTCATCGACCTCGGTCCGGGCTTCGCGCCGGCCGGCGGGTGAGTATTCAGCGAAACGACCAACTGCGTGGTAAAATGACTCATCGTAGGCGCGGGTACGTACCACGACCGGCATGGGCACGGCATGGCCAAGGATCAGCGCCTGCTGTCGCGAGTCCAGGCTGGCCAGCACCGCTTTCAACCCGCTACTGCCGCTGACGCCGGTAAAGATTGCATCGATATCTTTGTCGTCGTTGAGCAGCGCCGTAATCCGCGTTCCGATCTGGCTCATCACTTCTGCATCAATGGACGAAGGGCGCTGATCTACAACCAGCAGTGTGACACTGTACTTGCGCATCTCGCGGGCAATCGTACCGAAGATCGTCTGGCGGGCAGTGTGCGGATTAAGGAATTTATGCGCCTCTTCGATGGTGATCATCAATTGGCGGGGTTGATCGGCGGTGTTTTTGGAATGGATGTAACGTTCGGTTTGCTCGACCCAGCGCCGGTGAATGCGGCGCGTGATAATATTGGCGACCAGCATGTAAACCAGGCTGTTGTTGTGGCTGCCGAATTCCAGCACGACGTGACGCCCGGCAGCCAGGCTGTCGATCATGCGGTCGATGACCGAAAAATCGGCGGTATCGCGGACGAAGGCCAGCCGGCGGATCTGGCTCAGTTTGCGTTTCAGCGCCCCGATGGCCCCGGCGTGAGCACCGCTGCTCTCGGCAAACTCCTTGATGGCTTCGCCATTCATCTCCAGCAGGCGTCGCAGCCACTCGCCCTTGAACCGGTCGTAGAGCAGAAACGATGACTCGGTGGCGGTGCTGCTCAAGTTCAATTCCTGTTCCAGGGTGACGATGTCTTCAACTTCGATCTGGTCGAGCCCGATCAACACTTCGCCGTCGTAGGGGCGTCGGTGGCCGGCCTCGGGATCGAGCGTGTAGACCAGCACATCGCTGCCGAACAACTGGCGCAGCCCCTTGACGAAATTGCGCTCTTCAGCGTGAGCATCCCAGCCATATTCGCTGTGCATATCGAAGATCAGGTTGCTGGCAACATTGGCCGAAATACAGCCACAGAGCAGCAGGCGGGTCAGAAAGCTCTTGCCGGTACCGCTTTTGCCGAAGATGCCGTTGCTGCGCTCGACGAAGCGGTCGAGATTGAGGCAGACCGGTACGTCCATATCGAGGGGGCGCCCGATTTCAAAGCGGTTGCCGCCGGCACTGCCGAAGACGCGCCCGAAATCATCTTCGCCGGCCTCGAAGACCGGTGAAAAATGGCGGGGCACCGTTTTCACCGGCAACAGGCCTTCTTCCAGGTCGCTCGGTAGCATCAGGCGCGGGCTGAGCGAGACGGTACCATATGTTGAAGTGCCGGCCAGCACTTCGTGGACAAAAGGATCGCCGTTGGGTGGATCAATCAGGACTTTCTGGTTGGTTGCTTCGAGCACGACATCGGTAATCATGGAGAAGAACTCGTGTTTTTCGCCCTGGATCACCACAAATTTGCCGACACGCATATCTTCCACGCTTTCGCGGGATTCGAGGCGGGCAGTCAGCCCTTCAATCAGCGATCCGGCGGTGACGACGCCGAGCCGATTTCGGTGGATTGCAGCCATATTTGCTCCCGTTCATTCCGGATGGTAGCACAAATATACCACCCCTGCGGCATACGTCAAGCGGTCTGGGAGCAAATGATCATGAAGCGTAGCATCCTGGTGGGGCCGGTAGCGCATCCACAATTTGCCACCGGCCAGCCGGTTCAGGTTGTGGGCAATGGTTTGCGGATCATTCTGGTCGAGGATGATCCCGATGTGCGAAATTTCCTGCATCGGGTGATGGGGCGGATTGTGCCTGATGCCGAGTTGTGTGTTGTGGAGAATGGTCAGGAGGCACTGGCGAATTTTGAGCAGGGCGGTGCCGATTTGATCATCAGCGATCATTGGATGCCGCAGATGAGTGGGCTGGAGTTGCTTCGGCAGCTACGCCTGATCAGTCAGATACCGGTGGTTATGATTTCGGCGGATATTACGGCCAGGAATGTTCTGCTGGCCGCCGGAGCTTCGGCCTTTCTGTTCAAGCCACTCTCTATTAGCCAGTTGCGCGAGGTTGTCCAACAGTTTTTAACATAATATGAATACTCTTTCTGCCTATCCCGGTTATATTTTTGATCTCGACGGAACCGTGTACCTGGGCGATACAGTGCTTCCAGGTGCGGCCGAGTTGATTGCCGCGATCCGGGCATCCGGTCGCCGGCTGGCCTTTCTCTCGAACAACCCGACGCGTACGCGCCGGGAATATGCCGCGAAGCTGGCCCGGCTCGGGCTGGGTGGCGACCCGGCGGAAATCGTCAACTCCTCGTATGTGATGGTCGAGTGGCTGCGGGCACATGCGCCGCAGGCCGTGCTCTTCGTTGTCGGCGAGGCGGCGCTGATTGGCGAATTGCGTGCTGCCGGCTTCGCGTTGAGCGAGGATGCGCAGCGGATCGATTATGTAATAGCGTCCTTTGATCGTAGTTTCGATTACCATAAACTCCAGGTGTCTTTCGATGCGATTCGGGCCGGGGCACGGCTCATTGCGACTAATGCCGATCGCTTTTGTCCGGTGCCCGGCGGCGGCCAGCCCGATGCGGCGGCCGTGATTGCGGCCATCGAGGCCTGCACCGGCGCCTGCTGCGAGCTGGTGGTCGGCAAGCCCTCGCCGATTATGGCGCGTACCATCAGCACGCTGATCGGCCTGGCCCCACAGGATTGCCTGATGATTGGCGATCGCCTCGAGACCGACATTGCCATGGGCGCGATTGCCGGCATGACTACCGCCTTTGTGTTGACCGGCGCCGGCCGGCGGGAAGACCTGGCGACGGCGGCCCACCAGCCCGATTTTGTCCTCGAGAGCCTGCACGCGCTGCTCCCGGCTCGGTAGTGCAGCGCTGTGACGCCGCCTGGCTATGGCGCTGCGGTTTCCATCCAGCGACAAATAGTTCCGCTTTCTGTGTATAATGGCGTTGATACGGAAAGCATGGCCAGCAATGGTAATAATAGGGAACATATGTCACGGGTATTGCTCTTGCACGCATCAGTTGGAACCGGGCACCGGCGCGCAGCCGAGGCCCTGCAGGCGGCCTTCGAACGCCTGCAGCCTGATGCGGTGCGCGTCGAAGATGTGCTCGACTATACGCCACGCCTGTTTCGCCTGGCTTATGAACGCTCTTACCTGGAATTGACGAACTATGCGCCGCGTCTCTGGGGCATGTTTTATGCGCAGACCGATGCGTCCCCGGATCTGGCTGAGATCAGCAATAATTTTCGCAAACTGGTCGAGAGTATCGGCACGAATGGCTTGAAGGAGGTGCTGCGCAGCTTTCGACCTGATGCGATTATCTGTACGCATTTTTTGCCGATGGAATTGCTGGTGCGGCTCAAGCGCACCGCCCGCTTTACTGCGCCGATCTACTGTACGGTCACCGATTATGCGGCACATACTTTCTGGATCTATGATACCATCGATGGCTATTTTGTTGGTTCGGAGCAGGTGCGCGAGCAGTTGTGCGCCCGCGGGGTGCTGAGGCGACGGATTTGTGTCAGTGGGATTCCGATTGACTTGCGGGCTGCCGAGCCGGGCGATCGTACCCGAATCCGCCGACAACTGGGCTTCGCGCCGGATGCTGTAGTCATTACTCTGTTTGGCGGAGGTGTGTCCAGCGAACGAGTACGCTTGATTGCCGACGGTCTTTTGCGGAGCGGCATTGATGGGCAACTGGAAATTGTTGCCGGGCGCAATCCCACGCTGCACGAAGCTCTGGCTGATTTGCGCTCGAATGCCGCGATGCAGCTTCAGGTGCATGGCTATATCGACTATGTCGACGATTTGCTGGTGGCAAGCGACCTGGTCATCACCAAGGCCGGTGGTCTGATTATTAGCGAAGTGCTGGCGCGCCAGGTTCCGCTGCTGGTGATTGATCCGATCCCGGGTCAGGAAGAATGGAATGCTGATTTTGTGGTCAGCAGTGCGGCGGGGATGCAGTTGCGCATGGTTGAGGCGGTGCCCTGGGCAACTCGCAGCCTGCTCGCCCAACCGAAATTGCGTGATGTGATGCGCTGGAACGCGGCGCGGGTCGCGCGACCACGAGCGGCGCTGGACATTGCGTCTCGGGTGCTTTCCGAACTAAAGGAACGCAATCATGGCTAAAACAGCCTCCAATATTTTGTTTGCCATCTCGGATACCGGTGGCGGCCATCGCAGTGCGGCCGTTGCCATCAGTGCCGCGCTGGAAGAATTGCGCGGTGATGCTTTGCATTGTTCGATCCTCGATGTTCTTCGGGCTACCGGTGTGCCGATGGTGCGCAATGCGCCTGATCTCTATGATCAGCTTTCGACCCGCTGGCTGCGTGTCTACGACCTGACTTTTCAAATGACGAACGGCGTGCGCCGGGTTGATGCGCTCTCGCGGGTGATCTTTTTGCAGGCCCGTCGCAAATTGGCCCGCGAGTTGATTACCGCCCAACCGGATTTGATCGTCGTTACCCATCCCCTGGTCAACCGGCTGGTTTGTGCGGTGCGCCGCACGCATCGCTTGCCGATCCAGGTGATCACGGTGGTGACCGACCTGGTGTCGCTGCATGCTTCATGGACTTATCCGGGGGTCGATCTGTGCCTGGTGCCGACGCAGGAAGCCTATCGCCTGATGCTTCAGCGCGGCATGCGCGCAGAACGGATGCTGCGCACCGGTTTTCCGGTGCATCCCAAGTTTGTGCGCTACGCTCGATCGCGCGATGAAGCGCGCCGCGACCTGAACCTGGCCGCTGATCGCGTTACGATCATGCTGACCGGCGGCGGTGTCGGCTCAGGCAATTTGCGCGACCAGGTCTTGCATCTCGAACAGGCCTGTCGTGAACAGCAGATTCTGGTGGTGACCGGCAAAAATCACCAACTCTACCAGGAATTGAAGGCGCGAGTGCGCCATCCCTATATGCATATCTATGGCTTTGTCGACAATATGGAAGCTTTGATGGCGGCCAGCGACATCGTCGTTACCAAAGCCGGTCCCGGTACCTTGATGGAGGCGCTGGTGATGCGCAAGCCGGTGATTGTCACCGAGGCGGTCGGCAGGCAGGAGCACGGGAACATCGATTTTGTCTTGAACCGTGACCTGGGCGCGTTTTGTCCGACCAGCGAGCAGATTGTGCGGGCCCTGGCTGAACTGGCCGAGCCGCAGCGCTACCATGCGACGGTGCGCCGGTTGGAAGATGCTGTACCGCGCGAGGGCGCCTATCAGATTGCCGAGTTGCTGCTGGATCGGCTGGAGAACGAGGAGGGATACACCGAGTTGGGGCCACGTCGCCGGCAGATGCCGACGCTCGGCGGCCTGCGTGCCCTGCGCCGCCGCATCGCTCGCCCGAGTCGCGACTGCCGGCCCCGCCAGTAGGCCAGGCATGCCTGGAACTTCGCTGCCTTGCAGAGGACGCAGAGGTTTTCGTGCGCATCAGCCTGTGGCTCGCTCCGTGGAATGAATGGCCCGCCTCTGCGGTTGATCCTGACCTCTACCGCACGTGCCAGCGCGCCGGTGTGTCGGGCGCGGCCTGCTGCGTGTCGGCGCCGAAGGGCACGGCGCGCACGATAACTCGTTGCGCGAAGCGATTCGGTCCCTCGGCCGGCCAGCAGGTGACCAGCGTCACCACTTCGTGGCCGGTCGGGGCGATATAGCGGGCGTTGGCGGCGCGCTGTTCGGCGGGAACGCCTTCCTCATCGACGACCAGGCGTTCCTGAACCACATAGAGGTATTGTTGCCCTGCGCTGTAGAGGGTGATCTGGTTGCCGGGCTGAACATAGAACAGGTCGCGGAATACCTTGCCATAGCCGCCGACATGACCGGCGAGCACAATGTTGTCGCCCTGACCGGGATTGGCCGAGCCCCGATGCTGGCCGACGGCAAACTCGGCCACATCCCAGATCGCTGCCGGCCGGCCGGCGACATCTTCGACCCGCCAGCCAACCTCGACCACTTTAGAATCCACGCCGATACCGGGAATGACCAGGCGGCTGACCGTACCGGCCGGCCGGCCGGCCGCGGCCGGTGGGTCGGTGCCGGCCGGTTCGTTGCCGTTGATAATCGGCACGCTGAAGACAGCCGGTTCACTGCCGGATGCTGCGGTACTGGCGGCGGGAGCCGCAATCACAATCGGGCGTACTGCGAGATCGTTGTCGCCGCGAGCAGCCAGGCGCTGGTAGGCAATGTGTGATTGCACACCACCGACATAGAGAAGAATATAGATTCCGGCAAAAAACAACAGATTGCCGAGCGTCAGTATCAGGCGAGTGCGTACCGGCGGCAGCGGCACCTGATTCCGACGATCGGCAATGCTGAAGAATGAGCGATCTTGTGAAAACATCGTCAGGTTCGTATTCAGGCGGTAGTCGCAGAATCGGTACGGTAGAGCAGATCCAGCGTTTCGCGTGCCAGTTGCAGTTCCAGATCACTGATGCGATTGAACACGGCTTCACCCGGAGGCACGGCGTCCGTCAACCGGAGAAGCGTGCGCTGAGCCAGGCCGCGGGACTGTTCCGGCCATAATGGCAATGCCGAACTCTGATCCTGGATCCAGCCGTTTGGCAGTTGGTTTATTGAAGTGTGGCGACCTGAATTCATGAACCTTGCTCCTCTGACCTCTACTGCTGTGTTCGACTCTCTACAGTGTAGAACGGTAAAGAGGTACCGTCAAGTCGAATCAGGCTTCCCGGCTTCCAATGCATAGGCGCGTGGCCGGGTAGTATTGGCAGTGGGCCGGCTTTGCGGGCGGGCGGGGCGGCGTGGACCGGCCGGTTGATCGCTGTACAATTGCAAATAGATCTCTTCGCTGCACAACAGCCAGTCGACCGGACTGCCGGCGGCAAGCTGTTGCAATTCGAGGGCATGGTCGCGGGGCGGCCCATCGATGCGAGTGCCGATCTCGATGGCTGCCGAGATATGCCCATTGCCGCCGGCCAGCCCGCAGCGCAACTGCTGATCGAGGGTCGCCGCCCTCAGTTGCTGGCGGATGGTACGGGCACTCTGCAAAGCGTCGCGCAGTGCGCACTGGTAGTTGTCGTCGAAGGCACCGAAGCAGAGCAGCATGACGTTGCCGTAGCGTTCGGGCAGCGCGCGGTAAGTATGAGCGCAGTTCCAGGAGGCGGCGCCGAGCAGGCGCAGCGCATTGAGGGAGGGTGTGGCTATTGTCGCCGTTGAGACAAAACCCGGTCTGGCCTGCAAGCCCAGTGCCAGTACGACCACCGGTTGCCGAATGCCGTCGCCGGGCCAGTGGGCGGCACTGAGCGCTTCGGCGACACTCAAAGGCAATGGCGGAACCAGGCGGCGCAGGCGGCGTTCGCGACGTTGCTGCTGCAATAATCCATTGACGGCATGACAGACCTCGCCCCAGGAACCGCGGTCGACTTCAAGCTTGCTGTCAAAATTGCCTGTCCGGATGTGCGTCGCCAGCGCGCCCATATCGCGCTCGAGGCGCAGGCGTTCCCAGCCCAGCCCGACGATGGTCAGGAGCGCCAGAGTGGCTGCCAGACCGGGCTGGAACAGTGCCAGCATTGCGCCGGCCAGTACCAGGCCGGCGAGCAACAGCAGGCGGTTACGCCATTTCCGGCCGGATTGATCCGGATTGTGCATAGGGAGACATTCTACGTAGAACCATAGCTATGGTTCGGGAAGAGACCCGGTAGCGAACGTGGCTACCCCCGGTGGCATATCGGCCACGTGGGATAGAAAGCATACCACGCTATGTGCAGCAACAGTAGCGTGCCAGATTACGCCCCGGTGACAGAACAAGGCGAAGCTGCACCATCAACTGAAAAAGAAGGTGCTCTCCTTAGCTGCCGCAGGCAAATGACGTCACACTGAGGAATTTATTCGTCGCGCAAAATATAGCCGACGCCGCGGACGGTCTGAATGAGCCGGGGTTCGCCGCCGGCTTCAAGTTTCTGGCGCAGGTAGCGCACATATACCTCGATAATGTTGCTCTCGCCACCAAAATCGTAGCCCCAGACCCGATCATAGATCACTTCGCGGGTCAGCACCTGCTGCGGGTGACGCATAAACAGTTCGAGCAATTCGTATTCCTTGGCGGTTAACTCGATCCGCCGCTCGCCGATGCGTACTTCACGAGCGGCGATGTCGATCTGCAAACCGTTGTACCGCAATACTTCCGAGCTCTGCGCGCTCTGGCGGCGGCGCAATTGCACCCGGATGCGGGCCAGCAGTTCCTCAAAGGCAAACGGCTTGACCAGGTAATCGTCGGCGCCGCTCTCCAGCCCGGTCACCCGGTCGGCAACGGTGTCACGAGCAGTTAACATAATAATCGGAACATCATCGGAGACAGCGCGGAGGCGGCGGGCGACTTCGAGGCCGTCGATGCCGGGCAGCATCAAATCGAGCACCACCAGGTTGGGCATGTGCTCGCGGGCGGCGGCGAGGCCGCTATGTCCGTCGGCGGCAACATCGACCTGGTAGCCCTCGAGGGTCAGACCGCGCCGCAGATAGCCGGCGATTTCGCTTTCATCTTCGATGACCAGAATCCGCTGCATACATTCCCTGATAGAGGCCGTACGCCTTTTACCCGACTGCGGATTGCCTGGCGGAACCGACA
This sequence comes from Chloroflexaceae bacterium, assembly GCA_034437175.1. Classification (GTDB taxonomy): domain Bacteria; phylum Chloroflexota; class Chloroflexia; order Chloroflexales; family Chloroflexaceae; genus DAOTUJ01. The sequence goes on along the minus strand of DAOTUJ010000155.1, from coordinate 16,753 downwards.
AGATCCGATTGGAAAGCCGCAAACAACCGTTCGTATTATACGAGGATAACGATGATGATGCAAGACCATCTGAAGCGGCTCAAGCGAGCGATTATTTTGCGTGAGCTTGCGTGGTGAAGCCGCGAAAACCCATGAAAGCAACTTTTTCGAGTACAATTGAGCAAGCTGCGGTGTTTGTGGGCAGGCCGCTGGAGGCTTGCCGGGCCGGGCCGAGAAAGGAAGCTGCGCATGTCTGTCGCCGGTGAAACGGTTCTCTACAAGGGCGCCTGCCCCCATGATTGTCCCGATACCTGTGCTACCATCACCGAGGTGCAGGACGGGCGCGCCATTCGCTTTTATGCCGACAACGAACATCCGGTAACCCGCGGCTGGCTCTGTGCCAAGGTGCGCCCCTATCTCGAACGGGTCTACAGCCCCGACCGGCTGACGCATCCGCTGCGGCGCGTCGGCGCGAAGGGCAGTGGGCGCTGGGAACGCATCAGTTGGGACGAAGCCATCGCGGAGATTGCCGGCCGCTGGCAGGACATCATTGCCGCATACGGTTCCGCCGCAATTCTGCCCTATTCTTACAGCGGCACACTGGGCCTTTTGCAGACGGCGATTGTCGACGCGCGGCTCTGGGGGCGTATGGGTGCCAGTGGTCTGGATCGCGCCATTTGTTGTGCCGCCGCTCATGCTGTCGTCGGCGCGACGCTCGGCGTACGCCATAGCCCGGATTACACCGATGTAGAGCACAGTAAGCTGGTGCTGATCTGGGGCCATAACCCGGCCAGTACCGCGCCGCATTTTATGCCCTTCCTGCGGGCCGCTCAGAAGAACGGCTGCCGGGTGGTCGTGATCGATCCGCGGCGCACCGCCACTGCTCGTTCCGCCAATGAGCACATCCAGTTGCGCCCGGCTACCGACGGCGCGCTGGCGCTGGGACTCATGCACGTCATCTTCGGGGAAAGCCTGCACGACGAGCCCTGGCTGGTCAATCATGGCCATGGCTGGCACGAACTGCGCGAGCGCGCCGCTGAATATCCGCCCGAACGGGTCGCCGCCATTACCGGCCTGCCCGTCGAAACGATTGTCGGCCTGGCCCGGCGCTATGCCACCACCAGGCCGGCGCTGCTCAAAACCGCCGACGGTGTGCAACGTCACGCCAACGGCGGCCAGACTTTCCGTGCCCTGCTCTGCCTGCCGGCGGTGGTTGGCCAGTACGGTGTGCGTGGTGGCGGACTGGCCTATTCTACCGGCGGCTATGCGCCCTGGGACGGCGAGGCGCTCGGCCATGTCAGCCAGTGGGCACCGGTGCCGCGCACGATCAATATGAACCGCCTGGGCGCCGCCCTGACCGGCGAGATCAATGATCCGCCCATCAAATCGCTGTTCGTTTATTGTGCCAACCCGGTGGCCTCTTCGCCGAATGCCGGTCTGATTGTCGCCGGCCTGCAGCGTGAAGACCTGTTCACGGTGGTTCACGAGTTGTTCATGACCGACACCGCCGACTACGCCGACATAGTGCTGCCGGCGACCAGCCAGCTCGAGCACGTTGATCTGCATCGGCCCTATGGTCACCGCAACTTGCAGTACAACCATGCCGCGATACCGCCGCTGGGCGAGAGCAAGAGCAACTGGGATGTCAGCCGGTTACTGGCGACGGCGATGGGTTATTGCGAACCCTGGCTGCATGAGGATCCGGAAGCGGCCATTCGCAGTGTGCTGGACGCCTCGCGGGCGCGAACCCCCTACCTGAAGGGGATCACCCTGGAGCGGCTGAAAGCCGAGGGCACGGTGCCGCTACACTTCACGCCGGAAACCGACGTACCGTTTGCCGACGGGCGCTTCCCGACGAACTCGGGCAAAGTCGAACTGTACTCGACGGTGATGGCGGCGCAGGGTCTCGATCCACTGCCGTTCTACCAGGAGCCGGCTGCCTTTCAGTCCATTCAGGCCAATGGCAACCCCGGCGGCCTGATGTTGATCTCGGGCGCCTCGCATCATTATGTTTCTTCGAGTATGGGCAACCAGCCGAGCCTGCGCGCAAAGGAGGGCGAGCCCTTTATCGAGATCAACCCGGCCGACGCGGCTGCCCGCGGCATTGGTGATGGTGTTATTGTGCGGGTGGAAAACGAGCGCGGCAGTTGCGAATTGCGCGCCGTCGTCACCGGCGATGTGCCGGCGGGCGTGGTGGTGGCACCGAAGGGCTCCTGGGCGAAACACGCGCGCGGCGGGCGCAACATCAACTGGACGACACCCGACGCACTGGCCGACCTGGCCGGCCAGAGTACCTTTCACTCGAACGTAGTGCGCGTGAAGCCGATTTAGGCGCAAGCACGATGCGGCCCGGCGGCAATGCCGCCGGGCCGCATCGTGCTTGCGGCGCATTGCTTCAAGTGGTTTGCGACGGTGCAGCATGTCCTCGATCGGGGATTCGCCTTCAGAAACAATGCGAACTGTTTCCGAGCGTGCAGCGTTTAATAAATCCGACAGTATCCAGCAAGACGCGGGCGGCACACGTGCCGCCCGCGTCTTGCTGGATCAGTTTCCTAGCTGAATAGTGTGTCCGGATCCATCTCCAGCGGCAATGCGTCTTCTGGCGGGACGATATTAAAAGTGCTGCCGTAGTCGAAGAGGTGCAGCACTATGCGAATGCTGACCTGCTGATCGGGCATGCTCGGGTCGGTGGCATCGATGCGCACCTCGAACTGGTGGAAATAGCCGTCTTCGCAGATCCAGATCTTGACGCTCATGTCGTCGATGTCGGCGAAGTCTTGCGGGCTCATGCTGCCGCTCTCATCGAGATCGGCCAGCAATTCCGCCAGTTCGGTCCGGTCGACACTGTAGACATCGCAGGTCTGGCCGTCCAGGTTCTCGCTGCCGGTTTTGTTGAAAATGTCGAGATCGATGCCCTGCCCCTGGAGCTCATTCATCAGGGCGTCGGGGTCATCGTAAGATTCGTCGATAGTGCCGGTATCGGGGCCGAGGTCGTACCAGCGGTTTTCAAAGGCGCCGAGCAGCGGCATCGGGCCGCGCAGATAGCCATGGCCGTCGGTGGTCAGGACTTCGATGCTCTGATTGGGATTGCCGCCGATCAATTCAGTGAAGGCGCCGCTGAATGTGAGGTGCGCCTTCTGATTGTTTGTGTCGACTTTGCCGGTCATGCGCATCACGGTAATCGGCTGGGCCGGGTCGAGATCGGGCATGTTCAAAGCTTCCGGCGGCAACCCGGTCGCCGAAACTTCCATTTCCATCTGGAAAGAACGGGCCAGGGCAGTTTTGACCATGGCGAATTCGACCGGGGTGTTCGGGATGAAGGGCGGTATATTCGCAGTGGTGCTGGCGGGTTCTTCGGCTGGTTCGGTGGGCGCAGCGCCGGGTTCTTCAGCAACCGGAGCGGCCGGCTGCGATGGTGATACGACAGCGGTCGCCGGAGCGTGATCGCCGACCGGTACGGCGGCGGCTACTGCCGGTTCGACCGCTAACAGGGTTCCACTGACCCAGCCGGTGACGCCGCGCGGGTTGCTGATCTGGTACCAGTTGCCATTGTCGCTCTTGCCGTGCAGGGTGACGGTTTCGGCGGCATGGATCTGGTCGAGCACTGCGCTATTGAGATCCGGCGTAGCCCGCAGGTTGCCGCCGTTGAAGACGGTAGCGGTGTAAAGCGGGGCTTCCGGTGCAGCAACCGGTGCCAGTTCATTGAAGATGCCGGCCACCATCTCCGGGCTGATATTCGCTGTGGCAATTGCCTCGATATTTTCGGGAAGGTCGCTGGTGGTCTGGTGGGCCAGCACCATTGCAATCGAGACATCCTGTGCCGCGGCCAGATCGCCATGCTCGGAAACTACGGCAGCAAATTCAATCAAACGGAGTTGCCCATCACAGACTTCGTAGCTCAGGTCGGCCTGTTGAACCGGCAGATGTGGGCTCAGTGGGAAGCCAAAATGATCGACGACCTTTGTCAGGGCAACTGTGCCGGCTTCGGCGCTCGCGGCATACATAGCGCAGGCCTGGCCACTGCGTTCCGTATTGGTTTCAAATTCAAGCGTGGCCAGAACAGCGGGATTGGCGGCCTGTTCCAGGAAAGCTGCAAACTCATTGCGTGGGAAAGACAGCCGGTCAATATCGCCGTCGACGTTGTACCATCCCTGGTTTTCCATACCCAATGCCGGGATCGGGCCGAACAAATACAGTTGATTATCAACCCGGCTGGATACCAGCATAGCATTGCCGGCTCCGGCAAGCAGCGCAACATCGCCGGTAATCTCTATGAGCTCACCGGCATTGCTGTAGTTTGCGTCGACTGTCCAGGTCTGTTCCATGCCGGAGGCCGGCCGGTAGACCTGTTCGAGATAGACGGAGAGCTCTTCACTGGCAATGCTTCGGTTGATCGCCTCGGCGACCAGTTCAGCTGGGGCGAGTTCGGCCGCCGGCGCAGGGGTGGCGGTGGGCGCAGGGGTGGCGGTGGGCGCAGCGGTGGGTGCCGTAGTTGCGGTTGGCTCACCGGCGGGGCTGGGTACAGCTTCGGGTTCCGGAGCCTGGCGCCCGCAGGAGGCCAGGAGCAGGGCTGCGATCAGCAGCAGAGCAAAAAGATGGGCAATGCGACGCATACGAGATGCTCCTTTGCGCGTGGCGAGTAAGAGACAGAACGTTGCGCACGGAAGAGGCTGCCGCGCACACGTAACTGGTTAAACTATAGCAGATCGGGATTACTGCGGTGTATCTCAAGTGTGATCGGGGTATTCGGCGTGGATCGTGCGCAAATTGCCGGTTTCGCAGCGCAGCACGATGCTGCTGGTTTCGACGCGGCGGCCTTCGTAGACGACGCCGGGCAACAGGCGGCCCTCGGTGATGCCGGTGGCGGCAAAAAAAATCTGGTTGCCGGCGACCAGGTCGTTGCAATTGAGAATGCGTCGGGTATTCAGGCCGGCGGCGGCAACGGCCTCGCGTTCGGCGGGGCTCTGTGGCGACAGGCGGCCCAGCATGGCGCCGCGCAAGGATTTGACGGCGCAGGCGGCGATCAGACCCTCGGCGATGCCGCCGATGCCCATCAGCAGATCGACCCGGCTACGGCGGGCGGCGACCATCAATGCCCCGGCGATGTCGCCGTCTGAGCTAAGCAACACCCGTGCGCCGGCCGAGCGAATTTCTTCTACCAGGTATGCATGGCGCTCGCGTTCGAGCACAAAGACGACCAGGTCGCGCACGGCTTTGCGTTTGGCCCGCGCCACCAGCGCCAGCGTCCAGGCAGCCGGTGCGCCCAGGCATTCGGGCACCAGCGCCGGCGCCACTTCGCGGTCGACGACAATCTTTTCCATGTACGCCGCCGGGAGCGGCGCCCACATTGTGCCGCGCGGGGCCACTGCGGCGCAGGCGATGGCACCGGAACGACCCTGGGCGAGCTGGTTGCGGCCATCAATCGGATCGGCAACGATGTCGATTTCCGGGCCGATGCCCAGGCCGATCAGTTGACCCGTGATCAGCGGGGCACGGCGGTTAGGCCGGCCCTCTTCGCCCATCGCGACCCGTCCGGCAATCGGGAGCAAATTCAGCTCGGTCAGCATTACCCGGCTGGCGACGGTTTCGGCCTCTTCGCTGCGCCCCAGGCCCATCCAGCGCCCGGCGGCAATCGCGGCAGCCTCCGTCGAACGTGCCAGGTCGAGCCCCAGGTTGTGTGAGAGCTTGTGATCCATCATGGTGAACTACTAAGATCCGGCTTTGCGGGCCGTTGCCGCCCATACCCGGTGGTGGACGGACAGCGGATCTGCCGGGAAATCGCGGGCCAGCAGTTCGCGGAGTTCCTGATCGAACCGGGCGCCGGCATCCGGCGGCAGGCTGGCCGCGATGCCGGCACTGGCCCGAATACGACCGCGCCAGGCTTCGGCAGTGTAGACCAGATCCAGGTCGAAGGAGAAGGTCTGGATATCGACGAAGCCGGCGCCGGCAAGATCGCGCAGCCAGGCCGGGTACAGGCCGCTGCCGCCGCTCATGGCCCAGGCCGGGTTGTGAGCCCGGATCAGCTGCTCGGTAGCTGCAACGACGTTCCCCGGCAGCGGGATCCAATCGAGGTGGGCAATCACGATTGCGCCGCCGGGCAGCAGCAGCCGGCTGACTTCGGCGGCGGTGCGTGCGCGGTCGAACCAGTGCCAGCACTGCCCGGCAGTGACAAGGTCGCATGAAGCAGCGGGCAGCCCGGTATCTTCGGCGGGCGCGAGTTGATAGTTCACCTGAAGACCGTCGGCAGCAGTAAGCCGGCGGGCCTGTTCGAGCAATTCAGCCGCGATGTCGATGCCGGTCACGGTGCAGCCGACGTGCGCCAGGCCGCGGGCGATCGTGCCGGTGCCGGTGCCCAGATCCAGAGCGCGGGCACCGGGCCGGATCAGTTCCATCTGCTGGAGCCGGGTGAAGAAGCGATCCGGAAAGCCCTGTCGATAGCTGCCGTAGTCGACCGCTGTTTTGCCAAAATCAATAGCCATACATATGATACAACCAACCATTCTCTGGATTGCGCTTGTACGGCGAAGCTGCACAAGCGCAATCCAGAGAACCTGTTTCCTCGTTGCGCATCAACGCTGACTGCGCAGGTCGTATGAGTGATCGCTATTGTAGCGCATGTTGCAGATGTGGCAAAGCGGTGCGGGTGTGACGAAACGTGCGGCCCAAAGCCCCCGGCGGGGACCGCTGCCGGGAAGCTTGCCGCGCTGCTGCCAGTGGCATCGGACGCGCAGCACCCGCAGCGGCCGCCTGCTGCTCGGCAGAAGAAGCTGCCGGGAAGCTTGCCGCGCTGCTGTCAGTGGCATCGGACGCGCAGCACCCGCAGCGGCCGCCCGCTGCTCGTCAGAAGAAGCTGCCGGGAAGCTTGCCGCGCTGCTGTCAGTGGCATCGGACGCGCAGCACCCGCAGCGGCCGCCCGCTGCTCGTCAGAAGAAGCTTCCCGGAAGCGGGATCTGGCGCACGGGCAGCACTGTTCGTCACACCCAGGCGATGCCGGTTGCACCAGAATTCGGTAGGATTGCGTTCTACTATATACAGTAGTAATTTTTCATGCAATATGAGGAAGCGCCCATGAGCACGACGCGCCGCCAGGTTTTGCGGTTCGCGCTGGGGAGTGCGCTTGCGCTGGGGAGCGCAGCCCTGACCCGCGCCCATTCGCCGATTTTTGCGCCGTCTACCAGGGTATTTGTGCCGTTGGCAATGATCCCGGCAGCGCCTACTGCCGATCCCGCAACCGGTGCCGAGCCGCTGCCGACGGTGACCGCTACTGCGGCCCCGGTTCCTTCACCGACGGCGGCCCCGGTCCCGGCCGATATGCCGATCTGCGGGCCGGCCAGCGGCAGCGTTGAACAGGCGATTGCCTGGATTGAGCCGCGCACGGCATTTTACGTCCCCTACGATGTGGCGGTCATCGCCAATGCTTACCGGGCGGTTGGCGAATCGGTGGGTATCGACTGGTTTCTAGCGATTGCGCAGATGTGCCATGAAACCGGGAGCCTGACCAGTTTCTGGTCATCGCGGCCGCAGCGCAACCCGGCCGGGATCGGGGTTACCGGCGAATTCAGTGAAACGCCGCCGGACGATCCGGTGGGCTGGGCCTTCAACACCCGGCGCATGCGCTGGGAAAAAGGCCTCAGCTTTCCGAGTTGGGCTGAGCATAGTGTGCCGGCGCAGCTGGGCCGCCTGCTGGCCTATGCACTGACCGACGCCGAAGCCAGTCCGGCGCAACGCGATCTGATCCATTTTGCCATGCAGTATCGCCGATTGGGGCCTGACCGTCGCGGCAGTGCTCGCAGTTGGTATGCCCTGAACGGGCGCTGGGCGGTGCCCGGTGTTGGCTATGGTGCACGAATTATCGAGCTGGCGGGAAAGATGCGCGGGGAGTAGGGTATCGAGTATCCGGTACACCCGATACCCGATACCCGATACCCGATACCCGTCAAAATTCGAGGCGCAGCGTCAATTGGCCCAGCATCACCGATTCGCCGGGCTGAATAGCCTGGGGGCTGCGCGGGGCCAGGCGTTGATTGTTGAAAAAGGTGCCGTTGGTGCTATCAAGGTCTTCGATATAGAGCCGGCCACTGTGGACAAAGATACGCATATGCCGGCGGCCGACGCCGTTGTCGAGGGCGCCGTGGGGCGTCAGGTCGATATCGGGGAAATAGTTGCTGACCGGGTCGGCTCGCCCGATGACGGCTTCTGCGGCCGCGGGCAGCGGCAAATCGGCGCCGCTGCTTGCCACAACCAGGCGGGCCGGGGCCAGCCGGCTCCGCTGCGGCGGGACCGGCTGAGGCGGCGGGGCCGGCTGGGGCGGCGAGGTCGGCTGGGGCGGCTGCACCGGCTGGGGCGGCGGATAGCTGGGCTGGGGTGGGGCGCCGCCAAAGGGTGGCGCCGGGACGACGCGGGCCGGTTGCGGTGCGTTGGTACTGCTGAGCAAGGCCGCACCGCAGTTGTCGCAGAACGCCTCACCTGGAATGACCGAGTTGCCGCATTGCGGGCAAGTGGTCGGGCCGGCAGCCGGGGCGGGTTGCTGCGGAACGGGTTGTTGTGGAGCCGGCCGGGCCGGGCCGGTCACCGGGATCAACTCGGCACCACACTGATCACAGAAGTGGGCCGCGTCTGGATTATTGCTTCCACATTGAGGACAGAATGGCATAGCTAAACCTCATTTACAGGAGTTGCGCGGTGGCGACCGCGACCGCTTTTTTCGCCTGCGGCAGGCGAAAGAGCCCTGATGCGGCCAGCATCCAACGCCGACTGCGTAAGTCGAGTCATTTATTTACGTCGATGACCGTGCGGCCGCGTACCTGGCCGCTGGTGATTTCGGCGGCGAGGCGCGGCAGATCGCTGAGGCCGGCAACATTGCTCATGCGCTCGATCATGTCGCCGGGCAGATCTTCGGCGATGCGCTGCCATGCTGCCTGGCGGCGGGCCGGCGGGCACGAGACCGAGTCGATGCCCAGCAGATTGACGCCGCGCAAAATAAAGGGCAGCACAGTGGTGCTAAAGGCATTGCCGCCGGCATTGCCGCAGGCGGCCACGCTGCTGCCGTAAGCCATCGTGCGTAGCAGGCCGGCCAGCGTTTCGCCACCGACCGTGTCGACAGCGCCGGCCCAGCGTTCGGATTCGAGCGGGCGTTTCGAGGGTGCCGCCAGCGTCTCGCGATCAATGATCTCGGCGGCACCCAGTTCGCGCAGATACGCAGCCTCGGCACTGCGCCCGGTCGAGGCGACGACATTGTAACCCCGGCGGGCCAGCATCGCCACTGCCATGCTGCCGACGCCGCCGCTGGCGCCGCTGACGGCGACCTGGCGTTCGCCGGCTTGCAGGCCCTGTTCTTCCAGCGCCATGATTGCCAGTGCCGCGGTGAAGCCGGCGGTGCCGACAGCCATAGCGTGTTGCAGGCTCAGGCCGGCCGGCAGCGGCACCAGCCAGCCGGCTTTGACTCGCGTCATCTGGGCCATGCCGCCCCAGTACCGTTCGCCGACAAACCAGCCGGTGAGGATGACTTCATCGCCGGTTTTGTATTCAGGTACGCTGGATTCGACGACCGTGCCGGCAAAATCGATGCCGGGCACCATCGGAAAACTACGGACGACCTTCGCTTTATTGGTGATCGCCAGACCATCTTTGTAATTCAGGCTGGAATAGGCGACGCGCACCAGCACCTCGCCTTCCGGCAGATCGCTGGTCGTCAGTTCTTTGATGCTTGCCGTGACGTTGTCATCTTTTTGATCCAGTACCAGGGCCTTGAACTGTTCGGACATGGGTTGCCTCCTCTGGCAAACTCGGGCGATTATAGCGAAGCGTCAAGCGTTTGAGCGCAAAGCGGGCATAGATTGCAGCGTCGCAAGCACGTCCATACGAGGCTCAAACGTTCTGCTTTCCGCTGCAGGGCTTTTTGCAGCAGCCGGATGCCGATTGCACAGCCGGCAAACTGCTTCGATTATAATGTCGGCATTCTGTTTTGCCAAATTGACGCGAAAGAACCAGAGAACCAGGAACTCAAGAACCGTTTCGGCAGTGCATTCTGATGTCGAGCAGAGTTGCTGGTGCCGGATCAATTTAACCATATTTTAACTGGGTTGCCCTGGTGACACGAATGTCGAGTTTGGGCCATCAACGCGAAATGTCAGCGGCTGCCAGTGTTCAGCAAGCATCGCGATCCGCTGGCGGGCCACGCTCACCGACGGCGCCTGGCCAAAGCTGAGGTGCGGCGTGAAGCCATGCCGGTAGCGCCGGATATCGTCATAGGCCGGCAGCGTCCGCCAGAGCCGGGTCTGCAGCGCTACCAATGGCTCAGCCGGCTCCGGTGCCAGGTACATCGTGGCGCCGCGCCGGCTGTGGCGGAAGTATGCGAAATGGGTCAGCGTGACATCGAAGGAGGCACTATCGTGGCACGCCGGCGCCAGCTGCGGCGCAACGACGTCAAACGCGCCCGGCGGTGCAAACGGGTAGAGCAGCGTGAGATGCGGCATCCAGCGGTGGATCGTGCGGTCGTATTGCCGGCGGATCGCCTGGATCGGCTCCCAGACAGCTGCGGGCGGGAGCATGACTACCGCGCTGCAATCGGTTTTGCTGGTGATGGGTTCCATATCCATGGGTCACGCAACAATAACCCGGCAGACGATGCTCCCGGCGATCATCGCCGGGAGCGTGATTTACATCAGATGTGATAAAAGTCGGGTCACTTTACTACCAGGACGGGACAGGGTACGCGCTGCGTCACTGCCGCGCTGACGCTGCCTTGAATCGTGCCGTTCCACTCGCTGGTACCCCGTGAGCCGACAATGATCATGTCGGGGCGGTATTGTTCGACGGCCTCCATCAGCACATTGACTGCGGGTCCCTCTTCGATCACCTGGGTAACATTTTCGACACCCACGTTCTGCAGGAAGTCAACTGCCTCGAAGACAGTCAATTGCGCCTCATCGTAGGGCGAGACCGTCTTTGCCAGTTGGTGCGCGCTCACTCTGGCCGATGTAACGGTGTAGGCGTGGACAACGGTCACGCGGGAGTTCTGGGCGAGCGCCAGGCTGGCGGCGAATTCAGCGGCGCGTTTGGACGTGGCCGAACCGTCGACCCCCAACATGATGTGTTTGATAAGTTGCTGCGTAATGAACGACTGCATACGTGATCTCCTTGTCATATTCCTTGCTTCGGTTCATTGGATCGGCGTTCCACCTGGCTCGGTAGGAGCGTCTCGAAATCCTCGACGGTGCCGCCCTATCACAAGGATGCCACACTATACTCCTGCCCGGCTATCAGGCAAACCCTGAGATCGGCCCTAAAAATACCTGAATAAGAAAAGGGCGATGATGGTGATGGTCGGCAGCTATGCTGCCGACCATCACCATCATCGCCCTTTAGCTTGTACAATTTGCGCTACGTTGGTGATGACCGGTGCGCCTACTCCGGCGTCACCAGACCAGCCCGGATTGCAAAGCGTACCAGTCCGGTCACATCATGGATATCGAGGCGCTCCATCAACTGGCTGCGATGGGACTCAGCCGTCTTGACACTGATCTTAAGCAGTAGCGCGATCTCTTTCATCGTCCGGCCTTCAGCAATGAGCTGTAGTACTTCGCGCTGCCGTGCGGTGAGGGCATCAAGCATCCCACCGCCATTGCCGACAAGCTGCATATAATCCTGGAGCACGCGCTTGGAGATCGACGGGCTCAAGTACATCTCGCCGCGCACCGCTGCCTGGATGGCAAGCTGCAACTCGGCGGTTGCTGCATCCTTCAGCAGATAGCCCGCCGCACCGGCACGTAGCGCCTGGATCACATACTCTTCGTTGGTATACATCGAGAGGATCACGACGCGTACGCCGGGATAGTCCCGGCTGATCCGCGCTGTTGCCTCCAGGCCGTTGAGGGTGGGCATCTTGACATCCATCAGTACCACATCGGGCTGCAGCTGCCCGACGAGTCGCAGTGCTTCGTGGCCGTCGCCCACTTCTGCCACTACAGCACAATCAGGCAGATTATCCAGCAAGGAACGAAAGCCGGCGCGCACCAGCGCGTGGTCGTCGGCGATCAGGATGCGTAAGGCGGTCATGCCGGCGTGCTCCGTCCATTATCGTCGGCATCCGCCTCGTCCATACGAAAGCGCAGCGGAAAGGATGCCACGATTGTCGTGCCGGCGCCGGCTGTCGAGACGATGGACAGCCGGCCGCCGCTGAGGCTCGCCCGCTCACGCATACCCAGGAGACCGAAACGCTCGCCGCGCGATGCCTGCACCTCAACCTGCGCCAGATCAAAGCCGACCCCATCATCACGGATGGTGAGCCACAGCTCGGCATCACAGCGGAGCTGGACCCAGACCTCGCGGGCGTGGGCGTGCCGGACGATATTGGTCAACGCCTCCTGCGCGATCCGAAAACAGACGGTCTCCAGCACCGAGGTCAGGCGACCTGCCGGCTCATCGGCGCTGAAGTGGAGCGTGAAGCTCGTGGTGCGAGCCTGACGTGCTGCATACCAGCGCAGCGTCGCAACCAGACCGAGATCGTCGAGCAGGGACGGGCGGAGATCGAGCGAGAGACTACGCACCTGCTCAAGAGCCCGATCAACAACCGTGATGCACTCAGCCATCCGGTCGCCGGCTTGCATACCGTCATCGTTTGTGTGCAAGGCCTGCAGGTTCATCTTCACAATAGTGAGAGCCTGGCCAATTTCATCGTGGAGCTCACCGGCGATCGTGCGACGTTCGAGCTCTTGCACGTCAATCAGGCGCTGCGATAGGCTCTGCAGCCGCTCGCGGCTCGTCTGAACTTCGGCAAAAAACTGCGCGTGCTGCAGGGCAACAGCCAGATGGTCGGCGACCTGGCGGATAATATCGAGCTGGTCGTTGTCAAACGGCTCAGAATCGTGCCGCGCCAGGATGAGCTCGCCGATCAAAGCGTCGTGGGCAACCAGGGGCGCAATGGCCAGCAGGCGCAGCCCGACGGCGTCAAAGGGCTGCAGCACAGGTGGCATATCCGCTTCATCGAGACTGACCACCACGACCCGATGCGTCTCCGGGTGTGACAGCACAGTGGTGGAGAGCGCGGCCCCGTCCCAGCTACTTGCCTTAATCGCAAAGGGATCGTCGGCAACGCTCATCAAGACGAGCGCCGGAGCATCAGTGCCGGCAAGACTGACGATGTGGGCGTACTGACAGGGTACGATCTGCCGGAGCCGCTGCAAAGCCGCCTCGGCGATGGCGTGCGGCGAGTGGGCAGCCAGGATGGCCCGGCTGATTTCGTAGAGCGCCCTGAGCCGATATGCATACCAGCGGCGGGTCGCATCAGCCTTGCGTCGCTCGGTGTTATTGCGGGTCACCTTGGCGTAGCCGCGCAGGTTGCCGCGCTCATCATACACCGCTGTCACCACGGCATTCGCCCAGAAGCACGAGCCGTCTTTGCGCAGGCGCCATCCTTCTTCCTCGTAGCGCCCCGTGACCCGTGCGATGTTCAGCTCGACCTGCGGTTTGCCGAGGGCTAGATCTTCGCTGATGAAGAAACAGGCGAAATGCTTGCCCAGGATCTCGCCGGCCTGGTAGCCGGTCAGCCGTTCGGCGCCGGCATTCCAGCTGGCGACGTGGCCGGCGGGATCCAGCAGATAAATGGCATAGTCCTGGACGCCGTCGATCAGCAGACGGTAGCGCGTCTCGGACTCGCGAAGTTCTTCTTCGCGCCGCTTCCGCTCGCTGACATCGCGCAGGATCACGGTAAAGCTGGTCTGCTGGTGGTGGACGAATTTGGCGATCGAGGCTTCAGCGGGAAACTCGCTGCCGTCCTTGCGGCGGCCTACCACATCGCACTGCTGGCCCATCAGCTGGGGCCGGGCCGCCTCATCTGCCAGTTCGAATGTCTGCACATGCTCCCGGTGCGCTTCAGCGAAACGCTCCGGGAGCAGCAGATCGAGCGGTTGCCCAAAGACTTCTTGCGGCGTGTAGCCGAAAATTTGCTCGGCGCCGTGGTTGAAGCGCACAATGCGCTGCGCTGCATCAGCCGTCACAATCGCGTCGGTTGTCAGGTGGAGGATGTATTCCAGGTGGGGCATGGGCAATGCTTCGAATTCCATGGGGCTTTGTCCTCACAGGTAGGTACAAGCGTGCACTGATCACTGAGACAGGCGTGCCCATGCAATAGCTTCTCAGAAACCGGCTCGAACGCCATTCCCGCAATCAGCCGTTGTGCAGGCGGTCGGGTTACCGCGCCGGCAATCAGGCCGGCGACGCCAGGGGCAGCAGATCAGTAAAGGCGTGTAATACTCCCCAGGACAATGGTATCAGTATGCTGTGCTCAGCACCAGAGGATTCTTCCCTGATAACTGCTGCGCCTGACGAATATGCGAGACGTCTTCGGCAAACGCAGCGCTGCGCGCCAATGATTGGCACCCCGCGTTCGCCAGTGCCCGGTCGAGTTGATCATGCGCGCGGTCGCGGCGCCGGTCGATCGCCAGCGGTGGCGCAGCAAAGGTGCGCCGTATGCCCTTGGCAACAAAAGCCGCCAGGTCGTCGGCATCGAGCGAGGTGCCCAGTTAATGGATGGCGTGGTGCAGCGGTGCATAGCCATTTGCGGCATCGCGACCGAGCACCAGACGTTGCGCGAGTTGCAGCAGCGGACGGTAGAACGCCAGCACCGCCAGCATGATCACGATACCGGCATAAAGAGCCAGGCCGAGCAACCCGAGCGGGAGTCGCCCGATTGCGCCGATCAGGAGCCGGCGCGGGCGTCCGTGCGCGAACGCCAGTAGCGGCCGCGACGTGCCGGGCTGGCTGCGGCCATTTGGGAAGTGTGCTGCCACGTCCCGGTGTGCTGGTGCAGAGAGTACACACAGGCACACCGACATTAGTTGCCATCGACCACGTCGACTCGTATCCCAGCCCGGCTGAACGATTCGACTGTTGCTGTCGATACGCCGGAATCGGTGATGATGGCCGTCAAGGGGGCAACGGTTGCCACCAGCCAGAAGGGTGATTGCTGGAATTTGCTGCTGTCGACCAGCAAGTAGACCTCACGGGCGACCGCGAGCACGATCCGTTGGAGGGCGAGATTCGTCAAGTGGCTATTGCTGAAGCCATCTTCGACACTGACACTGGTGGCCCCAAGGAATGCTTTATCGACGCGCACGGTATTGAGCATCTGCTCAGCCAGTGGCCCTACAAGCGCATTGATCTCTGTATCGCAGGCACCACCGGTACACACCAGGCGATTACCGAGCTGCCCACTCAACTCAAGCAGAACCGGCAATGAGTAGGTAATCACCGTCGTGCGCTTATGGGTGCTCAGGAGACTGGCCAGTGCCGCCACTGTACTACCGCTATCGAGAATGATGCGATCACCATCACCGATGTATGCTGCGGCCTGTCGCGCAATGGCCTGCTTTTCCGCTATTGCAAACTGTCGGCGTTGGCCAAACGGCGGATCCTGGGTGCGACGCTCCGCAAGCGAGACCGCGCCGCCGTGGGTGCGGTGGAGCAAGCCCTGCTTACTCATTTCGTCCAGGTCGCGCCGGATCGTCATCGCCGATACCTGGAGCGACTCCGCGAGATGATTGATGACCACGGCTCCTTCGCGATGCAGCTGATCAAGAATCACCCGGTGGCGATGCGTTGCAAGCCGCATCCGCGCATCCTCTGGCTCGTTCATCGCGCTGTGTCCTGGCTGCTGTTCCGCTGGCTCTTCCATGTCACAAAGTATAACACAATAATGCACACTGGTTCATCACCGGGTGCTTGCATATCGTCATCAGCACGTATACTACAGTAGAAAGCCATACTGGTGCTCCTGACACAACGCCGGAGCACGTTGTTTGTCCAGACGATCCTCGAACGAACCCCAAATCGCACAAATTCGTACTTTTTATATCAATAATTTACGCAAAATTAATCAATAATTAACAAAAAAGCATATCGCCTGTGCTACACTAAGCGCGTCACCCGCTGCTCTGTGTCGAGGACGCGCCTATGGATACCCGACCATCACTTATTCTCTGGGACATCGACGGCACTCTGATTACGAGTGATGGGATTACCGAGGCTCTGTTGCGCGACGCCCTGGTCATCAGTTTTGGTGCTTCGTCCGTCCTGGCCGCGACATCGTTCGCCGGCAAAACCGATGCTCAGATTATCGAAGAGGTTTATGGCCCCGATCCGCCCGTCGTCTCGCCGGCCTATCAGTCCGGGGGCTGTGCCCTGGAGCAATTTATCACGACCTACCATCGCCTCGTGTACCGTGCCCGTCGACAATTGCTGCTCGGGGCAACCGTGCTGCCTGGCGTTATCCCGATGCTTGAGATGCTTGCCAGGCACGGCCACATGCAGAGCATCGTCACCGGCAATGTTCGCCGCGTCGCACACTACAAACTCCGGATCTTCGGCTTGCTGCCGGCCTTCGCTACGCACCTCGGTGCCTATGGTGATGAGTCGACCCGGCGGGAGGATCTGGTGGCGCTGGCGTTGCAACGCACGCAGGCACAGGTGCCGCAACTCCAGCCTGACCGAACGCTGATCATCGGCGACACCCCTCACGACATTGCAGCTGGCCGTACCCATGGTGTCCGAACACTCGGCGTTGCCACCGGCGCCTTTTCGGAAGACGATCTGCGGGCCGCCGGTGCCGACCTGGTTGTGCCCAACCTGCAGCACGTCGTGCCGCAGCTGCAGGCATTGCTCGCCCACCGCGTAGAGGAGTAAATGCTATTGTGGCATATTCGCTGAGAAAGGAATCAGGTTCATGCGTATCCCATACCAACGGCTCGTGATTTCACTTATCCTGTTTGTGCTCTGT
>DAOTUJ010000154.1:0-57896 GCA_034437175.1 Chloroflexaceae bacterium | reverse complement strand
CTCGGGCGCCTACGATCAGCCCTGGGCGACCGGTATTGTGGCCGGCCCGACCGATGAGAGTGGGCAGACCTTGACGTTCAACGAAACGGTTGTCAGCGGCGGGGCGCTGTTGCTCTCCGGCCCGACGATCGATGAAGCGACCGGCAACCTGAGCTTTGCGCCGCAACCAGGCGTAAGCGGCGTGGTCACGGTGAGCGTGACGCTCAGCGATGACGGCGGCACCCTGAACGGTGGCGATGACACATCGGACGCGGTGGTCTTCGCGATTACGATCAATGCAGTAAATGACCCGCCGTCCATTACGGTAGGAACGCCTACGTTCATCACGAATGAAGACACGGCGGTCAATATCACCGGTGTCACGGTTGATGATCCCGATGCGGCACCCGGTGAGTTGCGGCTGACGCTTGCGGTACCGTCAGCGGCCGGTACGCTCAGCGCCGGTGGTGTGACCAGTAGTACGGTGGTGCTGAGCGGTACGCTGGCTCAGTTGAACACGGCGCTCGGCAGTTTGAGTTTCAATCCGGCTGAGAACTACAACAGCACGATTGCCGGCGGTGATGTCACGCTGGATATCGACCTGAACGACCTGGGCAATACCGGCACCGGCGGTCCACTGGATGCGCAGGACAGTATCGCCATTACGATCACGCCGATCAATGATGCACCGGTGATTGCCGGTGATACGACGGTGACGATCAATGAGGATGCCGGCGCACAAACCATCAATGCCTTTGTGGTGCCTGGCCCTGGTACAGCCACCGACGAGGTAGCCGCCCAGACCTTCGGTGCACCCGGCGGCATCACGATCAACAGCAATAGCGCGCCTGCTCTCTTCGCTGTGGAACCAGCCATTGCAACCGACGGCACCCTGACCTTCACGCCGGCCGACAATGCCTATGGCACGGCTGTGGTGAATATCACCGTCACCGACAATGGTGACGGCACGGCACCAAACGTGAATTCGACGACGACTGACTTTACAGTTGAGATCAACCCGGTCAACGACCAGCCGACCTTCACCGGCAGCGGCAATCCGCCGGCAGTTGATGAAGACTCCGGCCCGCAGGTTGTCGCGGGCTGGGCCACAAATATCGATAGCGGCGTCGATCCTGATGAACCGCTCACGACGGAAGCAGGCCAGACCCTGACCTTCGTGCTGACGCCGACCGATACGACCCTCTTCGCCGCCGGCCCGGCTATCGACTCTGCTACCGGCGACCTGACTTATACGCCGGCCAACGATGCCTTTGGTAGCACGACCGTCACGGTGGTGCTGCAGGATAGCGGCGGCACTGAAAATGGTGGTGTCGATACGTCGGCACTGGTGAACATCACCATCACCATCAACTCGGTCAACGACGATCCGTCAATCGTCGGCGACAATCCGATCACCCTGGACGAGGACTCCGGGCCGCAGAGCATTGCCGACTGGGCCATCCCTGGGCCGGACAATGAATCGGCGCAAACCCTGACGTATAACCTGATCGGTAATGACAATACCCCTCTGTTCACGGCAGCCGGCCTACCGACAGTGGCTGCCGACGGTACGCTGACCTTCACGACGGCGCCGAATGCCTTCGGTACGGCCAATATCGATTTCACGCTGACCGATAGCGAGGGGGCAACGATTACTGAGACGCTGACGATTAACGTCACCGACGTCGAAGATCCGCCGGTTGCCAATGACGACCCGGCCAGCTTCGACGATCCCGCTTTTGCAACCGACGAAGATACGCCGCTGGTCTTAACGACCACCCTGGTGCTGGCCAATGACACCGATGTCGACGGTGACCCGCTCGCGGTTACTGCGGTATCGCCGACCAGTGCTAATGGCGGTAGTGTGAGCCTGGCGGGCACGACCATCACTTACACGCCGGCCCAGGACTTCAACGGAACCGATACCTTTACCTACACGGTCGGCGACGGTCGCGGCGGTTTTGATAGTGCTACCGTGCTGATCACCATCAATCCGGTCAACGATGCACCGGTTGCCGTGGCCGATACCGTCAACGTACTCTTCGACGCACTGAACGTGCCGATCGATGTGCTGGCCAACGACATCGATGTTGATAACGACCCTCTCCAGGTCACGGCGGCCACGCAACCGGCGAATGGCCAGGTGACCATCAGTCCGGACGGCTCACGGGTCTTCTACACGCCGGCGCGCGGCTACGAAGGATCGGACAGCTTCAGCTACACGGTGGCGGATCCGGACGGGCTCAGCAGCACCACTACCGTCGAGGTTTCGGTTGGCAAAGCGGTGGTCTATCTGCCGTTCATCCAGACGCTGCCGGTGCCGGATCTGGTAGGCAGTGTGACGGTGGAACCGGCTTCGCCCACCCGCCGGGGGCCGGCCGAGTTCACCGTGACCGTGACGAATATCGGGACGGCGCCGGCGGTGAACTTCTGGGTCGATCTCTACATCAACCCGCGGCGCACGCCGGTGGTCAATGAGCGCTGGAATGATCTCTGTGTCGACTCGGGCGACCCGGACACCTGTATCGGTCTGGCCTGGTTTGTCGATACGCCGGTTCAACCCGGTGCCAGCATTCAGTTGTCCAGCGCCGTCGGTGTGCCGAATGGTCTCAACGAGGACTTCTCGCGCTGGCCGGGCTTCTTCAATCGGGCCGGTATCCAGCAGATCTTCGTTTATGTCGATAGCTGGAATCGGGATCTGGCTGGGGACTTCGTTGATCCGAATGCGGCGGTTGAGGAGCTCAATGAGGCGAACAACCTGTCGCAACTGGATGTACTGGTGCAGGAGCGACCGATAACCAGTTCGCTTGAACCGGAACCGGAAGCAACTCCGGAACCGGCGCGCACCATCCCGCCGCGCCCGGCCGTAAATAAAGGCCGGAACTGAAACCGAAAGCCGTTCACGTACCTCTTTGCGGCAGAAGCCGCAAAGAGGTACGCATGGGAAAATACAGCGAATGGACGTGTAGGGCACGTCAGTTTTCAGGAGGTGCGCAGATGCGCAGGCAAATGGTCAGTTTTGTGTGTATGGTGGCCGGCGCGCTCATTATTGCGCTGGGCATGAATCTGGCGCCGTCGCCGATGCCGGCAGCGGCCGGCCCGATGCTACAGCCATCGCCGCGCCCGCCGCTGCCCGAGGATCGTGGCGGCTCCAACCCGACGCCAGTGCCGCCGGGAGCGATCACCGGGACAGTGATTGATCTGACTACCGGGGCACCTGCTTCCGGTGTGGATGTCAATGTTGAAGGAGTAATTGTCACGACGGACAGCAATGGCAATTACGAGCGGAATAATTTGCCGGTCGGTACATACACCGTGAACCTGGAGTTGGGCAATCGGGGTGTCCCGGCGCAGCGCGCCTTACAGATCGAAGTCGGCCCCGGTGATCGGGTGGTTGTCCATCTCTTCTTCTACAGTCAACTCACACCGACGCCGATGCTGCCGACGGCAACGCCGCTGCCGGTGATGCCGCCGGCAGACACTGCGGTTCCGCCACCGCCTTCGGGTGGCCAGGTGCCGCCGGAACTGCCGGAAACCTCGCGGAATCAGTTGCCGACCTCGCTGCCGGTGACGGCCGGTGGTGTGCACGGTTCACCGCTGCCGGTGATTGCGCTCGGTAGCCTGTTGCTGGTCTTCGGGTTGATGTTGCAGATCTGGCCGCACTGGCAGCGCCGTCGCGCCGCTGTCGTGCAGCAATCCGCTGATGAGAATATGCTGGAGGATATGCTCTCGGAGGATATCTAAATCGGGCCGAAACCGGCAAACCAGCCCGACCGACTGAAGTCGACATTGTCGGCTTCAGTCGGTCGGGCTGGTTTGCTCGATCTCTGCCAGGCTTTTGCCGCGAGCCTGCTCGATGCGCTCGATGCGCCGCTGAAACTGAGTGAGCGCGTAATCGCTGAATTCGGCAATCTCCAGACCGAAGGGCATCGTCTCGTACGCGGTAAAGGCTTCGTCAATTACACCGGCTGCCATCAGCAGCAAGTCGTTCATGCGCTCCTCGATGTGTTCCCAGACGGCATCGTCGGCGGCGATCAGCCGCGAGAGCAGGAAGATGCCGTAGGCGATATGCCGCGACTCGTCCTGCTTGAGCAACTTGATGCCCTGGCGCGTGCCCGGCAGCAGATCCTGGCGCTCCAGCATGCTGAAATAGGCGTGGTAGCCGGTTTCAGCCAGTACGCCTTCGACAATCATATTGTAGGTGAACGCGGCTTCAGCCTGAGCGAAGGGCGAGGCATCCCGGCGCAGGCGCTGCATCGCTGCCGGCAGCGCTTCGTAGACCAGGCTGCGGTAGCTCGGGCTGTGGTAGTGGCCGAGATCAAGCGGGCCGCCGGCCACTTCAAGCAGAAACCGGCTGAAAAAATCGGTGTGCTTGGCTTCTTCCCAGAGAAAACTGCTCAGAAAGAGTTCTTCTTCGATCCGGCCTTCCGCCGCGATGATCTGGATCAGCGGCAGAATATCGATTGTGACGGCCTCCTCGCCGCTTTGAAACAGTGCCGTGAGCCGTAGCAGCAAGTCACGCTCCATCGCAGTGAGTTGCTGCCAGTCGCGATGATCCCGGCTCAAATCAATATCGCTGGGGTTCCAGATCCCCAGTCGCTTGGCCTTTTCGAACAGCCGCAGCGGCACACTCTCACGTCGCAGCCCCCGGCTTGTGGTCACGAAGCTATCGTGCGTCATCGGTTTACTCCCTCGTATGTAGCCGAACTATGGCAAAATGCGCCCGTGGCCGGCATTGTCGTCCACGGGCGCATTTTATTATAGTTCGCCCGATTTCACCACTGTACAGTAACTGGTGTCCCCATCGGTGCCCAGGAATACAACCAGTCCGCCGAGCCCAGCGGCAGGTTGATGCAGCCGTGGCTACGCCGGATCCCGGTACCGAAATCGTTATGCCAGTAGGTGCCGTGAATGGCGACACCGCCGTTGATATACATCACGTGCGGCACATCGGGCACATTGTAGTATTCGCCGCCCAGCGTGCCGCTCATCGTTTGCGAGCGCAGCTTGGCATAGACGGCATAGTTGCCGATCGGCGTATTGAAGCCGTCTTTGCCGGTCGAAATCGGTGCATCGAAGACGAGTTGGTCGCCCTCGTAGGCATACAACCACTGGTCACCGATGTCGACGACGATGCTGCGGCCCCATTTGCGGGGAACGTCGGTGGGGATAGGCCGGCGTACCTCGCCGATTGCCGGCGATGGCGGAACAGCTGTCGGCGCCGGAGCCGGCGGTGGCTCGGTGGGAACGATTGGGGCGGCCGTGGGTTCCGGAGTGGCCGGCGGAGCCGCCGGTTGTAGATCGATGCCGCGGAGCAAGGCCAGGTCGACGCCGAGCGGGCTGATGCGTACTGCCTCGCCGGTGCCGGCGGCGAGCGGGTGATATTCCAGCCGCCCGCGCTCGAAATACTGTACCTGCAGCATCTGGTTGCCGATATATTCCCAGAGCGGCTCGCTGATCGGGTAGCCGAACATCGGGATGCCGCCCTGCTGCTGCCAGAAACTGAGGAATGGTTCATTCAGGCTGTAGCCGGTCAGGTCGAAATACCGGCTACCGACCTGACCTTCCAGGGTTGGTGGCTCGAATTCCCGCCAGAGCGCTTCGGCATACTCGGCACCGATCCGCCCGAGCAAGATCGGCGCGCCGGCCAGTTCGGCATGCATCTCCAACCGCCCGCGTTCAAAATACTGAACCAGCAAGCCATGCTCGTTCAGGGGCTGGCTGATGGGCCGGCCCAGTGTGGCCTCGCCGCCCATGCCGCGCCAGTGGGCGAGAAAGCCATTGGCATTGGTAATCGTATGGCCGGAGGAAAAGGCAATGCTCTCTTCGCTGGCCCGCATCAGCGCCGGAAAAAACCACAACGCCAGCAGAATGAATATCAGTCCGGCGATCACGCTGGCGCGAAACCAGCGATGGAACGTGAGCGATGCCATAGC
This sequence comes from Chloroflexaceae bacterium, assembly GCA_034437175.1. GTDB lineage: Bacteria > Chloroflexota > Chloroflexia > Chloroflexales > Chloroflexaceae > DAOTUJ01. Next base: position 51,981 of record DAOTUJ010000154.1, on the reverse strand, counting down.
TGCTCTCCTTCATTTGCGTCAAAGGCTGGTACTACTTCGGTAGAACGATTGCCTGTCGTGAGGAGGGCTCTGGCCTGACAAACGTTCCTTTTCTTGATTATAGCGCGGAAAAAACACTTGTCAACACCTTCCAGCCTGGCTGGAAGCGTAAATATTTACGGTATCGTAATACATACACAGAGTGCAGAATGCGGTTGAGGCAGGCATTGTCTGCCTCAACCGCATTCTGCACTCTGTGTATCTCTGGTATAATCCGGGACGTGGATTCGGGCCTGGAAAGCTGAAAGCACAGCTGTGACGGACAGTCTGACGTTGAGCAATGCCTGGTCGATTGAAGTGCGCTCGCCCGATTCGGTAGCACACTTTGCCGCGCGTGAGCTCCAGAGCGGCCTGCAGCGTATCGGCGGGCCGGCCCTGCCGTTGCGTCCCTGGAGCGATGGCCCGCGCATCGCTCTGGGTTGTGGCGCCGACGGCGAGGGTTTTACGCGCAGCCAGGATGGAAAGGGTCTGGTGCTGCGCGGCGCCGGTTCTCGCGGCCTGCTCTACGCGGTCTACGATTTACTGGAAGCACTTGGTTGTCGCTGGATCGGGCTGGGAGCCGCCGGTGAATACTGGCCGCAGCACACCACGGTGACACTGCCGGTTGGCGGTGTAGCCAGCCAGCCGGCACTGGCCGGGCGTTGCCTGGTACTGGGCCACGATTTTTTTCTGGCTGAAGCCGAAGACTGGATCGTCTGGGCTGCGCGCAATCGCATCAATACACTGTTTGTCCATGTGAGCGAGCAACGGCCGGCACTACTGGCCTGCCGCCTGGCGAACTGGCGCCGGCGCCGTACCGCCCTGCTGCCCCTGCTGCAGGAACGCGGTATGCGCCTGGAGCTGGGCGGCCACTTGCTGAGCAGTTTGCTGCCGCGCCGACTCTTTCGGCAGATGCCGCAGGCGTTTCGCTGCGAGGGCGAGCGACGCACGCCGCGCTTCAATTTTTGCCCCTCCAGCTTGCAGGCGCTGGCCGAACTGCGGCGGCGGGGGCGGGCCTTTGTGCGCCGCTTTCCCGAGGCGCAGGTCTACCATTTCTGGCCCGACGATCTGCCGGGCGGCGGCTGGTGTGCCTGCCCGCAGTGCGCTACGCTGTCGCCCGCCGACCAGTCGCTGATCGCGGCTAATGAACTGGCCGATATGCTGGCCGTCGTGCGTCCCACCGCCCGCCTCTCCTTCCTGGCCTATCACGATACTGCCGGCCCGCCGCCTACTGTGACGCCGCGCGCCAACCTGCTGCTGACCTATGCGCCGCGGCTGCGTTCCTATGCCGCCGGCATCGCTGAAACCGGCAACGAGCGCAATCAGCCTTGCTGGCAGGAATTGCAGGCGGCGCAGGCCGCATTTCAGCATACGGACGGAAGCCAGGTGTTTGAGTATTATCTCGATGGCATTCTGTTCAAATCGGCGCTGCCATTGCTGCCGCAGACGATCCAGGCCGATCTGCGGGCCTATGCCGCCGCTGGTGTGCAACAGGTATCGGTGTTGCTTACCGGTGATCGGCCCTGGCTGGCTACGCCGCTGAATGCCTACCTGTTTGCTCGTCTGGCCTGGGATCCCGAGCAGGATGCCTGCGCGCTCATGGTTGATTATGCTGCCGCTCGTGCGCCGCGAGCGGCCGGCGAGCTGGTGCGAGCCTACCATGTCTGGAGCGATCTCTGGCAACCGCTGCTCGACCTGCGGCCGGCCGAGCAGCCCCGGCCGGTTGGCGCCGGCCGGCCCAGCCTGGCCCAACCGCCGGCCGATGTGCTCGATTATATGGCGACCGGGCGCTTGCTGCGCGAGCGGCGGCTGGAACGCCTGAGTCGGGCCGAGCCGCGGATTGCCTCCGGCGAAGCAGCCTGGCAAGCCGTGCTGGCGAAAGCGGAGGCGTCGCCGGTGCTGGCCGCTGAATATGCCGAGTGGGACGCGAGCGTGCGCCTGCTGCGCCTGCTGCTGGCGCGCCAGGAACTCTATGTGCTGGAAGGACGCCGGGCTTCGTCCGCAAATCTGCGGGCAGCCCTGCAACGAGCTCGTCATGCGCTGGGCCATGTGCGCGCCTGGGGCGACCAGCATCTGCCGCAGCCGCAGCAGCGCGCCGCGTTTCTGCTGTTTCGGATGCTGCCGCAGTTGCACCTCGATACCGTCGAGGATCGCCGCCTGGCGCCGCCCTGGCGCCGGCTCAGCCTGCGCCTGCGTGCCTACAGCCGGATCGCCTGGTATTTGCTCTGGCTACGCAAGTAGCATCCACAGCGGGCGGTGGAAAAGGTTTTTATTTCCTGTTACCGCAGGCAAACAAGTCTTGATGCAGCCAGCATCCAACGCGAACTGCGGAAGTTAGTTACGAGGAGACCTATGGAAGATCGCGTGTCCTACAAAATTTACTACGAAGATACCGACTCGCTCGGGGTAGTGTATTACGCCAATTATCTGAAGTATCTCGAACGCGGGCGCAGCGAATACGTCGGCAAACTCGGGCGTGACGTCGCCGACTGGAATCGCGACGGCTATTATTTTGTGGTCTATTCGGTCAATCTCAAGTTTCGCCGCTCGGCCCGCCTCAGCGATGTAGTCGAGGTGATTTCGTCGTTCACGATCCAGACAGCCTATCGTGGCCTGTTTCGCCAGCGGATCGAGCGGGCCGGCGAGTTGCTCGTCGGCGGCGACGTTGAACTGGTCTGCATCGGGCCGGATCAGCAGTTGCGCGAGTTTCCGCCCGATTTTGCAACCGTAGGAAAAGCCTAGATGGTTCCGCGTGCACTTTTTCGGTTGCTGCAATGCCCAACTTGCGGCTCGCGGCAGCTCTATGTCGATGCCGGCGGCGTGCATTGCAGCGCTTGCCGCAACGATTATCCCTTTGGACAGGGTTATATTGACCTGATGCCGCGTGGTGCGGCCTTCGCCTATGTCTCGAAGTATGTCGCCGAGGAGCAGGAACTGGCCGCCGAGCTCGATTATCGCGAACTGGCGCCGCCGCTGCTCGCCGCCGGCGTTCGCGACCGCGAATTGCGTCGTTTGCTGCGTTTCCGCCCCGGTGATGTGGTGCTCGACAATGGCTGTGGTACCGCCAAACACGCCGTCTGGAATGCCGAATATGTCGGCCTGATGGTTGGCAGTGATCCGGCGACGCTGTTTGCCGATGCGGCGCTGGAACAGGTGGCCCTGGCGCGGGCCGATTCGCGGGTGCTGCCCTTTGCCGACAATAGCTTCGATAAGGCCTTTTCGATTGATATTCTGGAGCATTTTCCGCTTGAGGTGATTGATGCGTACTTGCGCGAAACCGCCCGGGTGCTGCGACCCGGTGGGCGCCTGCTGATCTTCTCGAATACTCGTGAATCTTCGCCCATCCAGCCGTTGATCAATCTGAGCCGGCGCCTCGGGCGGGCCTTTGTGCGCGCCGGTCTCTACGATTTTGAACGTGAGGCGCGCCGCAAGTCCGACCATCTCAAGGCGCTGGAACGCTGGGACGATGTGCTGGCCGCGATGCAGCGCGCCGGCCTGCGTCCGGTGCGGGTGGTGTTCTGGAACAGCCTGTTTACCACTTTTGTTGAACATGTGCTGATGAAGCTGGGTGAAGTGCTGCTGGGGCGGCTGCGCCAGGCTCGTGCTGCCGGCGGAACAGCGACCCCTGCCGATGGTGCCGGTATCGCCCGCGAGATCCGCGCCCGACGCAGTGCTCGTAGCCGCCTTGCCCGGCGTGGTTCCTTCTTCTACGCCCTCGGCGCCGTTACCCTGCTCATGGAGCTCGATTTGCGGCTCTTTGGTTGGATGCGCTGTGGGAGCTATTTTTTACTTGTCGAGAAGCGGTGAGCCATGTTGCTCACCGCTTCTCGACGGGACACAAGAGATGCGATGGTACCGCCAACGCTTTTTCGCCTCCGACAGGGTGGAAGAAACGTTCTTTTCTTTCAACGCGGCGGCATTGCCGCCGCATTGAAAGAAATTTTTTATGGGGGTGGCCTGGAATGGCAAAAGGAGCAATTGTGACTGAGCCGATCTATCGACCGCTGGAAGAGGCTGATCGCGAGCGGGCAATCAGCCTCGATGCTTTCAGTTTCAATCTGCCACGGGCGACCATTGGCGACTGGCTGACGGCGGAGCGGCTGGCCAATTTTCGTGGCCTGTTCGTCGACGGGCGGCTGGCGGCGCACCTGGAAATCCGCCCGTTGCACGTTTCGACCGGATCGAGCGAATTGCCGGCCGGTGGATTCGGCAGCGTCGCGGTGGCGCCCGAGTATCGCGGGCAGGGCTACGCGGCGCACCTCTTGCAGGCCGCATGCCTGGAATTGCGCGAGCGTGGTCTGCCGCTAGCATTGCTCTATCCCGCGCGGGTTTCGTTTTACCGGCGCTATGGCTGGGCGGTGGTTGTGGAGCGCAAGATCTACAGCGGATCGCCGGCCAACTTCAGCACGTTCACGCCGATCTCAGGCGGCTGGCAGCCCTGCGGTGAGGAGGCTATTCCCGAATTGCAGGCGGTGTATCGTGGGGCGCTGCGTGGGCGCTTCGGCCCTTTTGCCCGCGATGCACGCTGGTGGCGTGAACAGGTGCTGCACGAATTCGGCCAGGAGGAGCCGGCGCATGCCTTCATCTGGCGCGATGAACAGGGTCAGGCCCGCACCTACCTGATCTTTCGCTTTACGTCCGGCTCGCGCCGCGAACGCCGCATGATCTGCCGCGAAACCGTTGCGCTCGATCCGCCGGCGCGCAGCCAGATCTTTCATTTTATGGCCGGCCTTGCCAACCAGTGCGGCGAGGTGCTGTTTCGCGCTCCCGCCGATGCACCAGTCAACCTGCTGATGCCCGACCCGCTGCGCTGCGAGGTTGAGCCCTACCTGATGCTGCGCATCGTCGATGTGCCGGCGGCACTCCAGAGCCTGGAGGTACCCGCGGCCGGCGCCGGCAGCTACACCCTGGCGATCCACGATGCCTGGCTCGCGCCACAGCCGGTGGTCTATCGCATCGAGGCCGCCGCCGGCCGCCTGCAGGTCACGCTGCTGCCGCCCGATACAACCGCCGACCTGGCCTGCGCCGAAAGGGTGCTGGCCCAGATTCTCAGTCGTTCCCTGCGCCCGCGTACCGCAGCGGCCTTTGGCTTGCTCGAAGTACATGAGCGGGCGGCGCTCAAGCTCTTTGATCGCCAGTTCCTCGGCCTGATGCCCTTCAACTCGGATTTCTTCTGATATGCGCCCACTCCTTATCTCGCCGATCGGTCGCGGCGGCGTCGATTTCGGCATCCAGAATATCACCCGTTCACTCCGCCTGGCCGGCGTACCGGCGGAATTGCTGCGCTTGCCCGAGTTCTACAATTTTGCGCCGTTTATGATTGCCAGGGGTCTGCCGGCTTGCTTCTGGCAAAACTTCGACATAGTGCAGGGTCGCTCGCGGCTGGCCTTCGCCTTGCGTGCCAGCGGCAAACCGGTCGTGACGACGGTGCATCATTTGACGAACGATCCGGATTTGCAGCCCTATAGCTCGTTTCAGCAGCGCATCTTCTACCGCCTGATCGAGTCGCGCTATGATGGCTGGTCAATCAAATATGCCGATGCGGTGGTCTGCGTGAGCCGTTTCACGCAGCGCCAGGTTGAGCAGACCTATGGGCGGCTGGATACGGTGTTGATCTTCGATGGCATCGACATGGACGTATTCGTGCCGACGCCTGATCTGCACCGGCGCGACGAAGGTCTGCCGCCGAGCGATGCTCGCATCCGGCTCCTGTTTGTCGGCAATCGCACCCGGCGCAAAGGCTTCGATTTGCTGCCGCAGATCATGGAGCATCTGCCGGAAGATTATGCGCTGTACTACACCGGCGGTTTCCAGAATCGAACCCAGGCGCCGCCGCATCCACGCATGTACAACATCGGATCGCCGGATCGCGCCGGGTTGGTGGCTGCCTACCAGAGCTGTGACATCTTGCTGTTCCCCTCGCGGCTGGAAGGCTTCGGCATCGCCCCGGCCGAGGCGCTGGCCTGTGGGCGCCCGGTTGTGACGACTGACGCCTCGGCACTGCCCGAAGTCGTTGATCACGGTGCCAATGGTTTTCTGGTGGCGCGCAATGATGTGCAGGGCTATGCGGAACGGGTACGCGAACTGGGTGAAGATGCTGCACTACGGCGACGCTTCGGCCAACATGGCCGGGCGAAGGTTGTTGCGAATTTTGGTTACGATCAGCTTGGCAAGGGATTTCGCTCGCTGTATCTCAAGCTTCTACAATAACAGGGCATATCTGTTCTCACTTTATTTCTTATTATGGTATAATTTGACACGGCGTCAGTTAATCGTTTCACTGTGCAAACTACTGTGAAGCGATAGTACAACCTGGCATATCACCAGGCGCACTGCTGCTGCTGTCCTGAACAGTCGGGACTTGCCCCGGCTCTGGAGGCGACTATGATGCCGAGGGAGTTTGATCTGGCAGCAGGTCGCAGGTACGGGAAAAGTAAACCGCGCATGGAAGCGCAAAATGTCATCTCGATTCGCGCAGATTTTGATGTGACTGCAGCTAGCATTGCAGCTCGTGAGGCAGCACGGCGATTAGGCTTCAATGCCATCGACCAGGCACGTATTGCCACTGCCACATCCGAGCTTGCGCGCAATATCCTGCTGCACGCCGGTGAAGGGAGCGTCATTATTAGTCCGGTAGATCATAATGATCGACGCGGCATAGAGCTGATCTTCGAAGACGATGGGCCTGGCATGCCCGGTGAATATACCTATGCCAGCAACGGCACCTTTGTGCCGGGAACGAATGGGGTTGGCCTGGCTGGTTCGCGGCGCCTGATGGATGAGCTACGCATCGAGTCACGGGCCGGCAAAGGCACTAGGGTGATTTGTTACAAATGGCTGCGCTAAAGCGTTCAAGCGCAGAGCGCAGATCGCTTCAACGCTCCAACGCTCCAACGCTTCGCAGCCGTTGGATGATCGCACGGCTCTCTGCCGAGCCCAGGGCCAGGCTGGCGCCAAGATAGGCCAGCCCGCCCAGCAACGTTGTCACCGCAAGCCAGCCTGCCAGCAGCGGCATATCCGGTTGCCAGGTGTAGCTGCCGGCGGCGCGCAACATCGGTAGGTAGGGCGTCGAAACTTCACGAAACCACCACAACAGGCCGAAGAGCATCAGTGTGGCGCCGCCAGTCGCGGCAAGCGATCGCCGGAAGCCCGGCGCCCGCCAGATCCCCGGCAGCCTTTGGTTCAGCATCAACATCAGCAAAAGTGCTTCGAGATTATTGGCAATGCTGAAGGCCAGCGCCAGCGCCCCCACATCACCGCCGCGTGCCAGTGTCAATGTGCCGATTCCCAGGTTCAGCAAAACCTGGAGCAGCCCGATGAGCACCGGCACCGTGGTGTGTTGCATGGCATAGAAGCTGCGGATCAAAATCTCGGCGGCGGCAAAAGCCGGTAGCGCCAGCGCAAAACCGGTCAGCGGTGCAACCGTAAAGGCCAGCGAAGCCTGGTCGAAGGCATTGCGCTCGAAGAGCAGCCGGGTGATCGGCAGCGCCAGCACGATCAGGGCTGCCGCTGCCGGTACCGTTAGAAACAGGATCCGGCTCAATGTCTTGCGGATCAGGTCGGCCAGTTCATCCTGGCGCCCCTCGTTGTGCAGGCGGGCCAGCCGCGGAAAGGCCACGGTGCTCAGGCTCAGCGAGAAAATACCGTAGGGCAGCAGCATCATCTGGTAAGCAAAGTTCAGCCCGGCCAGCTTTTCGGCGCCCATCGCCAGCCGGGTCGTCAATGCGGCCGTCACGACCGTGCTCAGGTGGGCGGCAGCCTGGCCAATCACCCGCGGCGCCATCTGGCCGGCGATGATCCGCAGTTCGCCCATATCGCGTGCGAAGGTCAGGCTGAGTCGCATTCCCAGGCGCAGCAGGCCCGGTAGCTGAATCAGTACGTAGCCCAGTGCGCCGATGACTACCCCCCAGGCCAGCCCCCAGATCCCCAGCTGCGGTGCCAGAAACAGCGCGCCGCCGATGATGCCCAGGTTGTAGATTACCGGTGCCAGGGCCGGCAGCGCAAAGCGGTCGTGCGCATTCAGCGCCGCCATTGCCAGGCCGCCCAGCCCCAGCAGCAGCGGCGAAAGCAAAAAGAAGCGGGTCAGTGCCGTAATCAACGCCAGTGTAGCCGGCGCAATATCGGGGCCGGCATACAACCAGGTGACGACCCATGGCGCAGTAAGCCAGAGCAGCGCACTGGCCACCGCCAGCAATGCCAGTGCCCAGGTCATCACGGCGCTGGCCAGCCGCCAGGCGCGCTCGCTGTCGTCGCGCTCCCAGACCTGGAGAAACACCGGGATAAAGCTGCTGCCCAGTGCCCCGCCGATGATCACCATGTACAGCAAATCCGTGACCCGGAATGCGGCAATATAGGCGCCGTAGTCCGGGCTGGTACCGAAGCGTGCTGAAATAACGATATCGCGCAGTAGGCCGGTCAATCGGCTGAGCAAATAGCCGCTCATTACAATCAGGCTGTTAAGCAACGGACTGAGACGGACACGCCGGAGCAGCGTGGCAAGTTGCATTGGAGGCATCCCTATGCTATAATCCCGGATTGGTATCGCATACGTAGCGTATGTTTGCAACAACGAATGAAAGCATAGTCATTATAGGGGAGGATTGACCGTTGGCGAACACCAAGTCGGCCCAGAAACGGATCCGCAGCAATGAGCGCAAACGACTGCGCAACCAGATGTACCGCAATCGGGTGAAAACCCTGATCAAGAAGGCCGAACAGTCGGTTTTTGCCGGTACGCCGAGCGAGGAAGCCTTGCGCGAGGCCTGCCGCACCCTGGATAAAGCGGCGGTGAAGGGTGTCATTCACAAAAACAATGCTGCCCGCCGCAAATCGCGGCTGGTAAAGAAATACCAGGAAGCAGCAGCCGCAGCCGGTTAATCGGGCTTATATCACATCTTGAAAATAAGGTGCATTTCTTATGTTTGCCGCCGGCAAACATAAGAAATGCACCTTATCATTTCAAAAACTTGTTATTTCCGGGCCTGTTCGCCGCACATTTCGAGGACGAGTAACTCGAGAGCCACATCGGCGGCGATGCGCCCGGTTTTGCTGGCATGGTCGAATTCGAGCAGGCGGTCGTGCAGCCGGGCGAGCTCTGCGGCCTCAAAGTTGCGCGCCTGCTCCATGGCTTTGCGCACCACAAACGGTTTCTGGCCGAGTTGCGCGGCAATCTCATCGGCGCGCAGGCGGCGAACCGCCAGTTCACGTACCCCGATCAGAATGCGCACCTGGCGTGCCAGCATAAACAGAATATAGGTCGGCGCCTGGCCGTCGGCGAACAACTGGCGCAGGCCACGCAACGCGGCGCCGCGCCGGCGCATCCCCAGGTCGTCGATGAAAGCGAACAGATTTTGCTCCTGGCGATCCTGCACCAGCAGATCGACCATCGCGATAGTGATACCGTTGCCATTGCCGGCATAGCTCGCCAGTTTCGCCAGTTCATTGACCAGAGCACGGCTGTCGTTACCGACATAGTCGACGAGGCGCCGGGCGGCGGCCGGCTCGATCCGGCTGTTGAGCCGTTTCAGGCGCCCGTCAATCCAGCGCAAGAGATCCTTGCCACTGCGTGGCTGGAATTCGCGCAACTCGCCGCTTTTTTTAATAGAGTTGAAAATACTGCTGCGCTTGTCGACGTCGTCGCGCTCGACAAAGATCAGCTTGCATTCGGCCGGGACGTGTTCGAGGTAGGCGCGCAGTTCATCGCGTTCTTTGCCGGCCCGGCTATGTTTGAGCGCATCGTGAACGACCACGACGCGGTGATCGGCCAGGAAGGGCATAGCTTCGCAGGCCGCAGCGAGTTGCTCGGGCTTGAGCTTGCGCCCGTCGAGGCTGCTATAATTCAAATCGGCGACTTCAGCCGGCAAAGCGGCCCGCAGCTCGGCCAGAGCTTCGCTGCGGCTAAACTCATCGGGGCCGTAAAACAGGTAAATCATAGTAAGCGTTGAAGCGTTGAAGTGTTCCAACGCTCTCCATGGGCCAGGGGGCAGGAGGCAAACGGGAATTTGCGGAGTTGCAAATTGCCGGCTACCTGCTGCCCCCCGGTTGCTCGAAACCGTCGTGGACACGTGAGTTTTGAACCTGACCATGCAGGTGGGTGCCCGCCCGTGAGCCGCACGGCCCGCCGTTTGGCTCACTCGTAGGAACAGAGCTCCCTAATAAAAAACTGTTGGTTCAAAACTTCGAGCGCATCGCACGATCAATTCGAGCAACTGGATCTTAACACGGCTCGGCAGTCTATGCAAGTTTGCCGGGAACCAGGGCCACGTCAACGTCGACGCACCCTGGTCATTCCGAGTAATGGGTGGCCGGCTGGCCAGTGATACCGCAAGAAACGTGGTGCCAGCGCGCCGACCAGTCCGGGACCCCTCGCTCCGCTCGGGATGACGGGATGCATCAGTCAGCCTGGTCATCCCGAACGCAGTGCGGGATCCCGGCCGGAAGCGGACAAGTTTCTGAGGAGTACCTGATGACCCCGGCGGCCAGTGATACCGCAAGAAACGTGGTGCCGGTGCGCCGACGGGGCCGGGATCCCGCGCGACGCTCGGGATGACGGAATGCATCAGTCAGCTGGTCATCCCGAACGCAGTGCGGGATCCCGGCCCTTTCAACTAGAGCGTTTTTCGCCCGGCCGGATCGGGAAATCACCCATCTGACAAAAACGCTATCGTTGAAAGGGATCCCGGCCGGAAGTTTCTTGAGACCGGAGCGAGCGCAGCGAGCGGCGTGGCGGAATCCCGGGATGGCATCAGCGCCGCATGCGCCAGGACGGAGTCCGAGACCCCGCCACGCCGCTGCGCTCCGGTCGGAATGACCGTATTATCGTTATGTATGACTGTCATCCAGCCGGCGAATGATACCGAGGATCAGTCGCGTACTGCGGTCGATCACGTCCTGTTCAGCAGCCGGATCGGGCGGCAGGTCGATCTGGTTGCTGAGATCCGGGTGAGAGCGCAGCGTAACAGCGCGGTAGCGACGGCGCAAGAGCCAGGTTACCAGTGAGTCACTGGTGTTGGACGCGTATGGTTCAATATTGATGGTATCGTCGGCACTGTCGACATCGCGCATCAGGCGCGTCAGCAACTGATCGGCGGCATATTCGCCGAAGAGTCCTTCGCGGCTGGCGAAGGTCAACTGCCCTTGATTGATTTGCTCGATACCGATCCAGAGGGTTTCCGGTTTCGGGAAAGGGTAGCGTTTGAGCATATCCTGGACGCCGGCGGAGCCGGCGCTGGTTGCACCGATGGCCAGAAACCAGACTTCGACCTGGTGCAGGTTGCGGCACTGTTCCGCAACCTGCGGTAGGACTGCCAGGGCGCCGGCCTGCCCCCGCGCCAGGCTGCTGTCGGGCGCGGCCAGGGGGAGCCAGGGCAGACCACTGAGCAACAGATAGACGACCGGCACAAACTGGAGATACCACCAGGCCGATGATTGGGGACCGAGCCCATACAACAGGCTCAGCAAGGTCAGTGCGGCAAACGCCAGACAGCGCCCGATCAAGGCATTGCGCTGGCGGCCCAGCAGGCTGTAGAGCCCATGGCGGCGCGGCGCGGCATCCAGCGGCGCCAGCAAGATCAGGCGCCAGCGGGCCGCTTTTTCGCAGGCGCGTGCGCCGGCCACATTCTGGCTTTCACGACGTGGCGCCAGAGTTGGGAGGGGCGCAAACAGGAGATCATTGAGGGTCAACGCCAATCCCCAGCCGGCCATAAGCACGGAGGGCAGGGGCATCCAGCGGAGCAACCCGACGATCAGGGCGGCCAGGAGCGCCAGCAGCAGATAGGTATACCCGGCTTGCCCGGCTGTACGGAAGATCTCGATGCTCACTCCCAGGCCGGCCCGGCGCAGCCGCCCATCAAGGTAGGCGGCGGCTTTGGCTTCGGCCAGCGAGGTGGCACGCCGCGGGCCGATGTTGTGGAGCAAATGATCAATGACTTCGGTGGCTTCTCCGTGTCGCGGCATCCTCATGAATCCATCAGGCGCCGCTACGGTCGAGCGTCTGATAATACCAATCGATCACACCTTGCCACCAGGGATTTTTGACCCAGCCACGCAGCAAGGCTTCGATACCCGGCTGACGTGCGAGCGACCTGGTTTGCAATGCCAGCGCATCGATTGTGGGAGTCGGCACTACGACAAAGGGCGGTGCCGGCAGATTCTGATTCAGCAGCGGATTCGGTTCCGGGGTATCGGTTGGTTGCACCGGTTCCGTCGGATCAGCTACAAAGGTCTCCACTACAGTCGGCGAAGGAGCAACAGGTGAGCCGGGGGCAATCGGGGTTGAGCGATCACCGACGCCACCGCCACGCCCACAATCGACCTGGCCGGGCACACAGAGCAGCAACGACAGGTCGTAGCGAATAAACTGGTTGCCGACATCGCCGACATTTTTGATCTGGGCATAGTAGAAACCGTCGACGGGGGGAATGAACTCGATTTGCGAATCGAACGTCTCGCCGCCGGGAATATCGTCGTTGCTATCGAGGATACTGACGCCGTCGCGATCCACGAGCCAGAGAATAGTATCAGCACCGGCCTGAGTACCGGTACCGGGATTGACATCGATGCGGCCGCGATAGCGGCGGGTATCGGTATAGATCACATAACGTTTGCCGGCAGCTGCAAAAAAGACGACCCAGTCCGCGTCGCCGGTTGGGCAGAGCCGGCGGCCCTCCTGGATCTCATTCGAGGTGATCTGGCGTGCCTGTTCCGGCAGACCGTCGGGCTCAAACATATCGAGGCAGAGATTGACAATAGTTGTCGGCGTAGGTCCGAAGCTTTCGCCGAGCAACGCGATGGTATAGGTATAATTCACTGCACCGCGCCCGGCGGTATCGCGAACCCGAATCGTATAGCGTCCATCAAAGGGGATCTCAAACTCATTGATGCGGGGCCGTAAATCCTTAGGATTCGGCGCCGGCTCACGTTCAAAAAAGTCATCGCTGAAAGCAATACTATTGCCATTCGGATCAAAGAGCTCGAGCGAGAGATCGAGACCGGGCGCCATATCAACGACATCGATAGTATAGGTTTTGCCGCCGATACCGCCGAACACCAGCCAGTCTTCATCGCCGGTGGGGCACATGGCGTGCAACTGGATCGTATTGACGTCGAGCAAGTTGGCCTGGGCAGGGTAATCGTTGGGTTCAAAACCATCCTCACAAATCGGCCCGGCCGTTGGTGAAGGCGAAGGTGTGCCGGAGGGGGTTGGCGAGGGCGTGATGGTTGGCGTAGGCGTGAACGTTGCTCCGCTCACCACAAAGGTGGCAAACGCCGATGTCCCAAAGGTGGGCAGGCCGGCAACGGCCTGGGTGGTAGCCGCGACCCGCACCCCGGAATAGCTTCCCGGCGAGGCGTCGGCTGGAATAGTCAACTGCACGGTAAATATTTGCTCGGTATTGTTGGGTACCTGTACCGGTGCGGGGGGAGCGGCGGCAAAACCGCCTGGCGGCAAATTATCAACCGTAATGCTGAAAATCCGATCATCGCCGCTGGAATTGCGCAGGCGCAAACTCAAATTGACTACTCCGCCGGCCTCTGCGGCGACACCGGGGTTCGTCTGGCTCAGTTCGGCCTGAGTCTGGGCGGCAACCGGGAAAGACCATTGCTGGGTGGTCATCACCAGAACCAGCGTCAGGATCAAGGCAGTAATTGCGATTCTGGAAAACGAGACGCGGTTTCGAGTCACGAGTGCTTCACTCCTGACACTGGCGTCCGGTCGCTTGGCGTGAATGCCTGGTACTCCTCCGACCATGCAGAGGAGCTATATGGCGCTACGTTTCGCTGCCGGGGAAGAGCACGCCAGTGGCCATGTAAGGTATAGATCTGCCGCAATTATAGCATGGGGCATGACGGTGTCAAGCATAATTCCCCTGGTGGGCGGCCTGGAATAGCCTGATGCTTACGCAGCGCAGTGGTACGACCGTTTGCATGCGTAAGCATCAGGCCATTCCGGAATTCAGTTGATCGAGGCAACTAGATCGCCCGGTCGACGGCAGCGGCCACGGCGCGCAGGCGCGGCATGAGCGCGGCAAAGTTCTCGAGGTTCAACGACTGACCGCCGTCGCTGACAGCGCGGTCGGGATCGGGGTGTACTTCCATAATCAGGCCGTCGGCGCCGGCCGCGATGGCTGCGAGTGCCAGTGGCGATGCCAGGTACCATTTGCCCGTGCCATGACTGGGATCGGCGATCACCGGCAGATGACTGCGACGTTTGGCCACAGCGACGGCGTTCAGATCCATGGTATTGCGGGTTGCCGTCTCGAAGGTGCGAATACCGCGTTCGCAGAGAATCACATGTTCGTTGCCCTGCGCCACGATGTATTCGGCGCTGAGCAGCCATTCCTCAATAGTTGCCGAGAGCCCGCGCTTGAGCAACACCGGTTTCTCACTGCGGCCGATTTCTTCCAGCAACTGATAATTCTGCATATTGCGGGCTCCCACCTGGAGCACATCGGCATAGCGGGCAACCAGGTCGACATCGGTCGGCGTCATCACTTCAGTGACAATAGGCAGGCCGGTTTCGGCGCGGGCCCGGGCCAGCAGGCGCAGCCCTTCCTCACCGAGGCCGCGGAAGCTGTAGGGCGAGGAACGTGGTTTGAAGGCGCCGCCGCGCAGCATCGTCGCGCCGGCTTTGCGAACGGCATGGGCCGTGCTGATGATCTGGTCTTCGTTTTCGACGGTACAGGGGCCGGCGATCACGACGCAGGTGTTTCCGCCGATAGCGACCGGCCCGACCTGAACGATCGTATTCTGCGGGCGGAATTCGCGTGCGGTCAGTTTGTAGGGTCGCGTAATGCGCAGGGTTTCTTGCACGCCGGCAAAATGCTCAAGTTCTTCACGCAAGGTCGGCGGAATCATCGCGCCGACTACCCCGATGATGGTTCGTTCTTCGCCATAGACCAGATGGCCCTTCAAATTGTGTTCCTGTAGACGCCCCAGAATAGTCTCGATGTTCTGGTTGGTCGCATCGCTATGCATCACCACGATCATGGAATGATCCTCCTCCTGTCTTGCGGGTGCTACCGGCGGGGCAACCACCAGCCCGGTTGCGCTCTGCGTATGAAGCTGCGTTTCGGTTGCAGTAAGCATCACAATCTCCCTGTTGGCGGGGCGTACGCGGTTGCAAGGAGGGCGAAAAAGCGCCTGGTACAACCAGCATTCAACACCGACCGCCTACGTCTTCATGGCGAATAAAAGAAAAACCCTCAGCGCGTATCGCTGAGAGCAGGTGGCGGTTCAGTGACCGTATCGGGCATGGCGCGTTCAGGCCGCAAGCTACGGGCGCCACGCAGGTAAACATGGACAATCTCATCGGCGCGACGGCTGGTATTCCAATGGATGAGCACCCGGATACAGGCTGGCAGGCTACCGGGCACATGCATTTCGTGGCCACACATCAGAGCCGTATTCGTCCAGCCGAGTTCGCGGGCGGCTACTGCCGGAAACTCGGCATTCAGGTCGCTGGTGGTCGTGAAAACCGCACTGGCGACATCGTCCTCTTCGATCCCATTGGCTGCAATCACCTGTTGCAGCATCTCGCGGGTAGCTTCGAGAATCGCCTCGCGGCTATTCTCAGCGGCCGTCGTTGCGCCGCGGATCCCTCGACACCATGTACCCATGAAACCCTCTCTGCTCACTTATGGCTCAGGCCAATCGCACAACATACAGAAAGGGCGTGGAGCCGATTGCTCCACGCCCTGTTTCGATCCGATTTCCTTACACTTTATGGGACAGAGGGAAGCAACCAGGCTCGCTGTGGGCCGGCAAAATAAAACCAGTAAAAGGAAAAGCGGTTAAGTTTGCGCAGCATGGTTGCCTTTACGTTCGCATCCTATCCTGATGGCGAATATACCACAAACACGCCTGATGCGTCAAGTTGCATCAGGAGCCCAGCAATTCTTCAGCCTCGATGATGGCCTGGGCGATATCGCGCATTTTGGCCCGTTTATCGCGGGCGCGCTGGCGTAGCCGCTCATAGGCATCACGTTCGCTGAGGCCCAGCCGTTGCATCAGAATGCCTTTCGCTCGCTCGACCAGCTTGCGGGCCTCCAGGGAATCTTGTAATTCACCGACTTCATTGCGCAGTGACTGGATTTCTTTGAAGCGGGCCATGGCAACATTGATGGCCGGCGGCAACTCATTTTCGTTGACCGGCTTGACCAGGTAGGCCAGCGCGCCGGCGGCCTCCGCTTTGCGCACCGTGTCTTTGTCGACATAGGCCGTCAACATAATGATCGGGATTGGCTGCTGGTCACGGATGCGCAAGGCAGCCTCAGTACCGTCCATCTCCGGCATACGAATGTCCATAATAATCAGATCGGGATGCAGCCGATTGGCCAGATGAATGGCTTCCGTCCCCGAGCGGGCAATGCCGGCGACTTCGTAGCCCAGCCCCTTGAGTTGTTCTTCGAGGGTTAAGGAGACAAGGTCATTGTCTTCAGCGATAAGTATCCTGATCGCAGCCATCATATTTCCTCATCTTGCGGAGTTACTGTATCTTACCATATTTTCCTGTCGCTTGCGCACCCCGGTGCTTTCGAGTATACTATCACCAGGTTATGATCGCAGTACTATGCATTACAGGGCAAACCTAATCCACGGCAAAGGGGGTGAGCAAACACCGCGGCAAACGATGATGGGCGGCCGGTGCGTTCCCTGGCACCAGCCCGCAGCGCCATAAAGGCAGGCAGCACAATAATGCGGCCCGTTTACTTTTGCCGACGGAAAAGCATATGCGCGTAGAACGACGTGATGGTGAGTCGGTCGAACAACTGATTCGCCGCTTCAATAAAGGTGTAATTTCCGAGCGGATTACGAAAACCTACCGTGAGAAGATGCACTTCATCTCGAAAAGCGAGCAGCGCAAAGAAAAGCGCCGCCGCGCTGAACGGAACCGGCGGAAAAAAATGTACCGCAACTCATAACAGCTGTTTTGCGGCCTGACACGGGCAGGGAAGCGTTCGGCTTTCCTTGCCCGTGTTTTTTGTATGTATGCTGAGGAGGACGAACGGAATGTTCGATCGATTGGCCGGCGTCGAGGCGCGCTACAATGAACTCTCGGAGTTGATGGCGCAGCCCGACGTGGTAAGCAATCTGTCGCTGGTGCAGCAGTATGCCCGCGAACAACGCGATCTCGAAGAGATTGTCGCGGCCTTTCGCGAGTACCAGCAGATTAACCGGGGCATCGCTGAAACTCAGCAGATGCTCCACGATGGCCTTGATGCCGGGATGCGTGAACTGGCCCAGGAAGAACTGGAAACACTGCGCAATCAGATCGCTGAACTCGAGGCGCGCATCAAGATGTTGTTGCTGCCGCGTGATCCCAACGACGGCAAGAACGTCATTATTGAAATTCGTCAGGGCGAAGGTGGCGACGAGGCAGCGCTCTTTGCCGCTGATCTCTACCGCATGTATCAACGGTATGCTGAACAGCGCGGCTGGAAGATCGACCTGGTTGATGTGCAGGAAAATGGGATTGGCGGTTTCAAAGAGGCGATTTTCGAGATCCGTGGCGAAGGTGCCTACAGCCGGCTCAAGTATGAAGGCGGCGTGCATCGGGTGCAACGAGTACCGGAAACCGAGGCCCGCGGGCGCATTCATACCAGCACCAGTACGGTTGCGGTGTTGCCGGAAACGAAAGCAACCGATATCGAGATCCGCGACGATGAGTTGCGCCTCGATGTGTTCCGCGCCGGTGGCCACGGCGGCCAGGGTGTGAACACGACCGATTCGGCGGTGCGGCTGGTGTATCGTGGTGGTAGCCCCGATGAAATTGTAGTAACCTGCCAGGATGGGCGCTCGCAAATCAAGAATAAAGAGAAGGCGATGACGGTTCTGCTGGCCCGGTTGGCGGCCCGCGAGGCCGAGAAGCGCAATCGTGAGCTCGGCGAATCACGGCTGGCCCAGGTTGGTACCGGCGAGCGCGCTGAGAAAATTCGTACGTATAACTTTCCCCAGGATCGGATTACCGATCATCGCATTGGGCAGAACTTTTCGAATCTGCCGGCTATTATGGCCGGATCACTTGACCGGATTATTGATGCACTCATCGTTTATGACAATGCACAACGTTTAAGTGAAGCCGGAGTCGAAGTGTGAGTTATAGACGGCTGGAGGAATGAGGGTGGCCGGCCTGTTACAGCCTGAACTTGCGGAATTTATTGCGCGAATGCCGAAAATTGAGTTGCATTTGCACCTGGAAGGCTCGGTGCAGCCACGTACGCTGCTGGAACTGGCTGTGCGCAACCGGGTGAGTCTTCCGGTGAATGACCTTGCCGGCATCGAGCGACTGTTCCACTACCGCGATTTTCAGGAGTTTCTGCGTATTTTTATGACCCTGGTTCAGGCGATTGTCACGGGTGAGGATTTTGAGCGTCTGGCCTATGAACTGGGTATCGACCTGGCCGGTCAGCAGGTTCGCTACGCCGAGGTGATGCTTTCGCCCATGCAGTATATTCGGCGTGGGGTTGATCTACGTGAGGCAATTGCCGGTACGGCGGCCGGTTTTGCGCGGGTACGCCGGGAAACCGGCCTGGAAGTACGTATGGCGCTGGATTTCGGGCGCCAGTACGGCACCGAACACGTCTGGACGGCGCTCGATGCAGCCTGTGCTGCGATCCCGCAGGGCATGGTCGGCTGGTCGATTGGCGGCAACGAAATTGGCTACCCGCCTGAGCCCTTCGCCGAGGTCTTTGCGGCGGCCCGCGCCGCCGGCCTGCGCTTGATGGCGCATGCCGGTGAAGTCGTCGGGCCGGCCAGTGTTCGCGGTGCGGTCGATGCACTGGGCTGCGAGCGAATCGGCCATGGCATTCGTGCCATCGAGGATGCCGATCTGATTGTGCAGCTCGGCCGGTGCGGTATCGTGCTCGATGTCTGCCCGAGCAGCAATGTTCGCACCGGTGCTGCGACGTCCTGGCAAGCACATCCGCTACGCCGGCTCTTCGATGCCGGTGTCATCGTTACCGTCAATACCGATGATCCGACCTTTTTTCATACGACTATCACGGAAGAATATCGCCGGGTTGCGCAGTATTTCGCCTTCGATGCTGCTGAACTCAGTGCGCTGGTGCTGAATGCGGCCCGCGGCAGTTTCCTGCCGCCCGCCGACCGCGACCGCCTGGTGGCCCGCGTCGACCAGGAACTCCGCGAGTTGCGCCGTGCCTATAATTGCTAAGATATATCAATCCCTTATATTTTCTCTTGACAAGCTTTGGGGGATCAGGTATAGTACCAGCGTCGGAAATCTTTAATGAATGCCGACCAGGCACGAAGGAGGTGATGCCCATGAGTAGTAGTCAGCGTATGGGTATCACTGGTGGTAATCTTTAAGTTATTACCACAGGTGATGCCCACATAAAATGAGGCTCCAGCCTTTACGGCTGGAGCCTCTTTCTTTCGCAATTTCTTATGCTTTGCAAATCGCTTCGTTCCGCGACCTTGCTCGGTGGTTTGCTGCTGGTGCTGCTTACGGTGGCAACGCTGGCCGCTCGCGACAATGCTCCGCGTTCCTATAAACCCGCCGGTCCCGGCGAGATCTATCTTGCACTGGGCGACTCGCTGGCCTGGGGCTTTCGACTCGACGATCCGGCGACCCAGAGCTTCCCGGCGCGTCTGCATGCGCGCCTCAGCCAGTACCGGACTGGCGAACTGATCAATCTGGCCGTACCGGGAGCGACCAGTCGCACCTTGCTGGGTGGCCAGCTCGCCGAAGCGCTGGCGGTTATCGAGCGTGCCCGCGCCGCCGGGCAGGTGGTCAGCCCGATTACGCTCAGTATCGGCGGCAATGATCTGCAGTTGGTCGAGCATGCCGATTACGCCGCACGGTCTGCTGCGCTCCGCCGCACGATCGACAATCTCGACCGGGCGCTGGGCGAACTGCGTCGTGCTGCCGGCCCGGCTGCCGATATTGCGCTGCTGGCCTATTATAACCCCTATGGCGGCGATCCGGATGTGATCAATAGCGAGGCCTACTGGGTTAGCCAGTTCAACACGGCTCTGCGCCGGGTCGCCATGCGTTACGGTGCCACAGTCGCTGATGCCTATACGCCCTTTGCGGGCGGCAATGCCTATGCCTACACCTACATCTTGATCGGCGATGTGCATGCCAATGCAGCAGGTCAGGCGGTGCTGGCCGAGCAGTTCTGGCAGGCGCTGGAGTATGATGATCTTTTTCGATAAACGCAGCATACCGGCTGATTGAATCAGCCGGTATGCTGCGTTTATCGACTCGATCGCTGGTACTCGTAGAGAATGCGCGGGGTATGTTCAGCGGCGGGGCTGCCATCGGGGCTGCGCCGGGCGATCAGGCTGAAGCCGGTGGCGGCGGCGGCGGCGGCAATCTCGCTATCGCTCCAGGCGCGTTCGTAGTGCGTTTCTTCGTAGCGCTGCCAGCGTTTGCCGTTCTGCTGAAACCAGACGACCCGCCCGGTGGCCAGGCCTTGTTGTGGGTTGTAGCTTAACCGGTTGTAGACGATCCGTTCGGCGTCTTCCCAGACGAGTTCGTCGATCATGTCCCAGGTGCGGAATTCGGCTTCAGTGTTGATATCGAAGCGCAGGCGCCCGCCCGGACACAGCAGGGCCGCCACGGCTTCGAAGACCCGCTCGAGGTCGCCGTCGGCGGTCAGGTAATTCAGGCTGTCGAAGAAACAGGTGGCTAGATCGAAGCGCGCCGGCGGCAGTTCCGGGCTGCCGATGAGCGCGGCCAGGTGGCGCAGATCGCTCTGCACGAAATTCAGCGACAAGCCGACGGTTGCGGCTTTGTGGCGAGCCAGGTTGAGCATCTGATCCGAGCGATCAACGCCGGTGACACGACTGCCGGCGGCAGCAAAGACCAGCGCGGCGGCACCGCTGCCGCAGGCCAGATCGAGCACATGGCCGGGCACCGCCGGGAGTTCGGCCAGGCTGCGTTCGGCGAGCAGGCGCCCGAAAGCGTCCTGGCCGATCAAATCATAGATTGCGGCGTACTGATGGTAAATCGGCATCAGGCTGCGAGTTGTTCCCACTGTTCATATTTGCCGGCCAGGATCGTTTCGAGTTCGGTGTACTGTTTGCCAAGTGCAGCGATTTTTTCGACGTCGGCGGAAGCACTGGCGCTTTCCAGATCTTGTTTGAGGCGGCTCATTTCGGCTTCGAGGAGCACCAGTTCGGCTTCGATGGCGGCGAGCTTCTTTTTGCGCTGGCGATCTTCCTGGGCGGCGCCTTTCGGAGCCGGCTCACGCTGCGCGGGCAGGCGGGTCGGCGGCGCTGCGGTGGGGACAGGCCGGCGCGGCTCCTGCTGGCGGCGTTCGGCGAGGGTGGCGGCATACTCACTGTAGTTGCCGATGAACTCGTGGAGCCGGCCATCCTCGACAATCCAGAGCTTGTCGGCCAGGGCGTCGATGAAATAGCGGTCGTGGGACACAAAGAGCAGGCTGCCGGGATATTCCTGGAGTACGCCTTCGAGCGCTTCGCGGGCATCGATGTCGAGGTGATTGGTCGGTTCGTCCATCACCAGCAGATTGCCGGGCAGCAACGTGAGTTGGGCCAGTGCGACGCGCGAACGTTCGCCGCCACTCAGATTGCCGACCTGCTTGTACACATCGTCGCCGCTGAAGAGAAAACGCCCGAGCAGCGTGCGCGCCCGTTCTTCGCCGAGTTTGTGGCCGGCCCGCAGTATCTCGTCAAGCACGGTGGAATGCATATGTAACTTGTCGTGGCCCTGGGCATAATAACCGACGGTGACATTGTGGCCGAGGCGGGGCCGGCCTTGCAGCGGTTGGAGCTCACCGACAATCGTGCGCAGCAAGGTAGTTTTGCCGGCGCCGTTGGGTCCGAGCAGCGCGACCCGTTCGCCGCGCTGTAGCTCCAGGCCATCGGCGCGCAGGAGCACCGTGGTACCCGGCGCAGCGACCGGCGGCTGGTCGGGCTCGTCGCGATGGCGGTGGCCGACGACCAGGTTTTCCAGACTGAGCACCATTTCGCCGCTGCGCAACTGGTTATCGAGAAAGAGCTTGAGCCGGGCGGCTTCTTTGGGGCGCTCGATCAGATTGTCGCGCTTGAAGCGATCGAGGCGTCTGGCGCGCCCTTTGGCTTCGCGGCTGCGCTGGCCGGCGCCATAGCGGCGGATGAATTCCTCGGTTCTGGCGATATGCTCCTGCTGAGCGCGGTACTCCTTGAGCCGGCGTTCGAGGCGTTCGGCCTTGAGTTCGAGATAACGATTGTAGGGCGCCGGATAATCCTCCAGCGTGCCGAAAGCCATTTCGAGCGTGCGACGAGTGACCCGGTCGATAAAATAGCGATCATGCGAGATCACCATTAACGTGCCGTCCCAGGCATTGAGAAACTGCTCAAGCCATTCGAGCGCCTGCATATCGAGGTGGTTGGTCGGCTCATCGAGCAGCAGCAGGTCGGGGTCGGAGAGCAGGGTAGCGGCGAGGGCGGCGCGGGTCTTCTGGCCGCCGCTGAAACGGCTCAGCAACTGGTGATGCTGTGCCTCGACGAACCCCAGCCCCTGGAGGGTGCGCTTGATGCGCTGTTCGATTTCGTAGCCGCCGCCATGCTCAAAACGTGCGGTCAATTCGCCGTAACGTTCCATATGAGCTTCCCAGTCGGGCGCAGCAGTGTCGGCAATATGTGGCTCGATCCGGCTGATTGCGGCCTGGAGCTCGCTGAGGTGTTCGAAGGCAGCTTCCATTTCCTGCCAGAGCGTGCGCTGCTCGTCGAAGGTGACTTCCTGGGCCAGGTAGGCCACGCGCGTGCCCCGACTGATATGAATGACGCCGCCGTCGGCCTCGCGCATGCCGGCAATCAACTTGAGCAGGGTACTCTTGCCGGCGCCGTTCATGCCGACGACGGCGACTTTTTCGCCGTGTTGCACCTGAAAGCCGACATCCTGGAAGATCAATTCGGCGCCGTAATATTTTGTCAGGCCGTGTACATTGAGCAGCGGCATAGTGTGTCCTTCGATATGACTTGCGCAGTCGGCGTTGGATTCTGGTGATACCAGAGTCGTTTCGCCTGCGGCAGCGAGGAAGTTGGCTTTTTGGCGTTCGCTGTTGCGGCCATGCCGCAACAGCGAACGCCTTTTTTCGTTATGGCAGGTTTCCTGCCGGGCATATGTATTATGAACGTGGCGGCGGTGTCTGTCAAAGTCAGTCCTGTCAAAGTCTGGCAGAACACAGGCGCTGCATAATCGCTTCGAGTTCGGCGCAGTGGCGTTCCCAGGAGTAATGGGCGGCAACACGGGCGCGGGCGCGTTCGCCCATCGCGTGGGCGGCATGGCGGTCGCTGAGCACCGTATCGATGGCGCGAGCGAGGTCGGCGCTGTCGCCCTCGCGGAAGAGGGCGCCTTCGCAGCCGGGGCGCACGATTCGGTTGAGCGGCGCGATGTCGGTGGTGACGACGGGCAGGCCGGCGGCCATATACTCGAAGATTTTCAGCGGTGACCAGAAGAAGCCGGCGCTGCGCAGGGCCGGGTGCGGCGCAGTATTGAAGGGTGCCACACCGAGGTTGGCGCGAGCCAGAGCGGCCGGCACTGCGTCGTAGGGAATGCTGCCGCTGAATTCGAAGCGACCGGGCCAGGCGGCGGCCATGGCCGCGACGCGACGGCGTTCGGGGCCGTCGCCGATCAGCCGGAAGCGATAGTTGCGGCCCTGCTCGATCAGGCGCCCGGCGGCCTGCACAAAATCGGCAGCGCCGTGCCAGGCCCGGAAGCTACCCAGGAACAGCACCTCGGGCGCGGCGGTGGGCGTCGGGCATGGCAGATTGGCGAAGCGTTCGAGGCTGGCACCCCAGGGCAGTTCAACGATGCGCTCGGGCGGGATTTCGGGCGGCACGGTAGTATGGAGCGGTGTGATGATGCAATCGGCGCGACGACACTGAGCCAGTGCCCAGCGGCGCATGGGCCCGCCGAGGGCATCGTCGAGGCGGCGTTTGAAGACGGCGGGCGGATCGATGATCAGGGCATTGACTTCGAGCAGGCAGGGGATACCCAGGCGGCGGGCGGCAAGGAGCCCCGCGCCGGCAAAATTGTAGTAGCGCTCGATGATGGCATCGGGCCGAAGCATAGCGGCCAGGCGTCGAATCGGCCAGGCGCCGAGCAGCGCCAATGGTTTGGGCACATCTTGCTGGTGGAGTTGAAAGCCGGCGTAGGGCAGCGAGACCGGGCGGGCGAAGGGCGCCAGGCCGCCCCAACCCTCGTGTGAGGCGGCTACCAGGTGCAGATCGTGGCCGCGGCGGGCCAGGCCGCGGGCAACTTCAAAAGCATGGGTGGAGCCGCCGATGCTGCCCGGCACCGGGATACCGCTGGCCACATACAGAATGCGCATAGGCGCAAGTATACCACGCAGAACAGGACTGCTGTATAGTTGCTGAAATCGGCACTAGCAGGTATAGTTGTGAAAAGAAGGCCTTGAGTTGTAGCGCCTCGAGAGGAAGCCCATGACTCTTGATGAAGCCATTAACGATCTGCAAAGCCGAATCCAGGGCGTCTCGCCGGATGCAGTCATCCGGGTGACGCGCATCTCCGCCGAAGAAGCCCGTGTGCGTGCTTATGCCCCTGCCGATCACGATGCAGCCATTCGCGAAGCCACCCAGCAACCCACCATCGATATGCTGATCAACGATGGGCTCGACATTCAGGTGCTGGTCTATAACATCGAGATCGATTTGCCACCTGAAGAGAGCGCGTAATAGAGGCAGCGGGGAACACAAACGCACGACTGTACCACAGTTGTGCGTTTGCGTTCCCCGCTGCCTCTACCAAATTCGGAGGAACTGTTCTATCTCATATTGGTAGCGCAGATCAGATCGGAGTTGCGCACTGTGGTGACGAGCCGTTGAGATACCACTGCAACACGCTGAGAACCAGTCTCGCATCGGTTGTTTCAGCAACAACCGGCGGCCGGTGTGGTACGGGCGGGGTGCTTCCTCCGTCACACCCCTGTCAGACGGATCCATTGACGCACTTCCGGCGCTGTGCTATACTCGCAAGCGTAAAATACGCATGATTTCCAGGACGTGGAGCGTGATAATGAGCACCACAATTCGGCGCTTGCCTGTACTGCGCAGGTATCGTCGGTGCCGGCCGGCTGGCTGGTCTGGTTAGGTGTTCCTGGAATGCTATGGTGACAGGCCGGCCCCGCCAGACAGTGGGCCGGCTTTCTTTATTTTGGGTTATGTATGCGAGGAAGTTCCTCGCCTAGGGCAGCAGCCAGGTTGCTGTTGCCGGGAGAGCATGCATGGCGCGCGGTGACGTCAAGAAGGTGGTGCTGGCCTATTCCGGTGGGCTGGATACGTCGGTGATTGTGCCATGGTTGCGCGAAAACTATGGCTGCGAAGTGATCTGTTTTTGCGCCGATGTCGGCCAGGCTGAGGAGTTGGACGGTCTGGAAGAAAAGGCAATCGCCAGTGGCGCCAGCAAGCTGATTGTGCGCGATCTCCGCGAGGAGTTTGTGCGTGAATATATTCTGCCGACGCTACAGGCCGGGGCGATCTATGAGCGCAAGTATCTGCTGGGGACTTCGTTTGCCCGTCCCATCATCGCCAGACACCAGGTCGAGGTCGCTGCAGCGGAAGGCGCCGATGCTGTTGCCCACGGGGCGACCGGCAAGGGCAATGACCAGGTGCGCTTCGAGTTGACTTATATGGCGCTCAATCCGCGGCTGAAGATTATTGCGCCCTGGCGCGAATGGTCGATCTGCTCGCGCCAGGATGCGCTTGATTATGCCGCTGAGTACCATGTGCCGGTGACGGCGACGGCGGAGAAGATCTACAGCCGTGACCGCAATCTCTGGCACCTGAGCCATGAGGGCGGTGTGCTCGAAGATCCCTGGAATGAGCCCGAAGAAGATATGCACCAGATGAGCGTCGCGCCTGAGGCGGCCCCCGATCAGCCGGCTTATCTGACCATCGAGTTCGCGCAGGGCGTGCCGGTGGCCGTCGACGGCGAGCGCCTGGGCCTGGTGGCGCTGCTCGACAAGCTTAATAGCATCGGCGCCGGCCATGGCATCGGGCGGATCGACCTGGTCGAGAACCGGCTGGTCGGCATGAAGAGCCATGGCGTCTATGAGACGCCCGGTGGTACGATTCTGTATATTGCGCACCGCGAACTCGAAAGCATCGTGCTCGACCGGGAGACGCTGCGGGCCAAGGAGCGCATTGCTCTTGATTATGCCGATCTGGTTTACAATGGGCGCTGGTTTACGCCGTTGCGTGAGCACTACGATGCTTTTGTGCGTTCCACTCAGACCAATATGAGCGGTGAAGTGCGCATGAAACTCTATAAAGGCAATTGCATTGTAGTCGGGCGGCGCTCGCCGCACTCGCTCTACCGCGAAGACCTGGCCACCTTCGGCGAAGATGCGGTCTACGATCAGAAAGACGCTGAGGGCTTTATTCGCCTGTACGGGCTTTCCATGAAAGTCCAATCGATGCTCAAGTGATAATGTTTGATCATGTCGGCAGCTTAACTGCCGGCATGATCAAACATTATATTGTATTAATTCCTTACGCCTGGGTATCGAAGCTACCCAGACGCAAGGAATTGAATACTTTGTGGAGTTATGACGAATATTTTTTTGATCCGCCATGGTGAAGCTTACGGCAATGTGCATCCGGTGCTGACCGGGATGCGCAGCGATCCCGGTTTGACGGAGCGTGGGGTGATGCAGGCCGAGCGTCTGCGCGACCGGCTGATGGCCAGCGGTGAACTCAAGGCTGAAGTGCTGATCGCCAGTACGCTACCGCGCGCCCGCCAGACGGCCGAGATTATCGCGCCGGCGCTGAATTTGCCGTTGATACTCGATGATGAGGTGCAGGAACTGCGGCTGGGTGAGGCCGATGGTATGACCAATACCGATGCCTGGGAACGTTTTGGCGAACCGGATTTCGACAATCAGCCGCTGCGCCCGATTGCGCCGGGCGGCGAAAGCTGGGGCAGCTTTATGCTGCGGGTCGGCCTGGCGCTGGATCGGATCAGTCGCGAGCATGCCGGCAAGCATATTGTGATTGTCTGCCATGGCGGGGTGATTGACGGCTCGTTGATTTATTTTATGAATTTGCCGACGCTGCGCCTGCCCGGTTTTGAGCTCTATACTCACAATACTTCGATTACGCACTGGCAGTTGCACCGGCGGGCCAGTGTCACCAGGTGGCGCCTGATGAAGTATAACGATATTGCACACCTGCACGGCGAAGATGTGCGCGAGTCATTGCGCTGGCGCCCGGCCGAAAATGTGGCTGACCCGGAAACGTCGCACCCGGCATCGCACGTGCCGCCGGAGGATCCCGAACAGTGAACTACGAAATTCTGGAAGCCGGGCATGTCTGTAGCCCGCTGGGCTGGCAGGCCGGCGTGGCGGCTGCCGGTATCAAATATGCTGATCGTGATGATATTGCGCTGTTGCTAAGCCAGCATCCCTGTAGCGCGGCGGCAATCTTTACGACGAATCTGGTCAAGGCGGCGCCGCTGCTCTACGATCAGGCGCTGCTGGCGCGCAACCCGGCCGGTCTGCGGGCGGTGGTGATCAACAGTGGCAATGCGAATGCCTGTACCGGGCCGGCCGGCGCCGCCGCCGTACAGTCGGCTGTCGATGCGGTCGTTGCGGCGGCGGCGGTGCCCGCCGACAGTGTGTTTGTCATGTCGACCGGAGTGATTGGCGTGCCGATGCCGCTGGAGCGGCTGCGCGCCGGGATTGCTCAGGCGGCCGGACAACCGGCGGCGGAGCAGGGATTGGCGGCGGCCCGGGCGATAATGACGACCGATACGCGACCCAAATGTGCAGCGCGGCGGGTGCACCTGGTCGAAAATGCAGTGATTACCATTGGTGGCATGGCCAAGGGCGCCGGTATGATCCACCCGAATATGGCGACCATGCTCGGCGTGATTACGACCGATGCGACGATTGCGCCGGAATTGCTTGATCGGGCGCTGCGCCGGGCGGCCGACCGCTCCTTCAATGCGATCAGTGTCGACGGCGATACCAGCACCAACGATACGCTGCTGATTCTGGCGAATGGGGCGGCGGCGGCACCGCCGATTGCAGATCTGGACAGCCCGGCCGGCCAGTTGTTCTCTGCCGCCCTCGAGTCGTTGTGTGTCTACCTGGCCCAGGAAGTCGTGCGTGACGGCGAGGGTGCGACGCGCTTCGTCAGTATCAATGTGGCCGGGGCGGGCAGCGCTGCGGCGGCGCGCCGGGCCGCCCACAGCGTCGCACGTTCGCCGCTGGTGAAAACGGCACTCTTCGGTGCCGACCCGAACTGGGGCCGGGTGCTCTGTGCACTGGGTTATAGCGGCGTCGAATTCGACCCGGCCCGCGTGACGCTTTCGTTCGGCGGGATTGCGGCCTATGCCGGCGGTGTGGCGCTGCCCTTCGACGAAGATGCGGCCTATCAGCAACTCAGTCAGCCCGAGGTGGTGATCGACATCGATCTGGGCAATGGCACCGGCAGCGCGACGGTCTGGACATGCGATTTTAGCTATGACTATGTGAAGATCAATGCGGATTATCGCACCTGAACCATTCAGGTGCGATAATCCGCATTTTCGCCTGCGGCAGCAAGGAAGAACCTTCTTTTTCGGCTGGTTTTGCGGCAAAGCCGCAAAACCAGCCGAAATAAAAAAGCTCCTTGCTGCCGCAGGCGCCAACTTGACGCGAGGCGCGTGTGGAACATCGGGAGCGGGCGCAACTGGCGGGTGATGTGCTGCTGAAGCTGGTGGAGGTGTATCCCGGCGAGATTTTGCTGGCCGGGGTGATCGGCTCGACGGCGCGCGGCGAGGATACTGAGTGGTCGGATCTCGACCTGTTTGTGGTGACGACGCCGGATAGCAGCTATCATGAGCAGACGCATATCGTGCGCGGGATTGCGCTTGTGATCAATGTGCTGAACCGGGCCGAACTGGAGCAGGCATTGCAAAACCCGGATCTGCAATGGCCCTATTTGATGGGTGTGTTGAGTGGTCTGCGGGTGCTACACGGCGATGCAGCATTGGTGCAGGGCTGGCTGGCAATCGGCAAGAATCTGCCGCGCCGCAGGCTGCACCTGGCGCTGAGCCGGCATCTGCCGGAACTGGTTTTTGAATCCTATGGCCGGGTGCTCTCCTGTGGCCGGCGCCGCGATGAGTTTACCGTGTTGCACGCCGCCATCGAGGTGCTCTACGAGATGAAAACGGCGCTCTGCTTGCTGAATGGGCGCTGGGTGACCCGCGATTACTACCAGGGCTTTGAAGACGTGTTCAGCTTCGAGTATCTGCCGCGCGACTATGCGCAACTGGTGCCGGCGCTCTGGCAGGAACGCGATCTCGACCGGATTATCACGCTGGCCGGAACGCTGGTCAATAACTACTGGCAATTGCTGACCGGGATGGGCTTGAATATTGTTAATCATCAAGCGGTAGCGAGTATTCCTCTAAGAAAGGCAGGATGACGATGAGTCACCAGCTCTGGGGCGGCCGTTTTGCGGCGCTCAACAGTGCCGAAATGCGCGCGTTCAACGATAGTTTTCGTTTTGATGTGCGGCTGGCGCAAGTTGATATCGCCGGCAGTATTGCCTGGGCCGCTGCCCTGGAGCGAACCGGCCTGATCAGCAACAGCGAATTGGAAGAACTCGTACAGGGCTTGAACCAGGTGCGCCAGGAGTTTGCCGACGGGCGTTTTGTTGCGCAGGAGGGCGATGAAGATATTCATACGGCGGTCGAGCGCCGGCTGCGCGAACTCGCCGGCCCGGTGGCATTGAAGCTGCATACCGGGCGCTCGCGCAACGATCAGGTGGCGACCGATTTTCGGCTGTTCTGTATCGATGCCGCCCGCCGGCTCTGCGACGGCCTGCATAGCCTGCAGACTACCCTGGTCGACCAGGCGGATCTGCACGTCGATAGCGTGATGCCGGGCTATACCCATTTGCAGCGTGCCCAGCCGATTACCTTCGGACACTGGTGCCTGGCTTACGTCGAGATGTTCCAGCGCGATTATGACCGGCTGCACGATGCGATCGCACGTATGCGCATTTTGCCGCTGGGCTGCGGGGCGCTGGCCGGCAACAGCCTGGGCATCGAGCGTGAACGCTTGACTGAGGCGCTTGATGAATTTGATGCGGTGGCCGGTAACTCGCTCGACGCGGTCTCGGATCGCGATTTTGTGGCCGAGTTGCTGTTTGCCGCCGCCTTGACCGGCCTGCACCTGAGCCGGCTGGCCGAGGATCTGATTCTCTATAGCAGCAGCGAGTTCGGCTTCGTTACGCTGGCCGATGAATATAGTACCGGCTCAAGTCTGATGCCGCAGAAGAAGAATCCTGATAGCATGGAGTTGCTGCGCGGCAAAAGTGGGCGACTGGTCGGCAATCTGGTTACTATGTTGACGATGCTCAAGGGATTGCCGATGACCTACAACAAAGATATGCAGGAAGACAAAGAACCGGTTTTCGACAGCGTCGATACCTTGAGTTTGAGTTTGCGGGTGGCTACGGCGGCCGTTGCGACGATGCAGGCCAACCCGGAACGCATGGCGGCTGCACTCGATAGTGCCATGCTCGCGACCGACCTGGCCGATGAACTGGTGCGCATGGGTATGCCGTTTCGTGAGGCGCATGGCAAAGTCGGCCGGCTGGTTCGGCGGGCAGAGGAACTGAAAATGCAGCTGAGCGAGTTGCCGCTGGCCGAATACCAGGCCATCCAGTCGGACATCGATGAGCGGATTTACCGGGTATTCGATTTCGCCCAGAGCGTCAATCGCAAGGACAGCACCGGCGGCACAGCGCCGCAACGCGTCGTTGAACAGGTTGAGCGCTGGCGCAACTTGCTCGGCGATGGGGGATAGGAGATTATGGCTTCAGCAAATATTTCGCTCTACAATCCGCCGGCCAGCTTGCCGGCGCTGTCGGTCAGTCCGGATACGGCGACGACGATACGGCGGGCACGGGTGGCCGATGTGCCGCGGCTCTACGAAATGATCAATTTTTACGCGGCGCGCGGCGACATGCTGCCGAAGACGCTGGATCAGCTCTACAACGGTGTGCGGTCTTTCAATGTTGTGGAGGCGGGCGGCGAAGTGGTAGGCTGCGCGGCGCTCAAAATCACCTGGCGCGACCTGGCGGAAGTGATCAGCCTGGCGGTGCATCCGGATTTTCAGGGCCGCGGCCTGGGTCGGCAACTGGTCGTGCCGCTGATCGATGAGGCGCACGAGTTGGGCATCCCGACGCTGTTCAGCCTGACGCTGAAGGTCGGCTTTTTCAGCCGACTGGGGTTCCGCGAAGTGCCCAAATTGCACCTGCCGCACAAAATCTGGCAGGACTGCAAAACCTGTATCAAGCAGGATCGCTGTGATGAGACGGCGATGATTCGGAGTGTGGATTAAACACCTGTGATAAAGACACAGCGTGTTCGGTGGGTGCGGGCGGTGCCCGCACCCACCGAACACGCTGTGTCTTTATCGCTTGCGGGCTGCCTCGACGAAGGCGCGGAACAGCCCCTGCCAGCGTGGGTCGGCGGTGGCTTGCAGGGCTTCGGGGTGACATTGCACGCCGACGATGAAGGCACCATTGTTGCCCTCGATGGCTTCGATGACGCCATCGGCGGCCCAGGCGACGGCGCGCAGGCCGGGCGCCAGTGCTTTGACCGACTGGTGGTGCAGCGAGTTGATCATCAAGGTTTCGACACCCAGGGCGTCGGCCAGGCGCGTGCCGGTTTCGATACTGATGTCGTGCGCCATGGAGGCCCAGTCTTCTTTTTGATAGGACGAGTCATGAGCCAGGTCGGTGGCAAGTTGCGAGCTAACATCCTGGTACAGCGTGCCGCCCAGCGCCACGTTGAGCACCTGAATGCCACGGCAAATCCCGAGCACCGGTTTCCCCTCGGCAACAGCCCAGCGGGCCATTGGTAATTCGGCGGCATCGCGCAGCGGGTCGATCATGCCGATCTTCTCGTGCGGTTCCTCACCGTAGAGCGCGGGCGCAATATCGCCGCCGCCCGCCAGCAGCAAGCCGTCGACGCGATCATAGAGGGCGCGCAGCACATCGGCTTCGGCCAGTGGCGGCATGAGCAACGGCACGCCGCCGGCCGCGACGATGGCGTCGACGTAAGTGCGCCGGTGGCCGAAGGCAGGCGGGCACCAGTCGCGGTCGTAAAATGTTCCACAAGAAATGCCAATCAATGGGTGCATCGATAATTTGCTCCTGAAGCTGCAATGCACAAGGGCGCTCCCTGCATTCGGTGGGAGCGCCGCAACTTGAAGCGCATTATACCGCATGTTTTTCGGCCTGCGCAGCCGGCGATTGTTGGCGTCATCACGGGCTTTTTCGTTCGTTTTGGCGGCAAAGCCGCCAAAACGAACGAAATAAACGGTTACTTCCGCTCTGCCGCAGGCGAACAAGGGCGATTGCGATCGCCACTGCGTCACCCATGCTGGGCATTCGATTTTTCGGCTATGCCGAAAAATCGAATGCCCAGTTTTCGAGAACAATGGCTTGCGCCTGCCCCGGCGGGCATACAAAAAGGCCGGCACTGCCGGCCTTTTTGTAGCTTACCGGGCAGAAATTCTTAGTCGCCGTGGGCGGCGGCGGCGGCCGGTGCGGCACGCGGGATGCGCACCGACTCGACCAGATCCTGAATTTCCTGCGGCGGGGCAGCCGTCATCCGGGAGACAATCAGCGTTACCGCCAGGTTCAGCAGCATACCGATAGTGCCGATGCCCTGCGCCGTGATACCGAAGAAATCTGTGATGATGGGTGCCTCGGTGCCCAGCAATTGAACCGAACGCATCATAATGATCATCGCGCCGGTGAAGATCAGGCCGATGAGCATACCCGAGATGGCACCCTGGCTGTTGGCGCGCTTATCGAAGATGCCGAGCAGAATGATCGGGAAGAAGCTGGCCGCGCCCAATCCGAAGGCGAATGCCACCACCTCGGCCACAAAACCGGGTGGATTGATGCCGAAGTACCCGGCCACTACCACGGCGCCGAAGATCACGCCACGCCCGACCCGCAGGCGTTGCACCTCGGTCGCATTCGGGTTGATCAGGCGATAGTAGAGATCGTGGGCAATTGAACTGGAGACTACCAGCAAGAGGCCGGAGGCGGTCGAGAGTGCGGCAGCCAGGCCACCGGCGGCCACCAGCGCGATCACAAAGGGCGAGAGTTTGGCCACTTCGGGCGTGGCCAGCACAATAATGTCATTGTCGATCTTCGTGACCTCGTTCTCGATACCATCGGTAGCACCCGGCCCACGGAACTGCAGAATCCCGTCGCCGTTCTTGTCTTCAAAGCCAAGCAAGCCGGTTTCCTGCCAGCTTTGCACCCAGTTCAAGCTCTCGACCTCGGCGATCGGCTGGTTGTTGAGGCTGCTCAGCAGGTTGTAGCGGGCAAAAATCGCCAGGGCCGGCGCGGTCAGGTAGAGCAACGAGATGAACAGCAGCGCCCAGCCGGCCGAGTAGCGAGCGGCGCGCACATTCGGCACGGTGTAGAAGCGCACAATCACATGCGGCAGACCGGCAGTACCGCACATCAACGCAATCGTAATAGTGATTACGTCGATCTGCGAACGGTTGGCGAAAGCCTGGGTATACTCATTAAATCCCAGGTCGATCTGGATGGCATTGAGCTTCGGCACAATGTCGCTGGTGATCAATGCCAGTTGTGGAATGGGGTTGCCGGTTAGCTGGATAGCAATGGCGATCGAGGGAATGATGAAGGCAACGATCAGCACGCTATACTGAGCAACCTGCGTCCATGTGATGCCCTTCATGCCGCCGAGCACGGCGAAGAAGGCTACAATGATCATGCCGACGATCACCCCCCAGGTCACGTTAAAACCGAGGAAGCGCCCGAAGACCACGCCGACGCCGCGCATCTGGCCGGCGACATAGGTCAGTGAGACGAAAATCGCTGCGATTGCCGCGACCGTGCGGGCCGTCTTCGAATAGTAGCGGTCACCGACGAAGTCGGGCACGGTATACTTGCCGAACTTGCGCAGATACGGCGCCAGCAGCAGCGCCAGCAGCACATAGCCGCCGGTCCAGCCCAGCAAATAGATCGAGCCGTCCCAGCCCAGCACCGAAATCAAGCCGGCCATCGAGATGAACGACGCGGCGCTCATCCAGTCGGCGGCGGTGGCGGCGCCGTTGGCCATGGCCGGCACGCCCTGACCGGCGACGTAAAATCCTTTGGTATCGCGTACACGACTGGAATAGCCGATGTAGATATAAATCCCGAACGTCAGAATGACCAGTGCCCAGGTCCAGATGCCGACTGCACTCATAGTTGTTCCCCCTTATTCGTGTACGTCAAACTGATTATCGAGGCGATCCATAATGACGGCGTAGCTAAAGATTAGCACGACGAACACGAAAATCGCTCCCTGCTGGACGATCCAGAAGCTGAGGGGAACATTACCGAGATTGACACCGGCCAGGACTGGGGCCAGCAGGTAGCCGGCAACGTAAGAGACCAGTGCCCAGATTGCAAGCAGAGTGAGAATGAGGCGAATGTTGGATTTCCAGTAAGCGATGGCTTTTTCTTCTCCGCCCTCAACGGTGGCTACTTTGCGAGCCGCAGATTCCGACGCCATAGTCAACACCTCTTCTTAAAGGTACAATACTCCAACCACTGAGCGTTCCGTCCGGCTTCCTTGCTGATGAACAGGCATTGTTCACTCCCGGTGGCACACCTCCTTTCCTGGCCGCAACACGATATGACTCCGCTGGAACGTGCAACGGCATGCCTGACCAATGTGCGTGCATAGCACTGGCGGAGCACAATGTGAAACCGCCTATCAACAGGATGTGTTGTGTAGGATTGGCAGAAATGTATAACAGATGAGAATAGTGCCTATAACGGGATAGTATGAATAATACCAGGCCTTTTTGAGCGGAAGTTAAAGCTTGTGTAAATTTTCTGTAAAGTTGAGGTTTCGACTACTATAACATTTTGTCGCCGATTCTTCCAGGGGTAAAAATGACAACTTTTTGGCAATATTCGTCAGGAAAGTGGTAGTGTTTTCACAACAGTTGGTGGCAGACTTTTAAGGAAGCGAGGGAACCAGGGAATCAGGGAACCAGGGAACCAGGGAATCAGGGAAAGCGAATCGCTACGAAGCTTTTGTCAGGGTGCATTCATCGAGATCACGCTATCCTCACTTTCTGATTCTCCGGTTCTCTGGTTCATTCGTTTTTCAGCTACTACGCTCCTCTCTGATTCTCTGGTTCTCTGGCTCTCTGATTCTCCGGTTCATTCGTTTTTCAGTTGCTAGGCTCCAGGTAGAGGATCTGGGCGCTGAGCAGCGCAGCGCGCCCGGTGAGGGCACTGAGATCGACTTGCTCATCGATGGCGTGGGCACCGGCACCGGGAACGCCCAGGCCGTCGAGGGTGGGAATGCCGAGGGCGGCGGTGAAGTTGCCGTCGCTGCCGCCGCCGGTGGCGCCGGCCTGCAGCGCCAGGCCCAGATCGGCAGCCAGCTTGATGGTCTGCGCGATCATGGCGTCAGTAGCCGGGCTGCGTTGCATCGGCGGGCGATTGAAGCCGCCGCTGATCTTGAGTTGGGCGCCGGCCAGGTAGGGTTGCAGGCCGTAGATTGTTTGCGTCAGCCGTTCGGCCGCGCTGCTTTGCCAGGTGCGCACATCGATTTCGAGGCGCGCCGTTGCGGCGACGACATTGGGCCGGCTGCCGCCACGAACCACGCCGACGTTGACAGTCGTGCCGTTAGCTGGATCGTTGAGCGCGTTGAGCGCCAGGATCTGGTGGGCCATCTCGCTGATGGCGCTGATGCCGCGTTCCGGTTCGGCGCCGGCATGAGCCGGACGGCCGGAGATGTCGACGGCGAAGAAGCCAATGCCCTTGCGTTCGGCCTTGATGGTGTGAAAATCGACCGGTGGCTCCATCACCAGCACAAAAGCGGCCCGGCGGGCCTGCTCTTCGATCAAGGCCCGCCCGCTGGGACTGCCGATCTCTTCGTCCGAGGTGAACAGAGCGACGATCGGGCGTGGCAATTCGAGTTCAAGATCGCGAATGGCGCGGATAGCATACTCGACCAGCACCAGGCTGGTTTTCATATCGAAGGCACCGGGGCCATAGGCCCGTTCGGCTGCGACCCGGAAGGGCCGCTCGGCAACCGTACCGGCGGGCCAGACGGTGTCGTAGTGGCAGAGCACCAGGATGGGGGCGGCATCGGCAGGCGTACCGGCGGTGCTGAAGTGCGCCACAACGTGTTCGCCCTGCTTCAGATCGGGAACGAGTTCGATGCTGACCCCGAGATTGGCCAGGCGCTCGGCAAGCTGGCGGGCAAACAGGTCACAGAGTTTTTTATCGGTACTGGGGCTTTCGCGTGATACATGCTGGCCAAGCAGCTGGATCATTTCATCGCGGCGAGTTTGAAAATAGCTGAGCAATGGTCGGGCTTGCATCTGGTCTCCTTTCTGGTTGCTCAAGCCGCAAGGCTTTTTCGCCCTGGTTGGGATGGAAGCAGGCGT
Organism: Chloroflexaceae bacterium; assembly: GCA_034437175.1. Taxonomy (GTDB): domain Bacteria; phylum Chloroflexota; class Chloroflexia; order Chloroflexales; family Chloroflexaceae; genus DAOTUJ01. Next base: position 15,535 of record DAOTUJ010000154.1, on the reverse strand, counting down.
TCTTTCGCTCATTGTCGTAGTCTGGCCACAACATCAAACCAGAAAGAACTAAAGTTCTAATGTCAGGCTGCGCATACAGTTTGCCATAATCCGTTCTTCGTGTACTGTGAAACCGAGGCCGGGAGCATCGGGCAGGGTAATGGCGCCGAGTTGGGCGCGCACCGGCGGATCGATAATGTCCGCAGCATAATATTTGTCGGAGCCGGAAACATCGCCGGGGATCGAAAAGCCGGGCAAACTGGAGATGGCCAGGTTGGCGGCGCGGCCGATGCCGTACTCATGCATACCGCCGCACCAGACCGGTACGCCGCGCGCCCGGCAGACATCGTGCGCCCGACGGGCTTCGAGCAGGCCGCCCAGTCGGCTTACCTTGATGTTGATGATCCGACAACTACCGAGTTCAATCGCCTTACGCGCATCTTCGGCCGAATGAATGCTCTCGTCGAGACAGATGGGCGTACGCAGTTCGCGCTGCAAGCGGGCGTGATCAATAATATCGTCGTGAGCCAGGGGCTGTTCGATCATCATGAGACTGAACTTGTCGAGCGCGATCAGCGTCGGCAAATCGGCCAGCGTGTAGGCCGAATTGGCATCGGCCATCAGCGGCACATCGGGGTAGTGCCGGCGCACCTGTTCGATGACGGCAACATCGTGACCGGGAGCAATTTTGAGCTTGATCCGGCGATAGCCTTCAGCCAGATACTGATCGATCAGGACAAACAGGCGCTCGATGTCGCTTTCGATGCCGAGGCTCACGCCGGAGAGGATAGATCGCTGCTGGCCACCGAGCAGCCGGTAGAGCGGCTGCCCGGCAGCGTGGGCGAGCAGATCCCAGGCGGCCATTTCCAGCCCGGCTTTGGCAAAATTATGGCGCTTGACTTTCTGGTAGCGCCCGGCAAAAGCTTCGATGTGCTCCCATTCCTGCCCCAGCACGGCCGGAACCAGAAAATCTTTCAGCACATGCCAGCAGGTTTCGGTGGTTTCTTCGCAGTAGTAGGGATCGGGTGGGCAGGCGCATTCGCCCCAGCCGACCAGGTCGCCGCTGTGCGCTTTGACCAGAATATGGTCGAGAAAGCGCCGCTGGCTGGAACTGGTGCTGAACGAACGGATCAGCGGTAGCCGGACAATGTAAAGCTCGACTCGATCAATGCGCATAGAGCCTCATCTGGATCATAGAGCGAAGCGCAAAGCGCTCGAGCGCAAAGCGGGCCTGCATTGCAGTGCCGGATGCGCTCCTGGAGTAAGAACCAAAGCATCAGGAACCAGAGAACCATTTGGTTTAGACTTGCTGCGAACTGCTGTAGATTGTAGGTGATGGGTTCCAATTGTTATTGTATCATTAAATTCATGAATATCAGTTGGGCTTTCATTGCTGAGGATAACTGGGATAGCGAGGTGCAAGATCTGTATGCTGCAACCGGTGTGGCTGGCGACCCGAGCTGGTTTCCGGCGCATTTTGTGCAGCGTGCTCTGCCTAAAATCGGCGGGCGGCTGTTGCGCTTCGAGCGCGACGGGGTGCTGCTGGCGAGTGCTCTGCTGTTTCCGCGTGATGTGGTGGGCGGCGAACGCCGGTACACCTTGCGGCTCCAGCGGCAGCTGGCCGACTTTGAACTGAGCGCGAGCCTGTTATCGCAACTGGCGACTCCCGTCGAACTCTACGATCCGGCTCTGCCGCAGCGTTATGTGCCGACTGAACTGGAAGCCGGTGACTACCGCATTGGTGCGCCGGACGCCGGCGAGGCGCAGCAAATCCGGGCGTTGCAGGCGGCGATCTGGCAAAGCGGTCCGAGCGGGCTCTACCCGGCCGATTTGCATGCGCCGGCGTTTCGGCCCGGCAGCTCGCTGGTGGCCCGGCGCGACGGTGCGATTCAAGCCTTTCTCTTCGGCTTTTACCGCTTCGGATCGCTGGCGGAACTGGCGACTGCCGGCCTGCCCTATCGCTACGATCTCTGCATCGAATCGCAGTTGCTGGGCATTGCGCCGGATGCGCGTCGGGACGGGCTGGCGACGCGCCTCAAGTGGGCCCAGGCCCACCAGGCCCGGGCGGATGGGATCGACATCATTCACTGGACGGCCGATCCTTTGCAATTCGGCAATGCAGTGCTGAATTTCAACCGGTTGCGGGCGTTGTCCTTTTGCTGGCTGCCCGATCATTATCCGTTTCGCAATGCGCTCAACCAGGCGCCGGCCTCGCGCCTGGCGCTGAGCTGGCTGCTGCCCTCGCAGCGGGTGCAACGGGGTGGCCCGGTTCCCCGGCTGGAAACCTGCCGGGTGCTGAATGCCGGGCCGCGCCGGATCGCTGAGGCAAAAGGCGCGCCCTATCTGGCAATTGCGATCCCTGCCGACTGGACCGGGCTACAGCGCGCACAGCCGGAGGTCGCGCTGGCCTGGCGCCAGGTCAGTGATGAGATCTTTGCCGAATACCTGGGCCTGCGGGCCGGAGCTTATGTGATCACAGACGCCGTTGTAGCCACGAATGGCTGTTTTTTAATAGCGAGCATGTATAGAGAACAGTTATTGATCTGAGATATTTCATGCTATGATATTTGCGGAGGGTATAATCTACCAAGGAGAAGGCATGAACACGGTACGACGCTTAATCGATACCCAGAACGGCAAACTGGCCGTTGTCAACCCGAATAACAGTGCGCAGGAAGGCTTGCAGATCATGGCTGATCGCGACATCGGCGCACTGCTGGTCATCGATCAGGGTGCTATGGTGGGCATTGTCACCGAGCGCGATTTTGTCCGTCGCCTGCTCAATATCGGCCACGATCCACAGGCCGTGCGCATCCGCGATATTATGACGACGAATGTGCTCTACGTCCACCCCGAAACTAGCGTGGAACACTGCATGGCACTGATGACCGAAAAGCAGGTACGCCATCTGCCGGTCGTCGATCAGAAAGCCAACCTGGTCGGCATTATTTCCATCCGCGACATCATCGCCGATGTCATCTCCGAAAAAGAATTCATCATCGAGCAGCTCGAACACTATATCCTGGATCGTCGTCCACACCTGCCGAGTGTCGGTTAACAGGCTGTGGCAGCGTGGAAGGCCTGCCAGTGATTGACCCCGGTTATGCGGTGGCGAACGGGAAGAAATGCGGAGGTTACACCATAACAACATGGACATCTACGATCGTTTGCAACAATTCGCCGAAGAAGTCTGGGCGCACCGCGATGCCGGTATCAGCCGACGCGAGTTTTTGCGCCGTGGCCTGGCGCTGGGCCTCTCGCTGCCCGCCGCCAGCGCTGTGCTCGCCGGCTGCGGCGTGGCCGAGGCGCCACCGACGCCCACGTCGGCGCCATCGCCGCCGGCGACTGATCGGCCCACGGCGACGGCTACCGCGACGGCGACAGCACCGCCGACCGCGACGCCCACGGCCACGCCGCTGCCGACGGCAACGCCGGTACCACTGCGTATTCGTGCCGGTGTCATCGGCGATTATGGCTGGGCCGGATTGCCCGAGGAACTGGTTGCCAACCTGGTCAAGAGCTGGGATCCCGATTTCATTCTGACTACCGGCGACAACAATTATCCGCGCGGCGAGGCCGGCAGCATCGATGAGAATATCGGCCAGTACTATCACGAGTACATGGCGCATACCGGCAGCGCCTATGGGCCGGGCTCGCCCGAGAACCGTTTCTGGCCGGTGCTCGGCAACCACGACGGTGACGTCGAAAATGCTCAGCCCTACATGGATTATTTCAAGCTGCCCAACAATGAGCGCTACTACTTGCTTGAGCGCCCGCCGGTGCGCTTCTACATGCTCAACAGCGTGCCCTGGCTTGAGCCCGACGGCGTGGCTGCCGACTCGCGCCAGGCCGAGTGGCTGCGCGAGCAACTCGCCGACCCGGCAGCCGCCGAAAGCTGGAATGTGGCCATCTTTCATCACCCGGCTTACAGTTCGGGTTACAAAGGGCCGACGCTCTGGATGCGCTGGCCCTTCCACGCATGGGGCATTCACGCCGTGCTCTCCGGCCATCAGCATGCCTACGAACGGATTATGCGCGATGGGATTGCCTACCTGACCAACGGTCTCGGTGGCGGCCCGCGCTATGCCTGGCACGAGCGCAACATCGACGAGAACAGCCTCGTGCGTTACAATGCCGACCACGGTGCCATGCTGATCGATGCCGACGAAACATCGATCAGCTTCAAATTCTTCAACGTGCGCGAAGAACTGATCGACACTTACGAAATCACCAGGTAATCGCTTGAACGCTTATGACCAATCTTGCTTCCCCCAATCCGCCCCCGCCCGTGCCGCGCCAGGTACCGCGTTCGGTTATCTGGCGTATGTTGCTGGCCGATCTCTGGTTTGTCGGCGCGGTGGTGGCCGAAATCCTCGGTCTGCTTTTCCTCGGCATCGGCGTCCTGATGTTCTCGCTGGTCGACGAGACGCTGGGCTGGCCCTTTTTTATCACCGGCGCGCTGGCGCTGACTATCAGCGGCCCACTGCTGATCTGGCGAGTGCTGCATATTCAGCCGGCTTTGCGCTTGCTCAGTGAAGGCCGGGCGACCAGCGGTGAGGTGCGTGAGGTGGTGCAGAATACCCGTATGCGCATTAATCGCCGGCATCCCTGGATCATTCGTTACAGCTTTCAGGCCGAGGGCCACGAGTATCAGGGTGTTGCGCAGCGCCTCGACCCGCCTGAGTTCATGCTCCAGGCCGGCCAGCCGATCTACGTGCTTTATTTTCCCGAGAATCCGGTCAAAAATACGCTGTATTTCGCTGAATAGCTCTAATGAGCGTGGATGTTGATGTCCGGCTGCACAGCCGGACATCAACATCCACGCTCATTGTCATTGCCGATTTGATATAACAACTATAGACAGTTGCCGACGCAACTGTTATACTTGAGCCGTTGAAAAATCGAGTGCTCCAGGGTTCGAGCCGGTCCTTCCCCTTTATTCGTTCCATTTCTTGCAGAACGTTTTGCGTGCATTGTTGTACCACGCCCACAGGAGTAGGCCATGCGCAAAGTGATGCTGTCACCGCTTCGTTCGCTCAGCAATCGGATTGTCCTGTTCACCCTGATCAGTGCCGTATTGCCGATGCTCTTGCTCACCCTGATCATCAATTCGCTGAGCAGTAACAATGTGCTGAACGTGGCGCGCGAGCGCATCGATGCCGAGGCCATTGCCGGTATCGAGCGCATCGAGCTCTACTTGCGCGAGCGCCGCAGCGATGCCCAGGTGCTGGCTGCGCTTTCCTTCTCGCACGATGCCCTGCAGTCACCCGATGCCGATACCCTCTCCGCCGCTCTGTCGCCGCTCGAAGCCGTCCGCGAGTCCTATGGCTACTCGGCGCTCTCCTTGCTGGATCGTGATGGCCGGGTATTGCTCAGTACCGATCCGGCCTTGCGCGGCCAGGATCAATCCACCCGCCCCGAAATCCAGTCGGCACTCCAGGGTGCGCCAGCAACCTCCGAAGTTCGCTTCGAAATCGGCGGCGACACGCCCTTCGTCTTTTTTACCGCGCCGGTGCGCGCTGAGAATGGGCAGATTATCGGCGCACTCAGCAATCGTATGGCACTCGATCATATTCACGCTATCGTCGATGCCGATACCGGGCGTAGTGGCATCGGCAGCTACAGTGTCTTGATGGACACCGACGGCATCCGGCTGTCCGTTCCCTCGTCACCCGAACTGTTGATGCGCCCAATTGCACCTTTGCCGGCGGCCACTGCCGAGCGCTTGCGCCGGGAGCAGCGCTTTGCCGATCAGACCAATGTCCTGATTGCGCAGGCCTCCGATTTTCCAGAAGTTATCAGCTATATGCGCGACATCAGTGCCGGTTCCGAGCGGGTGTTCTTCAACCTGCTGACGAATGATGGTGAAGCCAGCGAATCGGTCGTGCGGGCGCTTGAAAGCGTGCCCTGGTTTTATACTCACCGCGTGCCCAACCGCAGTTTTGCAGCCGTCGTGAATCAGCAGATGCAGTACGCTCTGTTGCTGACCGGTGTCGCTGCGATTGCTTCAATCGGTGTGACCTACTGGTTTATCCGCGGCGCGCTCAGTCGCCCGCTGAGCGAACTGCTCCAGACGGCGCGGGCGATTGCCGGCGGCGACCTGAACCGCCGGCTGCGCAGCCGGCGCAACGACGAGATCGGCGAACTCGCCGACAGCTTCGACCTGATGGCCGAGTCGCTTCAGCAGCGCATCGTTACCGAGCAGGAAGCGCAGGCCGAAGCCCGGCGCCTGCAACATATTGAAGCCGAGAACCGCGCTCTGCTTGAACGCACGGTCGCCGATTACCTGGCTTTCACGCAGCAAGTGGCTGCCGGCGACCTGACCCATCGCATCGAGATCAAGCAGAACGGCGCGCTCGGTCAACTCGGCGAAAGCCTGAACAGCATGGTTGCCGGCCTGCGCAATATCGCCGGCGAAGTGCAGGCTGCCGCCGGCAGCATTGCCAGCGCCGCCGCCGAAATCCTGGCCGCTACCAGCCAGCAGGCCTCCAGCGCCGCCCAGCAATCTTCTTCGGTCACTGAGACCACTACGACGATTGAGCAGGTCAAAACCATCGCCGAGCAATCGGCCGCGCAGGCCGGCCAGGTTGCCGAAGACAGCCAGAGCGCGCTGGGTACTGCGCGCCAGGGTCTGGAAACCGTCGAGGAAACCGTCGAGGGCATGAACCAGTTACAGGAGCGCGTCGACACGATTGCCCAGACCATCCTGGCGCTCTCGGAGCGCACCCAGGCCATCGGCGATATCACCAAAACCGTGGGTGAACTGGCCGACCAGAGCAACCTGCTGGCGATCAACGCCGCGTTGGAAGCCAGCCGGGCCGGCAAACAGGGCCGCAGCTTTGCGGTAGTGGCGCAGAACGTACGTGACCTGGCTGACCGTTCGAAGAAGGCCACCAGCCAGGTGCGCGATATTCTCGACGAGATCAAGCGGGCGACCGACTCGGCGGTGCTGATCACCGAGGAAGGCACCCGCGGTGCACGTGAGGGTACGCAGCGAGCGCAGCGGGCCGGCGACATGATCCACCGGATTGCCGGCGAAGTCGAGCGCGGCGTCTACGCCAACAGTCAGATGGCCGAGGGCGCGCGCCAGGCCACCACCGGCCTGCAACAGGTCGAACAGGCCATGCTGTCGATCCGGCAGGCCACCAGCCAGGCGCTAGCCGGCACTCGTCAGGCCGAGCGTGCCGCCCAGGATCTGCATATGTTGGCGCAATCGTTGCAGAAGGCGATCGCGGCGTATCGGCTGTGATCTCCACTATCTCATTTTGCGCTATACTACAAGCTAGCCACCAGGCTTTCGCCCGAAGGCCTGGTTTTCTTTTGCCCGGCACGGTTCTTGCCGCCCGGCTGCGGTACGTCATAGGCGGTCGATGCGTTGTGTCACCGCAAGGAGGTTTTGCTCATGTTACGTGGTAGCGGAATGCGCTTCCTCATTCCCTACTCCCGGCCCTACCTCGGTGATCTCCTGCTCGGTATCCTGCTTGCGATGATTGGCGCTGCCGCCAATGCTTATGGCCCGGTGCTCCTCGGCCTCGCTGTCGATGATCTGCAAAGCGGCATTCATCTGCAAACCCTGGCGCTCTATGCGCTCGGCCTGATCGGGCTCTCGGCAACGTTTGCGATTTTTCGCTATATGTTGCGCATGCTCAGCGGCCACGTTGCCGTTGGGGTAACCTACCAGATGGGCCAGGATCTTTTCGGGCGCCTGCTCGAACTCGATCAGCATACGCTGCGCAACTATGGCACCGGCGATCTGCTCTCGCGCGGTACCAGCGATTTCATCTATATCTGGCGCTTCTACAGCGCCGGCTTCCAGATGTCCGCTCACGCGCTCTTTTTGCTCGTCATCGGCTGCGGCCTGATGGCGGTCACCAGCCCGCTGCTGGCGACGCTGGTTGTGGTCATGCTCTTTGCCAGCGTCGGTGTACAGATCAGTCTCAGCCAGCGCGTCGAAAACTCCTTTGCTGGCGTTCAGGCCGCGATGGGGCGTATGTCGGCCTATTCGCAGGAACATCTCAGTGCGGCACGCATGCTGGCAGCCTATGGCCAGGAACGTCCGACTGTCGACGGTTTCGAGCGCAGTGCGCAGGCGCTGGCCTTTACCAATATGCGTTATGTGCTGCTGGCGAATGCCATTATTCTGCTGCCGACGCTGGTGGTGCGGCTGGCGGCGGCGCTGGTGCTGGGCATCGGCGGCGCGATGATCATTCAGGGAACCCTGAGCGTCGGCCAGTATGTGCAGTTCATCGTCTACCTCGGCCTGCTCAGCCACGCGGCCACTCAGCTCAGTCGGGCCATCGAGCGCCTGCAGCAGGGCAGCGCCGCCGCCGGGCGGATCGGCGAGATCCTCGGGCGGGTGCCGCTGGTCGCCGATGCGCCGGCGGCGGCGAATCCGCCGCTGCGCGGCAATCTGCGCCTTGAGCATGTCGGCGTTTGCCATAGTGGTCGCTGGGCGCTCAATGATATCACGCTCGATGTGCCCGCCGGGACGACGTTGGGCATCGTCGGACCGACCGGGGCCGGCAAGAGTACTTTGCTCAGCCTGCTCACCAGGGTGCGCGACCCGGACGCCGGGCGAGTGCTGGTCGACGGCCACGATGTGCGCACCCTCAAGTTGCATGCCTTGCGTCGGGCCATCGGCTATGTGCCGCAGGAAACCCTGCTCTTCGGCATGTCGCTGCGCGATAACATCGCCTTCGAGGGCATCGATATGCCCGATGTGCGTATTCACGGCGCGATGCAGGTTTCGCGGCTGGCCAATGATCTGCCGATGCTGCCGCATGGCCTGGCGACTATCGTCGGTGAGCGCGGTGCCTCGCTCTCGGGTGGTCAGAAGCAGCGCACGGCAATTGCTCGTGCCCTCGCTCGCGACCCGCGCATCCTGGTGCTCGACGATTCGCTCTCCAGCGTCGATGCCCATACTTCGACCCAGATCCTCAAGGGGCTGCGGGCGGCGCGCCGGAAACGTACCTGTGTGATCGTCTCGCAACGGGTGGCTGCTGTGCGCGATGCCGACCAGATCGTGGTGCTCGAAGAAGGGCACATTATTGAGCAGGGCCGGCACGATGAACTGCTGGCGCTGAATGGGCTCTATGCTGCGATGTATCGCCGTGAGCAGGAGCAGGCCGCCGAATCAGCGACTGAAGAAGCTGCCGCCGATCTCGCCGATAGCGTCGCGGAGGACTGATTCATGGCACTTGCGAGCCGTTCCTACGACCAGGAACCCGATATTCAACTCAACCAGGATGCCGCGCTGATCAAGTTGCTCGGTTCAACGCTGCGCCCGCATCGGCGCCACGTGTTCTTTGCGCTGATCATGCTGGTCGGCGCGGCTCTGGTCAGCCTGGCACCGCCCTATTTGCTGGGCCTGGCGATTGACGGACCGGTCGCCGAGGGCAACCTGGCCGGTATCTGGCCGCTGGCGATTCTGTATGGTGCTTCGGCGCTCGGGCTCTATATTTTCCAGTACGGACAGACTTACTATTTGCAACAGGGCGGCCAGCGCGCCCTCGCCGATCTGCGCACGCGTCTGTTTCGCCATATTATGGGCCAGGACCAGGCCTTCTTCGGGCGGCGCCCCACCGGCGACCTGGTCACCCGGCTGACCAGCGACATCGATACGCTCAACCAGTTGCTCTCTTCGAGTGTGGTGACGATCCTCACTGAGGGGGTGACCCTGATCGCAGTGGTGATATTCATGTTCATTGTGAACTGGCGGCTGGCGCTGCTGGCGCTGATCATTCTGCCGGTGCTGTTTTTGGTCACCCGCTATTTTCGCCAGCTGATCCGGCGCTCCTCAGCCGGCGAGCGCTCGGCGATGGCCCGCATCAGCGGTTACCTGAACGAGCATCTGCACGGTATGCTGCTCGTACAGCTCTTCGGGCGCCAGCCGGTTAGCCACGATGGCTTTGCCGATCACAATCATAACTACCGGGTAGCTCTGCTAAACCTGCGCCGCCAGAGTGCACGCTTCCTGGCAGTGCAGGAAGTGCTGGCCGCCATGGGGCTTGCACTGCTGCTCTACGGTGGTGGCCAGGGCGTGCTCGCCGGCTGGGCCACGCTCGGTACGCTGGTGGCTTTCGTGCAGTACGCCGACCGCGCATTCCAGCCGATTCTGCGGCTTTCGGAAGAGTACAACACCGTGCAGATCGGCCTGGGCGCCGCCGAGCGCGTACAGCGCCTGCTCGACAGTGCGCCGAAAGTGTTCGGCCCGGCGCAGCCGGCCGCACCGGCGGACCTGCGCGGCGCTATCGAGTTGCGCGACGTACACTTCAGCTATATTCGCGACGAGCCGGTGCTGCGCGGCATCTCGCTGGCCATCCCGCCTGGCCAGACCGTCGCCATCGTCGGGCCGACCGGTGCCGGCAAATCCAGCCTGGTCGGCCTGATGGCGCGCTTCTACGATCCGCAGGCGGGCGAAGTGCTGCTCGACGGGGTAAATATTCGGGAGCTGGATCTGGATGTGCTGCGGCGCTCGGTGGCTGTGGTGCCGCAGGATCCGGTCTGCCTGGCGGGGAGCATCGCGACGAATATTCGGCTGTATCGCGAGGATGTCAGCGATGAGGAAGTGCGCCGGGCCGCCGAGTTGAGCAATGCGGTCAGCTTCATCGAGCGGCTGCCGGGCGGCTACGACTACGAAGTCGAGCCGGGCGGCGCCAATCTCTCGGTGGGGCAGCGCCAGTTGCTGGCGCTGGCGCGGGCGGTGGCGCTCAGCCCGCGCGGTGTGCTGGTACTCGACGAGGCCACCAGCAGCATCGATACTGCCACCGAACTGTTGATCCAGGAGGCACTCGAACGAATTCTGCGCGACCGCACCAGCATCGTGATTGCCCACCGGCTCAGCACCATCCGCGACGCCGACCGCATCATCGTCATGGAACAGGGCCGCATCGTCGAAGACGGCAACCACGCGAGCCTGCTGGCGCAGGGCGGCATGTACGCCCGCTTACACCAGAATTACACCAACGCGGCGCAGGGTTGAAAATAATACAGTGCATCTTTCAGTTTTGCAGCGACACCACAAAACTGAAAGATGCACGTTGTCTTGCAAGCTTTGCTATTCCACCCATCTCCTCAGTGCCGCCGCCAGGCCCGTACTATTGCCCGGCAGCAGCGGCACACTGCTCACGCCGCTGGCATAGTGCTCGGCCGGGCCACGCCCAGGGTACAGCAGCCAGACGGCGGCGACGGCGCTCGGGCCGCCCGGCGGGCCGATGCCGGCCAGGTAGCTGTAGGCTTCGGCCAGCGCCGCCGCCGGGACGCCGCCGGCGGCATCCAGCCGGTATTTGGCGTCGGCCAGCAGCAAGGTCAGCGGCCCCTGTTCCGGCTGAATCTCCAGTGCCAGGTCAGGAATGCGTACGTGTCGATCCAGTGACACAAATTGCCCGGTGGCAGTGGGTTTGAAATCGCGCTGGTAGAACAGTTGCCAGTGTGCCGCTGCCAGGTCGAGGCTGAGCAACGGGCCGTCCTGCCGGAGTTCCAACCGGTAGCGGCCCGCCGTATCGCTATCGCTGAGCAATTGTTGCTCGCGCACCACCGCTCCCGGCAGCTCGAGCAGCGCCACAACAAACTGGAGCGCAGACCAGATCTCGTAGAGCTTCGGCAATTCCTGGATGGGCAATGTGCCGATGTTATGTTCCACCTGCAAAGCCGGTTGCTGCTGCCAGTCGCGCCAGAAGCGGGCAATCCGGCGATACGCGGGCTGATTCGGCCATCGCTGTGGGGACTGGGCCGGGCCGGGTCGCGCTGCCGGCACGTCGGCCAGCATGGGCAGGTTGCGCAGTGCAGCAATCCGCTGTGTGGCGCGTTCCAGTTGCGGCGCCAGGTGTGAGAGCCGGCCTTCCTCGACTGCTCGCCAACCGGCCTGCACTTCGCGCCAGAGCTCGTCCAGCAGGCGTTTCAGCAAGCGGTTGGCCGGGCTGTCGTAGCTGGGTACCGGGCGGTTCTCGAACATGCCGGCGGGATCATGTTCCGGGCGATCACGCAGACTGGCCGGATCGAGCCGTGAGAGGTCGCGGATCTCGGCGGCACGCAGTGGGCGGCGCTCGCTGCGATGCTGCTGTGGCGGGCGGCGGGCCAGTTGTCGCATCGCGCTTTCCAGTTCGTCCAGACGCTCACCGCAGAGCAGCAGCAGGCGTTCCAGCGGCGCGCTCGGTGCCCGTTGCCCGCCGGCGCCCAGTTTGCCCGCTGCCGCCAGCCGGTAGCAGAGCAACCGCCCCAACTCTTCGATGTCGCTCAGCAAGGCCTGAAACTCGGCGCGCTCCAGTTTGCGTGGCTGCACCATGATATGGTAGCGCCGTTCCTTCATGAGCTCGCCGCCCACCAGCAGGCGCAGGCGCAACTCGTGCTGGCCGAGCGATTGTTGCACCGGCCAGGCCCAGTACCAGCGCGCATCCCCCGGTCGCAGAAAGGGCGCCAGGCGTTGATCATCCAGCCACAATTCCAGCCCGTGATCCGGTGGAGGGAGGCAGGCAAATTCCAGGGTTTGCCATTCCTCGGCAAACAGGCCGCCATCCAATGGACGGCCATCAACCATGAGTTCCATACGATACCATTGGTACGCCGTAGCGAAGCATTCACACGCGCCACGGCCGGCGTACGCCGGCCGTGGCGCGTGTGAATGCTTCGCCCTTACCGGATATCCCACCGCCGCCCGTCACTGACCCATTCCAGCGTGCCGTCCAGGTCGGGGTGGTATACCGCCGCGCCGCCGATCGCGCGTTCGTGCATGGTCAGCAGGGCGACTGATCCGGCATGGTAGGCCTCGGTGAACACGATGGCCTGCGGTTGCAGGGCGGCCAGCAGCGGCGCATTGAATTCGCGGGTCCAGGGGTAAGCCAGCAACGACACCGGTCGCGCTGCGGCGAGCATGGCTGCATCGAGCTCCGGGCCGGCCGCGTTGTAGAGCAGCACACTGGTCGCGCCATAGTCGATGCGGATCGCCAGCGCCTCACGGCTGGCCGCCGGCACCGTGATCTGCAGTCCGTCGATCTGCATTTGTACACCAGCCTGCAAGCTGCGCAAACGGGTGCCCTGGGCCTCAAGCATGCGGTGCCACTGCCGGTTGCTCTCATTCGTCGGGAGTTCCGGCGGGGCCAGTGCGAAGGGTGTGCCATAGTGGGCCAGCGCCGCCAGTTGCCCCGGCAGGCGCCCGCCGTCGCCACTTGTGAGCAGCACTCCCGCCAGTTCACGGCGCCAGAAGGGCATCCGATCACCAAGTTCCAGCGCCAGCAACGCCGGGTCACTGCCGCCGTCGACCAGCAGAAACCGACCGTGCGGCGTTTTGATCAAAATTGCGTCGCCGGGTACCGCCAGAAAATAGATATGCAGCCGAGCATCGGCGCGCTGCTGCCAGGCCAGAAAAAGCAGTAGTGTAGCGACCAGCAGCAGTTGCCACCCGATGCGGCGCAGGCGGGTCGCGGTTGAAACTTCTTCCATCGGCGGCTCTCTCCAGATACCGGGAATTTCCCTTTCACTGGTGTAACGCCGCACATGCGCGAAAGTTACGCCGCCTCACGCAAGCCACACGCCAGGGCTGCCGATCTCGGCCCTACCGGGGCGGGTTCGGTTGATGCTTCAACCACGGCCGACTTGATTCCATGAACCAGGAATCCTTCGTTGCGGGCGCTCTATCGTCAGGATGTGTGTCCCGGCAACAAAAGGCGCCCGGTACGGACAGAGTCGTATCCTTTCCTGGTACTACCCCACCCGGATATGCTTGAGCGTCGCCAGATCCGGGCCGCCGCTGATATTCGGCTTCAGGCGTAGTTCCAGTACGCTTACCTTATGCAAATCGACGTTGTAGGTCTCGAGTTGCCCGGTGCTGCCGCCGGGGCTGAACGTATATTGCTGACGCAGCAACTCCTGGTAATGATCGCCGTCTGCCGACCAGCGCAGGGCAAATTCCTGACTGCGCTCGCGGACGTGTTCCTCGAAGGCCAGCTGAATGCGCTTGAGCACCTGCGGCTGATCGAAGTGCAGCCGGATCGTCTGTTCGCCGGGATCGGCGGCACGCCAGCCCTGGCCCTCGCCGTTGATGGCTGCCTCCAGTGGGTACGCCGGATCCTCCGAGCTGATCTCGGCGCTGGCCAGCGTTGCGAGGTCGAGCCAGCCCGTTTCACTTTGATTGGCAGCGGTAGATTCGTCGCCGATGATGCGTTTTCGCATAAATCCTCCTTACTTGCACTATAAGACATTGTAGCACGCTTTTTTTCGCCCCACTGCGTAACACGCCTGTTACTGGCTGTGTTACGCTAAACGGCGGTAGACGAACCGCTTTTGCCTTGCTTCTGTGAGCTTTGTTGCCGGAAACAAGGCAATAACACAGTGTTACTCCGCCGTCGCAGGCGAAAAAACTCATTGCCCCGAGTACATACGCCGACTACGAAAGTCATAAAACAAGAAACAGAAAGAGGTTGCTTCTGAACCGCATCCGCGACGGATTGGACTATTTGCGCCGGATGATCAGCCGCAGCCCGGCCAGTTTCGATGCCCGGCAGTTTGCCGGGCGTTATGTTGCACTCTACATTCCCGGCGGCTATACCGATCAGCGGGGCTGGCCTTTGCTGCTGATGCTGCATGGTTGTACCCAGGACGCTGGTGATTTCGCACGCGGCACGCGCATGAACGAGTTTGCCGAACACTACGGCATGATCGTTGCCTATCCTGAACAGTCGGAAAAAGCCAATCGCAAGCGCTGCTGGAACTGGTTCGACAGTGCCAATCAGCGCCGGGGTTCGGGGGAACTGGCGGAATTGATGCAGATCGTAGCGCAGTTGTGCAGCGATTATGCCATTGATCCGGGCCGGATCTACGTGGCCGGGATTTCTGCCGGGGCTTGCCTGGCTGTTGCGCTGGCCGCCAGTTACCCCGAGGCCTTTGCCGCCGTCGGCTCGGTAGCCGGCCTCGAATATCGTGCCGCTTCCAACGTGATCAGCGGCCTGGCGGCAATGCGGATGCGTCGCCGGCGCCGCCCGCCGGTGGCCCTGGCGCAGCCCGTGCCGCTGGTGCTCTTCCACGGCACCGGTGACGACGTGATACAGCCGCTCAACAGCGAACGCCTCGTTCAGCAATGGGTCGGCGATCGCCGCGTGCAA
The DNA here is from genome assembly GCA_034437175.1 of Chloroflexaceae bacterium. Taxonomy (GTDB): domain Bacteria; phylum Chloroflexota; class Chloroflexia; order Chloroflexales; family Chloroflexaceae; genus DAOTUJ01. The sequence goes on along the minus strand of DAOTUJ010000154.1, from coordinate 461 downwards.
CTGCGCGAAGACGACGGGTTGATCCTGCCTCTCGAATGGCGTGGGCAGCGCCGCATCCAGCGCAGTAGCTACTATCTCGGCGATGGTCGATTGCTGGTGCAGCGCTACCTCGTCGAAGGTACCCCCCACGCCTGGCCCGGCGGCTCGGCGGCCGGCAGTTTCACCGATCCGGCCGGCCCCGATGCCAGCGCCATCATGGTCGATTTCTTTTTGCGCCACCGGATCGCAGACCCGGCGGCGCAGTCACTGAAAAGCAAAGTGTAAAGCGCTATTGTCGCTACTGGTAACTATAGCTACCAGTAGCGACAATAGCGCTTTACATTGTATGCTTGCTAATACTACAACGAGAACTGGTATAATCCTGTTCAGAAGGGTTTGAACAGGAGGATGCAATGGCCACCGAGACCGTGCCGATGCTGGAATTGACCCCTGCCGATGTCGCTGACCTGGCCGATGCCCTG
>DAOTUJ010000153.1:0-3103 GCA_034437175.1 Chloroflexaceae bacterium | reverse complement strand
TCGGCCAGAGCAAAAACTATCCTGATGGCCGGGCCGGGCGCCTGTTTATCGATGATATTGGGTTGCCCGACAGTCGGATGCTGCGGGCGCAGCCGGTGTCACGCCCGGCGGGTGGCCAGCCCAAACCGGTACACAAGAGTTTCTATTTTCGCCCCGATGGACAGGTGCTGGGGCGCAAGTTTTATTATCACCAGCACAACTATCGCGATGCGCTCGATGTCTATAAACGCCGGCGTATGCCTGAGATCGAGGTCGAGGCTATTCCTGCCGGAACCTCGCTGACTGGTTGCCTGCGCTTTGTTGCACTGACTGAAGCTGAACTCGATGCGCTGATTTACACCTTGATCCTGGAAGATGGCCTGGCGCATAAGCTGGGCTATGGCAAGCCGCTAGGCCTGGGCAGTGTACGAATTACCATCAATGATCTGGAAATCGAGCCGCAGATCAATGGCGTTCCGGCGCGCTTCCGTAGTTACGGTACACCCACGCTGGAGAATTGCAATGCTGAGATAGAACCCCGCCGTGAGCGGGCGCGCATCGCCTGGCAGCAACGTCCGAACGGCGGTGCTGCCAGTTATGCGGCTTTTACGGCGATTGCTCGCTGGCCGCAGAACGAGAATTTCATCTATCCCGATTTCAGCTATTTCCGCAGCCAGCGCGGGCGCGGCAACCAGGAAGCGCTCTGGACATACCAGGGCCGGCTGGCTGATGCTTATCACCCTGGATCAGCAACACCAGTTGCCGATGATACTCCCCAGTATGAGCACGATACCGGGGAAGCGCCGGACAAACCTGAGCAGACTCCGCTACCGGCACCGACTGAACGCCGCCGCGGGCTTTTTGACCGCCGAAGTGAAATTGGCATCTCGGTGCAGGATGAGCTCGACGAACGCATCTACTAGGTGCGCCCGACTGATGGCGCCTCGCGCAAATTGTTGCGCCGGCTGGTCGATCAACTGGATAATCAGAGGCCAACGCTGGTAAGCTTCCGCATCCAGATCGACCGCGACCTCGATGGCAAACAGGTCTATGTCGCAGTTGACCTGCAGCTGGAAGGAGCGGGCTGATGAGCGAGCGAGCCCTGGTGCTCTTCGATGCCGATCATATCAAAGACTACGTCTTTGCCACCGGGCGCCTCAAAGAGATTCGCGGCGCGAGCGAGCTGGTGCGCCGGCTCACCGATGCGGATCGGCTCATCGAAACATTTACCGGCTACCAATTGACGCATTGGCATACCGATGGGCCGGCGCGGATCATCTATGCGGCCGGCGGCGCCGGTGCGATCCTGTTTGCCGACCCGCAGCAGGCTCACGATTTTTGTCGCGATCTCGAGGCGCGCTATCAGGAGCAGACGATCAGTGCAACCCTCACTGCTGTGGCCGAGCCGGTTGCCGATACCAGCCTGAAAGAGGAGGAAGCCGCGCAGCGCCGGGCTGCGCGGGCGCTGGCCCGGCGCAAAGCGAGCAAGCCACAGATCCGGGCGCTGCCGGGTGGCGGCTTGCTGCGTTTTGGTGCCACCGACCGGCTGTACCCCGCCGAGGTGCAACTGCGCGATCCCGATGGCGAACAGTTGTTGCTCAGCGAAGAAAGCGCCCGCAAACGCAAGTATAACCGTACCTACCGCCGCGAACTGCCGCAGCGTACATTCTGGAAAGCGTTCATTGATGTGCTGCCCGCTGAGCGACACAGCAACTGGGATGGACAGCCGTCGGAGAGCCAGGATCTGGGCAGCATTGGCGATCAGGCCCGGCCCTCCGGCTATGTTGCGTTCATCCATCTCGACGGCGACGGAGTGGGCCGGGCACTGCGCAGCGTGGTGCAAAAAGGCGGTCTGATCGATTATCGCCATTTCAGTCAGGCGCTCGACAAGGCCGCACAACGAGCCACCGCTGAATCGCTTGGCGCAGCCTATAGCAATCATACGCCGCGCCGATCGAAGCGGAAAACCGACGGATGGCCCGACATCGAGTTGCCCTTTGAGTTAATTACCATCGGTGGCGATGATGTCATGCTGATCTGCACTGCTGATCAAGGCCTGAGGGTGGCGCAGATGATTAGTACGCGCTTTGGCGAACTGGTCAACCATTACCTGGTGCAGCACGACATTGAGTTGCAGCAGCCGCTCAGCGCCTCGGCCGGTGTTGTGATTGCTCAGTCCAGCCTGCCGATCGTGCAGCTCCAGGAACGAGCCTATGAACTGCTCAAAAATGCCAAGAAACGCCGCGCTGCCGAGCATGCCGGCAGTCAGGGGTTCCTCGATTTCCAGATTGTAACAACGCCGTCACTGGATCGCATCAGCCAGCTGCGCCGGCAGGGCTACCAGGGCGATGATGATGCCTGGTTTACCCGCCGGCCCTACCGCTGTGACCAGGCCGGAACCTTGCTCAATCTGGCAGCGAAGCTGGCTGCTTTGCCCGAATTCAGCAACAGCAAACGCGCCGATCTCTACACGGCCTGCGCCGGCAATCGTATGCAGGCGACGCTCGATGTGCTTACGGTGGTACTGCGCCTGCCTGCCGACGAACGCTCGGCACTGTTTGATGCACTCCAGCAACTGGAGAGCATGAGTTACTTCCCCTTCACCTATGAGCGGGCTGGTGGCAGTATGCAATACCGTACAGCGCTGCTGGATTTGCTCGAAGTGATGGAATTTATCCCCCGGAGGTGAGATGAGCGAGGCTCCCTGGCTCCAGCTCGCACTGGAGATCGAACTTAAGAGCGCAACGCATATCGGCACCGGCCTGGGGCTGGGCCAGTTGATTGATGACCGGATTGTGCAGGGGCCGCATCCCGAGTATCCCGGCGCAATAGTGCCTTACATTCCCGGCTCAACCCTCAAAGGCCGCCTGCGTCACCACCTGCGCGAACTAGCGCCGATCTTTGAGCAGCCGGGCGTGGAGGAGCGGCTGCTCGGCAATGCCGAGCAAGCCGCAGCTCTGCGCGTATCTGATGCTCACCTCAGCGATTTTGCCCTGGTTGCACGCCTGGATCCCGAAGCTGCCGTTGACTCGAAACAGGCGAACCACTCCAGGCGGATCGGGACATACCTGGTGCGCGGCGCACGCAGCTTTGTCAGCCTTAGCCGGGCACGCCGGGTCGCCCG
>DAOTUJ010000152.1:0-30426 GCA_034437175.1 Chloroflexaceae bacterium | reverse complement strand
CGGAGACAGAGCAGGAATGGTAGAATAGTGTCCATGGCTTTGGTGGGCTTTCCGTTGTCGGGTTTTGATCGACCCAACGGTACCACAAAAGCCATGCTCGTTCCCGGTCAGTTTTGGCGAAGGTATTGGCGAAAAATGGGCGTTTTTGAGGCGCTCGCCTGCTAGACTCCGGCGTGCATCATTTGGGTGACGCATATTCTGTAAGCATGAAGCGTGGGATTATTCCGCACTATGGCACTGTTCAATGTTCGGAGCATGATCGACAGCGGTCGCAGGGATGGCTGGTTCCGCCGCAAGCCGCCGCTGGCGCAACAGTTGTTGCCCGCCGATCAGCAGATCGTCGAATCGACGGCAATAACGCTGGTCGATCAGCTGGAAGATATTCAGGAGGCCACCGGCGATTTTTGCCGCAAGCAGGGTACGGCGCTGAGTGATCGGATCCAGCGTGGTTACCGCCACCTGCGTGAGCGCGGTGCTCGCCGGCGCGCCACCCGCGCTCAGGTCTGGTTGCAGCCGGCAGCAGCGCAGCGCATCGGTTCTCATGGCCTGACGGAAGCGGAGGTCAATCGCACCTTGATCGTTTCCGGGGTCATTTTCGGCCTGGATGTGGCCAGCGCCATTCTCTTTCCGCTGTTGCGCATCGTGATGGCACCGCTGGTGCTGGTGACGATGTATCCGCTGTTCAAGTTTACCTGGCATATGATGCGGCGTACCCGCCGGCCGAATGCCGCGCTCCTGGTCTGCATCACGGCGCTGTCCAGCGTCGCCACCGGCAATTATGGCCTGGGTGTGCTGACCGTGCTGGTCAACCAGTCGGCGCTCAAATTGCAGTTCCGCATCCAGGACGACTCGAAGCACCGGCTGGTTGATGTGTTCAAACAACAGCCGCATACGGTCTATGCCCTGGTCAACGGCGTCGAAGTGCAGACTCCCTTTTCGCGCGTCCGCCGCGGCGATACGATTGTGGTGCATACCGGCGAGATGATCCCGATCGACGGGATTGTCACCAGTGGTGCCGCCAGCGTCGACCAGCATATGCTCACCGGCGAGTCGCAGCCGGTTGAAAAAGAAGCCGGCGACGAAGTGCTCGCCGCGACGATGGTTATGGCCGGCAGTTTGCATATTCAGGCCGAAAAGGCCGGCGAAGAGACGATGGTGGCCCAGATCGGCCAGATCCTGCGCAAAACCATCAGCGACAAAACCGATATGCAATTGCGCGCCGATGCCATGGCCGATCGCACGGTGACGCCAACGCTGATCCTGAGCCTGCTGACCCTGCCGATCCTCGGCCCGCTGGCGGCCGGCGGCATCATTGCCTCGCATTTCGGCATGCGTATGACCATCGTCGGGCCGCTGGCGGTGCTTAACTATTTCCGCCTGCTCTCCTTCAACCAGATCCTGATCAAAGACGGGCGCACGCTCGATATGCTGCGCGATGTCGATACAGTCGTCTTCGACAAAACCGGTACGCTGACAATGCACCAGCCGCATGTCGAGCGGGTGTTTGCCTGGGCCAACACTGGCGAAACCGAGGTGCTGGCACTGGCGGCAGCGGCTGAGTATAAACAGACCCACCCGATTGCGCGGGCAATTATCGAGGCCGCTCAGCAACGCCGGATCACGATCCCGGACATCGACAGCGCCGCCTACACGGTGGGCCTCGGGCTGGATGACGCGCATGTTCGGCGGCGCCTTCCTGGTCGAACGGGTATTTGCGCTGCCGGGCATGGGTTCGCTGGCCATTACCGCCGTCCTCGAACGAGATATTCCGCTGGTCCAGGGCATCGTGCTGATCCTGGCCTGTATCGTGGTGCTGATCAATCTGCTGATTGATATTAGCTATGGCTGGTTGAATCCCAGGGTGCGCCGGACATGATGCCTGAACAATCCCTCGATCAAAACCCGACGATCCGGCGGCGCGGCGCAGCGGCTCGCTTCCGGCAGCGTTTTGCCCGCCAGCGCCTGGCCCTGGCGGCAGCACTTGTGCTGGCGCTGTTTATGCTGCTGGCGCTGTTTGCACCCTGGGTTGCGCCTTATGATCCGGGCGCCCAGAATCTGCGGGTGACCCTGCAGGGGCCGAGTCCGCAGCACTGGCTCGGCACCGATGAGCTCGGGCGCGATACGTTGAGCCGGGTTATCTTCGGCGCACGTATTTCGTTCCAGGCTGCATTTCTGGCGGTTGCCCTCGCGATTGCGATCGGCGTTCCCATCGGCCTGCTTGCCGGCTACTACGGCGGCTGGCTGGATCGGCTGGCTATGTGGCTGGTCGATATGCTCTTCGCTCTGCCCCCGCTCTTGCTGGCCTTCGCGATCCTGGCGATCATGGGGCCGGGTTTGCTGAATGTGGTGCTGGCCATCGGCCTGATTATGTCGACGCTCTATGTACGCCTGACCCGCGGGGTCGTGCTGGCCGAACGCGAGCAACTGTACGTCGAAAATGCCCGTGTCGGCGGCCTGGGCACCGGCAGTATCCTGGCGCGCCATCTCTTGCCGAATATCGTGCCGCCGCTGATTGTGCAGACTGCGCAGTTGCTGGCGGTGGTGCTGCTGATCGAAGCGGCGCTGAGTTTTCTGGGCCTGGGTGTCGCTGTGGGTGAGCCGAGCTGGGGGCGCATGCTGGCCGATGCCCAGGCAGTGCTGGCCCGCCAGCCTTTTCTGCCCTGGCCGCCCGGCCTGGCGCTGACGATCACGGTGCTGGCATTCAATCTGCTGGGCGACGGGCTGCGCGACTCGCTCGAACGCGAGAGTGGCCGCGCTGCCGGCCCGCCGCCGCCGGCGCCGCCCTCGCCTGTTGTCGAGACCCCGGCGTCGACTCAGCCAGCTATGCCGGGTTTTGTGGCTGCCGCTGAGCCACTGCTGGCCGTACGCGGGCTCGAAGTGCGCTTCCCCGGCCCGCATGGTCAGGAGCACATCATTCTCGAGGATGTGGGCTTCGAGCTGGCAGCCGGCGAGACCCTCGGCATCGTCGGCGAGTCCGGCTCCGGCAAAAGCATGACCGCGCTGGCGCTGCTGGGGCTGGTTCCGCCACCGGGCCGGATCAGCGCCGGCTCGATCCGGCTCAATGGGCGCGAGTTGCTGGCGATGCCTGTCGCTGAACTGCGCCGGCTGCGTGGGCGCGAGATCGCCATGGTCTTTCAGGAGCCGATGGCCGCGCTCAATCCGGTGCTGACGGTCGGGCAGCACCTGGTGGAACCGCTGCGCCTGCACCACGGTATGACCCGCAAACAGGCCCGTGCCCGCGCCCTCGAGTTGCTGGATCTGGTGCAGGTACCCGATCCGCAGCAACGCATCGACAATTATCCGCACCAGTTTTCCGGCGGCATGGCCCAGCGCGTGATGATCGCGCGAGCACTGGCCTGCAACCAGCAACTGCTGGTGGCCGACGAGCCAACCACTGCGCTCGATGTCACCGTGCAGGGCCAGATCCTCGACCTGCTCCACGATATTCAGTGCCGCTTCGGCATGGCCATGATGTTCATTACGCACGACCTGGGGGTGGTGGCCGAAGTCTGTGATCGAGTCGCAGTGATGTATGCCGTCCAGATTGTTGAAACGGCCCCGGCCGGCGAGCTGTTTGCCGCGCCGCGCCATCCCTACACGGCCGCATTGCTCGGCACGATGCCGCAGCGCGACTTGCTGACCGGGCGGCTGCCGATGTTGCCGGGCGCAGCGCCGCAGGCCGGCCAGTGGCCGGTAGGCTGTCGCTGTTACTGGCGCAGGTCGGGCTGCCGGCGGAGCATATGGATCGGTTTGCCTACGAGCTTTCCGGCGGGCAACGCCAGCGAGTCGCCATCGCACGGGCACTGGCGGTGGAACCGCAGTTGCTGATCTGTGATGAACCGACCAGCGCACTCGATGTTTCCATCCAGGGCCAGGTGATGAACCTGCTGATGGATATTCGCGAGCAGCGCGGGGTGACGTACCTGTTCATCGGGCACAACCTCGATGTGGTGCGCTCAATCCGCGATGTAGTCGGCGTAATGTACCGGGGCTACCTGGTCGAAGCCGGCCCGTCCGAGCGGGTGTATCGAGCACCGGCGCATCCCTACACCCGCGCGCTGCTGGCGGCGGTACCGCTGCCGGATCCGGGCTTGCAGCGCCGCCGGGCCGCAAAACGCCGCGAGCTCAACCGGGCCGCTGCCGGCACAACGCTGCAGCTCGCGCCCGGTGGTTGTCCCTTCCAGCAGCGTTGCCCCGAGGTGATGGATATCTGCCGGCAGCAGCTGCCGCCGCCGCTGCCGGCGCCCGGCGGCGGTGAGGTACGCTGCCATCTGTATGGCCAGGAAGCGAATTCATGATCGCACTGTCCCGGTCGCACATGGTTGACATCGGCGAACTGGCCTGGCCGCTCAGCCGGGCCGCCGAGGCCACCGAGGCCCTGGCCCGCCGCTCCGGACTGCTGGCCGGGGCGCGCCTGGCCAGCCAGGCACCAGCCGCCCTCGATGCGCCCGGCGCCGGGCAGATCGAGCAGCGCATTGCAAATGCTGCCGCCCATCTGGGCCTGGAAGCCGAACCGGTCTCCAGCAGCTATGGCGATCTCGCCGATATGCTGCGCAAAGGCGGCCCGGCGCTGATCCGCCTGCCCGAGGCGGACAGCCCGCAGGTGCTGGCGCTGCTCGGCGGGGGGCGGCAGCACCTGCGGCTGCTCGGCCCCGATTTGCGCATGCGAACGGTGCCCATGCAACTGCTGCACGACCGGCTGTCTGCTGCGCTCGAAGCGCCCTGGCGCCCGTCGATTGAGCAATTGCTGCAGGACATCGAGATTGTCGATCAGCCGGCTGATAAGATGCGCCGCCGCCTGCTGATTGAGCAACTGGGCAGCGAACAGATCGAAGTTGGCTGGATGCTGCGCCTGCTCCCCTCGGCTGGCCTCTGGCAGCAGGCCCGCCAGAACCAGTTGCTGGCTCCGCTGGCGACTGCGGTCGCAGCAATGCTTTTCCGGCAACTCCTGCTGCTGATCAGCTGGTGGTTTGTCGGCCAGATCATCTTCGAGGGGCGGATCGACGCAGTCTGGCTCTGGGCCTGGGCCTTGCTCCAGGCTACTGCATTGTTCTTCGATCTCTTGCTGGAACGCAGCGGCGGCCTGGCAGTGATCGGCATCGGTACGCTGTTCAAGCAGCGCCTGTTTTACGGGATCCTCAAGCTTCAGCCGGAAGAAACCCGCCACGAGGGTATGGGGCAGTTCATCGAGCGGGTGATGAGCACCGATATGATCCAGTTGCTGGCCCTGAATGGCGGCATTCTGGCGATCCTGTCTTTTTTGCAGCTCGCAACCGCAGGGCTGATCCTGGCCTATGGCGCGGGTGGCTGGCTGCACGCGCTGCTGCTGCTCGGGCTGACCGGCTTGCTGCTGCTCATGGCGCTGGCCTATGAACGCCGCCATCGGCGCTGGAACCAGCGCCAGCTCGAGCAGGCCAAGCTGCTGGTCGAACATATGGTCGGCCATCGTACGCGCCTGGCCCAGGAAGACCCAGCCCGGCGCCACCAGGACGAAGACCGTCTGCTCGATGCCTATCTGATCGAAATGGCGCGTCGTGACCAGGTTCACGCCTGGATGCAGGCTCTGCCGGTGCTCTGGATGCTACTGGGCACAGGCGCCCTGGTTCCCGGCATCGTCATTGGCAGCGCCACACCACTGGCATTCACCATCAGTCTGGGTGGCGTCCTGCTGGCCGCCCAGGCCCTCCACCAGATTGTCAACGGGCTGAACAGTGTGCTGCAGACGGGTGCTGTCTGGGAACAGGTGGCGCCGCTCTTTCGCGCCGCCGCCCGCGCGGAACCCGCGCCGGCAGTGGCCGTCGAACTGGCTGCAGCCGGTAGCAACGGCGCTGAGCATCCGCTGCTGGTCGCCCGCGATCTGAGTTTCCGCTATCGCGACCGCGGCCACTACGTGCTCCAGGGCACCAGCCTGACGATCAACACACACGATCGATTGCTGCTGGAAGGGCCATCGGGCGGCGGCAAATCGACGCTGGCCGCCCTGCTGGCCGGTCTGCGCCAACCCGAGACCGGCCTGCTGCTACTGCACGGCTATGATCAGCAAAGTCTGGGCAGCACCGACTGGCGCCGGCGGGTGGTCGTGGCGCCCCAGTTCCACGAGAACCATGTCTTTTCCGACACGTTTGCCTTCAACCTGCTGATGGGCCGGCGCTGGCCACCATCACAGGCTGATCTGGCTGAAGCGCAGGTTATCTGCGAAGAGCTGGGCCTGGGGGAATTGCTGCAGCGCATGCCGGCGGGCATGTTCCAGATTCTCGGCGAGAGCGGCTGGCAGCTTTCACACGGCGAGCGCAGCCGGCTCTTCATTGCCCGCGCACTGATCCAGCCCGCCGATCTGCTGATTATGGACGAGAGTTTCGGCGCGCTCGACCCCGAGACGATGGCGCTCGCTTTGCGTTGCGTTTTGCGCCGCGCGCCGGCGCTGGTGGTGATTGCGCATCCCTGAGTTCGTCCGCGCTCGTTTCCGCGATGGTTCCATTGCCCACATGCTGGCGCCGCCATCCCTGCTGCCACAATTCGCTGCGAACCCGGGTTTCCGCTGCCAGCAAAGCCTGGTAGCGCGAATCGGGTCGTGTCGCCAATGTCGCCGGGGCAGCATCTTCGATGACCGTGCCGTCTTCGATCACCAGTACCCGCTCGAAATCACGGGTCTCGCCAACATCGTGGGTGATGCAGATCAGCGTGGCGCCCTGCCAGTACTGGCGGGCACGGGCCAGCAATTCACGGCGTTTCGCCCGATCCAGGCCACGAAATGGTTCGTCGAGGATGACCAGCCGCACCGGGCCGCGATGCAGCGCCCGGCCCAGCCGTACACGCTGCCCCTCACCGCCGGAAACCAGGCCGCCGCCTTCGCCAAGCGGGGTTTGCAAACCGGTGGGCAGGCGCTCCAGCACCGCAAACAGATCGGCTTCACTGATCGTCTGGTTGATGTTTTCGCCGTTGGGCCGGTTGCCATAACTCAGATTCTCGAGTAGCGAACGGTTCCAGATCTGCACCGCCGGATCGACCCAGGCCGTCATCTCGCGCAGGGCACTGATCTCCGCGCCCGCGAGCGGCACTCCGTCGACCAGGCAGCGCCCGACGGCCGGCTGGTGCCAGCCCAGCAGAAGGCCGACCAGGCTGGATTTGCCGGCGCCCGAACGACCGACAATCGCCAGGTGTTCACCGGGCGCCAGGTTCAGGTTGATGCTGTGCAAAATCGGCTGGCCGCCGGCCTGCACCTCGATATTTTCGAAGGCAATCGCCACACCACCCTGACCATCGGCCACGGTCGAAGCAGCCGGCGCGGCTGCATGCTCATCAGCCTCTTCCGGCGCACTCAGCGGCTCAAGCAGGCGCAGCATGGTATTGCGGATCTGCGGATAGCGCTCGATTTGCTGAAAAATCGCCGCCGCCAGCAGGGGCAGCTTGAGCGTCCAGTAGAACAGCAGCAGCACCTGCCCGGCCGGCGCAGTGACGATGATCTGCAACACAACGACCGTTGCAATCAGGGCAAAGAAGACCCCGCCGAACAGGCGCGCCAGCAGCGACACATTCAGAAAATCCAGGCTGGCTCGCGCCCACTGGCTGAGCAGATCCTCGAATTCGCGCCGCGCCGCCCGTTCGGCCGCGTGGGTCCGCAGCGGCGTCAGCCCCTGCAGCGCATCGAGATAGAAGCGACTGAGCGTTCCCTCCAGGGTGCGCAGGCGCATATCGCTTTCCTGGAGCACCGGCCAGGCCAGGTAGGCAATTCCACCGGCCAGCAGCGTGAAGAACAGAATCCAGAACCCATTTGCCGGCACCAGCCAGATAATCGCCGCCAGCGTCAACAGCAATTCGAAGCTCTGGCGCAGCAGATCGGCGCCGATGCGCTGCACCCGGTGCAGATGTTGCAGGTCGTGCGCCCGACGCGCCATATCCGAGATCAGGCGACTATGAAAATAGCGATCGCCCAGCCGCGGGATCTTGCGCAGAAATGCCAGCCGCAGCCGAATCTCCATGCGGCGGCCGGTGCGCTCGATCAAACTTTCCGAACTCAGTCTCAAGCCAAAGCGAATCAGCAAGAACAGCAGCAGCAGGCCAATCAGCAGGACGTGCTGGTCGAGCAGTTGCACTTCGGCACTGATCCGGCGCAGACTCTGGATCAGGGCAATTTCCAGCAGGACTGCGGCAGCCCCCAGCAACAAGGCCGGCAGCAGCAGAGCCGGCGCCAGCAAGCCATCCTCACGCAACGCATCGAAGAGCGCGCGGGTCGGGCGCGGCTGCGGTGCATTGCGCGCGGCCGCCAGTTCCGGCGGCAGTTCGGCGGCGGCGGCGGCATCGCTGCGGCGGCCGGCTACCTGGAGCAACACAGCACCCCGCATCAGCAATTCTTCACTGTCGGCGTCGTTGCCGGCCGCCGGCTGAACCGACCAGAACTGGGCCGGGATCAACTGCCGGCTGGCGGCGCCATCTGTTTCAGCTGCCGGCTGCACAAAGCGCAGCAGGACGGCCTGTGCATCGGCTTCGGTTCGCAAGCCGCCATTCCGCTGCAGCGTCGCAACCAGCCGGGTGGCGGCATCGAGCGTGGCCAACCCGCGCCATGTCGGGTCGGCCAGCGCCCGCTCGACCAGCATATCAACCGTTTCCGGCTCCAGCGTCAGATCGCGCAGCCGGCGGCGCAGTGGATCGAGCATGCCTTCGCTGCCGGCCCATTCGCGCCAGGTTTCCGCGTCAATCGGCACCGTATGGATGAACAGATCAGCGAGGAGCCGGCGGATGGGCATCCAGCGCCGCCCGATGGCCGGATCCATCACCTGCACCAGCCAGCCATGGCGCCGCCAGACCACCACAAAGTGGGTATAGCCTTTCGGCAACCGGATCACGACCAGCGCCGGCAGCGCCTCACTTTCCGGCAGCAGCAGATGATCGGCGGGCATCATCATCTGGGCGGCGTCCAGGCCCAGCTGTACCGCAACCTCCTCGAGTGTATTGATCGACGTGCCGTCGACACTGGTCTGGCAGGCCTCACGCAGGCGCGGATAACTGACGGAGATATCGAAGCCTTCGAGGAGCACCTTGAGCGCCGCCGGGCCACAATCCATTTCCGAAGTCTGGATCACTTCGGGAACCAGCCAGCGGCGCTCAGCGTCCGACGGGCTATCCGGCGTTTCAGGCTCGGCATCCGGCGCCGGATCATCGATAGGCTCGGCTTCAAGCTCAGCCTGGTGGAGCGGCTCACTCACGGCTCAGGGCCTGTCGCTATGCAAGAGCAGTTCAAGGGGCGAAACATAGGCCACGGCGATCTGCAGTTCGCCGTTCACGTATGGTGGTCGTTCCGCCAGCCGCAGCAGCACAATTCCTTCGCCGTCACGGCGCGGATCGGGCGTGCGCAGCACCGTTGCCGGCAGGATCTGCACCGTCGCATCACGATCAGACTCAAGCAGCAGGCGGGCCTGCTGGCCCTGCCGGATTCGCGTCAAAGTTGCCGGATCGAAGCGGGCGACCAGCGTTCCGTCGGGTTCAAGTAGCAATTCACTACTCGCCACATAGACGGGCGAACGCGCCAGGACAAACCAGGCGCCCCAGGTAATGATCAACAGCATGGAGACTACGACACCAATCACCGTGGCGCGACCGGTATCGCGGTTCAGAGAGCGCAGGGAACGGGGAAAAGCAATCGACATACGAATTGATGCTGATCGGTCGGAGGTAGTGGCGTATGCCACTACCTCCGGCGCTGCGAAAGTCGCATTAGTGCGAAATCCGGCGAGTGTTGTTGCCGGCGCGAACGTCGGTCTTCACAACAATTCCGGCTTTGCGGGTTTTCATCTTGTTACCTCCTCAAGAAATTCATGATTACGGTCAGAACTGTCGGAAGCAAAACGGTCGGCAGGCAATCTCAGGCGATGCCGCCGGCGCGCACATTGGTCTTGACGACAACGCCAGCTTTGCGGGTCTTCATCAGTAGGCGATGCCGCCGGCGCGCACATTGGTCTTGACGACAACGCCAGCTTTGCGGGTCTTCATCAGTACCTCCTCATATATATTACGATCCCAGGTGTGCCGACAGTATAATACACAGGCGCCTTAAAAACGCCTTAAACGATCGGAAATTCTCAGGAATTTTGCGGCCAGTTTGCCAGGTTGTACTGCCAGGCCAGGCTGACCGCCTCGGTGCGACTGTTGGCATTGAGTTTGTTGAGAATACTGCGCACGTGATACTTGACCGTCGCCTCGCTAATCGCCATACGCTCGGAAATCTGGGTATTGGAGAGGCCGGCCACCAGCAGCGCAAGCACCTCGCGTTCACGGCGGGTCAGGTTGTGGCCGGGCAGCATCGGCTGCTGCGCAATGGCCACCATTGCCCCGGCGACTTCTTCAGAGAGAGTCGCCCGTCCGGCGCGGGCCGCCCGAATCGCCTCGGCCAGCCGCTGGGCCGAAATATTCTTCAGCAGGTAGCCAATCGCGCCGGCCTGCAAAGCCTGGCGCACCATATCATCTTGCTCGAAACTGGTCAGCGCCAGCACCTGGGTCCGGGAATGCTCGCGCCGAATGCGCCGGATGGCTTCTACCCCATTCAAGCCCGGCATCACAATATCCATCAGCACAACATCGGGTTGCGTGCTGCGGCATAGTTCCAGCACTTCCTCGCCGCTACCGGCCTCACCGACCATTTCCAGGTCGTCGTAGGCTTGCAGAAAAAAATGCAGACCGATCCGGGTCATAGCATGGTCATCGGCAATGATAACGCGGATGAGCTTGTAAGACGACACCGTCAATCCCCTTCCTGGAGCCATGGCCAGTGCAGCACGATCTGTGTACCCTGGCCTGGCCGGCTGGTTACAGCGATAGTCGCACCAATCTGCTGTGCGCGTTCGTGCATAATCTCCAGGCCAAACGCACCCGGCGGCATGTGCTCCGGCTCAAAACCAAGGCCATCATCCCGGATTTCCATCATCAACCGGTCATTTGCATCGCTGTGCAGAGCCACGTTGATCTGCGTGGCACGGGCGTGCCGGCTAATATTGTTGAACGCTTCCTGGGCCACCCGGTAGAAGGTCAGATGAACCTCCGGCGGTAGTTCCGGCAGCGGTGCCAGATCCAGCTGCACCTGCACCAGCGTACGATTGGCAACCGTGCTGCTCAACTGGCGGAGCAGATCATCAAGCCTCTGTTTCAAAATCGTGGTCGGGCGCAACTCTATCAGCAGCGTACGCATCTCGACCAGCGCGCCCCGGGTCAGGCGCTGCAACTCGTGCAGGCCATCGGCGACTGCAGCGGGATTGTGTTGCTGGATCTGCGGTAGCACTTCGGCAATCAGGCTCGCCGAAAAGAGCGCCTGGCTTACCGAATCATGCAGGTTTTGCGCAAGGCGATTGCGTTCTTCGTGGATTGCCACATGTTGCACTTGCTGGTAGAGCCGGGCATTCTCGAGCGCGATGGCGGCCTGATTGGCAAAAGCCATAATCAGATCGGCATGCTGTTCCTGGTAGATGCCGGGCTGCTGGTGGCTCAAGCTGAGCCAGCCGATCACTGCTTGATTGACCGGCAAGGGAACCAGCATCCAGGAGCGGGTATATCCCAGGAATGCAGCAGCCTGCTCGCCGAGTTGTTGTTCCAGGGCGGCGGCAATGGGCTGTTCGGCATGCAAATCGGGAATAATTACCGGCCTGTTATAGTGATACGAGCATTGCATAGCCGAAAGCAACAGTTCATACGGAAATGGTTCCGCTTCGCTCACGGTAGCCGCTGGCGAATTTACCATCGCCAGTACCATCATATCGCCCTCGACTTCCGCCAGCAATACTGCGTTGCCATAGGAAATCACCCGTTCGAGCCGGCTCAGAATCACCGCACCAAGCCGGTGCATATTGTGATGCAGGGCCAGACTCTGCGAGAATGCCAGCAGGGCATCGAGTTCGCGGTTTCGGGTTTCGAGCCGCCGCCGCAGCATATGCAGGGAAATGTGCGTGTTGATCCGCGCCAGAACCTCTTCCATGCGCAATGGTTTGACCAGGTAATCGACGCCGCCGGCAGCAAAACCGCGCACAATATGGGCCGTTTCGTTCAAGGCCGTAATAAAAATAACCGGAATATCGCGGCTGGCCGGATCAGCTTTGAGCAGACTGGTCAGTTCAAAGCCATCCATTCCGGGCATAATCAAATCGAGCACGATCAAGTCGGGCCGGCGCATCGCGATCCGCGTCAGCGCACTGCGGGCATCCTCGGCAACCATGACATAGTAGCCGGCCTGATGCAGGCCATTGAACAGGAGACCCAGCGTATCACGATTGTCGTCGACAATCAGGATTGTGGCATTATCGCTCAAGGTATTGTGCTAACCATGCGCTGAGCCTGTTCAATTGCAGGCTGCCGGCCAGCCGTTCGAGTTCAGCGGCAAAGGGTTCCAGTTGCGCGTCCCGGCGCAGTTCCACCGCTCGCTCCTTGAGTGCTGCTGCGTGGCCCATCATCGCCAGATGGTACAACTGCTGCAACTCGGCCTGGTCGGGAATAGCTTCTGCCGGCAGCGATGGTTGGCCTGCCTCCGGCGAATCGGCGGCTTCAATGCTGTCGGCATAACGCCATTCCAGGTGCAAATGCCGGCCCAGCACCTCCAGCAGGTGCCTGCGCCGAACCGGTTTCGGCAAAAACTCGTCGCCGCCGGCCGCCAGGCTGCGTTCGCGGTCTTCGGCAAAAGCACTGCCCGAATTGACGATAATCAGGGTTTGCTGCAAATGCGGCAGCCGGCGCAAGTGGCCAATCAACTCGGCCCCATCCATATCCGGCAGCATCAGGTCAACGAAGATCGCCGCCGGACGGCAGCCGGCCACCAGTTCGAGCGCTGCCTGTGCCGTCGCGGCCGTGTGCATCTCAAAGCCGAGTGGCGCCAGTTGTTCCACCAGGACGTCCCGGTTATCCGCCAGGTCGTCTATCACCAGAATGGCCGGCCCTTGATGCTGCAGGCCGACAATCTTGTATGACAATTCCGGCGCGGCAGTACCGGCACATTCTTTCAGCGGCAGGGCAAAGCTGAAGGTACTACCCGCGCCGGGCGTACTCGTCACCTGAATATCGCTGCCCATCAGGCGCACCAGGCGCCGGCTGATCGACAGACCGAGCCCGAGGCCGCTTGCCGGCTGCTGGTCGGAGCGCACTTGCTGGAACGGCTCAAAAATCGTCTCCAGGACGGCTTCGGCAATGCCATAACCGGTATCGGCAACCACAAACTGCAATTGCTCAGGCGCAGGCTGCGCGACGCTGAAGGTGATCCTGCCCTGATCGGTATACTTGACGGCATTGGCCAGCAGATTCAACAACACCTGGCGCAGGCGCACGGCATCGGCGTGCATATACTCCGGCAGTTGCGCTGCGATATCCAGTTCGAGATGCAATCTTTTGGGTTCAACCTTTGGCCGAATGGACGCAACAATCTCCTGGATAAATTCGGCCAGGTGCAGCGGGGCCGGCTGCAAGGCAATGCTGCCGGCCTCGATCCGCGAGATATCCAGCACTTCGTCGATCAGCGCCAGCAAATGGTCGCTGCTGCGCTGAATCCGCTGAACATCTTGCCCAAGCCGGGCATCCTGATCGGCATAGCGATCATGCAGAATGTCGGCATAGCCTAGAATCGTGGACAGCGGGGTACGCAACTCGTGGCTCATGCTGGCCAGGAAAATACTCTTGGCCTGGTTCGCTGTCTCAGCAGACTGTTTGGCCCGTCGTAGCTCAGCTTCGCTGCTACGCAACTCTTCGGTACGCCTTTCGACTTCCTGTTCAAGCCAGCGTTGGCGCTGCTGAATCTGCCACACCCGCCATTGGAAGCCGCCCAGGACGGCGCCGAGCAAGACCATCAGCGCCAGGCCGCGAAGCCAGAACGTTGCCCACCAGGGTGGCGTGACGATAATACCGATCGCCGTACCGGCCTCATTCCAGACCCCGTCGTTATTGGCAGCTTTGACCCGAAAGGTATAGCGCCCCGGATCAAGATTGGTGTAACGGGCAGAGCGCCGGCTGCTATCGGTATAGTTCCAATCCTGATCGAAGTCCGCCATCATATAGGCATACTGATTATTGGCCGGCGCCGTATAATTCAAAGCCACAAACTCAAAGCCAAGCACCGACTGATCATGGCGCAACACAATCACATCCGCCATACTGACGTGTTGATCCAGCGGCGCATCGGCGCCCGGCGGCACCGGCTCGTTGAACAGCGCGAACTCGGTCAATACCACTGGCGGCGCATAGGGATTGCTGCGCAATTCGGCGGGCTGAAACACATTCAGCCCCTGCGATCCGCCGAAGTAGAGCCTGCCGTCGGGGCCGCGCAAGGCCGCATTGGGCGCGAACACGTCACCCTGCAAGCCATCGTGTTGATTGTAGCGATGAAAGGTCTCGTTCTGCGGATCGAAGCGGGCCAGGCCGCCGGCCGTGCCGATCCACAACATACCGCTGTCATCGGCCACAATGCTGTTCACCTGGTCATGCGGCAGACCGTCAGTGGTGAAATAGGCAAAAAACTGCTCCTGGTCACGATCGAAGCGATTGAGCCCAACATCGGTTGCCAGCCAGAGATCGCCCGCCGCGTCTTCATAGATCGATTTCACATAGTTGTGGCTGATGCTGTGAGGATCGGTATCGTCGTGAACATAGTTCTGCACCGGCCCACCGGCCGGATCGAGCACATCGAGCCCCTGTTTGGTGCCGACCCAGATCCGCCCACGGCTGTCTTCAAACAATGCGCCGATACTGCCATCACTCAGCATGCCGCTACCGGGTGGGCCGGGCCGAAAATGGGTAAACTCGTCCCTGTCCAGATCGAGCCGACTGAGGCCGGCATCGGCAGTGCCGATCCAGATCATGCCGGCACTGTCTTCCATCAGTACCAGGACACCGTCGGAGAGCAGGCTTTGCGAGTTGCCTGCTTCGCGACGGTAATGCTGAAACTGCCCATCAACCGAATCAAGCCGATTCAGACCACCGCCGACTGTCGCAATCCAGATCCGGCCCCGGCTATCGACCAGCACATCACCGATCAGGTTGTGGCTCAAGCCATTGGCCTGTGCGGGGTCATGCCGAAAGCGCTCGACCGTGCCGCCGGCCAGGTCGAGCCGGTTCACCCCGGTATCGAGCGTGCCGACCCACAGGCCGCCCTGCTGATCAAGATCGAGCGCAAAAATATTGGATGAACTGAGACTATTCGGATTGCCCGGTTGATACTGATAAAGCTGGAAACCCTTTTGATGCGGATCAAGCCGGCTCACCCCGCCGGTATAGGTCGAGATCCACAGAGCGCCGCTGCGGTCTTCATAAATATGGTTGACCAGGTCGGCGCTCAGGCCGGCCGGGTTGCCGGCTTGCTGATGAAAGCGTTTGACGACCTGCCGGCTGCCCGGATCAAACAGAAAGATGCCCTCGCCCTGGGTGCCCAGCCAGAGGATGCCATTGTCGTCGGCAAAGATCTCGGTAATCTTGGTGTTGCCGATCCGGTGATGGGTAAACGTCTCCGTGGCCGGGTCGAACTGGTTGAGCAGGCCATCGCCGGTCCCGGCCCAGACCACCGACGCGCCATCGAGCGTAGCGGCGTGGACGGAATTGACTTCGTTGGAACTGAGGCTCTGTGGATCCTGGGGATCGTGCTGATAATGGCGGGCCGTTTCGCGCTCGATGTCGAAGGCCGTCAACCCGGTGAAGGTACCCAGCCAGAGCGTTGTGCCGTCGTGCGACGGCACCATGCGGCTGATGCCATTGCCGGCCAGGCCGGCCGGGTCGGCCGGATCATGTTGAAAGCGCGTGAAGGTTTCGGTAGCCGGATCGAAACGACTCAGGCCACCGCCCCATGTACTGAACCAGAGCCGGCCTGAGTCATCTTCGTAGAACCCTTCCGCTACCGAAAAGGCATCATCGCCGACACTTTGCGGATCCTCCGGATCGTGTATAAAGCGGGTGAACGTCTCACTGGCCGGATCAAAGCGATTCAGGCCATTGGTGGTACCGATCCACAAATTGCCGCTGCTATCGACGTAAATCCCATTGATGACCGTGTCGCTAATGCTCTGCTGATTGCCCGGTTGTGGCCGATAGGCAGTTATGTCATAGCCGTCATATTTATTCAGGCCTTCCAGCGTGGCAATCCAGATGAAACCCTGCCGATCCTGCACTACAGCCTGGGCCAGGTTACTGGAAAGACCTTCCTCAAGCGAGAGGCGCTCAAAGCGCGGGGCATCGGTAGCGAAGGCGATGGATGCGGAAGTGGGCTTTGTCGCTGTGGGCAGAGCAAACTGAGCGACGTACGCTGGAGCCCCATTTGCCGACATCGACCGCACAGGTGAAGCAATCAGCACCAGGAGGCCTATCAGATACAGGCTGATATGGGCAGCACATTGAAGCAGCAAAAACAACTGATGCATAAGGTTAGGGTTGCGGAATTATTTACCCCTGTCGGTAAGCCGGGGCGACCAGCACATTGCCCCTTGATGACAGCAGCGCACTACGACGCATGGCAATCGATCAGCAAGCCGGGGCGACCAGCATATTGAACCGGCAACGAAAACCGGCGTATTAACGTTTTCGGAACATTGCTGATTGGTATGAGTTTGGTTGAGATTCTGGTTTTTGGTTGAGATTCTGGTTTTTGGTTGAGATTCTGGTTTGATACGGGCAACCGTTTGGAAGTCTACTATGAAACAGATACCGCGTCAACAAGTCATCGCTAAAAAACCTGACCATAAGATCAGGTAAAAAATACGCCTTCTGGTTGTTTTTTTCCTGGCAGTAAACCGAGTGAAAAACACATCTGAAGGTCAGGGTTAGCGGGCGGCTTTTTTTGTATACTTTCTTCACCGAAGGTTTTGCAATCTTAACCAAAAGTAAATCTCCACCCTGGCAATGGTTCGTGTTTGCCCACTGAGAAACCCGGATAATGCTCTACCCTTGCAGCAACGATAGCCTTACCGGCACCGCATAACGCCTTTGACTCGGAGGCTCTGTGTATTTACTCGCTTTTAGCACAACAGTCGTTATCGTCGGGCTACTCTACGGTATTTTTGTCGCCCAGCAACGCATCTTGCGCAACAACGAATTCGAGACTCCCCCACCGGTAATCCCCATGCTGGCGCATGCCCGGCCGGCACAGCAGCGCCGCAGATGGCGTTTCCGGGCGCAGCGCCGCAAAGCATCAGGCCATACACTGCTGCCCGAACAGCCCACGAAGCAGAAAACCCGCCGGCGGCTCATCATCGGCATAGCAATCCTGCTGGCCGCCGGGCTTATCGCTGCAGCCCTGTTCGCAGTACGCAGTGGCGGTGTTTTTGCGGCCGGCAGCGAGGAATCAGCTATTGAGTTTGCCATCCAGGTTCCACTGGCCGGCGAGGGCGAGTTGTTTGGCCGGCCCGCGCTTGAGGGGATCCAGCTGGCCATTGAGGAAGCCAATGCCGACGGCAGCGGGCCGGAATTCACCTACACGATCTACGATAATCAGAGCAGCAATGAACTGGCGGTTGAACTGGCACAGCAGATCGTGAGTAGCAATGCAATCGCAGTACTGGGGCCGGTGTTCAGCACTACTTCACTGGCAACCGGGCCAATCTATGCAACCGCAGGTATGGTTTCGCTGCCGCCCAGCGCCACATCCGACCTGATTACGCAGAACCCGACTACGTTCCGGGTTATCTTCAAAAATAGCGACCAGGGCGAAATGCTGGCCCATTACCTGGTGCAGGTGCTGGGTGCCGAACGTGCCGTCGTCATTGCAATCGATGATGCCTACGGCAATACGCTGCGTGAAGGCTTTGAACGCACAGCCCGGCAAATCGGCCTGCGCACCGACTATTTTAGCTTCGGCAGCATCGCCGAGGCGGAAGCCATTGCCAACCAGGTCGCCACTGATCCACGCCAGCGCCCGGTGGCGCTCCTGACTCTGGGGCCGGAAGGTGCGCGCATTCTGCAAATCTTGCGCGAAGGCGGCCTGCGCGGCCCGTTTCTGGGCGGTGACACCTTTGGCGATAAGAGCTTCGGCGAACTGCTAGCCCAGGAACAGGCCGGGCGCAGCCGGCCCGGATTTTACACCGCCAATCTCTATGGCCTGGCACCCATCATCCTCGACTCGGGCAGCGCCGATGTGCTGGCCTTTGCCGAACACTATCGTGCCCGTTTCGGTCACGAACCAAACTGGGTCGCGATTGCCGCCTATGATGCCGCCATCCTGGCGATTGCGGCCGTCCGCTCAACCGTGGATGATCCCATAGCCAGTGGCGACCTGCCGGCGCAGCGGGCGGCGATTACCGATTTTCTGCTCAGTCTTGATGCACCGGACAAGGCTCTGCCGGGTTTGCTCGGCCCGATCTGGTTCGACGACAGCCGCGCCCGCCCCCAGGCTATCGAGGCTATTCGGATCGGACGCTTTCATGATGATCGCTTCGAGTCGGCACCGATCCAGATTGTCCCCGCACCGGTTTCGACCGGCGATGCGCTCGACTCCGGGACGGTGTTTCGCTTGAGTGAGAACCGTTTTGCCCAGTTGCAGCGGGTGGTACGTACCGGTGTCTTCATCAATGAGATTTCACGTATCGATCTGCCGAACTCCAGTTTTAGCGCCGATTTTTACCTCTGGATGCAGTTCGCTCCGGCCGGCGAAGGCGATCCGGTTGATCCGACCGACCTGATTTTTCCCAATATGATTGATGGGATCTTTGAACGCGATCAGCCGGTGCGCCAGCGAACCCTGCCGGACGGCACGGAGTACCGGCTCTGGCGGGTGCAGGGCGAGTTCCGCAATGAGTTTGATCTCCAGATGTTTCCCTTTGACCAGCAGCAACTGGCGATTTCGTTTTTCAATGCCCAGGCCGATACGAGCAGGCTGGTATATGTGGTTGATGCGCAATCAGGCTCGCCGACATCGAATACTGCCACTGCCGAAGCGCCGGTGGGCCTGGGAATGGTAGCCGGGGCTCGGCCCGCACCGCAGGCTGAACGGCTGGCAATTGCATCGCCACAGGCCTTCCAGAGCCTGGACGAATGGCGGGTGCTGGGCGCTACGTCACGGCGCGAAAATCTGGTGACCGACTCGGCACTTGGCGATCCGCTTATCAACCAGTTTGAGACGAGGTTGGAATTGTCGGGCTTTCTGATCACCGTTGATCTGGATCGCCAATCATTGTCGACGCTGCTGAAAACGGCGCTGCCCCTGCTGCTGATGACCCTGATTATCTTTGCCTCGCTTTTCTTTCCGTCCAGCCTGGTCAAGGAAAAAGTAACCGTGGCAATTACCGCCGCGCTTGCCGGCGCCATCCTGCTTTCGTCGATCAATGGCCAGCTAGGTGCAGTCGGTTACACCCTGACAATTGAATATGCCTTTTATATCTTCTTTGCCCTGGCCCTGCTCTCCATCACCACCGTGCTCAGTGCCGAGCACTTGCGCTCCGTCGACAATCACGGCACGGCTGGCGTCGTTGAGGCCGGTACGCGATTGACCTTTGCCCTCGTTATGATCAGCGCAATCGCTATTGCACTGCTGATGCTTTAGGATACGTGCATCCGTCCGGCAGCGGGACACTGGTCGCCGGTACAGCAGCACCTGGGAACGTACCGCGCCGGGCCTTGCTCATAACTCGATATAGTCAAAATAACGCTACAATGCTGAATAGAATACGGGATGTTATGCTTCAGATAAGATTGCTTGGCCATCCCAAAGTTGCCCTGCATGACCAGAATATTGCGCCTGGTGCAGGTGTAAGCAAAAAGGCGCTGGCGCTGTTGTTCTACCTGGTCAGTACCGGGCATCGGCATTCGCGTGATGAGCTTGCCAACCTGTTCTGGTGCGATATGCCCGATGCGCAGGCGCGGAAGAATCTGCGCAACATTCTGCCCGTATTACGCACGCTCTTCAGTTCACATCTGGCGATTACGCACCAGACGATCGGCTTCGAGCGTACAGCGCCCTATTGTTTCGATGTTGAGCAGTTTTGTGCGGTGTTCCAGCACGATCTCCAGCAGCCCAGTTTGCAAACGCTGAGTGAGGCCAGCGCGCTCTACCAGGGCGATTTCCTTACCGGGTTTCATATTGCCGACGCGCCGGTCTTCGAAGAGTGGATGACCGGACAACGCGAACGTTTGCACGGACTGGCGATTGCCGGCCTGGCTGAAATTGCCGACCGTGCGCTGCGCGAGGCGGCCTACCATCCCGGCATGGCCGCCGTGCAACGCCTCTTGCAACTGGAACCCTGGATCGAACGGGCACACCAGTTGCAGATGGAATTGCTGGCTGCTTCCGGTGAACGCGATCGCGCCTTGATGCAGTATGAGCAATGCCGGCAGGTGCTGGCCCATGAATTTGGGGTAGAACCGACGGGCCAGACTCACGAACTGTATCGGCAGATCAAAGCGGGCACCTATCATGCCATAGCGCCCACTCCGCGCCGCCAGATCGATTGCCGCCCGGCAACGATACAGCTCCGTTCCGAGGTGCGCGCACCGGCCTCCTCAATGCTCACTGAACCACTGCGGATGCCATTGCCAGGTACGCTCTATGGCCGCGAAGCGGACCTTGAACACTTGATGCGCTGGATCACCCGCGATCGCTGTCGCCTGGTATTGCTCAATGGTCAGGTGGGCAGCGGCAAAACCACACTCGCCCGCAAACTGATTGCACGGCTGGCCCATCCGGAACAACACCAGGGCTGGACGAGAAGCCTCGGCTTTGAACGGATCTTCTGGCGCTCGCTGCGTGATCGCCCGCCGCTCGATCTTTTGCTCACCGACCAGGTGACACCGGCCGGCTCGATGCCCCCGGCCACCGGGAATGAAGCATTTGAGATGCTCGTCGCCCGACTGCGCAGCCAGCGCTGCCTGCTCATCCTGGACGACAGTGAAACGCTGGCAGCGCAAGCCGACAGAGCCTGGGTTGATGGGTATCGTCACTTGATCATGAGCATTGTTGCCGGTGAGCACCAGAGTTGCGTTCTGGTCGTGGGCCGCGAACAACTGCCGCTGGGATCGTATTTTGCGGCGACTTCACCGGGAGTGCGTTCGCTGCACCTGACGGGACTGGATTATGATGCGGCAAACAGCCTGCTAGACGCTTATGGTCTGCATCACGATGTGGCCTGGCGCGACTGGTTGATAGCGCAGTACGATGCCATACCCCTGTTTTTGCACCTGGGCGCCCGCGCGGTTCACACTATGTTTCAAGGCGACCTGGCCGCTTTTGCTGCGATCGAGTCACCGATTTTTGATACAATCTGCGCGGTACTGGATACCGAGTACAGCATGCTCAATGATCTGGAACATGCAGTGCTGCAGCACCTGGCCGAGACATCGCAGCCCTGTACCTTTGTTCAGCTATTGCAGATGATGCCTGCCGCAGAGTCAAGTATGACTGTGTTGCGCGCGCTCCAGCATCTCCTGCGCCGATCGCTGTTGATGACCACCAGTGATGGTTTTGTACTGCCGCAGGCTATCCGATCATACCTTCGGCAAACGACGGCTTCTGCCTGGAGTGAAAGGAATACGACATATGCTGGAAACAACTATTCTGATCGCCGGTGGCATGGCACTCGGCGGCATGCGAATCGCATTGAAGCGCCGACGGACACGCACTCCCGTCTGGCTTACGGTGACTGATGGGAGCCAGGTGAAATCCCATGCCACTCTGGTTGAGCAAGATCACGTAAGACTGGAAACACTACGCCGCGAAGTCAATACGGATTATTTTGCGGCAACCACCTCGCTCGGCCTGAGTGTGATGGGTTTGCTCGTGTTTGCGCCGATCATGCTGGCCAAACTGCCGCTCAATATATATACGCTCTCCTCAATCATCGACCAGGCCTATGACGGGATTGGCCTCCAGCGTCAGACAGCCCGGTTGTTCGCGCTTGGCATTGCCGCAGCCACGGTAATCTTCTCATCGCAATTTCTTGTGGTTGCGTGCATCCAGTGGGTGTATTTCGCCTACCGCAAGGTCATCTTCGATCTCGGCCGGCCAATGGTGTTGGTGCCCGCTGCTGCGACGTAGTGCGCTAGAATGCGCCAAAGACTCCGCGCTACGCTGGTCGCTGCCGGTACGCGCCATGCTGCTCAGGCGCATACGCCTGCTGAGCCGGGGTGCCCGCAGTTCAGGCCGCCTGGCTCAGCAGCGGCGTGTCGCTGAAGAGCCGGCTGTACACCCCGCCCTGCGCCATCAGGTCGTGGTGCTTGCCCCATTCAACCAGCCGGCCCCCATCGAGGACGTAAATGCGGTCTGCCAGTTGCAGCAGGGGCAAACGATGTGATATGACCAGGATGCTCCTGTCGCGAGCAAGTTCGTGCAGGCGCTGTGCGAACAATTGCTCGCTGGCGACATCCAGCGCCGCAGTGGCTTCGTCGAGCAGAAGAATGGGCGGATCGGCGGCCAGCGCCCGCGCCAGTGCAATGCGCTGGCGCTGGCCGCCCGAGAGATCGTAGCCGCCATTGCCGACCGGCGTATGCCAGCCTGCCGGCAAATCGGCGACCATCTGCTCGACGCCACTGATGCGGGCGGCGCGCAGCAGCTGTTCTTCGGGAATACCATGCTGAATGCCGTAGCGAATATTCTCGGCGATCGTGCCGCTAAAGAGCGGCGTCTGCTGCGAGACCAGGCCGATCTGCCGGCGGAGCGACGCGAGTTGTACCGTGCTGATATCCTGGCCATCAATGCAAATGCGGCCCTGATCGGGCTGCTGAAATCGCAGCAAGAGATCGAGCAACGAGCTTTTGCCGGCGCCGTTTGGCCCGACCAGCGCGACGAGTTCGCCACGTTGAATATGCAAGCTGATGCCGCGCAGCAATGGCCGTTGGCGCTGGTAGCTGAAGTCGACATGCTGAACATCGATCCGCCCGGCGTGGATCCGAAGTTCCTGCGCCTGGTGATTGGCCGGTTCGACCGGGCGCGCCAGCGTTTCGCGCAGCCGGTCGATGGAAATGCCGGCTTCCTGGAAATAGCGATTTGCGACGACCAGGCGCTGAAAGATCGGCAAAAGCATGCCGAGCAAGATATAAAATGCCACCAGGCTGCCGGTACTCAGCCGGCCGGCCTGCAACTCTATCGGCGCCAGCGCCAGCGCCAGCGCCCCGCAGACGGCAACCGTCGCGGACGCCAGGCCTGCGAGGTTGCCGGCCGTTTGCGCCGTCCGCGCACCCCGCATGGCCAGGGCGCGATTAAGCTTCTTCAATTGCCGGGCCTCGTGCCGTTCGCGAACATGCGCTTTCACCGCCACAATGCCGTTGATGCGCTCGGTCAAATAAGTTGCCAGGCGGCTGCGACGGCGGCGGGTGGCCCGGCTGTTGTGGCGCAACTGCGGGTTGATCTGCCGAAAGATGAAGCCGTAGCCCGGCAAGACAAACAACACCAGCAAGGTCATGCGCCAGTTCAAGAGCAGCAAGGCCAGGCCGATGACGCCACAGAGCAATAATTCCTGTGACAGGCGCAGCAGTCCATAGGTGACCAGGCGTTGCACGGCACGTGTATCGGAAATGAACCGCACCAGCAAGCGCCCGGCACCGCGTCGGGCGGTATACTGCAGCGGCAACTGCTGAATATGCCCCCAGAGCCGATTGCGCAATTCCTCAGCAACTCGTTCGCCGATGCGGCCTTCCAGTGCCTGCCGCCGGGCCAACAAGAAGCCCCGACTCAGTGCGATAAGGCAAAGGCCGCCGATGAACCAGGGATACTGCGGCCAGAAGGCATTCTGCACCAGCCGGTCGATCAAATGGCCAATCAGCAGCGGCGCACTCAATTCGACCAGGCTCAGCATTAGTGCGAGCCCGATGGCAACGAACAGACGGCGTTGCTGGCGGCGCAGGTACGGCCATAGAAATCCAATCATTGCGCCCACCGGCGAGGTGCGGATAGAAGTAAGCACAGCAAGCTCCTGTTGTATGGATACGACATACGCAGCAGCGAGTTCAGAAGCCGGTGGCAGCTGAACCGGCAGCTTGTCCGGGCATATTTGCCGGCAAATATGTCCGGACAACTGCCGGCTTTTTCAGAGCCGCAACCCTGAAGTTGATGCGTATGGCCAATCGACATGCTGCGGTGCAACCGCGAACGTCGCGGGTCGGTTAAACCCAGCGCTCGAACGGGAGCGCTGCAGCGACCCGGCTGGAAGTCAGGCGCGAGGGCAATACCGACCAGAGCTTGCCATGGATCATATCGTCAATCGTGAGGCAAGGCATGCCGGTGTACGCCTCGGCTTCGGCGATTGCCAGCGGGCTCTGGGTGAATGCGCCGCTCAGGGCACGCAGCGGCAAGCCGGAGCTTTGCAGCCGGCGCACGCCGCATTCGGCGGAAAGGCTGTCGTTCGCCGCGAAAAAGACATGATCGATACCGGCGCAAAAGTCGAGGCTCTCCAGCAGCATGCGGGTCTCGCGTTGAAAGATGCCGTCCGCAATCTCGATCAGAACGTAATCCGGGTTCTGTTGCTCCAGTGTGCCGATCAAGGTTGCCGCAATCTGCTGTAGTTCGTCCAGTCCGAGCATATATGTCGAGGGATAGCCGGCATCGGTGAAATCCAGCACCTGGTGCGCGCCGCAACTCAGGAAATAGCGCCCGTCTTTTCCGGCAGCGGTACCGGTAATTTTGGCCGCAGCCACCCGGCGGCCGGCCTGGCTCAAGCTGCGCACCAGCGTCCCGACCGTGGTCGTCTTGCCGGAATTCATCGAGGCGCCGACCACCAGGATGGTTTCGGCCTGACCGAAAGCGGTGCGCTGCGCCAGACCGAAGTCTTGCAAGCGCAATGCCTGCCCCTGATTATCGGTGACAACGCCCAACACCCGCAGCCGGGTGGGTATGTTCATTGCACTGTGGCTCGACGTAACTTCGCCACAGACACCGCCAACCGAAAGCATATCGCATTCTTCGACCGGTGTCGCCGGCACGTAGCCCTCGTATTGATCGGTGGCATAGCGATTGCCGAACACGCCGACAATTCGGTCACCGGGGAAGATCTGGCGGTTCCAGCCGTCACGACCTTCCAGGCTGCTGTGTTTGCCAAGCTGCAATACTTCGGCCAGAACCAGGTTGCCAAGCTGCGGCGCGGTGGCAAATGGGATAAACCCGACCATTGCTGCAAGCGGCACCCGGTGCGTACTGAACCCGTGTTTCAGGGTTTCGTGTTGCAGGCATTGCATTGCGGTTTGCTCCTTTATGAGAGTGATCCCTACCATAGCTACCGGAACCGGTTCCGGTAGCGAGGTTGGCAGTGAGTCTAAAATGCATGTGCGCCATCCTCTGTCTATGAAGAGACTATCGGTGCGGCAAAAATACATGCCGATCCGGAGATCTGTGCAGGAGATTTGCAAACTCGGGGCAGAGCGCAATCCATCCATGCAAAAAACCGGCTAACGCCGTAAAAGGCGTTAGTCGGTATGCAATTCGGCAGTGCGCGGGCCAGCAGCGCCGGCTGGCAATGGCTTTATTCGCCCAGGTCACCGAGCTGGATGGGCTTCGTGCGCGGCGCAGTATTGCTCGGCAGCGCGAAGGAGATGCTACCGGCAACGAGGACGAAGGCGACCGATGCCCACAGGCAGGCAATCAAGCCACCATTCTGGCTGTACTGCACACCGATCTGGTAGAGCAAACCCGAGAGCACCGTGCCGGTCAGTCGTCCACCGGCATTGGCCATATAGTAAAAGCCGACATTCATCGCCACTTTGCTGCTGTCGGTGTAGGCCAGGATCAGGTAGCTGTGCACGGCCGAATTCAGGGCAAAAATCACGCCGAAGATGATCAGCCCACCGACAACCGCCAGCATCGGCGCTACGCCGAACATGAGCGCCAGCGCGATCACCGCCGGAAAGGCGGCCAGCGTGAACGCCAGCCCGGTGGCGGTGCGCCCATCAGGTTCGTGGGCATGCTCGACCCGCCGCCGGATCAGGCTCGGTGTGCCGGCCTGCACAAAGCCATAGCCAATCGTCCAGACGGCCATAAAACCGCCGGCCAGCCAGAAATCCCAACCCAACACGCTGATAAAGAAGACCGGCAGGCCAACCACAAACCAGACATCGCGCGAACCGAAGAGGAACAGCCGCGCTGCCGCCAGCATGTTGACCGCCCGGTTGTGCGAAAACATCTGGCGGAATTTTGCCAGCTTGTCGGGCGTACCCAGGTCGCCTTTGATCAGCAGCAGCGCCATGATCAGCGCCACCAGCACCAGCCCGCCCAGGATCATCAGCGCCGGTTGAAACCCTACCAGCGTCAGCAGCAGCGCACCGACAAAAAAGCCGACGCCCTTGATGGCATTCTTCGAGCCGGTCAGGATGCTGACCCAGCGGTAGAGCCGGCCTTCGCCCTCGCCGGCCACCAGTTTGACCGCGCTCTTCGACGACATTTTGGTCAGATCTTTGGCAATGCCGGAGAGCGCCTGCGCCGCCATCACGTACGGCACCACCAGCAGGCTCGCCGGTACGAAGGCCAGCATGCCCAGCGCGATCAGTTGCGTCCCCAGGCCCAGAAACAGGGTCGATTTCAGGCCCAGCCGGGCACCCAGATAGCCGCCAAAAAGATTGGTGATGATGCCGAAGATCTCATAGAACAGAAACAGCATAGCCACCTGGAAGGGGCTGTAGCCGAGTTGAAAGAAATAGAACAGCACCAGCATGCGGATGGCGCCATCGGTGAGGGTGTCGGCCCAGTACGCGCCGGTGACCAGGATGTAGTTGCGCAGATCTTTGCGGCGCTGTGCCAGCGCCGCAGCGGCGGTGGGCCGGTCAGTCGCTGCCTGTTCCGCAGCCCCGGTCGTGATCTCGTCCGTCGTCGTCATCGCGGCTTACTCCAGACTCCGGGCTACTTTGCGCGCCAGCTCGACGTAGCGATTGGCGTAGCCCCATTCGTTATCGTACCAGGCAAAGATCTTGACCTGGCTGCCGTTGGTCACCATCGTCGACGGCGCATCGACAATCGCGGAGCGCGGGTCGTCGCGAAAATCCACCGACACCAGCGGGCGTTCTTCGTAACCCAGGATGCCCTGCAAGGGGCCGTCGGCAGCGGCTTTGAGCAAGCTATTGACTTCGGCCACCGTCGTCGGGCGGTGCAACTCGAAGACGCAGTCGGTCAGCGAGGCATTCAGCAGTGGTACGCGCACCGCAATGCCGTCGAGTTTGCCCTGCAACTCGGGAAAGATCAAGCCAATCGCAGTAGCCGAACCGGTGGTCGTCGGGATGAGCGAGAGCGAAGAGGCCCGTGCGCGGCGCAGATCCTTATGCGGCGTATCCAGAATCGACTGGGTGTTGGTCATGTCGTGGATGGTGGTAATCATGCCGTGGCTGATACCAATGCCCTCGTGGATGACCTTGACCACCGGCGCCAGACAGTTGGTGGTGCAAGAGGCAGCGGTAAGCACATGATGCTCGGCGGGCTGGTACCAGTGATCGTTGACGCCCATCACCACATTGAGCGCGCCGCTCTTGACCGGCGCGGCGACGATCACTTTCTTGACACCGGCCTGAAAATAGGCGGCCAGTTTTTCCATCGTGCGGAACTTGCCGGTCGCTTCGAGCACAATCTCGACCCCCGCATCCGCCCAGGGCACCGCACCGGGATCGGCAATCGAACTATAGCCAATCGGCGTCTCACCAACAAACAGTTGATCGCCTTCGCCGCTGGTGGGCTGCTGCCAGCGGCCATGCACCGAGTCGAAATGCAGCAGGTGGGCCGAGGTGGCCGCATCGCCGCCAATCTCGTTGATATGGGCAACCTGCATATCCGGCCAACCCCAGGCTGCCCGCAGGGCCAGCCGGCCGATCCGGCCAAAACCATTGATGCCAATCTTTGTTGTCATGGCTCCTTAAACTCTCCTTTTCCGCCTGGATTGCATCAGGAACTGACCTGATAGCCGCGTTCGCGCAGCAACTTGCGCTGGTTGAGCACCCAGAGCCGCAACCGATCACCGATCTGGCTACGGATCTTGCGAAAGAATTCCCGGCGGGTTTCCTCATTGCCTTCGACGACCGCAGGATCATCGAAACTCCAGTGAATGCGCACCGGATCGCCGGGAAAGGTCGGACAGGTTTCTTTGGCCCGGTCGCAGACTGTAATGACGTAGTCGAATTCCTGGTCGAGGTACTCATTGAGATGCTTGCTGCGCTTCCCGCTGATGTCGACGTTGATATCCTGCATCACGGCGACGGCCAGCGGATGCAGTTGGCCGGGTTCCGTGCCGGCACTGAAGGGAGCAAAATCATCCTTGCCCAGCCAGCGCAGCAAGCCTTCGGCCATCTGCGAGCGGGCCGAGTTGTGGGTACAGAGAAACAACACCCGAACTGGATACGCCATACGATACCTCCTGGCGAGTTCTGTCAACCGCCGATTTCAACAATCTCCATTGATATAATACGCGGTAAACACTTTTTCGTCAAGTAAAAAGACTCTTAAACAACCATTTTGGTTGATACAATCCGTGATGCAGGCGCATGGGCGCATGCCCGGTACTTGCTCGCCGCTCCGCCTGTATGATACACTACAATCATCATTGAACTATTTTGTCGGTTCCTTTTTTCTATCCATAAATATGGAGGAGTCCATGTCCAGTCAGTCAACATCCGCAACCCTCAAGCATCCTGCGGGGGTTGTGCGTCAACTTTCAGTCCTTGATCGCTTTCTCACGCTCTGGATCTTTCTCGCCATGGCAATCGGTGTTGGAACAGGCTACTTTTTCCCTCAGATTGAAGCGATCATCAACCGCGCCCAGGTCGGCACGACCAACATCCCGATTGCGATTGGCCTTGTCTTGATGATGTATCCACCGTTTGCCAAAGTCAAATATGAAGAACTCGGCGAGGTTTTTCGCAACAAGCGGGTGCTGGGTCTTTCGCTCATTCAGAACTGGATCATTGGCCCCACACTGATGTTTGCCCTGGCCATTATCTTCCTGCGCAATGACCCTGAGTATATGGTCGGCTTGATTCTGATTGGCCTGGCGCGCTGTATTGCGATGGTCATTGTTTGGAATGAACTGGCCAACGGAGACACGGAGTATGCTGCGGGCATCGTCGCCTTCAATAGTGTTTTCCAGGTACTCTTTTATAGCATCTATGCCTGGATCTTCATTACGGTGCTGCCGCCCTTATTCGGGCTCCAGGGCAGTATTGTGCAGATCGGGATTGGCCAGATTGCCGAGAGTGTTTTCATCTACCTGGGCATTCCGATGATTGCCGGTTTTCTCACCCGTTTTCTGCTCATCCGCGCCAGAGGGCGGGCATGGTATGAACAGGAGTTTGTGCCACGCATCAGCCCGCTTACGCTGATTGCATTGCTGTTCACGATCGTGCTTATGTTTAGCCTCAAAGGTGAGCTGATCGTGCAGATTCCGCTTGATGTCGTGCGGATTGCGATCCCGCTGCTGCTGTATTTCGTGATTATGTTTCTGATCAGCTTCTGGATGGGCCGGCGCATCGGTGCCGATTACAGCAAAACGACGACCCTTGCCTTTACTGCGGCGAGCAATAACTTTGAACTGGCAATTGCGGTCGCGGTTGCCGTGTTTGGGATTAGTTCGGGTGCGGCCTTTGCGGCGGTGATCGGTCCGCTGGTCGAAGTACCAGTGATGATCGGGCTGGTGAGTGTTGCCTTCTGGTTCCAGCGGCGCTACTTTGCCCACGAGATCCAGCCGGCTGATGCAACGGTGCGCTCCACTGCCGATGCCGGTTGCCCGCCGCCTGTGCCGGATCCCGGGCAGGATCAAAAATAACGCCTGGCACTGATTCATAGCCACGTTCCTTCGTACACGAAAGAGGCACTGGGATGCATGATGATCTGCTCACTGCGCAACCGGATATTCAGCATCTAGCCAACTGGCTCAAGGTGCTTGCCGAACCCCGGCGGCTCCAGATTCTGAACCTGCTTATGGCAGGAATACAGTGCAACTGCGAACTCGGCGATCATCTTGATATGGCGCCGAACCTCATTTCGCACCATTTGAGCGTCCTGCGCAAAGCCGGGATGGTCGAGGTTGAGCGGGACGCCGTCGATGCGCGCTGGGTCTATTACGTGGTACGCAAAGAAACGCTGGTGACGCTCAGGCGTGCGTTCGGTGTTTTTTTGGATCCGGAGCGTATTCAGCCGCGCCGTGCTGCCTGCGGGCCGCAGGGCGCTGTGGCATCATCGATGACAGACCCCGGCCCGGAGGCATAAGCTCAAGCCTGACGCGGTTGCCCACCGGCGGGAGGCACGCTTTCAACGAGAGCGTTTTTCGCCCTCACTCCCGGCCCTCACTCCCGGCCCCGCTCCCGCTCAGGCCGGCGCGTCGGGTCTGGTTCGCGAAACCGGGCTCCAATGGCGCGCCGGCCTGGCAGGCGAGGGGAGTACACGAGAACGCCGTTGCCCGGCCCCCCCGCTCCTGTCAGGCCGGCGCCGGCGAGGGTTAGGGGTTCATGGGAGGTATCTGTCGCGCCAGACTGCACGGGAGCGGGGGTTGGGGGGTGAGGGCCGGAGCGCGGAGTCTCCCATCTGACAAAAACGCT
>DAOTUJ010000151.1:0-54416 GCA_034437175.1 Chloroflexaceae bacterium | reverse complement strand
CGTACAGTCTGGCGCGACGAGAGCCTTACGCTTTGAGTTGGTCATCACCGGCGCCAGCCTGACAGGAGCGGGGGAGCCGGGCAACGGCGTTCTCGTGTGCTCCCCGCTCCTGCCAGGCAAGTGCGCCATGGGAACCCGGTTTCGCGAACGCAACTCACCGCGCTTGCCTGAGCGGGAGCGGGGCCAGGGGTGAGGGCCGTCCGGCAGAGTAAAAAACGCTATCGTTGAAAGAGCGGAGAGCCGGGTTGTATATGCAGCATTGGAGGGCAGCGTAGAGTCATCGTATTCGTTCTCAAGAAACCTGGTGCTATAACAAGCACGTGGTTTTTTGACCGCAGGGGACGCAGAGGCGGGCAATTCAATGCTGTGAGGTTTCCTCCACCGCCCGGCACTTATGCCTGTTGCGGCAACACAACCGTAAACTTGCTGCCCTGGCCGATTGCGCTCGCGACGCTGATGCGGCCGCCCTGGGCTTCGATCAGAGCCTGAGCAATCGAGAGGCCCAGCCCGGCGCCGCCATCGCCGCTGCGGCGCTGTCGACGCGGTAGAAGCGGGTGAAGAGCTGCGACAGGTGCTCTGGCGCGCTGCCGCTGCCGGTATCTGACACAGTAATCATCACATTGTGCCCTACAAGCTGGCTGCGCAGTTCGATGCGGCCACCGGCCGGGGTGTGGCGCAAGGCGTTGTCGAGCAGCACCAGCAGCACCTGGCGCAGCCGGGTACGGTCGGCAGCTACCAGGCCGCCACCGAGCCGGTACTCCAGGCTGATGCCGCGCTCCTGGGCCAGCCGGTCGACTTCGCGCGCGACTTCGCCGAGCACCTCGTCAACGGCCAGTCGTTCGCAATTCAATTCCAGCCGCCCGGCATCCAGTCGCGACAACAGCAGCAGATCGTCGACCAGCCGGGTCATGTGGTCGCTCTCCTGCACGATGTCGTCCAGCAACTCGCGCTGGTCGCGGTCGGTGGGCGGCAGACCGCGCAGGGCAACTTCGGCACTGGCCCGCAGCAACGTCAGTGGCGTGCGCAGCTCGTGGCTCGCATTGGCAATGAAGGCGCGCTGGCGGTTCCAGGCTTCCTGGGCCGGGCCCAGGGCTCGCCCGGCCAGCCACCAGCTTCCTGCACCGAGTGCGGCTGCGCTGGTCATGCCTAACCTCAGCATTACGCCGGTCAACTGGGTCAGCACGCGATCCTGGTCAGCCAGCGTGCGCCCAAGCTGCAACAGCGCCGGCCCATCGTCGCGGGTGAGCCGATAAGTCAGCAGGCGCACGCGCACGCCGTCAGGCCGGGTGATCGTGCGGCGGTCGCTGCCCTGCTGCAGGGCGGCCCGGGCGGCCGCGCCTCATTTGGCGAGATCGGCGGCGTGGCCGGGTTGGGATCGAAGAGCAGCCGGCCTTCCGCCGAGAGCGGCAACACAAAAATCGCCGCCAGCTCGCCGTCGAAGGCCAGCTCCCCCTCGCGCTCGTCCCAGTCTACGTCGTGATCCCTGTCATCGTGCTCGCCGTTACGATGGTCGCGCTGCAACGACCAGTCGCGGTCGGCGGCGAGCAGGCTGGCCGGGATAGGCGCCCGCAGCACATGGAATTCGTAGGCCATTTTGTGTTCGAGAGCCTGGTCGGTGGTAGTAATGAAATAGCGCCGCAGGAGCAGATACGTGCCGCCGCCGATGGCCAGTAGCAGCGCCGTGCCTACCAGCAGGTAGAGCAGAGTCAGGCGCAGGCGCAGCCCGCTAAACATCGGCGGCCTCCAGCTTGTAGCCGATGCCGCGCACGGTGCGGATGGGGTCGGGCCGGCCGGCGATATGCAACTTGCGCCGCAGGTAGGATACATACACGTCGACCATAGTCGGTTGCACATCGCGATCAAAGGACCAGACGTAGTCGAGGATCTGCTGGCGGCTGAGGCTCTGGCCGGGGTGGCGCAGCAGGAACTCGAGCAGACTCCACTCAGTCGCCGTCATATCGAGGCTCTGGTTGCCGCGGCGGGCCGAGCGAGCCCGCAGATCCATCACCAGGTCGCCGCGACGCAATTCGCTGGCGTCGCTGACCTGATCAAAGCGGCGGCCCAGCGCGCGCACGCGAGCCAGCAGTTCCTCGAAGGCAAAGGGCTTGACCATTAATCGTCGGCGCCGCTATCGAGGCCGAGCACACGATCTTCGAGCTGGCCGCGCGCCGTGAGCATCAGAATGGCCAGCGGCAGCTGCGCCGAGCGCACGGCTCGCGCAATCGCCGGCCCGTCGCGCCCCGGCAGCATCCAATCGACGATGGCAACATCGTAGGCGCCGCGCAAGGCCATGTCCAGTCCGCTCTCTGCGTCATAGGCCGCGTCGATCGCAATATGTTCTTCCTCCAGCACCCGCACCATCAGGCGCACCAGGCGTCGGTCATCTTCAATAATTAATACTTTCATAGCTTCTATAACGTGGCACGATTTGCGCAGTGGCGGCTGCGAACGCTTTTTTGCCCCTTCGACAGGCTCAGGACAGGCTGCCGCAGGCGAAAAAGCCCTTTCCAGCCGGGTCAGCCCGTCGCTCTGGCAGGCGCTGGCGGATGCGCAACGGGCCGCCTGCTGGAGCGATGGCCTGGTCACGCCGCTGGTGCTGCCGGCCCTCGAAGCCACCGGCTACGACCGCAGTTTCGCCGAACTGGCGCCGCAGACTGCCGAGCAAGCAGGTGAAACGCCGGTCGTCGATTGGCGTGAGCTGAAGCTTCACCGGCAGCGGCGAGTCTGGTTCCCTGCCGCAGCCCGCCTCGATCTCGCCGGGACGCTGAAAGGGAGCAACTGGCCGATAAGATTGCGCGGCGGCTGGCAGGCCAGGGGCCGGCACTGGCCGATCTCGGCGGCGACATCGCCGTCAGCGGGCCGCGCGCCGATGGCAGCGCCTGGCCCATCGGCATCGCCGACCCGCACAACCCGGCGCAGAACCTGGAGTTGCTGGCGTTGCGCCGGGGTGGTGTAGCGACTTCCGGGCGCGATTATCGGCACTGGCAGCGCGCCGGTCAGGCGCAGCACCACATCATCGATCCGCGCAGCGGGCGACCCGCCGCAGCGGCAGCGGCGGCGAAACAGCGCCAGCCGGCGAAGGTTGCTGATCCGGAAGAGCAGGCGATGTCACCCTACACGCTGATGGCGATTTTGCTGGGGGCAGCCGGTGGCGCAGTGCTGGCGGCGGTGGTGCTGCCGGCCTGGGCGCCGGGGTTGAGCACCTCGCTACTCGGTAGCGAGGTGCGAGTCTACTGGTACCTGGCGCGCAGCAGCGCTATGGTCGCCTATGTGCTGGTCTGGCTCTCGATGATGATGGGGCTGCTGATTACCAGCCGCAGCGCGCGGATCTGGCCGGGCGGGCCGGCGGCTTTCGATATTCACCAGCACAGCGCGCTGCTCGGCCTGGCCTTTGCCCTCTTCCACGCGCTGATTTTGCTGGGCGACAGCTATGCCTCCTTGAGTCTGGCCGAGCTGTTTGTGCCCTTTTTGAACAGCGAGTACCTGCTGGCGCTGAGCCTGGGCCAGGCCACATTTTACCTGCTGCTGCTGGTCAGCCTGAGCTTCTATGTGCGAAGCTTCATCGGGCGCAATGCCTGGCGCGCAATTCACCTGGCCAGCTTCCTGCTGTTTAGCCTGGCGCTGGCCCACGGCATCTCCGCCGGCAGCGATAGTGGCAGCGGCTGGGCACAGGCCATCTACTGGAGTACCGGCGGTAGCCTGCTGTTCCTGACGATCTACCGGGTGCTGCATACCGGCATCGGCAAGCGGCCGGCTGCCGCCCGGTGAAGCTGAGCAGATGTCGTCCGTATCTTTCACGACCTGCCGGTCACGCTTGCGTGTACCGGCAGCGTAAACCAGAAGTTGCTGCCCACGCCGATTTCGCTCTCGACGCCGATCCGGCCGCCCTGGGCTTCGACTAGTTCGCGGGCGATGGCCAGGCCTAGCCCCGATCCGCCATGCTCGCGCGAACGCGAACGCTCGGCGCGCCAGAAGCGCTCGAAGACTCGCGGCCGATCCGCAGCGGCGATGCCCGGCCCGCTGTCGCGGATTTCAAAGCGGATTACGGTGACTTCCCGGCGCACGCAGACTGTGACGGTGCCGCCGCGCGGGGTGTGGCGCAGGGCATTGCCCAGCAGGTTGTGCATGATCTGGCCGAATCGGTCGGCGTCGGCCCGCATGAACGGCAGATTTTCCGCCACGTTGATCTGAAAATCGATGCCGCGTTCGGCGGCGAGCTCGCCGAAGCTTCCGGCGTGCTGCCGGATCAGGGGGGCGGGGTCGAGCTCCTGCGGGTGTAGGGTGAGTTGCCCGGCTTCGGCCAGGGTCAGCTCGCGCAGATCGGCAACCAGCCGGTGCAGCATCAGGGTCTCATCGTAAACGGTGGCGATTTCGGCTTTGCTCAGCGGATAGACATCATCGAGCATGGCGCGCAGGTTGCCCTGGATGACGCTGAGCGGGGTACGCAGTTCGTGAGCAATGTCGGCGACCATGCGCCGGCGCAGTTGCTCGGCTTCGTCCAGGCCGGCGGCCATTTCGTTGAAGGCGCGACTAGCCTCGGCAACCTCGCGCGGGCCACGCGCCGGGAGCGGTTCGTGTCGGCCGCCGGCACGCAGGGTGCGCGCCGCCCGCGCCAGTCGATCCAGCGGCGCCGCCAGGCCGCCGGCGATCAGCAGGCCCAGCAGCAGCCCCAGCCCGCCGGCGATCAGACCGGCCTGCAACAGCGCCTGCCGAAAGTCGCTGAGAAACTGCTCAGCCGCCGCCGACATGGCCATGCCGCCGCCGCTGCTCTGCAAGAGAAAACCGGCCGTCTCCCCGTCGACAATCAGCGGCCAGGCCGTCTCCAGCGTGTGTGTGTCCAGTCGGCGGCTTGCGCTCTCCGCCGGATAGACAATCCGGCCATCGGGTGCGCTCAGGGTCAGGTTCATGCCGCGACCCTGCTCTGGGCCACGGCCCACGCCCTGGCCGCGGCCGCCCGCGCCGATTACGCTCTCCACGCCGTCCCACGAGCCGTTGCGCGCATAGAACTGCTCCAGCCGTCGGGCCAGATCGCCCTCCTGGAACTGGCTGCGTGCGACATAATTGCGAAAATCGCTGCTGGTCCAGCCGCTGACCAGAAATGCTGCCAGGCCGACGCTGAACAGTGTCACCAGCGCGAAGGCCAGCGCCAGTTGCATCCGCAGCCGATTCATGACTGTTCTCGCAGCCGGTAGCCGACACCGTAGACCGTTTCGATATATTCGGGTTGCACGGGATCCTGCTCGATCTTTTTGCGCAGATTTTTGATATGGCTGTCGACGGTGCGTTCCATGCCGGCGTAGCTATAGCCGAGGCCCTGCTCGATCAGTTCGAGGCGGGTGAAGGCATGGCCGGGCTGGCTCATCAAAAGTTTGAGTAGATCAAATTCGGTTGGGGTCAGTTCGAGTTCCTGACCGTGCATTGTTGCCCGGTGGCGGTCGATGTCGAGTTCCAGTTCGCCGATACGCAGGCGCGGGCTGACACTGCTCTCGCTGCTGCTGCGTCGCAGCACGGCGCGCACGCGGGCAACGACTTCGCGCGGATTGAAGGGCTTGGTAACATAATCGTCGGCGCCCAGTTCCAGGCCGACGATTTTGTCGGCGTCGTCGACGCGGGCCGTCAGCATGATCACCGGCAGCCGTGCGGTGCTGCTGTCGCTGCGCAGCCGGCGGACGATTTCCCAGCCGTCGGCGTCGGGCAGCATCAAATCGAGCACAATCAAATCGGGGCGCGCACTGCGGATCAATTGCAGCGCGCTCGCCCCGTCGTAGGCGGTCAGGGTCTGGAAGCCGCCCTGTTCAAGATAGGATTGAACCAGGCGCACAATGTGCCGGTCATCGTCAACAATTAAGATTTGCTGGGCCATACCCGTTTTCCCCGGCAAAATGACTTCCGCAGTCGGCGCTGGTTTTTTCATTCTTTTTCATTTGATGTTGCGGCGAAGCCGCAACATCAAATGATAATGATAACAGCAATAGTGTTTCGCCTGCGGCAGCGTGGAAGAAACTGATTTTTTGTTCATTCGAGCGGCTTTGCCGCCCGAATGAACAAAGGTTTAAGCATTCTGATTACGGCTGGTTGCGGCCCTGACCCTGGCCCTGGCCGCGCCCCCGGCCCTGGCCACTGCCGATGTTGTCGCAGACACCGTCGCCGTCTGCGTCGACCATATTATCACAGACACCGTCGCCGTCTGCGTCGACCATGTTGTTGCGGTTGCCGCTGCCGGGCTGGCGGTCGGCGGGCGGGCCGCGGCGTCCCTGGTTCTGGCCCTGCATGGCCTGGTTGTTTTGCCACTGGCCGGCCTGGCCAT
Source organism: Chloroflexaceae bacterium (assembly GCA_034437175.1). GTDB lineage: Bacteria > Chloroflexota > Chloroflexia > Chloroflexales > Chloroflexaceae > DAOTUJ01. The sequence continues at coordinate 48,109 of DAOTUJ010000151.1, read as the reverse complement.
AGGTTTGCGGCGCAACCGTCGTCGTATCGCTGTCAGCCGGATTTTGTGGGCTCTGGGCGAAGGCCCAGCCGACCGAGAGGCTTGCGGCCAGTACAGCGCCAATACCACCGATAATCAGCCACATCCATCGTTTCATCGGGTTCCTCCATTAAGGATGTTCAAGCTTGCTTCCAGGTCTTTGCACGTCCTGGTTCCTTGCTCTCAGTGTAGCGAAAGAGTATGGAGAACTTATGGAAGCCGGAGTGAAGGCTTGTGGAGGATCGCCAGGTGATAGCCGGGTTGCGCCGGGGCATAACCTCGCTACCATGGCTTAATTTTATGCCGATGCTTTGCCGCCCTCAACTCCCCACCGGCAGGTGGCTGTGCAACCGCCCTGTCGGTTGGCCGCACTCTGGCAAGGGCATTGCCCGCATGGTATAATTCCCGGCGAAATCAGTTAGCTGAAAGAACCTATGACTCTTGAAACGCGTATTCTGGATAATTTGCCTGACTCCTACCAGGTAGCGCATATCCGCATTCAGCCAAATATGATTCTGGCACCTATGGCCGGGGTCACCGATAGTGTGTTTCGGCGCCTGGTGCTCAGTATCGGTGGCTGCGGTCTCGTCTGTACAGAGATGACCAATGCCGCCAGTGTGAGCCCGCGGGCGATGAAGCGCCATCATCTGCTCGCTTTTTTGCCCGCAGAACGCCCATTGACGGTGCAACTCAGCGGCAATGCCCCCGAGCTGGTGGCGCAGGCTGCGCAGAAGGTCGAGGCACTCGGCGCCGATATTGTCGATATTAACTGCGGTTGTCCCTCGCCTAAGGTAACCGGCGGCGGTCATGGTTCTTCGTTGTTGCGCGATCTGCCGCGCCTCGATCGCTTGCTGCGCGCCGTTCGCGCTGCGGTCAGTATCCCATTGACGCTCAAGTTTCGCGCCGGCTGGGATGACGCAAACCTCAATTATGTGGAAACGGCTCGTATTGCCGAAGCTGCCGGCGTAGCCGCCCTGGCTCTGCATCCGCGTACCCGCGAGCAAGCTTACCGCGGTTCCGCCGATTGGAGCCGGGTCGCCGAGGTTGGGCGCCACGTTGGCATTCCGGTCATTGGTAGCGGCGATGTGGTTGATGCCTGGGATGCTCTGCGGCGCTTGCACGAAAGCGGTGTTGACGGGGTGATGATCGGGCGTGGTGCGATGGCCAATCCCTGGATCTTCCTTCAGATCAGCCAGATCCGCGCCGGTGTTGAACCGTTCGCCCCTGATCTGGGCGACAAGTATGCATTGCTGTTGCGCTATTACGAAATGTGTCGCGATGTGATGCCTGAGCGGATTGCGCTCAATAAGCTCAAGCAGTTGATCGGCCAGTTCTCGCTGGGTGGTTTGCCCGGCAGCGCCAATCTGCGCGCCGCCGTCCAGCGTTCCGCCAGTCCCGCCGAGGCGCTGGCGCAACTCGAGGCTTTTTTTGTGCCGCGCATTGAAGCTGCGGCACTGAGTGTCTGATGTACCCCTGATGCACGACGGCTACCTGTTTACACTCGGGATCTGTGGCAGCGCTGCCGCCGGGCATCCGGCGCTGCATGTGCTCGATGCCATGCTCGCGGCCCTGCCGCCGGTCAAACGGGCACTCTACCTCGGAGCGGTGCAGCCGTCTGGTACCGACGGTACCTGGCAGGAGCCGTTGCTCGCCCCGCTTATTGCTGATCTGGCCGATGCCGAGATCCTCCTGCTGGCAACGCCCGCCCCGCCCGGTGGACTGCCCGGCCGGTTGCGTGCCGCACTCAACCAGTTGCCGGTTGCCGATCGGCGCGCATCGCTACAGGTGGTTGCCGTTGCCGTTGGCCCCGCCGCCGAACAGTCGCTGGCCTGGCTCCAGAGTTGCTTCGCCGCCCCCGCCATCCATTTTCGGAGCCTGGCCCTTGCTCCAGACGATGTGTTCACCGCTATGCCGCGAGCCCTGGATTTGAGCCGCGATGCCTATCGCTGTGCTCGTGTTGCCTTGCCCGCAGCATTGCCCCACGAGGGACTATGAACCAGGCGCCAGGTCCAGCTATTCCCGCCGCCAAAAATCTGCTCGGCGATGAGGCGATTTTCTACCTGCTGGCACTGCCGGCGCTGAAAAAGCAATTCCACCACGTACTGGTTCAGCAATGCGGTTCGTTGCCCCGTCCTGCCACCGGCCCGCTCATTCTTTACCTCAACCATAGTTCCTGGTGGGACGGCTACCTGATGATGTTGTGCCATCGCCGGTTGCTGGGCCGCCGCTTCAGCAGCTATCTCTTGATGGAAGAAAAGCAACTGCGCGATTATCGCTTTTTTGCCTGGTGTGGCGCTTTTTCCATCAATCGTCATGACCCGGCGGACGTGCAGCGTTCGCTGGATTATATCAGTGGGCTGTTGCGTCGGCGCCGCGAGCGGGCGCTGTTCATTTTTCCACAGGGCAAAATTGTCCACCCGGATCGGCGTCCGCTGGAAACCTACTCCGGTGTTGCGCGCATCGCCCTGGCCCTTGAACAGGCTACGCTTTGCCCACTGGTATTTCGCTATGAATTCGGTGGGCGCCAGAAGGCCACTGCGTATATCCGCATCGGCCCGAGCTGGCGCCTCGATCCAACCTCCGCGGCGGATCACGAGCTGCAGCACCTGCTCGACCGCATCACAGCCGACCTGGCAGCGCAATGCGATCATTTGCGCGACGATGTGGTTGCCGGGCGGCACCGGCGCTTTGCGCCGCTCCTCCGCGGCAACCGCGGTATCGACGAGCGCTTCGATATACTGCTCAAACTCTGGCGCCGCGCCCGCGCTCGCTAGCACAAGCATCAGAGAACCAGAGGACATTGGCGCAATATGGATCGGCGCTGCAAAACCTCCGCCCGAATGCAAAGCCCAGACCAGCAGCCTTCCCCGGTTATTGGTTCCTTAGCTCTCCGGTTCTCCGACTGCCCGGCCCGGTTCGGCCTCGGCATCGAAGACCCAGCGCACCAGCACCGGCTCAAACCAGTCGCAGAGCAGAAAGATCATGATCAGGCCACCGATTGCCGCCGCCGCGACCTGGCCATGCGACAGGTTGACTACTACAAACATCGTCAGGTTTAATACATACAGTGCAATCGGTACCCAGGCCAGCAGCGCCGGCGTACTGCCCCGCACAATCATCGTACCGTTGGCCGCTCGCACCCGCTGCCGCGAGGCACGATCACAGAACCAGAGCATCACCCAGGCCAGCAAGAGACTGGTGACCCACCAGGCAACGAAATTCGAGGCCGGAATGCCGTAGTAGCCGCCGGCATAGCTCCAGACCCAATAATTGTTGATATGCACCGCAAAAGGCTCAATCGTTACATCGAGCAACAAGGCAAACGAAGCTGCCGTCATCACTTTGGTCGGTGTTATACGAATGGCGGACGGATCATTGATGCCGCGCCGATCAATGACGCGCTCCGTCACCCCGACGGCGGCCGGCACTACCAGGAGCCAGGCAAAAGGAATCGCCAGCGGCACCACACCGAAGAGTTTTGGTTGCAGAACATCGGTATAGGTGTAACTGCCGAAGGGAAAGCCGGTGATCGAACCGATATGCTCAACCAGCCAGGATAGCCCCAGAATGGACAGCGCCGCCAGCGCACCCGGTCGCCCATAGTTCGCCGTCATCCAGACCGCCATAATCGCTCCCAGCAGCACCAGCATAGCACCGCCCATCCAGGTTCCCCAGACCGGCACCCGATCCAGCGCCACCAGCACCAGCGAGCCGGGATACATAAACAGGTACAACCCCAATAATCCGTACAAAAGCGGGCGTAAACGGTGAGCCGTCTGTGTCATACTTGCTGTGTCCTTGTAGCTGTCAAAGGTTTTGTTGCAACGATTTCATCACACCGGAACCTGCCCATCACTTTTTGTCGGGCAAGGCTGCAATGCTGCCCTTGAGACTTTAACAAAGTTTTACTTGCGACAGGATCCCTTTATATGATACGATGGATTTCCATTTACATCACCGATCAATTCCCGCACCTTTTGAAAGAGCAAGTATGAAACTCAGAGTGGAGCAACGATATGGCTGGAGCAAATCAAGTCCCCCGGACTTTGCGCATTCTCCTTGTTGAGGATGAAAATCAAATTGGTCGGATCATTGAACTGGGCATGGCCGGCCTGGGCGTACCGTATGAATTCGTGAGTGTGCTCAGTGCTGAAGAAGGCCTGGAACAATGGCAATCGCAGCCGTTTGATCTGTTGATGACCGACTATAACCTGCGTGGCATGGATGGGTTGCGCCTGATCAATCTCCTCAAACAAGCGGGTGCACAGGCGCCGATGGTCTTGATCACGGCCTACGACTCCCCGCAACTGGCGCGCGCCGCTCGCGAAGCCGGCGTTGCCGCTTATATTCCGAAACCTTTTTTTATCGACCAGATGATTGATCGGATTCGCCAGTTGCTTCCTATGGGCGAGCGCGCCATCAACGACCGCTCGGCAGCCTGAAACCGGCCTGCGTTATCCTGCTCTTTCAAACTGCGGCGGCTGTGGAATATTCCACAGCCGCCGCAGTTTTTCATCCGACGGACGCAGTGGCAACCGCGACCGCTTTTTTGCCATGCCGGTTACGTGTCCAGCCGCCGCGTCGGCCGTGGCTCCTCGTTCGGTAGGCCGTCTTCGGCGCGCGTACGGCCGTTGATGCTGGTGTTGTTCAGGCCGTCGAAGAAGGGTTTGAGCGTATCGACCGGGAGCGGGAAGACAATCGTGCTGTTCTTTTCTACCGAGATTTCGGTCAGGGTTTGCAAGTAGCGCAGTTGCAGGGTAACCGGCTCGCTGGCAATGATGCCGGCGGCTTCAGCCAGGGCCCGCGAGGCCTGCAATTCGCCGTCGGCGTGGATCACCTTGGCGCGCTTTTCACGTTCGGCCTCGGCCTGTTTGGCCATCGCACGCTGCATCGTCGTCGGTAGTTCCACATCTTTGATTTCCACGATTGTCACTTTGATGCCCCATGGCTCGGTCTGCTCATCGATGATCTGCTGGAGCTTCTGGTTGATTTTTTCGCGCTGGGCCAGCAACTCATCGAGTTCTACCTGGCCAACCACGCTGCGCAGGGTCGTTTGCGCAATCTGCATGGTCGCCCGAAAATAATCCATCACCTTGACAACTGCATTGTTCGGGTTGATCACCTGGAAGTAAAGCACCGCATTGACTTTGATCGTCACGTTGTCGATGGTAATCACTTCTTGCACCGGCACATCCATCGTGATGGTTCGGGTATCGATGCGTACCATGCGCTCGAGGATCGGGATCACGAAGAACAAGCCCGGGCCACGGGTATCCATCAGGCGTCCGAGCCGAAACACCACGCCACGCTCATACTCGGGCACAATTTTGATCGCCGAGAGTGCAACCATCAAAATAATAAAGGCCAGCAGTGCCAGGCAGGCCAGGAGAAACGTGCCATTTCCCATGTGTTTTTCTTCTCCTATGCTAGGGGTTTGCATTGGCTCCGGACGCGGTTTGCTCCGCAGCCATGCGCCGGACAACCAGGCGCAGGTCGTGGGCTGAAATTACCTGCACCAGTTCGCCGACTTCGATCTCACCATCTTCACTGTACGCCCGCCAGAGCGCGCCGTCAACAAAGACCATACCGTCGGGTGACAGGCGAGCGCGGACTTCGGCCAATCGTCCGACCAGGCCTTCCTGTCCGGTCGTTACGCTGCGCTTACGCAGGCGCAAAATCAGGGTCAGCGCAATTACAGCAAAAGCGACAATCACCAGGGATACCATCACAATGGCCCAGATGGCCACCGAAACTCCCGGCGCCTGAGCCGGATCAAACAGGTTGAGTGCCCCAAGGATTAACATCGCCAGGCCGAACACCGTCAATGCTCCGTGCGAAGGCAGAAACAGATCGGCACCGATGACCAGAAAGGCCAGCACGATCACCAGGACACTGAGCCACTGCACCGGCAAGGCCAGCAAGCCGATCAGGGCGGCCAGCAACAGCACTGCCCCTATTCCGGCCAGGATACCGATCGTCGGCGAGACCAGTTCGGCATAAATCGCCATTGCCGCCATCACCAGCAACAAAAACGCAACGGTCGGGCTGGCCAGCAGCATCAGCAGCGCTTCCCAGAGCGTCGGTTCCAGCAAGCGTGGGTTCCGGCCCAGCGTTGCCAGTTCGCGTTGCTCGCCGGATTCCAGTGTCACCACGCGCCCATGGAGCAAGGTCAACAACTCATCCGTATCGCGGGCCACCAGGTTGATCGCCGGCGGCTCACCGGTGCTGGCCTGGGCATTGCTTACGACAATTCCCTCGCGTACCGCCGTATCGACCCAATCACCGGCTCGTTCCTGGCGCTCATTCCATGCCGCCAGTTGCGCCGCCGCTTCATCGAAGAGGCGGGCGCGCGCCTGTTCATCGCGGATCGATGGGCCATTGATCAGCGGTACCGTGCTACCGAAGCTGGTATCCGGCGCCATCGCCGCAACGTGGGCGGCACTGAGAAAATAGGCACCGGCCGCCCCCGAATTCGTCCCCGGCGGTGCTACATACACTACCACCGGCACCGTTGATGCGGCAATCTCGTCGGCCAGCGGTCGAATCGCCCGCAGGACGGCTCCCTCGCTGCTCAGGCGGATAATCAGGGCCGTTGCATCGCTGGCTTCCGCCTGGCGCAGCGCTCGCTCAATATAACCAGTGTTCATACCGGTAATCACACCGTCGAGTTGCACCTGGTACAGCGGGCCATCGCTTTGCTCCTGTGCCGTTGCCGTTGCCGTCGGCAGGCCTACCAGGATACTACATCCCAGCATGAAAAGCCAGAGAAACTGATAGACCGGCGTCGGGCACTGTTGCCATCTTCGCATATGCATAAAGTTATTTCTACAGTTTCGCCTAGTCCTTGTGCGCGTCCGGCCCGCGCTGAATAAAGGTTTTGACCCGGCGCTCAAATTCAGCGCGCGGCAACAATACTTTGCGCTCACAGGTCAGGCAGCGCATACCGATTTCCGCCCCCAACCGCACTACCCGCCAGGTATCGCCGCCACAGGGATGCGGTTTGCGCATCTGAACAACGTCGCCGAGAAAGATCGCTACCGGTTCAGGCATAGGATCCACCTCATCGACGAACCGGCTCCTTCAGAGCCTGGTCGCCACTTTTGCTGCCTGCCAGCGTTGCAACATCTCTGCCGGATCACAGTCGGCCAGGCTGCGTCCTTCGGTCGCCAGTGATTGTTCCATCCAGCCAAACCGTCGGCGAAAGCGGGCGCCGGCTTCGCGCAGCGCCGCCTCCGCATCAATGCCGCACTGGTGCGCCCACTTGCTCAATGCCAGCAGCACATCACCGAATTCGGCAAATCGTTCCTGCGCATCGCCGGACTGGTCGGCAGCGCGCAACTCGGCCAGTTCTTCTTCAACTTTGGCCCAGGCCTCCGAAATGTCCGGCCATTCAAACCCGGTGCGGGCTGCCCGTCCGAGCAACTTCTGTGCCGTTGCCAGCGCCGGCAAGCCGGCCGGGATGCCATCGAGCACACTCTGCCGCTGCTGCCCCTTCGCCGCTCGCTCGCCGGCCTTGATCTGTTCCCAGTTCGCCAGCACTTCGTCGTTGCCGGAGACTGACCGCTCGCCGAACACATGCGGGTGGCGGCGGACCAGCTTGGCCGTAATCTGAGCCAGGACGTCGCCGTAATCAAAGCGACCGGCCTGGCGCGCCATCTCGCTGTGTACCATCACCTGGAGCAAGAGGTCGCCGAGTTCTTCGGCCAGGGCCGCATCGTCACCGGCATCGAGTGCCTCCAGCACCTCGTAGGTTTCTTCCAGCAAACCGGCGCGCAGCGACTGGTGGCTTTGCCGGCGATCCCAGGGGCAACCGTGCGGCCCGAGCAGGCGCGCCGTCACATACAGCAACCCCTCGCTGCTGCGCTGATCGGCAAGCGGCTCAAGTGCCGGCAGATACAGCGCCTGCGCCGGGCGGAGTTCGTTCATACCCAGATCGGCCAGCCGGCCCTGCCACTGCCGGCCCGGCGATCCGTGTGCATCCAGGCTGAGCGCCCGGATCGCCAGGTCAGCCGGGTAGCGTTCGCGCAAAGCAGGCTGGATTGCGGCGAGCACCGCGTCATTGGGCGGAGCGGCGAGGGCATAGTTGCGCAGTACAATCAGAGCCGGCAGGGCCGCCGTGAGCGGCAGTGGGCTGCCCGGCGGCGTGTAGCGAGCCAGTTCCTGCTGTTCGCACCAGGGCGCATCGGCGGCGGCATAGCCCTGGGCTACCAGGCCCGGCGGCGCGGCCGGCAATGCCGCTGCCGCCAGCACTTGCAGGCCTGCGGCACGGTTCGCCAGGCCAAAGCCGGCACAGAGCGTATCGATGATGCCGGGCGCCGGCACGATCAGGGCTGCCGGCGCGCCGTCAATCGCCACCGGCGCATGCTCAGCCGGGTGGCCCGGCAGTGCTACCACCACCAGCGCATCATCGGGAATGGCACCGGTCAGCGCCGGCCAGCCGGCCGCTGCCGCCGTCAGCGGTCGGCGCCGGGCCGGGTCGCTGCGCACCAGCGCCGGATGCTCCGGCACCGGACAGAGCAGCAAGGCTGCGCTATCGATGGCCCGCCGGGCGGCAACACTCAACAGATCGGGATCACCCGGCCCCAGGCCAAGGATCATTAACCGTGCCACACTGCTTTACCTCTCGACATCATGCTTATTGCTCTGGTGCTAGTGGCAAGCGCTCAGCACCAGAGCAATATATCCTTACGCAGAACAAACTGCTCACATTCGTTTGATTTTGCGGCTTCGCCGCAAAATCAAACGGAAAAACAGCCAACTCCTTGCTGCCGCCGGCGAAAAAGCTGCTGGCGCGGCCAGGACCAATGCCGACCGCGCAGGTCGTGTTAATTCAGAAACGGCAATGGAACCGCAGCCGGGTCGAAGCCGGGCGAAATCTCCAGGTCGCCGCTGGCCTCGGCATCAACTCGTAGCTGTTCGTACCAGGGCAGGAAGCTGGACTCAAAGTAAAGCTGGCCGTTCTGGCTGCGTTGCAGAGCTTCGATACTGCCGAAGGCACGATTTTCCTCGCGATCCAGTACCTCGAGCACATGCCAGCCAAACTGGCTCTGTACCTTGATCGGCGTATTCAATTCGGCGCTAAAAGCCGCCTCCTCGAATTCGGGCACAAAATCGCCGCGTGCCGTCCAACCCAGTTCACCACCAATTTCCAGCGATCCGGGATCGGTCGAATACTGCTCGGCCAGCCCGGCAAAACCGGTGCCGGCGTCGAGTTGCGCCAGTACCTCATCGGCCGTCGCCTCGTCGGCGACCAGGATGTGCCGGACATTGACCATATCGGCGCGAGTATGGCGGGCGATCATCTGGAACACCAGTTGCTGGCGCGCACTACTGATGCGTTGATCGAAGATCTGCATAAAGGGGTTATCCCCTTCGACCGCCGCCGGCTCGATCCAGCTAATCTGCGACTGTTGCAGATCGACGCTCTGGTCGACTGCACGGGCATCGATGCCGACGCCTTCGCGGCGGGCCTGTTGCACCAGGAGCGCCTCCTGGATCATTTCGTCGAAAATGACCTGTCGCACATTCTGCTGGCCGGCCAGTTCGGCAATTTGTTCGGGCGACTGGCCCTGGGCCAGCAACCCTTGAATAGCCGGGCCGATGTCGCGTTCCATCTTCTGCACAAAATCTCGCACCGTAATCTCATTCGCGCCGACCCGTGCCACCACCGGGCTAGCACTATCTGCTTGCGTTTGCGGAACATTGGCCGTACCGGCGCAGGTCGTGAGCAACAGCAGCAGCAGCAGCGCCGACATCATCACACTCAGGTATCGCATAAATTCAGTATATTGCGGCAAGCTCACCCTTCTTCGTTCAGTGTGAGAATTGCCATAAACGCTTCCTGTGGAATCTCCACATTGCCAACCATCTTCATGCGTTTTTTGCCTTCTTTTTGCTTTTCCAGCAACTTGCGCTTGCGGCTGACGTCGCCGCCGTAACACTTGCTGAGCACATCCTTGCGTATGGCCCGTACCGTTTCGCGGGCAATAATCTTGCTGCCGACGGCGGCCTGGATGGGCACTTCAAACATCTGGCGCGGGATCAGTTTGCGTAGCTTTTCCACCAGCGAGCGGCCCTGGCCATAGGCAAAATCGCGATGCACAATCAACGAAAGCGCATCGACCGCCTGGCTGTTCACCAGCACATCGAGCTTGACCAGGTCGGCCTCCTGGTAGCCGGCCAGTTGATAATCGAGCGAGGCATAGCCCTGCGTCCGGCTCTTGAGCTGGTCGTAGAAATCAATTACTACTTCAGCCAGCGGAATCTTATATTTCAGCATCACGCGTTGCGGATCGAGATACTCCATCGTCTCGAACACCCCGCGTTTGGTCGTCACCAGATCCATCACCGCGCCGATGTAGCGGCTGGGCACAATGATGCTGATCTGCACCACCGGCTCCTCGATACCGGCGATTTTGCTGACTTCGGGCATATCCGAGGGATTGTCGACCGTCATAATCTCGCCGTCGGTGCAGAGTACCTGGTACTCAACACTGGGCGCCGTAATCAGCAGGTCGAGGTTATACTCGCGTTCGAGCCGTTCGCGCACAATTTCCATATGCAGCAGGCCGAGAAAGCCGCAGCGAAAGCCGAAGCCCAGCGCCGCGCTGCTCTCGGGCGCAAACGAAAGCGCCGCATCATTCAGCTTCAGGCGATCCAATGCCTCACGCAGATCGGCATAGGCATTGCTGTCGACCGGGTAAAGGCCGGCAAAGACCATCGGCTTGGCCGGGCGGTACCCCGGCAGCGGTTGCACCCCATTGCTGCTCGCCAGCGTCACCGTATCGCCGACCTGGCACTGCTCGACGGATTTGAGCCCGGTGGCGATATAGCCGACGTCGCCGGCGGCCAGTTCGGGCAGCGCCGTGAGCGCCGGGCGAAAAGCGCCGACTTCGAGGGTTTCGGCGATGGCACCAGTGCCGACCATGCGCATCCGGGCATCGCCGGGCAGCACCCCGTCGAACACACGCACATAAGCCACCACACCCTTGTACGAGTCATAGTGCGAGTCGAAAATCAGGGCACGCGCCGGTTGCTGGCGGTTACCGTGAGGCGGCGGAATGCGTTTGACAATCGCCTCAAGGATTTCGGGCACGCCGATACCCTCTTTTGCCGAGGCCTTGATCACATCACTGGCCGGGATGCCGATGATATGTTCAATTTCGGCGGCCACCTCATCGGGGTGGGCGCCGGGCAGATCAATTTTGTTGACTACCGGAATGATAGTCAGATCGTGTTCCATCGCCAGGTAGACATTGGCGAGAGTCTGGGCCTCGATGCCCTGGGCCGCATCGACCACCAGCAAGGCGCCCTCGCAGGCTGCCAGCGCCCGGCTCACTTCGTAGGTGAAATCAACGTGGCCGGGGCAATCGATCAGGTTGAGCGTATACGTCCGGCCATCGTGGGCATGGTACTGCATCCGTACCGCCTTGGCCTTGATGGTGATGCCCTTTTCGCGCTCCAGATCCATTGCGTCGAGCAGTTGCTCGCGCCGCTGCCGCGAACTGATCGTGTCGGTCAATTCCAGCAACCGATCCGAAAGCGTCGTCTTGCCATGATCGATATGCGCAATAATGGAAAAATTGCGGGTTACCAGCTGATCTGCCATACGGATTTCTTTCATAAGCATAATGATCAGGCCCCACAGCGCACGGGCGCCGTACAAGGCCTGCTACCAATGGAGTATACCAGAAGCACTGTTCTGCCGCAAAAGATTTTAGGCAAACGCAACCGCTTTTGTAACAAGCACATGTTATAATAGGCAAACGTTTCGCCGTCGCTGCTACCGGCACCTCCAGCCCGCTGGATTCAGCCGCTGTTGGATGGTTTCAGGTGCATGGTAGACGACAGAGGAGTATACGACGATGACTGTCGATACCAGCCTCTGCTATCACCTCTCTGAACTTGTCTTGATCTGCACCGAAAGCGGTGTGATTAGCTATGCCAATCCGGCTGCCCAGAACTGGAGCAGCACGCCGCTGATTGGTCAGGCATTTGACATACTCTTCGCTGCTACCTCAACTGCGAAAGCGCACAATTTTCTGAATGCGGCCGGTCAGGCGAGTTTCGAGTTGCCTACCGAAGCCTGGGAACTCGCGCTCGGCTGTCCGGCGCAGTATCGCGTCGGCAATTTCCGCGGCTACCGGGATCAAGCGAACCTGATCATCATCGGTGAGATGGAAGCCGAGGCGATCGGCACGATGCAGCGCGAACTGCTGGAACTGACCGTCGAGCTGACGGAGTCGCAGCGAGCGCAGCAGCGCCAGTACCGCCAGTTGCAAGCATCGCTCGATGAGCAGAGTCGCCTGCTGGAAACGATTCAGGATCTGACGTCGCCGGCGGTGCCGATTCTGCCGGGTGTGCTGCTGCTGAATATTGTCGGCCATCTTGATAGCCGGCGCGCCCACTTGATCAATGAAGCGTTACTCGATCGGGTAGCCCGGCATCGGGCCGCCTATGTGATCATCGATGTGAGCGGCATCAGCGCAATCGATACAGCTATCGCACGCCAGTTGATTGAAACCGGCCAGGCCATCCGGCTCCTCGGTGCCCATCCTATTCTGGTTGGCATCAACTCGGAAATTGCTCAGACCATTGTGCATCTGGGCGTCGAATTGCCCGGTTTTCGGATGTTGAACGATCTTCAGCAGGCGGTGAACTTTGTACTGGGACAAGCCAGGAAGGTGAAATAATGGAACTGGGCCAGATCTATGATGGATATGTTGCCGCCCTCCAGGCCGGTGATCGCCGCCGGGCTCTGCGTGTGGCACAGGCAGCACTCGACGACGGCATTGATATCCGCGATCTCTACCTGGATGTCTTCCAGCCGGCGATGCATGAGGTTGGCAGGCTCTGGGAAAGTAATCAGTTCACGGTTGCCCAGGAACATCTGGCGACTGCCATCACCCAGAGTGTTATGGCGCAGATTTATGCGCGCATCTTCACTAGCCCGACCCAGGGTCGCAAGGTCATTGCTACGTGTATCGGCGGCGAACTGCACGAACTCGGCATTCGCATGGTCGCCGATTTTTTTGAGATCGAAGGCTACGATGTTTACTACCTGGGAGCCAACATGCCGGTGCCTGATGTCGTACGCATGATCAATGATCGGCGTGCCGATATTCTGGCCATCTCGGTCACGCTTGGTAGCCATCTGCCCCAGGCGCGCAGCCTGATCCAGGCGGTACGCGCTTCACCCCAGGGTGGGCATGTCAAAATTATGGTCGGGGGGCAACCATTCAATCGCACACCGGACGCCTATCAGGCAATCGGGGCGGATTTCACGGCAAAGAATGCCCGCGAGGCAGTTGCACGGGCTGCGGAGGTGTTGGTATGACTCTACCAGCTTCGATCCCGAATCTCATTGGCCAGTTAAGCAACGATATCATGCTCATCTGTGACCAGCAATGCATTGTTCGTGAAGCCAACTCGGTGGCGATGCAGACACTCGGCGGCGAAATCGTCGGGCGCCCGGCGCTGCAATTGCTCTCGACTATGTCGCGCAGCAAGGGGCGGGCGTTTTTCGACCATCTGCGCCGGCTGGCTCCCGGTGAATGCAGTGAACCCTGGGAGTTGCTCTTTCATATGGTTCACGCTGCGCCTGTGCTGATCAGCATGCGCGGCGGTGCGACCGACAGCGGCCAGTGGTTGCTGGTGGGTAGTCACGAGTCGCCACAGTTGACGGTGCTTTATCACGAAGTATTGGCAATCAACAGTGAACTCACCAACCTGGTGCGCCAGCTCAGCAAAGAACAGGCCCGGCTGATCAGTCGCATCGAGACGCTGATGAGTACACAGGAGCAGAATGATTATGCAGGACTCTCATGAGCTTGAGGTTGCCCGGCAGCTTGATGCAATGTCGGCTGAACTGGTCTATCATGTTACCGAATCGCTTGGCCCGGCACTGCCGCCGGTTGCGCTTTCAGCGGCCGATCAAAATGCCCGGCACGAACATCGGCAGCGCATTCGCCTGACGGTCGAGCGCTTTCATCGCCTGATCCAGATCGGTGTCACCATCGATTGGCAACTGGTGCCCCAGGAATACGAGTGGGCCGCGCGCGTCCTGCGCAACTTCGGTGTTACCTGGGAGCACCAGAACCGCTTGATCGACACCTATTTTCACGAGGCTCGCTCACGTGGCAATTGGACGCCGGAACAGCAGGCAGCGCTGGATCAGATTGCCACCCGCGTGCAGCAGAGCGGACATTCCGTCTATTCTTGAGCGTTGGAGCGTTGGACCGCTCCAACGCTTTAGAGTTTGACTTCCCCCAGTTGATCTTCCAGCATGCGCACCAGAACCCGGCAGACTTTGATCCGGGCGAAGCGTTTGTCTTCGGCTTCCACGATGGTCCAGGGGCAAACCGGGGTTGAAGTGCGCAGCAGCATTTCGTTGGCGGCCTGCTCATAGAGCGGCCATTTTTCGCGGTTGCGCCAGTCTTCCTCGCTGAGTTTCCAGGCCTTGTGCGGCGTATCACGCCGATCCTCGAAACGCCGCAGTTGTTCGTCCGGGCTGATATGCATCCAGAATTTGCCGACAATCGTGCCGAAGCCGGTCAACTGGGCTTCAAATTCATTGATTTCGGCATAGGCGCGCCGCCACGCGTCGTTGCGGGCAAAGCCCTCGACCCGTTCCACCAGCACCCGGCCATACCAGGAGCGGTCGAAGATGGCAATCGTGCCGCGCGGCGGCAGCCGATGCCAGAAGCGGTAGAGATAGTGCCGCTCGCTGTCGGCACCGGAGGGTGCCGCAATCGAATGTACCACGTAGGCGCGCGGGTCGAGTTTTTCGGTGACCCGCTTGATGGAACCGCCTTTGCCGGCCGCATCCCAGCCTTCAAAAACCAGGACTACCGGGCGCTGCTGTCGGTAGACTTCCAGCCCCAGCAGGTGCAGTTTGGCCTGTAAGACCTTGAGTTCCTTCGAGTAGCGTTTGTCATCCAGGCTCAGGCTGAGGTCAATTTGATCGAGGATCGGTGCGGTAGCGGAGACCCCGCCGGAGGCGGCTGCCGTCACCAGCGTTGCCGTCTGGCGATTGTGACTGACGGTATAGGCGCCGCCGAGTTCGTTTTTGCGTCGCCGGTAGGCTGCGCCACCCTCATCGAAGATGTCGTCGGTGTCATCGGTGTCATCATCATTATGGTATCCGGGATCGATGGTACCGAGGCGCGCTTCGCAGGCCCGCAGAATGGTTTCGAAGGTCGCTATCGTTGCATAGCGCCCATCCGTGGCGGGCAATACAAACCAGGGTGCAAAGGGCGTATCCGTACGCATAATCAAGTCTTCGAGCGCGGTGGCATAGCGCTCGTAATGACGGTTCTGCCAGCGGTCTTCATCGGTGACCTGCCAGGCAGTGATGCGTTTTTTGCGCAATTTCTTGAAGCGATGCTTTTGTTCGGCGCGCGAGATATGCAGCCAGAACTTGAGCACCACCGTGCCGTCGTCGACCATCTGGCGCTCGAAGGTTACAATATCGCGGCATTGTTCGCGCCAGGCTACGGTATCGAGTTGATCGCGCACCCGGCCATTGAGCAACTGCCGGTACCAGGAGCGATAAAAGATGGCCATCTGGCCATAGGCCGGTACCTTCAACCAGAAACGGTAGAGCCAGGGATACTGCGTTTCATAGGTGCGCGGCGGGCTAATCGCGTGCAAGCGCAGGCCGCGCGGATCCAGCCGGCGGGTGATCTGCTGGAGCGTACTGATTTTGGAGGCGCCGGCCCAGCCTTCAAATACCAGGATCGTGGGAGTCCCCCGCTCGAAAAGGGCCTGCGAAACATTAAAAAGGCGCGTTTGCAAATGCGGCAGGCGCCGCCGATATTCGGATTTCGCCAGGGTGTGATCGAGATCTATTTGCTCAAGAATTGTCATGCAGTTATTGTACACGATTTGCGCCGTCGGCCAGGGCGAAAACTAATGATGGGCTGTGTCCGGGTCGCTTCGCCACCCGGACACAGCCCATGCAAGCCGTTTTCTACCCCGGCGGAGCCGGCCCTGAGTGCAGTCGCGGGGGCGACAAAGCATTCTGCGGTGCGCCTGTGTGAAAACGGCTCAGGAGGTTCGATCGGCCGGTTGCGCGGCCCGCTGGCGGCTCAATGCCGCATCGAGGCCGAGCCACTGGCCGGAGGGCGTGCTGATCAGCAGCAGCGCCACGGCGAAGAAGGGCGGCATGGAAGCATTATAGTACGATCCGGCGGTAATATTGCTGATCAGGAAGAGCGAGAGCCAGCCGGCCGGGCGTACCGCCAGCCCCAGCATCAAACAGACGCCGACGATGAACTGGCCGACTGTAAGCACCCAGGCGACCGGCAAAAAGCATGGGATGGCAAAATGGCGCAAATACGCCGCCGAGAATGAATCGGCATCGATTTCGGCGAGTCGTTCGAGAAAATGCCGGCGGAGCGTCGGGCTCCACATCCAGTGGCGAGTCAATTTGTGATAAAAACCGTAGAAGAAAACCGCAGCATACAGATAGCGCAACAATAAAACCAGCAGGATTGCGGTGAAGCGAAGCGGATGCCTGCGCCGAAACTCCGGTGTCCAGACCGTGGGATGCAGGATGTCACTCATCGGGCTACCTCGTCGTAGGTTTTTTGCCAATAGCCCCATTATACCGGGCTCAGCAACATAAGCCGCAGTATAATGGTAAGAGTAAGCAGTATCTTGCATCGGGTTTGCTGTTGCGGCCTGGCTGCAACAGCAAACCCGATGCAAATAAATTCGCTTGAGTGGCAAATCAGGATTGCATCAAATGATGAACGAACCCGAACAGTTTGATGATTTGCGGGCAATCGGTCCGCTCGATGGGCGTTACCGGCGCGATGTGGCCGAACTTGAGGCGTTCTTCAGTGAGGCGGCGCTGTTTCGCTACCGGGTGCGCGTTGAGGTTGAGTATTTGCTTTTCCTGGCCCGTGCGCCCTCGATTGAGTTTGTGCCGGCGCTGACTGCACAGCAGCAGACGGCCCTGCGCACGCTCTATCGCCAGTTCGACCACGCCGATGCCCGCGCCGTCGCAACCTGGGATCGCCAGGTCAACCACGATGTCAAGGCGGTTGAGTACTGGCTGCGCGAACGCCTGGCCGCGCTCGGCCTGGCCGATCGCGCCGAGGCCTTGCATTTCGCGCTGACGTCGGAAGACGTCAATAACCTGGCCTATGCGATGCTGCTGCGCGACGCCCGCGACCAGATCCTGCGCCCGGCGATCCAGGCGCTGCTTGATCGCCTGCGCGAACTGAGCGTCACCGAGGCCGCTACGCCGATGCTGGCACGTACCCATGGCCAGCCGGCGACGCCGACCACCATCGGCAAAGAGTTTGCTGTTTTCCACGCCCGCTTGAGTCGCATGCTTGATGATCTGGCGAGCATCCGGCTGACCGGCAAACTCAACGGTGCCAGCGGCAGTTTTGCGGCCCACGCCGCCGCGCTGCCCGCAGTCGACTGGCTGAAGTTCAGCCGGGCTTTTGTGCGCTCGCTCGAACTGGAGCCGCTGTTGTTGACGACTCAGATCGAGCCGCACGATACGCTGGCGCAGTTCTGCGATGCGCTCAAACGGATCAATACGGTGCTGCTCGATCTCTGCCAGGATTTCTGGCGCTACATCAGCGACGGCTACCTGGTGCAGGCCGCAAAATCCGGCGAAGTCGGTTCATCGACAATGCCGCATAAGGTCAACCCGATTGATTTTGAGAATGGCGAAGGCAATCTGGGGCTGGCCAATGCCCTGCTGGAATTTTTCAGCCGCAAGCTGCCGGTCTCCCGGTTGCAGCGCGATCTGTCGGACAGCACGGTGCAGCGCAGCCTGGGTGTGGCCTTCGGCTACAGTTTGCTGGCTTACCGGCGCATGCTGCGTGGCCTGCACAAGCTGCGGGTGCATCACGAGCGGCTCCTGGCGGACTTGCAGGCGCATCCCGAAGTGTTGGCCGAGGCCATCCAGACGATACTGCGGCGTGCGGGCTACCCCGAGCCCTACGAAGTGCTTAAGGGTCTCAGTCGTGGGCGCGAGCTGGATCTGGCCGCCATCCACAGCTTCATCGAGGGTCTGGAACTGGCCGAATCGGTCAAAGCCGAGTTGCGCGCTCTGACCCCGGAGGGGTATAGCGGCCTGGCGGCGAAGCTGGCGCGATCGGGTGAGCAATAGCATATGCGGTAGCATGCTATTATGCAAGCATCTCCCGTACGCGCCGGCGGGTGGCTTCGTCGGCATAACGATCCGGTTCACGGGTGCCGATGCAAAAGCAGTAGACACCGGGCCGGTTGCTGCTGATGCGCACGAAATAGTTGCCGCCGGCAGCCGTGAATTCGTCGCGCTGGGTACGCCGGTAGCTGGTCGTTCCCTGGCGCGTGCCGGCGTCGCGGCTGGGCAACTGCCAGCCGGTGGCGGGCAAACCGGGGCCACTGATCTGTATGCTCATGCGCTGGCCGGCGGCATAGCCAGGTTCAGGCACCAGCATACTGAAGCGAATCAGGGTATTGGGCGCGGCCTGAAAGCGATAGTAATCGGCATGATCGGCCAGCCGGCCATACAAAGCCTGGGCCAGTTCCGGGTCGGCAATCTCGTGCGGCTGCTCAGCCGTCGGGCTGCCCTCATTCACCACCGCCAGGTGCCCGAACCACAGGCGCAGCAGGCTGCGCAATCCCATCCAGAGCATTAGCCATCGAAACATTTTCTTCCTTTCTTTTCATTTTTTTCATTTGATGTTGCGGCTTCGCGGCAACATCAAATGAAAAAGATAATCACTTCCTGGTTGCCGCAGCCTGCCCTGAGCCTGTCGAATGGGGCGGAAAACCCTTGATGCGGCCAGGAGCAACGCCGACTGCCTAAGTCGTGTTAGACGAGAGGTACATAATCGGCGTGCGGAAGTGTCACACTGCGGCGGCGGGTTTCGCGCAGCAGCGAGCCGAGGGTCGCGACGGCATCGCTGATGCGTTCGGGCGCTTCGGCACCGAAGCAGAGCCGGATGTGCGGGCCGGGCGTGCCATTGCCGTAGAACACATCGCCGGGGGCGAAGGCCACCCCGCGGTCGATACCGGCGTGCAACAGGGCCGGTAGCGCCACATCGGCGGGCAGGCTCACCCAGCAGGAAAACCCGCCGCCGGGTGTCGTCCAGCTTGCTTCGGTGGGGAAGAATCGCTGCAGGGCATGCAGCAGCGCATCGCGCCGCTCACGATAATAGGGCAGCGTACGGCGCAGATGGTTGTGCAGGGAACCCTGTTCAATGAAACAGGCCATGCTGCGCTGGATATGCGGCGGTGAGCAAATATCGACGGACTGGCGGGCGCGAAACAGTTGCCGGATGTAGGCCGGCGAAGCGACGACATAGCCGAGGCGCAGGCCGGGCATGCAATTTTTGGAAAAACTGCTGAGATAAATCACCTGGCCATGATGGTCGGCTGCTTTGAGCGCCGGGGGCGGCGGCCCGTCGTAGCTCAGCGTGCCGTAAATATCATCTTCGACTACCGGCAACTCGTAGCGGGCGGCAATCGCCAGCAAGCGTTCGCGGCGTTCGGCGCTCTGGCAGATTCCGGTCGGGTTCTGAAAACAGGGGATGGTGTAGAGGAAGGCCGGCCGCTCGTTACGGATACATTGCTCCAGATCGGCCATCAGCAACCCTTCATTGTCCATCGGCACCGTAACCGGGCGCAACTGATGCGAGGCAAGAATATCGAGCAAGCCAAGGTAGGTTGGTTGCTCGACCAGCACCGCATTGCCGGGGCGAGCCAGCAGGCGGGCCACCAGCGAAAGCCCCATTGAAACTCCGGCCGTGATGATAATCTCGTCGGGCGCCGTGCTGATGTCGCGTTCGCGCAGCAACTCGGCCAGCACCGAGCGCAACTGGATGTCTCCCTGAGGACTGGCATAACTGAAGAGGGCCGGGCCGTCGCCGGCGATGGCCGTTTCGCAGGCTCGTTGCCATTGCAGAATCGGAAACAGCTCCGGCGCGGCATCGGCGCGGGCCAGCGAATTGAAGCCGGGCAAGCGAGCCATATTGATCATATCGGCCAGCATACCAGCCGGGCTGACATCTTTGCCGAGGCTGGCCCGTGCCGGCGCCAGTAGCTTCTCGATGCGGTGCGCCACAAAGGTACCACGACCGACGGTCGCTTCGATCCAGCCGCCGGATTGCAGTTCGGCATAGGCACTGTGAACCGTCAGGCGAGTGACTTCGAGTTGTTGCGCGAGGCGTCGGACGGTCGGCAGGCGTGTACCGGCAGGCAGATCGCCATGCTGGATGCGTTGCTGAATTTTGTTGGCCAGTTGCCGGTAGAGCGGCTGGCGGCTCCGGCGATCAAGTTCAAATTGCATAGTATTCTGGTGACTTTCGCAGTCGGCATTGGATGCTTGCAGAAATCCAGGTTTTCCGCCTCCGGCAAGGCGGAAGAAGACGTTTCTTTCCCATTGATACGTGCCTGCCGGGGGATCTGCCGGCAAAGCTGGCAGATCCCCCGGCATGTGCCAATTCTGCTGACTGGTTGATTATACCAGGACAATTCAAACAAAGTATAGAGACAATCCGCGATTGGCAAAATAGTCAATGTTCACAAAAGCCGGCGGAAATTTTCAGATGGGTATGATCTTCCATCGGGCCGGGCCGGCATGGTATAATTGTGGATGGCAAAACTGGAACAGACAAGCCAATTGAGGTAACACCATGCCAATGTATGCATATGGCTGTACCGAATGTTCAGCAGAATTCGATAAGCTCCGCCGGATGGATCAGAGTGATGCCGATATAGTATGCCCTGAGTGCGGCAGTGCCAGAATCCAGCGCCGGCTGGCCGTGTTTGCAGCGCATACCCGCGATGCGCAGGGAACAGTCGCCCCGGTGGCAACCGGCGGCGGCGGCGGTTGTTGTAGTGGCGGAACCTGCGGTTGTGCCAGCCGCAACTAGCCCGAGAAGCACTGGAACAGGCAAGCAGGCTTGCCGTAGCAAATAATTCCTGGCTGTTGCGAAATATGGCCTGGCCAGTATTTTGCAATAGAAAGAACTGAATACCACTATGGTCGTGTACAACTTCCACGTCCAGGCCGGCAATGATGCCGTCGCTCTGGCCAGTGAAGGCCGAGGGAAGTTGCCGGAACAACGGTCTCTCGCTGCCGAACAATCACTGCTGTCTGCCTACCGGGCCGCCCATGCCGGGCTGGATGAGGCGCAATTGCTGGCTGCCCTCGGGGCAACGATTGGCAGGCAGGTTGCTCCTTCGTTCCTGGCTGAAGTGTATACTGCGCTCAAAAGCAGTTCGCTGCTGGTACTGATCGGTCGCCAGGGCCGCGGCAAGGTGGCGCTGGTGCGGAGCCTGGCGGCTGCGCTGCTGGGGCCGGAAAGCCCGCAACTGGTACAGATTGCCGGCGACGACTGGACCGACAGCACCGGTAACCGTAACTATTTTCGCTCCGTCCATGGCTATTTCGGCCTGGTGCGCGTTCATGATGCCCTGCGCGATGCTACGCTCGAAGCCAATCGTGGGCGCCTCTATATTATTTTGATTTCGTCGCTCTATCCCCAGGATCTGCAACATTATATCGAACATGTGCTGACCGAATCGCTGCCGCCGCCGCACAATGCACTTGATCAGGCGGTACCCGGCAACAACTGCCAGCGTCGTCTGCTCATCCCGCCGAATGTTCTGGTTGTTGCGACGATCAATCTGGATGATGATCCGGATTATAGCCCGGATTGTCTGCCTGTCGCGGCGACCTGCATCGATGTCGATAGTTCGCCGCCGCTGCCGACAGTTTTTACCCGACCGGCACTTCTGCCACCGCCAGGCTATCAACGCATGTTGATGAAGAACGCCATTCGTGACCCGCAACTGGCTGAACAGCGTCTGGTAGAACTGCTGGGGCCGCACACGCTCCGGCAGATCGGCCCTTCGTGGGAACTGGCCGGCCAGTTACGTCGCCGGCGGCTCCAGCTCGATGAGGACATGCGGCGTGCCATTATCACGTTTGTGGCCAACAGTTTTACCGGCGATGGCCGGGGGCTCTTCGATCCCCATAACCGCCGGCGCAATGCACAACTGGCCTTCGATTTGCAAGTCTGGCGTCGTCTCGATCCAGCGCGCCGGGGGCAAGGCCTGGGCAGTCCGACCTATACCCATAAAATGAAGGAGTGATAGCCATCCTGAGTAATGCCGCCTGCCGCCTGCCGCCACGCGCCACTCCGCACCGCGTGGCGGCAGGCGGTTGTCGGCAGAATCACATACTGGCCGCTGCCGTGGAAAGCGACGTTTATGCGTCGGCGCCTGGCAAACGGTTTAGCAGCGAGGCTGCCGGGCTAGCGCCATCGACTTAACGTCCATCATGGCCTTTCGCCCGTTGTGCTCGAATCGACAAGCGGCCTGGGATTTCAGAACCCCAGGCCGCTTGCCGATTCGAGCACAACGGGCGAAACTAGCGGCGGGCCTGGCGGCGCAGCACCAGGGCGCCGGTGAACAGCAGCGCGATGGCGAAAGCAATCAGGGCGCTCAGCGGCAGTGCTTCACCTGAGGTGGTCGGCAACTGGGCGGGCGGTGCGCTGGTGTCACCGGTGTCGCCGCCGGTGGCGGGTGCTTCCGGCGTGAAGACATTCAACTCCGGCGTGATGGCAGCAACCTCGTTAGTCGCGAACACCGAGTAGATATTGCCGGCCTCAAGCGTGGTGCCCGGCAGGTCGATAACCACCGTATCGTCACCGGCGGGAACAACCTGTAGGTCATAGCTGCCGGCCGGGACTTCGAGGTACTCACTGGCGTTGGGAAACGCCAGGCTGGAAATCAGCACCGTGCCGTCGGCGAGGCGAACATCAACTGCCGGTGCATCGGGCGAGAAGTGGTAGACGCGCACTTTGGCCTGGCCACTGGCCGGGGCGCTCAGGTCATCGACGATAATCGTCGGCTGAATATTGGCCACCAGGCCGGTCGCAGCGATTGTGTATGCAGTGCCGCCCTCAACAGTGGCTTCCGCATCGATGACTGCGGCATCAGGGCTTTCGCCGGTCGGCGTAACCTGAATCTGATAGGTACCGGCCGGCAGGTTGAGATACTGGCTGGCGGTGAAGAAAGGCACATTTTCGAGCGTGAGATTACCATTGACATATACATCGACGGCTGGGGCATCGGGCGAGGCGTGGACGACCCGCACCTGTGCCTCGGACTGGGCATAAACACCGGAAGCCATCGACATACCGAAAATCAGGGCGATGAGCCCGAACAGAGCCGTAATCCGCATCTTCATACATTTCCTCCTGGCAGGTCTTCAGCTACTACGGCGCCTGGCAGCAACTGCGCAACCTTACATTTCTGCACACCAAATGAACAGAATTTTGTACCGTACGTAGGGTATTACGCACAGGCCTGGGAACTGGATGCATGAAAAGCCCCCGCATTTTCACCGGTTCCGGTAAAAATGTGAGGCGATGCAAAAAGGAAAAAAGAGGTTTTGTTGATTGGTGCGACTTAGCCGCGCCAATCAACAAAACCTCTTTAACGCCCTGGATGCGGTCAGCATCAACGCCGACCGCGTAAGTTCTGTGAGTTAGCGCCGGGCGCTCTGGAAGAACGGCGGGCGCACAAATATCATCAGGAAGAAATCGACCAGCACATGGAAGAAGACCACGCTCCAGATATCGTTGGTAAGCCAGAAGCAGAGGCTCCAGGCGGTCACGAGGCCGATTTCGACGAGTGGGCGGCGCTTGCGGATGGCGCGGGCGCGGGGCGTATCTTTGAGATGCGGCGGCAGCAAGCGCAGCCAGAAGAGGCCGTGAATGAGCCCGCCGTAGATAATGAAGAAGAGAATGCCGAGGGCAAAACCGGCCGGGGCGGCGAATCCGGGCAATACGGCAGCCACAACGCCGCTGCCGAGCACCATACCGGCGTAGAACACCAGGGCAAAGGCCAGTGTTTCAAAGAACCCGTTGCCGAGGGCAAAAATAATGCTGGCGGGCCAGTCGATGCGCCGCCCACCGTGATCGGCAACGGCGGCATAGGCAAGCTGGCTCACCCCCCAGGTGGCGATGAGCAAACCGACCAGCCAGGGTCGTGACCAGGTCGCAGCGAGATTCCACTGGCTCAGCCATTCTGAGAGAAAAAGCAGGCCGAGAACCCCGGAAATGGCCCAGTAGGTGAGTACAGCATATTCAAGACCGGCGGCGGCCTGCGGTTTGGACACGGATCGGACGGAAGGCCCCTGACCTTTGAGTTGGACATCCATGTGGCTGCTCCAGCTGCTACACGATCTTGTTACATATAGTATAATATAACTGCAATAACTTTGCAACGACCCTGTTCACTATCTGCAATGAATATCTGGCCCGTCGCGCTTCAGAGGCCCAGATTTTGCTTGAAAAGCATGCTTTTATCGTTCATTTTGTTTATATGTAAGATTATAGCATTATCAACTAAAATCAGCAAGTCTCAACCAGTTGAATATGAACAACAAAAGCGGCCACCCATGGGTGGCCGCTTTCAACGGGGCGTTTGCGACGATCTGATGGCGATCAGCGAATACGGGTACCGGGTGGCACGTTGACGATCTCGGTGCCCTCATCTTCCTCTTCGGCAGGTACCGCCGGCACTTCGGGCGCGTGGTGATGCTGCTCGTGGCCGGCACCGTATTCGTAGACTTCACTGGCCGCCTTGATTCGTTGTTCGTAGGTGCTATTGAGCCAGTGCATAAACCTGGAAAACCAGCCGGTTTTAGCCATACTGTGGTTGCTGTTTCTTTTCGAGAGCTTGATACCAGAACAAGCGGCGAACCCGCCACCAGCGGGTTCGCCTTCTATCAGGGTCGATTATATCTGTGGATGCGTTGCTGCGCAATTGCTCAGGCAGCTTCGCGAAAATAGTTTCCATTCAACAACTCGAAGACCAGTTGATCGAGCGTGATTTCGGCTTCCTGGTACGTTCGGGCGAAACCGACCAGTTCACCATCCAGGTACATCGCAAAATCGCGTGTTTCAGAGTCGTAAACGATTTCTTTCCGGTACATCGCTATCCACCTTTCCGGGCTCTGCCGGCCCGCCTGTATTTCGCCTGTTTGTTCTTGTTTGTATTATAGCACACTCGTTCGGTAATGCAAGTCTTTTTTCGCCTGCGGCAGCATGGAAATGCCGGTCTTTTTCGGTTGTTCTGGCAGCAAAGCCGCCAGAACAACCGAAATAAACGGTTCCTTCCGCCCTGCCGGAGGCGCAAAAAGGCGGTTGCGGTCACCACCGCGTAAGTCGTGATTTGTAACGGGTTTTCAGGGCATTGCCCTGAACTTGCTGCATGTCAGCGGCGCAGCTGCCGCCGGCTGCGCAAGCCATCGAGCTGATTGACAAGCATAATGTGGCGGGGTATGATGCCGGGAGTATCAATCGCCACGGCCCGGCCGTGCTGGAACGAGGAAACAGACTTGCGCAGCTGGAAACTCTGGCTCGGCATTATCGTCAGCGCCGTCTTTCTCGCCATTGCCCTGCGGGGGCTGGATCTGGGGCATTTCTGGCAGGAGTTGCGGAGCGCCAACTACTGGTGGCTGGTTCCCAGTGTTGCCGTGTATTTTGCGGCGGTCTGGGTGCGCACCTGGCGCTGGCACTCGATGTTGTTGCACCTCAAACCGATCCCCACCGCACGCCTCTTTCCGGTGGTGGTGATCGGCTACATGGGCAATAATGTCTATCCTGCCCGCGCCGGTGAGGTGCTGCGCAGCTATGTGCTGCGCCGCAAGGAAGGCGTGCCGATGAGTGCTTCGCTGGCAACCGTCGTGCTCGAACGGCTCTTCGACGGCCTGGTGATGTTGCTGTTTGTCTTTGTCACGCTGCCTTTCGCGCCCTTGCCGGCCTTCTTTCGTGCGCTTGTGATTGGTTTTAGCTTGCTCTTCGGCATCGCGCTGCTGGTATTTCTGCTGCTGGCGGCTCGACCGGCCCGCTTCAGCCGGCTGTATGCCCGCTTTGTCGATACGCTGCTGCCGGCTCGCTGGCGCCCGCATATTCACGGGCTCTTCGATCGCTTCGTCGATGGCTTGCAGTCGTTGCGCAGCCCGCGCGAGATGCTGGTGATTTTTGCGACTACCACCCTGATCTGGTTTGGTGAAACCACTAAATACTGGTTTGTGATGCACGCTTTCTCGTTTACCGTGCCCTTTTCGGTGTTGATGTTGATGACGGCGATTGTGAATCTGGCGACGACGATTCCTTCCACGCCCGGTTATATCGGGACTTTTGACGCGCCCGGTATTGCGATCCTGCGCCAGTTCGGCGTGCCGCAAGCGGTCGCTACCAGCTATACCCTGGTGCTGCATGTGGCGCTCTGGTTGCCGATTACCCTGCTTGGCGGCTTCTATATGCTGCGCGAGAGCATTAGCTGGCGCGATATCGACCGGGCCGCCCGCCAGTCTGAGCCTACGCCGGTACCTGATCCGGCAACAACGGTGCCATTGCCTCGCCGTGAGGCCGATGAAGCCACCCGGCAGGTGCAGCCATGAGAGTGGCTATTGTCGGCGCCGGGGTTGCCGGCCTGACTGCCGCCTACCAGATTGCCCGCGCCGGCCACCAGGTGCTGGTCTACGAAGCCCAGTCGTTGCCGGGCGGCCTGGCTTCCGGCTTTCGCGACCCGGCCTGGCACTGGCCACTGGAACGCTTTTACCACCATATCTTTCAGACAGATCAAGCCATTCTCGACCTGGTACGCGACATTGGTTTTCAGCGCAAGCTGTTCTTTCGTGCCCCGGTGACTGCGCAGTGGTGGAATGGGCGGGTTTATCCGCTGGATGGACCGGCACAGGTGCTGCGTTTTCCGGCTATGCCCCTGATTGATCGGCTACGGTTTGGCCTGACGATTGCTTACCTGAAATATCTGTATGCCGATTGGCGAACGCTGGAACGCTTCACGGCGAGCGAGTGGATCCGGCGCTACGCCGGGGAGCGCGCCTTCCAGTCGGTGTTGCGCCCGCTGCTCGAGGGCAAATTCGGCAACCACGCCGACGAGGTGAACATGGCCTGGCTCTGGGCGCGCTTTCGGGCGCGCAGCTTCAAGCTCGGCTATTTTCAGGGCGGCTTCCAGGCTTTTGCCGATGCGCTCTGTGCCGAAGTGGAACGCTATGGTGCCTGCGTCCGGTTGCGGGCGCCGGTGCAGGCGCTCACGCCGGCTGAAATCGGCTGGCAGATCAGTGCTGCCGGCGAGCAGCAGCATGTTGACCGGGTGATTGTGACCGGCTCGCCGCAATTGCTGGCCCGCCTGGCGCCGCAGTTGCCGGAGAGCTACCTGGGCCGGCTGCGCGAACTGCGCTCGATGGGCGCGGTTGTGCTCACCATTGCTCTGCGCCGCCGCCTGACGAACGGATTTTACTGGATCAATATGCCCAAGGAAACCTTCCCTTTCCTGGCGCTGGTTGAGCATACCAATTTCATTGCTCCGCGGCATTACGGCGGCGATCATTTGATCTACTGCGGCGATTACCTCGACCCCGACCATGAGTATTTCCGGCTCAGCCAGGCCGAGTTGCTCCAGCGATTCCTGCCGGCCTTACAACGGGCGAATCCGCGCTTCCAGCCGAACTGGGTGCGCAAAGCCTGGCTGCATCGCGAAGCCTATGCCCAGCCGATTGTACCGGTCAACCACGGGCGCAATATTCCGCCGCCGGCCACGCCGCTGCCCGACCTGTTCTGGGCCAGCATGAGCCAGGTCTACCCCTGGGATCGCGGCACCAACTTTGCGGTTGAACTGGGCCAGCAAGTGGCGGCAGCGGTGCTCGGCCCGGCCTGGTAACGCCTGCCGGAAGTTTGCACCGACTTGCCGGGAGCGCGGGCGGCTCGCCCGCCGAGCACCGAATGCGGGCGAGCCGCCCGCGCTCTCGGCCGCAATGCCTTGCGAATCTCCGAAAAGCTGTACGAGCCACGTGCCGGCGGCTGGCACGCTGTCGCGCTCCTTCCTGTTCCTGTCGCGGGTTGTGTGCAACTCCCGTGTGACGTGGTCGCGTGTTTGCTGGTGCCGCAACCGGCGTTTTTCATCTCTTCAACAGGCGCAGGGCAGGCTACGATCTGCTCTGCCGGCGGCGCTCCGGCCTGCTCGCTGTGCTCGCCACGCTACCGCTCACCGCGCCGGTTTCGGCGTTGAGACTATGCGTGCTATAATGCATGGCATTATCTGTGAAAACAACTGCCGAATAGGGTCATGCCGACGATTACAGTTCGCGATATGCAACGCCTGGCTTTGCCGCCGGCTACCAACCTGGTGGCCGGCAGCGCCGGTCTGGGGCACCAGGTAACCTGGATGACCACACTGCGTACGACCTTGCCGGCCTTTGCCGAGTTGCGGGGTGGCGAAGTTGCCTTGCTTTCGGTTGAAGCTGCGCTGGCGCTCGACCCACGATTGACGCTGGCAACGCTGGTGCGCCGCCTGGCTTCGGCGCCGGTGCCGGTGGCGGCGATTGTCTTCCTGGGGCACCTGCACCCCGAAGATGTCGATGCTGCCGAGGCGAGTCGCCTGCCGCTCTTGCAACTGCCTGCCGATAGCGATCTGCAAGAAATCGAGCGCGAGATCGCCCGTCTGATCAGCGATTATGAAGCCCAGCGTGAACGGCGGGCAGCCCAGTTGTACAATCTGTTGACCCAGCGTTCGCTGGCCGGCGACGGGGTACCGGGTTTGCTGCAAACGCTCAGCGCATATACTGGCCAGAGTGTCGCCTGTTACAGTGCGGTTGGCGAATTTCGCCACCATATCAGCCGCGGTTCAGCCCGGCTGGCTTTGCAGGCGCTGCGGCCGACCACGCCCGGTAAGACCGGTTTGCTCGGTCACGAGATCTGGGTGGCGGCGATTGGTACCGGCCCGGCCGGTTTCCTGGCCATTGCCGGCACGGAACTCAGCGATTGGGATCAGCTGGCGGCGGCCCAGGGCGCGGTGGCACTGGCTATCGAGTTTGCGAAAGAACAGGCGGTACAGGCGGCTGAAGATCGCCTGCGCGGCGACTTTGTTTCGAATATTCTGGCCAATCCCAATGGTGATTTCGAGGCGCTGCTGCGGCGCGGTCAGGAAATGGGCTATCATCTGAACCGGACGCACGTGGCGCTGATGGTACACCTCGATGCGCCCACCGAGCCCCTGATCAATCGCCTGATCAGCCGGGTACAGACTGAGTTGTCACGGCGGAATGTGGCGGCGCCCATCTCGCGGCGCGAAAGCGGCCTGCTTTGCCTGCTGCCGATGGCCGATGATTTGCCGCGCCCGCGCGACATTGCCGAACAACTGCGCGAACGCATTGCCGGTGATTTCACCGGCCTGGCTATGGCGGTTGGGACGCCGGCTCCGTCGCTCGGTGAGTGGCGGCGTACGCGCGACGAGGCTGAGCAGGCCTTGATCCTGGGGCGCCAGCTCTTCGGCCAGGAGCAGGTTTTTGCTTTTGCCGACCTGGGTGTGTATCGCATTCTGGTACGGCTGCGCGAAACACCGGAACTCTGGACGTTCTACCGCGAGACGCTTTCGGCGCTGGCGGCCTACGACCAGCGCCAGGGCGGTGACAAGCAGGGTGGCGAGTTGCTGAAAACGCTCGATGCCTATTTCAGCCACCTGGGCAACCTGCGGGCAACCTCAGAGGCGCTGCATGTACATCGCAACACGTTGCTCTACCGGCTCGAACGCATCAAGCAGATCAGCGGCAAAGATCTCGACAATGCCGAGGAATATTTTGCGCTCTGGCTGGCGTTGCGGGCTCACCGGGTGCTTCGTTCGATGGAAGACGCATAGCCGGCTTGCGCCGCCGGCGTTCTTTCGCCTGCGGAAGCAAGGAAGGACTATCTTTTCGTTCGATTGCGCGGCTTTGCCGCGCAATCGAACGAAATACATAGAAGCTTCCGCCCTGCCGGAGGCGCAAAAGGTTTTTGCATGGCAAATAAGCATGGAAATCCCGGTGTGGTCGCCGACAACCGGCGAGCGCGCCATGATTATCATATCGAGGAGAGCATTGAGGCCGGCATTGTGCTGACCGGTAGCGAGATCAAGTCGGTGCGCGCCGGGCGGCTGAACCTGCGCGGCAGCTATGCCCGCGTCGTCAACGACGAGATCCTGGTCTACGATATGCACATCTCGCCCTACGAGCAATCCGGTACCTATTTCAACCACGAGCCGACGCGCCCGCGCAAGTTGCTGCTGCATCGCCGCGAGATCAGTCGGCTCACCGGCCTGGTACGACAGAAAGGCCTGACGCTGGTGCCGCTGCGAGTCTACTTCAAAGGCCGGCGCGCCAAACTTGAGCTTGGCGTCGCTCGCGGCAAGAAACTCTACGACAAACGCGAAGACATCGCCAGACGCGACAGCCAGCGCGAAATCGAGCGGGCGATGAAGGCGCGTAACCGCGAGTAGGGGTGAAGCAGTCACCTCCGGGATTTGCCGCTTCGCGGCAAATCCCGGAGGTGACTGCTTCGCCCCTACTTACCCCATCATTGTCCCGAACACAATGGTTGCCAGCCAGCCGGCGACCATCAGGAAACCGAACTGGCTGTGCAGTCCGGCCGTCTGGCGCAGCACCGGTTGCAGAGCCTTCGGTTCGCTGTTGGTAGCGACGATTCTCATCAGCCTGATGGCCGTCGGCAGCGTGACCGCCGCAATCAAGGTCGGCCAGGGCGCGATGTTCAAGAGCACCAGCACTAGCAACGACAGATAGGTGCCGCCGATCAGCAGATAATATTCGACGTTCGCGCCTTCCCTGCCCAGGATCGTCGCCAGCGTACGTTTGCCCTTCTCGCGGTCGCTGTCGAGGTCGCGCAAATTGTTGGCGTGCAGAATTGCAGCCACCAGGAAGCCGACCGGCAGCGAGGCCAGGATCATCGGCAGGGTGACCTGTTCGGCCTGCACGTAGTAGGCGCCGACGACCATCACCGGCCCCATGAAGATGAACACGGCGATTTCGCCCAGGCCGGTGTAAGCAAAAGCAAATGGCCCGGCGGTATAAAAATAGCCTGCCAAAACGCTGAGAATGCCTAGCCAGAGAATGAATGGCCCGGTCACGCTGACCAGGTAGAGCCCGATCAGCGAGCCGAGACCGAAGCTGACCAGCCCGCCGATGAAGATCTGGCGCGGCGTAAGGTCGCCGTGCAGCAGGGCGCCGCCGGTGCCCAGCGCCTGTGGCGTATCGGTGCCTTTAGTGTAATCGTAGTAATCATTCATCAGATTCGTGCCGGCCTGAATAGCAATTGAACCGATCAGCGCCAGCAGAAAATACCAGGTATTGAAAAAACCGTCGTAGGCGGCGATGGCTGTGCCCAGTACCACCGGGATAATCGCCGCAGTATAGCTCCAGGGGCGAATCGCGCCCCACCAGGTGCGCAGAAAGTTTTGCATCACATTGCCCTCCGACGGGCGCGTAGCCCGGTGTTGCCAGGGAATCAGCACACGTTCCAGCTCATCCAGCAGCACGCTGATCAGCCAGCCGACCAGTGCAATGGCGACCAGCCCGGCGATCATGCGGTCGATGGCGTAGAGTTCGTAGGCCCGCCAGATCAAATGACCGATACCGCTATTGGCGCCGACAAATTCTACGCCGACGATCAGCGTCAGCGCGAAGCCCATGCCCAGTTTGATGCTGGTCATGATGCCGGGCAGACTGCCGGGCAGCGCCACCGTCCAGAACAGGGCGCCGCGCCCGGCACCGAAGCTACGGGCCACCTCGAAGTAGCGCGCATCGACCTGAAGTACGCTGCCGGCAACGTTGAGCACGACCAGGAAAAAGACGCTGACCGCAATCGTGGCGATCTTGCTGGCTTCGCCGATGCCGAGCACCACAATGATCAGCGGCAGCAGGGCGATTTTGGGGATCGGGTAGATGGCGGCGGCCAGCGGCTGAAAGAGCGCCCGAAACAGCGGACTGATGCCCATCAGCAGGCCACCGATCACAGCCGGCACGCCGCCAAGCAGAAAACCGGCGCCGATGCGCCACAGGCTGATACCGATATCGTGGAACAGCTCGCCGCTGGCAATCAGCCGCCCCAGGGTTACAAAAACCTCGGATGGCGGCGGATAAAAAATTGGGTTGAGCCAGCCGATCTGCACGGCCAGCTCCCAGAGCGCCAGCAGCAACAGCGGCGAAAGCACCGATAACCAGCGAGTACGATTCATTATTCGTTCTCCCGCACGGCGCGCGAAAATTCGACTTCATTGCGCAAAACAGCCCAGATCTGGCTGACCAGTTCGCCGAAGTCGGCCTGGCCGCGCAGCGTAATGGCATCGCGAGGGCGCGGGAAGGGCACCGGGAACTCGGCAATCAGCCGACCGGGGCGCGCCGACATAACCAGCACCCGGTCACCCAGGGTTAGCGCCTCGTCGATGCTGTGGGTTACAAAGACGACCGTGCGAGCAGCCCGTTCCCACTGCGCCAGCAGCGCCTGTTGCAACACAATGCGGGTCTGGGCATCGAGTGCGCCGAAGGGCTCGTCCATGAGCAACACCTGTGGATCGTAGGCGAAGGCGCGGGCCAGCCCGACGCGCTGTTGCATACCGCCGGAAAGTTGGGCCGGGTATGCGCGGGCAAAACGCTCCAGGCCGACTTCGTGCAGCCAGTGGCGGGCAGTCGCAACCCGTTCGGGAGCCGGTCGGCCTTGCAGACGCAGCCCATACGACACATTCTGTTCGACCGTCATCCAGGGGAAGAGCCCGGCGCCCTGGAAAACCATGCCGCGTAGCGGGCGCGAAGTACCGTCGCTGCGGAAATCGACGCGCCCGCCGCTCGCCTGCTCCAGGCCGGCAAGCACGCGCAGCAACGTTGTTTTGCCGCAGCCGCTCGGCCCCACCACACACACCAGTTCCCCATCGGCAATGTTGAGTGAGAGATTGGCGAGCGCCTGCACCGGCGCATGACCGGCGCGACCGGGAAACGTCACGTGCAGATTGTGGATGTTGATTTTCGGCGCCGACATAGCTTATTCATTATCCAGTTCAGCGGCGATCTCGGCTGCCAGTTCGCGGTTGACGAAGTTGCTCAAATCGAGTGGCTCTGCATATTCGAGCGCGCCGCGTTCAAGAAAGAAGCGTTCGAGAGTTTGCAGGTCTTCAAGCGGTACCATTCCATCAGGATTGTACCGGGCATGGGAACTCTGCGCAACTACAGCCGATGGTATTTCGGTGTACTGTTCGATGATGGCGGCGATTTCTTCATTCATGTAGGCGCCCTGCAAATCGCGGCAGGCCCGCAGGTAGGCGCGCATAAAGCCACGCGCCGCCGCCGGGTTGGCCGCCAGCCAGTCTGGATTGACGAATACATAGGTTGCCGTAAAGCCGTCGATGAAATCTTCGGCGAGCACCGCAACGATGCCCTGCTGCCGGTTGATGGTCACCAGCGGCTCAGTGATGACGGCTGCATCGAGCGAGCCATTCTCGAGGGCCGCCGGCATATTTGGGAAGGGCATCGCCCGCAGTTCGACGTCGGCGATACTGAGGCCGGCCTGAGCCAGGGCCTGGTCGACCCAGTATTCGATGGCGGCGCCATTGGCATTGATGCCGACGGTTTTGCCGGCCAGGTCGGCGGCACTGGTGATCTCATCAGTGCGGTTGGCGCTGATCACCAGTGGCGTGGCGACCGGCGGGCTTTCGCTGTGCATCGGTGCGACGATGGTAAATTCCAGCCCGCGACTGAGCGCGTTGAAGACCCCGGCATTGCCGCCGGCCAGCGCCATATCGAAATTGCCGGCTGCCAGTTGTACTACCGCATCATTGGTTGCCGTTACGGTGCTCAACTCGATATTGATATTTTCTGCGGCAAAGTAGCCGCGCTCGATGCCCACGTAGATCGGCGCAAAAATAATGACCGGGATGTAGCCCATGCGAACTGTTGTCGGTGCGCCGGCCGGCGCCTCGACCGGCGCCTCGACCGGCGCCGCACCGCAACCGGCGAGCAGTGTTGCGATCAAAAGCAGCAGCACGCCGGGTATCGAGTGGTTCATAATCTTATTGCTCCTCTGCATTCAATTCCGCCGTAACCTCGGCGGCGAGGGCAGTATCAACGAAAGCGCCGAGGTCGATGGGCTCGCTATATTCGAGCAGGCCGCGATCCAGGAAATAAGCTTGCAGCGTGTTCAGATTATCGAGCGGCACGCTGCCGGCGGGATCGTACCGAGCCGGCGAGGCGCGCAGCACGATGTCGGCCGGTACCTCGGTGTACTGCTCGATGATGGCGGCGATCTCTTCATTCATGTAGGCGCCCTGCAAATCGCGGCAGGCCCGCAGGTAGGCGCGCATAAAGCCGCGGGCCGCTTCGGGATTGTCGCGCAGCAACGGCCGGCCCATGTACAGAAACGTTGCCGTGAAACCGTCGATGAAATCTTCGGCCAGCACCTGTACCGTGCCGCGGTCTTCATTGATTGTCACCAGCGGCTCGCCCAGGATCGACGCATCGAGCGAGCCACTTTCCAGTGCCGCCACCACATCACGGAAGGCGACCGTTTGCAAATCAATGTCGTCCATCGTCAACCCGGCCTGCGCGAGTGCCTGGGCCAGCCAGTACTCGGTAGCGGCGCCGGTGGCATTGATGGCCACCCTGCGGCCGCGCAGATCGGCCACGCTACCGAACTCCTCGGCACGGCGGCTGCTGATCACCAGCGGGCTGGTCAGCGGCGGACGCTCGCTGTGCATGGGCGCCACGATGGTAAATTCGATCCCGCGATAGGCGGCATTGAGCAGGCCGGCTCCGGCGCCGCCGACGGCCGCATCGAAGTTGCCGGCCGCCAGTTGCACTACCGAGTCGCTGCCGCCCTGCAACGGTGTCAGTTCGACCTGCAAATTCTCGTCGGCGAAATAGCCGCGCTCCTGGGCCACGAACAGCGGCGCGTAGATCATCACCGGCACATAACCCAGCCGGATGGTTGCCGGACTGTCGCCGCCGGTACCCGGTTCGCTGGCCGGGGCGCCGCAACCGGCGAGCAGCGCGCCGATTAGGCCGATGAGAAGTTGCCTGAAATATTTTGTTGGCATTGTATAGTTCTCCAGATGGCTTGATATGAAACACTGCGTTATTGTTAGTATTTATGGTACGCCGATTTGCGAGTCCTGGCAACCGGTGGGGTAGGGGCACAGCAGCGGCACCGCTTGCCTGATGCCTGGCCAGTTGGCAGATACCACTGCGCAAAATAGGTCGGCGCAGAAAATCATTGTCGCTGCTGTGCCCCTACCCCCGGCGCGCATGGTTCCCTGCAAGCAATGGTATACTGGCGCCGCGGAACGTTCATGTTTTCTTTACCAAGGAGGTGCCCGGTGGGTGACGATACCCTGGTACTCTGTGACATCGACGGTGCTGTCGCGACGGTGACGCTCAATCGCCCGCGGGTACTGAATGCGCTCAGTGTCGATTTGATGGATGCGCTGCTGGCGGTACTGACTGATCTGGATGCGAACGATGCGGTTCGCTGCATTATTCTGACCGGCGGGCCGCGCGCTTTTGCCGCCGGTGCCGATATCAAGGCCATGGCTGAGGCCGGTCCGACCGCGATGTTGCAGCGCCGGATGGTGCAGCGCTGGGAGCGTATTCGTGATTGCCGCAAGCCGATTATCGCTGCAGTCAGTGGCTATGCGCTCGGCGGCGGCTGCGAACTGGCCTTGCTCTGTGATATGATCGTGGCTAGCGAGACGGCCCGGTTCGGCCTGCCCGAAATCACCATCGGCGTGATTCCGGGGGCCGGCGGTACCCAGCGCCTGGCGCGGGCCATCGGGCCGTATCGGGCGATGGAAATGATCCTGACCGGCAAAACCATTGATGCGTATGAAGCTCAGCAGTATGGCCTGGTCAACCGGGTGGCGCCGCTGGAGGGCTTCCTCACCGAGGCGCGCCGGCTGGCCGACGATGTGGCGAGTCGTGCGCCGGTGGCGGTGCAACTGGCCCGTGAAGCCCTGCGCTATGGCGTCGAAACGACTGTCCGTGATGGGCTGGAGATCGAACGCCGCAATTTCTACCTCCTGTTCGATACCGAAGACCAGAAAGAAGGCATGGCTGCTTTCATCGAAAAACGCAACCCCGATTTCAAAGGAAAATAGCCGTAACCATGACTGAACAGCAAACTGTGCTCTACAACCTCAGCGAGAACGTTGCGACCATTACGTTGAACCGACCCGAGGTCTACAATGCCTTCAATGAAGACCTGCACCGCGAATTGATGGCGGCGCTGAAACAGGCTGAGCGCGATGCCGCTGCTCGCTGCATCGTACTGACTGGTGCCGGCCAGGCCTTTTGTAGCGGCCAGGACATCAAGCGCATTCCGCTCGATGATAGCGCCGGGCTATCCGAGACGATCCGCCGGCTCTACAATCCGCTCATTCTGCGGCTGCGCAGCATCAACAAGCCGATTATTGCCGCCGTCAATGGGGTGGCCGCCGGTGCCGGTTTTAGCCTGGCGCTGGCTTGCGATTTCCGGGTTGCCGTCGACGCGGCGCGCTTCGTGGCCGCTTTTGCCAACATTGGCCTGGTACCCGACAGCGGCATGACCTATTTTCTGCCGCGCCTGATCGGCCAGGCCCGTGCGCTGGAGCTCTGCATGCTCGGCGAGGGCATTGATGCGCCGACCGCTTACCGCTACGGCATGCTCAACCAGGTCGCCGGGGCCGCCGAGTTTCCCGGCGTGGTTCAGGAGCTGGCGACACGCCTGGCGAGTGCTTCGCCGCAGGCGCTTAGCCTGATGAAGCGCGCCTTTGATTTTGCCGCCGATGCCGGCATCGAACAGGTGCTCGATTACGAGGCCCAGGCCCAGCAGGTTGCTGCCGCCAACTCCGATTTTGCCGAGGGCGTGATGGCCTTCCGCGAAAAGCGCAAGCCGCGCTTTGGGTGATGAAGCGCTTGCTGTTTCCTGCCGTTCTGCTGGCCTTCGTCCTGCTGGCGCTGTTCTACAATCTGCAGGTGCCGCTGGGCGAAGGCCCCGATGAAGCCGGCCATTTTCGCTATGTGCTGTTTTTGAGCCGCGAGGGGCGCCTGCCGGTACAATACGCCGACGGCAGCAGCGATGTGCCTGGTGAGGGGCACCAGCCGCCGCTGGCCTATCTGCTGGCGCTGCCCGCTGTGGCCTGGCTGCCGCCCGAGCAGCGCGAAGTGCAACTCCGCGCCGACCCTAATTTTGTCTGGAGCGGCGGCGACGGGCCGGCAGCCTTTATGCGCGGCAGCCAGGAATACTGGCCCTGGCCGGCGCCGGTGCTGAGCTGGCGGCTGGTCAGGGCGGTCTCGGCACTGCTTGCTGCGCTGACTGTGCTCTGCGTCTGGGGTACGGCTCGCACGCTCTTCGGCCCGACTGTGGCCCTGCCGTCGGCTTTGCTCGTCGCGCTCAACCCGCAGTTTCTCTTCACTTCGGCGCTGGTAACGAATGATGCCCTGCTGACAACCCTGAGCGCGGCCTTGCTCTGGCTGGCAGTGGCGGTAGCAGGAGCGCGGGCGGCTCGCCCGCAACAACTCAGGCGGGCGAGCCGCCCGCGCTCCCAGGTTGGCCTCGGGCCATGGGCACTGGCGGCCGGCGGCGGCCTGTTGCTTGGCCTGGCGCTGATTACCAAGCTCAGTGCGCTGTTGCTGGCGCCGCTGCTGGCCTGGGCGCTCTGGCGGGTGGCTGCCGGGGGCCGGCGCGCATTGGCCGGCTACGCGGCGCTGGCGGCCGGGATTGTGTTGCTGTTGGCCGGCTGGTGGTATGCGCGCAACTGGCTGCTTTATGGCGATCCGCTCGGCCTGGCCGTCTTCCGTGCCGAGTTCACCACGGCTGCTTTCAACTGGCGCGACCCGGCCGCCTGGCTGGCGGCGGGCCGGCAGTTGCTGTGTTCCTTCTGGGCCTGCTTCGGCTGGCTGAGTGTTGCTCCGCCGCCCGTCGTTACCTGGTTCTACGCCGGGCTCACCGCGCTGGGCCTGTTCGGCTGGCTGCGCCGGCCTGCGCTCTGGTCGGATCTTCGTCCGGCTCAGCCGGCTTTTGCCCTGCTACTGTTGCCGCTGCTGGCGCTGATCTGGATTACGGCTTTTGCTTTTACCGCCGGCCTGGTTGCCTGGCAGGGTCGGCTGATCTTTCCGGCGCTGCCGGCGATTGCGATACTGCTGGCGCGCGGCTTGCTGGCCTGGTTCGCAACTGAGCGCCTGATGCGGCCGGTAATCGCCGCATCTGCTGCGATCTTGCTCGCGCTGGCGCTGTATCTGCCGCCCGCCGTGATTGCGCCGGCCTATGAGTGGCGCACCCTGCCGCCCGATGCCGCCCGCCAGCGCATCACCGAACCGCTGCAGGTGCGCTACCGTCGCTCCTGGGAGCGCGGCCTCGAATTGCACGGCTGGCGCCAGGCCGGTGCATTTGCCCCTGGTGCCGTCTTCCGCCCGGTCTTCTACTGGCATCCGCTCGAACCCATCCCCGACGACTGGACCGTCTTCGTGCATGTTGTCGATGGCGCGGGCCGGATTGTCGCCGAGAGCAACCAGCGCCCACAGTCTGGAGCTATGCCGACCCCGCAGTGGACGCCCGGCGACTGGATCGAAGACCCGCATCGGATCTGGCTGCCGCCCGATTTGCCCGCCGGCCGCTACGATTTGATCGTTGGCCTCTATTTGCCGCAAGACGACGATGAACGCCTGACTGCCTGGACTTTCGGCGATGATTTTGTCGATGACCAGGCGCGGATAGCGACGCTGGAGTTGGAGCGTTGAACGAAAGAACGAAAGAACGAAAGAACCAAAGAACCAAAGAACCAAAGAACCAGGAAACGAAAGAACCAGGGAACGAAAGAACCAGTGGGCGAACTAAAAGCAATTACACCAGGGAAGACGGGAATTAGAGTTTTAGGGGGCAAGCAAAGTCTGGTTCCTTAGTTCCCTGGTTCTTCGGTTCATTTACACCAGGGAAGACGGGAATTAGAGTTTTAGGGGGCAAGCAAAGTCTGGTTCCTTAGTTCCCTGGTTCTTCGGTTCATTACATTCGTGCCTCTCACTTCGATCTTGTCGCTCTGCCGCTAAAGGAGTACAATGAACCAAACATGTCGGGGCTTTGCGTCTGTGCGACCGATTCTGCGCTCCCCGCCTGATCCTGCTCGCTCCTGCGCTCTGCGCCACGGAGGCTAAATATATGCCCGGCTTAACCTTCATCTATCCCGGTGCGCTCTGGCTCTTGTTGTTGCTTATTCCGCTCTGGTGGTTCGCCCTCGCTCTGCCGCGTCGTCTTGCATCCTGGCGTTTCTATACCAGCCTGGCTTTGCGCAGCACGCTGATCCTGGCGCTGATCCTGGCGCTGGCCGGTGCTCAGATCATCTGGCCGGTCAATGCGCTCACGACAGTCTTTGTGATCGATAGCAGCGACTCGATTTCGCCCTCGATGCGCGGCCAGGCTGAAGCCTACGTTCAGGAGGCGCTCGCTACCATGCAGCAGGGCCAGCAGGCTGCCGTGGTGGTCTTTGGTGAAAATGCCCTGGTTGAGCGCGCGCCCTCCGAAGTTGCTTTTCTCGGGCGCATTAGTTCGGTGCCGGTCGCCAATCGCACCAATATCGGTGAGGCACTGCAACTCGGCCTGGCGCTCTTCCCCGCCGATGCCCAGAAGCGCCTGGTTTTGCTCAGCGATGGCGGCGAAAATAGCGGCGACGCCCAGGAAACCGCTCGCCTGGCTGCCGCTCGGGGCGTTCCGGTCGATATTGTGGATCTGAGTGATTCTACAACCGATGCCGAGGTGCTGGTTGCCGAGCTTGATGCGCCTGACCGGGTGCGCGATACTCAGGAACTGACCCTGGTGGCCACGGTTGAGAGCAATCGCGCTCAGGCCGCCACGCTACGCCTGCTCTCCGACCAGGATGTGCTCGCCGAGCAGCAGGTACAACTGGCTGTGGGCGTCAATCGCTACAGTTTCACGGTGCCGGCCGAGGGCCAGGGATTCCAACGCTACCGGGTGCAGGTCGATCCGGCGGAAGACGGCCGGGTGCAGAACAATGAGGCGACGGCGCTGGTACAGGTGCAAGGTCCGCCGCGGGTCTTGCTGGTTGAAGGCCAACCCCAGGATGCCGTAGCCTTTGCCAATGCGCTGAGCGCCGCCAATATTACCGTCGAGACGGTCAGCCCCGACCGGGTGCCTACCGATCTGAGCGGCCTGAGTGCCTACGAAGCCGTGGTGCTGATCAATGTGCCGGCGCGCAATGTGCCGGTGCAAACTACGGCCGCGCTACCGATCTATGTGCGCGATCTCGGCCGTGGCCTGGTGATGGTCGGCGGCGAGGAGAGCTATGGCGTCGGTGGCTACGGGCGCACGCCTATCGAAGAAGCGCTGCCGGTTTATATGGATGTGCGCGACCGCGAAGAACGCCCCGATCTGGCGCTGGTGTTTGTGATCGACAAATCCGGTAGCATGGATGCCTGCCACTGCGCCGGCCCCAATCGCAGTAGCGCTCAGTTCCAGAGCGGCGAGCGCAAGATCGATATCGCGAAGGAAGCCGTCGCCCAGGCTGCGACATTGCTCGGCCCCAGCGATACGCTTGCCATTGTTGCCTTCGACGATGGCGCCCAGTGGGTGTTGCCGGCCACCGCAGGCCCCACCGGTGACCAGGTGATCAGTGCTGTCTCGAATATCGAGCCGCGTGGTTCGACCAATGTGCGCGCCGGCATGCGCATGGCCGAAGAAGTGCTCGCCCAGACCGATGCACGCATCAAGCACGCTATTCTGCTCACCGATGGCTGGGGTAGCGGTAGCGACAACGTCGACCTGGCCCGGCGTATGCGCGACCAGGGCATGACTCTGACGGTTGTCGCTGCCGGTAGCGGTTCGGCCGATTATCTCGACCGCCTGGCTCAGGCCGGCGGCGGCCGCTATTACCCGGCGGAAGATATGTCTGAGGTGCCGCAGATCTTTTTGCAGGAAACAATTACCGCCGTCGGCAACTATATTATCGAGGAACCGACCTTGCCCGCGCAGGCCGCCGATAGCCCGCTGCTGAC
This sequence comes from Chloroflexaceae bacterium, assembly GCA_034437175.1. GTDB lineage: Bacteria > Chloroflexota > Chloroflexia > Chloroflexales > Chloroflexaceae > DAOTUJ01. Next base: position 7,245 of record DAOTUJ010000151.1, on the reverse strand, counting down.
CGGTCTCGCGAGCGGTTTGCCGACGCTCTACGGTTACAATGGCACGACTGCCAAAGAGACCGCCCGCCAGGTGCTGGTCGCTCCCGACGAGACGCCGATTCTGGCGACCTGGCAGTATGGCCTCGGGCGTAGTATCGCCTGGACCAGCGACGTCAAGGCGAAGTGGGCTCGTGACTGGGTCAACTGGTCGGAGTTCCCACGTTTCGCCTCGCAGATGATCGATTGGGTGTTGCCGGCGCAAACCGACCAGGGTGTTTCGACCAACATTCAGGTGCAGGGCGCCAGCACCGAAATTGTCGTCAACCTGGCAGACGATGCCGGCATGCCGCGCGAGAACGTCGATCTGACTGCTACGCTGCTTGGCAGCGACGGCAGCCGCCAGGAGGTGCCGCTGGAGCAGGTGGCGCCCGGTGAATACCGCGGCAGTGTCAGCAATCCTTTGCCGGGTACCTACCTGGTGCAACTGGCCGGCAAAACCGATGGCCGCGCTGTTGTGCAGGAAGTTGCCGGCATGGTCGTGCCCTATTCGGCAGAATATCGCCAGAATCAGCCCGACCCGGCTTTGCTGGCCGCTTTGCGCGCCGAAACCGGCGGCAACGATATCAGCAGTGAACCGGCGGCGGCGTTTGCGCCGACCGGTGAACGAGTGGTCAGCGCACGTGAAATCGGCCTGCCGCTGCTCTGGCTGGCCCTGATCCTTTTGCCGCTGGATATCGGTCTGCGCCGGCTCTTCCTGCAGCGGCGTGATTTCGTAGCTATCGGGCGCAGCTTTGCCCGCGAAAAGCCGGTTCCGCCCACCACTCCCGACAACTTCGAGCGACTGAACCAGGCCCGGCAGCGTGCCCATCGCCCGGTTCCGCCGCTCTCAGCACCGCCGCTCGACACGCTGCCGCCTGATACGCCGCCGGCGCGTGGCCCTGTGCCGCCGGCGCCGCCGTCGGCCAATCCGCCTGCAGCGAATTCGCCCACCGACGAGCGCGATCCGCTCGAACGGCTGCGCGAAGCCAAAGAACGCGCCCGCCGCCGGGCTCGCGGCGACGAATAGGTTTTGGGGTTTCAGCATCACAGAGCGGCACCGGCATCGCCGGTGCCGCTCTGTGATGCTGAAACCCGGCAGGTTTTTGATATGGTATTCTATGGTATCTTCTGCTGTGAAAATTTCAAAGGATACCTATGAACTCCTCTCCTCAAGCCCCCTTCGGGCTCTGGAAAAGTCCGCTGACGCCGCGCAGCCTGGCTGGCGGTATGCGCCTCTCCGGGATCGGCTGGGATAGCGACGGCAAAACCCTGGTCTGGCTGGAGGGTCGTTCGGCGCAGGGTGTGCTGGTGGCTGTCGATGTGAGTAGCGGCGATGCACCCCGCGACCTGACTAGCGATCTCTCGGTGCGGGCAAGCGTCGGCTATGGCGGCGGCGATTTCACCGTCGCGCAGGGCCAGGTGTATTTCGTCGAGGCCGCTAGTGGGCGGCTCTACCGCCAGGCTCTCGCCGACGGTACTGCCGTGCCGATCACGCCGGCCTTTGGCCATGCTGCGGCGCCGGCCGTCGCGCCTGATGGCCGAACCTTGATCTATGTGCATTCCGACGAAGGCGTTGACCGGCTGGCTCTCGTCGACACCCTCGGCCGGCACTGGCCGCTGCGCCTGGCCGAAGGCCACGATTTTTATATGCAGCCGGCCTGGCATCCCGCCGGGCAGCAGATTGCCTACCTGGCCTGGGATCATCCGCAAATGCCCTGGGACGGCACGCTGCTCTACCTCGCCGAACTTGATACCGGCGGCCCACTGCCGCGCATTCGTTCGCAACAGGTCATCGCCGGCGACCAGGATACGGCGATCTTTCAGCCGGCCTTCTCGCCCGATGGTCGCTGGCTGGCTTATATCTCCGATGCCGGTGGCTGGGGCCGGATCCATCTGCGCGATCTGACCAGCGGCGAAGTTCGTCGTCTGACGAACGACGAAGTCGAGTACGGTACGCCGGCCTGGATCCAGGGTCTTGTCACCTTCGGCTGGAGCCCCGACAGCCGGGCGATCTATGCGCTGCCCCATGATCGTGGTATCAATCGGCTTCTCCGCCTGCCGATTGACGGCAGCGCGCCCGAAGTCGTTGCCGGCCTTGAGGCCTATACCTGGTACGACAACATTGCCGTTTCGCCGACCACCGCGCAGGTTGCGCTGATCGCCTCCTCCAGCCGCCGGCCAACCCGCTTGCTGTTGCATGCTGAAGGCGATTTGCGAATTGTGCGTCGCACGATGGCTGAGATTGCCGCGCCGGAGCAACTGGCCGCCGCTCGCCCGGTGAGCTGGCGCAGCGCCGACGACGCCGAAGTTCATGGCTTGCTGTATCTGCCGGTAGGCTTTGCGCCAGGTGGGCAGACACCGCCACCGGCCATCATTCATGTTCACGGCGGGCCGACCAGCCAGGTCGGCAGCGGCTACAGTAGCCGGGTGCAGTTTTTTACCACCCGCGGCTACACCTTCCTGGATGTCAACTATCGTGGGAGTACCGGCTACGGGCGCGCATACATGCTGGCACTGCGCAACAACTGGGGCGTCTGCGACATCGAAGACAGTATCGCCGCGGCGCGCTACCTGGCCGCCGAGGGTCTGGCCGATGCCGGGCGCATCGTGATTATGGGCGGCAGCTCGGGCGGCTTCACTGTGCTCGAAGCCATGTGCCGGGCGCCCGGCCTGTTTCGCGCCGGTCTGGCGCTCTATGCCGTGACCAACATGTTCGGCCTGGCTGCCGATACCCACAAGTTCGAGGAACGCTACCTCGACTCCCTGCTCGGCCCGCTGCCTGCCGCCGCTGTCGTCTACCGCGAACGCTCACCGATCTTTCATATCGACCGTTTGCAAGATCCTATCGCGCTCTTCCAGGGCGCCGACGATAAAGTCGTGCCGCGCGACCAGTCCGACGCGATTGTTGCCTCATTGCGTCGGCGCGGCATTCCTCACGAGTATCATCTCTACGAAGGCGAAGGCCATGGCTGGCGCAAAACCGAAACCATCGCGCATTTCTATACCGCCATCGACGCCTTCTTGCGCCAGTATGTCCTTTTTGCTTGAATATGACTTCCGCAGTCGGCAGGGAATGAATGCAAGGACAATAATAGTTAATTCTTTCATTTTTGCGGCAACGCCGCAAAAATGAAAGAATTAACCCTCTCATTCCTTGCTGCCGCAGGCGAAAAAGTCTTTAACATTCCTCCTACACTCGGCTAACGCCGTTCTGACATTCGCACGCTATCCTTAGAGCTGTAACGACGAGCGAAACAAAACCGGAAATAAAAAGCTGATTATCAAGGAGGAATTGTGATGACCCCGATGATTGTTCGCCGCCAGATCCGCCCGGCTACCACGCTGAATTCGCTGATGGACGAGATGACCCGCGACTTCTTTGCGCCGGTGAACGGTAATGGCGAGCGTCGACTGGGTGTTGCGCTGAACGTGATCGAGGATGCCGCCGGCTACACCGTGCATGCCCTGGTACCGGGTGTCGCACCGGACGCCCTGGAAATTAACCTGGAAAACCAGGTGCTGACCATCAAGGGCGAATTCAAGCAGCCGGAGTTGCCCGAAGGTGCCCGCTACCATATGCACGAACTGGCCTACGGTAGCTTCGAGCGCTCGGTCAAGTTCCCGCAGCACATCAACCCCGAGGCGGTTGAGGCCGGCTACGAGAACGGCCTGCTGCGCATCAGCTTGCCGCGTGCCGAAGCCTTCAAGGCCCGCCGCATCACCGTTCGCAACGAAGCTCCGGCCATCGAGAGCAACAATAACTAAAACTAACTTCTGGTGGTTAAGATAACATAACATACCGGCCCGCCTGTATGTTATCCTGTTCTTAATACAACCTGCAAACCATATTGGACAATCTGGCGTCTATGCCGCCAGACATCAAATATACAATCTGATTGTACTGATTGTAGTGCCCTGGTTCTGGCAGCGTAGCTGCCAGAACCAGAGAAGGGGAACAATGATGTTCAAACGCATTATGCTGGCAACCGATGGGTCGCCGATTGTGGAGCGCGAAGTGCTCTATGCCGGGCATCTGGCGCGGGTCGAAGACGCTGAAATTGTGGTTTTGCACGCCTTTGAATTGCCCAATCGCTACGAAAGCTACCAGGGCTACGACAATCTCGCCGAAGTCTATCGCGGCGTGGCCCAGGCTCTGGTCGACGAAATCGTTCAGCAGTTGCGCGAAGACGGGGTTGCCGCGTGCGGCGAGTTGCGCAGCGGCCCGGCTGCCGAAGCCATCATCCAGGCCGCCCTGGATCACGACATCAGTCTGATCATTATGGGCACCCGCGGCAGCAGCAATCTCAGCGATATGCTTGGCAGCGTCAGCGCCCAGGTGCTCCGCTCCAGCCGCTGTCCGGTGCTGCAAGTGCCGTAGACCCGATTGATGACGGCAAGAAACGACAACATCCCCGACCGGCATCCGGCGGCAGTGCCGCCGGATGCCGGTCGGGGATGTTGTTACTGAACGACGAAGCTGCGTTCGATGTCGACCCTATGCTCTTCGCGCTCAACCGTAATCTGAATGTTGCCCTGGCGCTTCCCTGGATAGAGCGAATAGAAGGAAATCCGGTACTGGTTCTCCAGTTGCTGGTCGATCAGGTCGTAGAGGCCACGCATTTCGCCGGCGCTCGGCGCCTCCAGGTAGGTCGCATCGGCTTCGGCGGCCAGGCGTTGCAAAATGCCGCCGTCGAATTTTTCGCTCAACAGGCCGATGGTATATACTGGGATATTGCTCTCGTGCACCATGTTCAGTGCCGTCTCAAAGCTGTTCCGACTGGTTGTGTCGGCGCCGTCGCTTAACACAATTACCGCCCGCCGCCCCGGAATAGCCAGCATATCGCTGCTTACTCTGGCCAGCGCATCGTAGAGCGAGGTGTCGTCGATTGTTTCGAGTGCTTCAATCGCCGCTATCACTGCGGCATGATCGCTGCTACAGCCCGTCACTTGCTGAACCTCGGTCGCAAAGATGTACAGGCAGACCCGGTCGAGTTCGCTCAATTGTTTGACGAAATCGGCGGCGGCGCGGCGGGCGGTAACCAGCGCCTCACCGTACATACTGCCGCTCACATTAATGGCCAGAGCGACAGTCAACGGCTCCTGATCAGGGTCGACCGGGATCATGCTGAAATTTTCGATGCGCTGGCCATCTTGATACACCGTGACTTCAGCCTGGCCGCTCAGACGCACAGATTTTTCGTGGCGATCAACCAGGCCGAAATAGGTGATGATTTCGGCGTAATTCTTCGTATCGATCTGCATTGCTCCGGCGACGGCGCCTTCGAGATCGGCGCGCCGTCCGGGCTCATAATAAATCGCTTCTTCGTCCTGGCCATTGCTCACTTCGGCGCGCAAACGGTACATGCCGATCTCCTGCGGCGCGACAAAACTCAGGGTGACAAGATCTTCCTGCTGATCGATCTTGCGCAGCTTTTCCACATGGGTGCCGTTGAGGAAGAGCATATAGGTAACTCGGGCATCTTTCGGCAAGGCCTGGTCGCCCTTGGTAATTTGGAAGCTAATGCGTCCGTCATCCTCGTACGATACGGAGAGATTTTTTACATCAAGCGGCCCCGAAGGCAACTCACTGATATCGACGTGACTGGCGGGCATCGGCGAGGGCATGGTGAGTTCGTCGTCGCTACCGAAAACACCGAACAAAGCCGCCGAGCCCCCGGCCACAATCGCGACAATGACCGTCACCAGCAGGCCGACGATCAAGCTCAAGTTGACGCTACGCGGCTTCTTTTCCGGCGCTTCTTCCTTGCCTTTGATCACATCCCCAAAAGCCTCAGCCAGCGCATCGGCAAAAGCTTCGCCATCGGCATAACGTTGAGCCGGATCGAGCGCGGTTGCCTTGCGCAGCACCGCGATCACTTTCGGGTAGCCGGCGAGCTCGCCGACTATTCGTGGCGGCGTCTTGCCAAAAATCTCCTGGGGCCGGCCTTCGCCGACAGCATAAAGAAAACTGCTGCCCAGTGCGAAAATATCCGCACTGATTTCGGGTGGGCCGGCCCCTGCAACATCTTGCTCCGGTGCATAGAAAATCCGCGTCGTTGCGTCGGCTGCACTATAACTGACCGGCGCGATGTTGCCGGTACCGCTGACGGCGAGGTTGCGCAACGTAAACTTCTGGCTACGCTGGTAGGAAATTTCCTGTTTGTGCGAATAGTCGACATGACGTGCAAAATCGACCCAGCGTCGCCCGATGAATGGGCAACTGAACACGCCGGCCAGCGTATGTGCGAATTCAAGGGTAGTACCGGCCATGGCCATGGCCTGGTAATGCGCACCTGCGTGCTCAAACTGCGAAAGCTGATTCACACCGGACACTTTAGCCATCGGCTTGTCGGCGCGGCGCAACCAGAACACCCAGTTCGGGTCGCCCTGGTGTGCTACATAGAGTTCGTAAACATCCGAAGCGCCGGCTCGTTCCATAATCGTAAATGCGCCGACCTGGTCGCCGGACTGGAGGGAAAAGGGCCGGGCCGGGTGTTCGGCATCGGGAACATGGGGTTCCGGCAGGGGAACGTCGCCGGGTGCCGGCGCTTCGCGGGCAGCTTTTTCAGCAGCCAGGCGTTGTTCTTCTTGCTGGGCATGGTGCAAAGCTGTGATGGTCGCCTGCACTTGCTCAAGCGGTACATTATCGGTTTCATCGTCGATGGTGGGGGTTGCGATGCCGGCAGGATCGGCGGTACCGGGCGTGGCTACGGATTGCGGTTCAGCCAGTGCTGCCAGACCACGCTGAGCCTGGGTATGGCCAGGGTTAAGGGCGAGCACCCGTTGCAGGCAGTAACGCTGTTCATCCGGATTCTTCACGGTTGCTGCCAGGCATAACCAGGCCCGTTCATTGTTGGGATCGCTTTTGACAAGTTGCGCAAACAGAGCCTGAGCTCTTGTTTTGTCGCCGGCCTTGAGAGCTGTCATTCCCTGACGTTGGAGTTCATCGCAATCCAGCATCGACCTTCCTTTCCCGGTGCCGATATCAAAGCACAGCTAGCATACCGACTGGCTATTACGAGGGTGTTACGAAAGAAGAGCATACTTCCGTGATGTACGGCGGCATTGTCGCATTATCGGGTGTGACGAACAGTGCTGCCCAAAGACCCCGGCGGGGACCGCTTCCGGGAAGCTGGCCGCGCTGCTGCCAGTGGCATTGGACGCGCAGCACCCGCAGCGGCAGTACGATGCTCGTCAGAAGAAGCTTCCGGGAAGCTGGTTCCGGCG
>DAOTUJ010000150.1:0-30630 GCA_034437175.1 Chloroflexaceae bacterium | reverse complement strand
CGCATGGGTATTGCTGGTCAGCGTGACAATGCGTTCGCCGGTTTTGCCCTCGCGCACATGCAGCCGCTCGCGGCCCGAATCCAGCACCACATCCCGAACCTGGAGCTGGCAGACCTCACTGGCGCGCATACCGGTCTCGCGCAAAATGGTGAACATCAGGCGAAACGGCAGCGGCACCTCGCGGATAGCCCGCTCGACCAGCGCCAGATCGGCCTGTCGCTCAATTGGTTTCGGCAGTGATTGCGACATATTGCCAGAAAACTTCCTATTTTTGCGTCAGCGCTGCTCGCATGGGAATGGGAAAAGTATAGCACACATGGGCATGTATTGCCAGATTAGAGGCAGAATCGGGTGTGCCGAAACGTGCTGCCGGTGCGCCGGAAGCAGCTTCCCGGAAGCTGCTTCTGCCGAGCAGCGGGCTGGCGATGCGGGTGCTGCGCGTCCGATGCGACTGGCAGCAGCGCAGCCAGCTTCCCGGAAGCGGTCCCCGCCGGAGTCTTTGGGTAGCACTGTTCGGCACCCCCCGGCAGAATCGGGCAGGGCCACGTCAACGTCGACGCACCCTGGTCATTCCGAGTACCTGATGACCCGGCGGGCCAGTGATACCGCAAGAAACGCACGGTTCGGCGCGCCGACGGGGCCGGGATCCCTCGCGACGCTCGGGATGACGGAATGCATCAGTCAGCTGGTCATCCCGAGCGCAGTGCGGGATCCCGGATGGAAGTTTCTTGAGCGGGACTTATGGCCTTTCTGGGGATAGGTTTTTGCGTTGCGCCAGGTCACTGCCGGACGGCCCTCACCCCCGGCCTCGCTCCCGCGCATGCCAATGCTCGTGCCCGGCCCTCCCGCTCCTGTCAGGCCGGCGCTGGTGAAAGTCAGGTATTCTTGTGCTTCAATATCGGCGAGGTGTACGACCGGCGCGGCCCGGAAACCTGGCCGGCAGTCATGGAAACCTATCAACAGGCGCTTGCGTTCATGCTGCCCTCGGCCAGGAGTGTGTGGAGCGCCGGATGCTCGCGCAGGCGCCGGAGCGTGCGATAGCGGATCACCCGTAGATTGCCCGGCGTGATCTCCAGGTGCTGCGCAACGGCTTCATCACTCCAGCCGCGCAAATATTTCAACTCCACCGCAAGCCGCTGTTGTGCCGCCAGGCTTGCCAGTGCCTCACGGATTGCCTGTGCTTGCTCCACGGCCAGCGCCAGCGCCAGCGGCTCATCCGGCGCACTGATGACGCTCCTGGCGGCATGCGCTGCCTCATCAGCAGCCATCGGCTGATGACGCTCATCGTAACCGCTTTCTTTTTGATGGGCCCAGCGCAGGTAACTCAATGCAAAAGCTGGAAATGTTACCGGCAACCGGCACCGTTCAAAATGTTCGTGTACCAACAAGAGCGCCCGTTGCACCACGTCTGCCGCCAGATCCGGCCAGCGATGGTAGGCTACCCGCGCCAGAAAGCGCGCTAATTCCTGATACCCCCGGCTGCGAAGTTCAGGCTCAGCCTTTGGATGGCAGGCTTCGTACAGCGCAATGGCAAACTGGTTTTTCACCAGGTGCTCGACATGCGGTCTGCCGCCTTCGCCCGGCCAGGCCGCCAGCACCCGCTCCAATAATTCTGCTTCGGATAACAGGACCCACTGATAGTTGTCCATCAACCGCCGAATGATCATGCGACACTGATTGCTCGCGTCTGAGTCTGGTGTAATCATAATCGCTTTGTTCATAAACCCATCCTGACTAGTGCAATCCTACGAGAATCATGCACCAGAGAACTGAAGAACCGGGAACCGGAGCATTGCAGAACCGGATGGACTTTACGACTCAAATCGGAATGCTCTACCACCTTTTGCTCGCGGATGCAGCATGCTGCGCAGTGGTACCTGCAATGCCTTGCGATCAATTGCTTCACGACAGATTATTCACCAGGAGCGTGCAAGAATTTCCGCCAGAATTGCTGATATTTCCGCAGGTATGTAGAGCTTCATGGGAGCAGCAGATGGCACACTGTGCAGCCGTTTGGCAAGGGAGTAGCAGATAATGGCGGGCGATGACAGCGTGAGCAGCAAACAACGGCGATTACCGCCCTTGAACATTGCCGTAACCGGGCATCGGCATTTTCACGATGCGGCCACCTATCGTTTCGTCAATCAATCGATTGAAGCAGTGTTGCGCCGCCTGCTATCTGATGCAACGATGCTGTGCGCTCTTTCAGGACTGGCCGAAGGCAGCGATACAATCTTTGCGGAGGTCGCGCTCAGCCTGCACATTCCGCTGATTGGCGTGATTGCCGCCGATGACCTGGTCGAGACCTTTGCTCCCGGGCCGGCACGCAACACTTACCTCAGCCTATGCCGGCGGGCCCGGCAACGCTATGTCCTGCCCTTCCGGCACGCCGGCCCGGCTGCCTATGCTGCCCTCGGCCAGGTTCTGGTCGACCAGTGCGATGTGCTGCTTGCTGCCTGGAATGGCCGGCCGGCGCAGGATGCCGGCGGCACCGGCGGGGTCGTCGCCTATGCACGTGCCTGCCGGAAACCGCTGGTGCACCTGCACACGCTGGAACATACGAGTACCTGGGAGCGCATGCAGCTATAAGATTTATTCACCATGCATTACAAAATCCTAACTTCCTGATCGGTTTAACCTGTGCTATAGTTGATGACATCATAACCGGAATATCAAATTAATCATTTGCCCTGCGGCAAACCAGCTGCGCCAGTAGTCGCGATAGATCATTGTGCCCACCAGCACGTTATGCTCAACTCAGGTCGGCTGTAAGTAGCACCATTGCCTTACATAATCGACAGGAGTACGGATTATCGCCATACGACCGGTTGTTTGAACTGCATTGAACAATGTTCACAGGAGAATCCCATGTCATCCGCACATCACATGCGAAATGCACCGACCGACTGGCTGACATCCCGCTCGCGCTGGCTGGCCATCAGCGTCGTCGTCCTGATCTTCGCTTTCCTCCCGGCCTCAGCCCCGGCCCAGACTCTGCCCACCGGCACAACGATTACCGTCACCACTATCGCCGATGAGATCACTGCCAATAACCAGTGCTCGCTACGTGAGGCGATCCAGGCCGCCAATCTCAATCAAGCCACCGATGCCTGCCCCGCCGGCAGCGATGGCCTCGACGAGATTATCCTGCCCGCCGGTACCTACACCCTCAGCCGAACCAGTACGAATCCTGATTCGGGCGAATCCGATAATGGCGTAGGCGACTTCGATGTCAAAAGCAGCATGCGCATTACCGGCGCCGGCGCCGAACAGACCATCATCGATGGCGCCGGAATCGACCGTGTCTTCAAAATCATTAACTCGTCAAATGATCCGGCCAGTGTGCAGGTGACTATCAGTGGAGTAACTATTCGCAACGGCGCGACGCCGGTGCCAACTTTGTGGGATCTCCTCGCAGGTGCCTCACCGGCCCGTTACAGCGGTGGGGCGATCGTCAATAGCTGGGCCCGCCTCACGATTATCGACAGCCTGATCACCGGCAACCACGCCCAACTCAACGGCAGTGCGATCCTGAGTGTCAATTCACTCGAATTGATCAACACGCGAGTAACCGGGAACCTGGCGCGGCTCGATGTGACCGACTCCTTGTTGTTGTTGTTCTTGCTTGATAGCATCTCACTGCCATCAGTGCGCGGTGGCGCGATTGTCAGCCAGGATCAGCTGGTGATCACAGGCAGCGCCATCGACGACAACGTGGGGGGTGGCGTTTTCAATGTCAACGGCGAATCAACCGTCGATACGCCGGTATCGGCAACCATCAGCAACAGCACGATCAATCGCAACAGCCGGTCTGAATTTGCCGGCGCCGGCATCATCAATTTCGGTGGAACGTTGATGCTGGAGCAGAGTGAGGTGCGCGAGAACACGGCGCCCGGCGGCGGCGCCGGCATCCTGGCGGTGTCCGACAGCGGCACTGATGGGTTTGGAACGTATTCCTATTCGAGCGATGTGACGATTACCGATAGCACCATCGCCGATAATGAGACGGCGGCCAGCGGCGGCGGGATTGTGGTGAATTCCGGTTTGGACCCGGAGGGAACGGCCAGCAACACGCTGACGATCCGCAACAGCACTATCAGCGGCAATCAGGCCGGGCTGGACGGCGGCGGGATCGTGATCAGTTATACCGAGGCGATCCTCCTGCTCGAAGATAGCACGGTCAGCGGCAACAGCGCTCTGGCCGGCAAAATAAACGATCAGCAGAGCTCTGGCTACGGCGGTATCGCCAATATCGGCATTGCAACGATCCGCAACAGCACCATCAACGGCAATAGCGCAACCACACTATACGGCCACGGCGGCGGCATCGGCAACGACGGCACGATGACGATCATCGGCGGCGCTGTGCGCGAGAACCAGGCAACGTTCGCCGGCGGTATCTACAATTCACCCAACGGTACGCTCACAACAACCAATGTGACATTCGAGCGCAATAGTGCCCAATTTACCGGCGGCGGCATACGCAACGACGGCACACTCACGATTTCCGGCGGCACAATTGGTGCAAATACGGTGACCGGCGATCCGACTACGCCTGCCTTTGTCGACGATAGAGCGCGCGGCGGCGGCATCCTGAATCTGGGGACGCTCACAATCAATGAAGGCACGCAGATCAGGGGCAATGCTGCCTACTTTGGCGGCGGGATCGCCAACAGTGCTTGCACGCTCGCCGCAACCGATAGCGAAACCGGTGAAGCATTGCCTTTTGCCGGCTTGAGTCTGCCTGGTCAGGCCAGCCTGACGAACATTACCCTCAGCGAGAATATTGCTACGCTGTGGGGTGGTGCGATTGCCAACGAGGGTATGTTGCGCCTTAATGAGGTGACCCTGAGTGCCAACGAAACCTTTTCGGAGCGCAATCTGGAGAGTGTCGATGCACAGGGACAGACGATCATCATCAATGCCGAAAAAGCCGGCCTGGGTGCCGCCATGGTCAATGGAATCGAACACCGGCTGGTTGGCCGGGCGATGTCAAAGCAGTGCGAGACGGGCGCCGCCCTGTCTGGTATAACGGTCACTATCGAGCACAGCACGATCAGTCAGAATGCTGCCGCCCTCGGCGCCGGCGGAGTCGCCAATTATACGACGCTTACCATCAGCGATACCGAGGTGCTGGGCAATACGGCCGGCGAATTTGCCGGCGGCCTGTTCAATGCCGGCACCATGCGTATGAGTGCAGGCTTGATCGCCGATAACCGCGCCGAAACCGGCTTTGCCGGCGGTTTACATAATTCAGCCAGCCTGACGATCAGTTCCAGCACGATCCGCAATAACATTGCCGGAGCCAGTAGCGATGGCGGCGGCATCTCAAGTGGTGAAGCCGGCACCGATTTGCCTGCCTATGTCGATCTGGGCCAGAACAAGCCGCCGGCCCGATTGGAACTGCTCGACTCGACGATCAGCGCAAATCAGGCCGGCGGCAATGGCGGCGGTCTGTTCATGCTGGGCGATGGCAGCAGCACAACCGTGCAGCGCAGCACGATCAGCGCGAACCAGGCCGGCCAGAGTGGCGGCGGCATCAACATCAATGCCGAGCTGACTCTGCGAAACGCCACCCTCAGCGGCAACACGGCCGGCTTGCAAGGCGGCGGCATCTTTATCGATGCCGGCGGTACTGTCGACGCCGAATTTGTCACGATCACGGCCAACCAGCTCGAATCGACCAGCCCCACCGGTGTGCAGGTTGCGAATGATGGCCAGTTGCGCTTGCGCAGCAGCATCCTGTTCCACACTGGAACCGGCCCGGCTTGCAGCGGGCAATTGCTCTCGCTAGGAACCAATCTGCTTGCTGCCAATTGTGCCAGCGCCACAGCGAGTGATCTCGTCGGTCTGGATCCGCTCCTCGGCGCACTCGCCGACAATGGCGGGCCGACCTTCACGCACGAGCTCTCGGCAGGCAGTCCGGCAATCGATGCCGGCGACAGTGCGGCCTGCCCGCCCATCGACCAGCGCGCTGCTTCGCGTCCGGCCGGCAACGGCTGTGACATCGGCGCCTTCGAGGCTGCCGGCAGCCCGCCAACCGTGACGCCAACCCCGACGACGACGGCAACCACAATGCCCACGACGCCGACCGAGATTGGTGAAGTACCACCAGTGACCACAACACCGACATCGACACCAACCCCAACCGCGAAATCCGTGTATCTCCCATTCATCGAACGACCATAGTGTCAAAACCAGGAACACCTCCAACGCCCTGTGGTTTTGCGCTAGACTCACGCTGATTGCCGGCGATCCATATGCGTTGTATGGCTGCAAAACCTCACCCAGCGCATATGGATCGCGAATCTGAAGATGTATTATCAATGGCGAGGGCCAGGTTATGCTAACGTACCGCAAATTTCACGCCCGCCGGACGTTTCGGCTGGCTGCATTCAGTTTGCTTGTCGTGCTGATATTCTCATTCGGCGGCGCAGTGTTTGCCGATCCGTTTGCCTTTCCCGGCCGCGAAACCTTCGGTGCTCCAGAGGCAGCTTCGGCGGGGATTGGCTCGGCACTGGCGCTGGGCGACCTCAACCAGGACGGGCTTCTCGACCTGGTGGTCGGTCACGAGAATTCGTTGCCTTCAAAAGAAACCCCCGGCTATGTTTTCCTGAGTGATGAGGCGGGCACTTTTCACGTCGGGCCGGTGGTCTGTGGCGAGACAGCCCAGGTAAGTTGCTTCGGCGACTCCCGTGATTCGGTGTCCAGCCTGGCGCTCGGCGACATCGACGATGACGGCGACCTCGATATTGTTGCCGGATATTCGGATCCCGGCGTCCGCGATAAAGTCTTTTTCAACGCGGGAAGCGGCGTATTTGGCCCCGGTGTGTCATTCGGCCGGATCGGTCTCTTTACGACGGCTCTGATCCTCGCCGATCTCGATGGCAGCAATGGTCTCGACCTGGTCGTCGGTGCGCGTGACGGTCAGAATAGTGTGTACCTCAACGATGGCACGGGCAGTTTCGCAGTCAGTGCGCCCTTCGGCACCGGCAGCGACCGCACGCTCAGCCTGGCGATCGGCGATGTCGATGGTGCAAATGGGCCGGATATTGTAGCCGGCAACAATGGCGGCCAGAGCGTCCTCTATTTGAACGATGGCGCCGGCGGATTTGCTGCCGGCGCGATTAGCTGCGGCGTCACCGGCGGAACGCGCTGCATCGGTGGTGCGAGCGAGCCCACCAGTGGCGTCGCACTGGGCCGGTTCGACGCCGACAGCGATCTCGACCTGATCGTCATGCGGGCGGAAGCCAGCAACCAGCGCTACCTGAACGACGGCGCCGGAAACTTCGGCAGCGCGGCAGCCTTCGGCTCTGCCAGCGGTGACAGCCGGGCACTGGCGACCGGCGATTTCGACCGCGACGGCGACCTGGATGTTGCCATCGGCGAGGCGGATCGGGTCAATGAACTCTACATCAACGACGGCAGCGGCAACCTGAGCTTGCTGGCGAGTTTCGGCAGCGCGACGACACCGGCGGCCCTGCGCTCAGGCGATGTCAACAGCGACGGCGCCCTCGACTTGCTGGTGATCAATGGCGGACTCCAGAGCGAGATCTATCTCAACAGCGGTGCCGGCAGTTTCGCCGAATCTGATGCGATTGCCTTCGGTGATTTCGCGGCACCGGCGCTCAAAGTCGCGACCGGCGATCTCAACCAGGACGGAACCCTCGATATCGTGATGCTGCGCCAGACTGCGCAAGCCCGGATTATCTTCCTCGATGCCGCCGGCAACCCATCTGAGACGGTGCCCTTCGGCGAGCCATCGCCACGTTATCAAGATCTGGCGCTGGGCGATATGGACGGCGACGGCGACCTCGACATTGTCCTGGCCAGCCCGGGTGACCAGAATCTGGTCTTTTTCAACCAGGATATCGGCAGCGGAACATTCGTCGATGGCCCGATCATCTGCAATATGGCCGGCCTGGCCTGCTTCGGCAGCGGTGATGATCCGACGAATAGTGTAACGCTGGCCGACATCAACGGCGATGGGCCGCTTGATATTGTAGCAGGCAACGGTTCGACCGCCCTGTCGGCGGTGTATATCAACCAGGGCAACATGTTCTTCCGCGGCCGGTTGCGCTGTGATGGGAGCGAAGTGCCGGCGGTAGCCTGCCTGGGCGAACCGGACATCACGACGCGCAGCATCGCGGCCGGCGACCTCGACGGCGACGGCGACCCGGATGTTGCAATGGGCAATGACGGTTGGGCCAATCAGGTCTACCTGAACGAAGGCGGCACCACATTTATCGCCGGATCGACTTTTGGCAGCGGCAGCGATTCGACCAGGGCGCTCAGCATGGGCGACCTGAACGGCGATGGGTGGTTCGACATTGTGGTCGGCAATTCGCGCGATCAAAGCGCCGTCCTCTTCAACCAGGGCGCGGCTCTTTTCGCCACGAATCCGGCCCTGTGCCGCCTGGGCGAGGGGGTGGCCTGCTTCGGCAGCGGCCTCGACCAGACCCGCGCGCTGGCGCTGGGCGATATGGACAACGACGGCGATCTCGACATTCTGGCCGGGCAAAGCGGCGGTCAGAGTGCCGTTTACGTCAACAATGGCGCCGGCCAGTTCCTCTCCCGGCGCAGTTTCGCCGGCGCCAGCGCGCAGATCAGCAGCCTGGCTACCGGCGACCTCGACAATGACGGCGATCAGGATCTGGTCGCCGGTCGCACCGACCAGGCCAGCCAGATCTATCGCAATGCACGGGCCGGTGTCGACCTGGCGGCCTTTGCCGAGCCGCAATTAAGTGTGCTGACGCCCGGCCCGGTAGCGCAACCCGCCGGCATTGCCGCCACCGAGATTCTTACAGCGCCGGTAATCTCGATCAGCTACCGGCTGAATGCGCCGGTGGCCTATGTTGCCGGCGAGTATTCCATCGACGGCGGCGGCATCTGGCGACCGGCAATTACCAGTGCCGGGCAGCCGGGAGTGGCGGCGCCGCAACCCGAGTCCGGCGGTCTCTACAGCTATGCCTGGGATACCTTCGCCAGCGGTTTTTTTGGCCAGTCCGACGCGGTAGTCTTTCGCCTGAAGGCCTATCCGGCAACCAGCAGCTTTCCCGGCGCAGCGGCCGGCAGCTACCAGGAACCCTATGTTGCCGCCCAGAGCTATTCATTTCGGGCCCGCGGCACCCAGGTGCAGGTGATCGACAGCAGTGGTCAGGCGGTCGAGGGCGCCATTGTCTATCAACTGGCGCAGGGCAAGAACTCTGAGGCCCTTCCGATGGCCAGTGCGCCCGCCGCCCCGCCCTTCACCACCAGCAGCGAGGGCTATCTCAGGGGCCGCGGCGCCCTGGCCGCCGGCGACCAGTTGATGGCGCTCGCGCCCATCTCGGCGACCACCAGCTATACGCTCTACCATACCTCCGCGCCGGTAACGCTTGACGGGCCACAGTTGCAAGCCGTCAGCGAACCCGGCGTGCAGACGCTCACTGTCTCGGCCGACAACCCGCTGCTGCTGTTTAACCTCGATGTCGCACTCGAATGGGACGCCCGCAGCGATACCGCCTTCCTGACCCGGCTGACCGACGATCTCGAACGAACCTCCGCGGTCCTCTACGACTGGTCCGACGGCCAGATTGCCCTTGGCGACATTACGCTCTTCCACGATGCCAAGCAGCGCCGCTATTTCCCCGATCCCACCAGCAATACCGGCTGGGATCTCTGGTCGTTCGCCAATGTCCGCATCTACAGCACCAATCGTCTGCGCCCGAATGCCGACAAGGGCGGCGTGGTGATCACCGATACGCTCGACCCGGATAAGCCGGAGAATGAGCCCTATCGCGTCGGTCAGGTGCGCATGCCCGCTTCCTGGAACCGTTTCGGCAACAGTGCCGGCGAAATCGGCGAGGACTGGCCGCGCACCCTGGCCCACGAGCTCGGCCACTATCTGCTCTTCCTCGAAGACAACTATCTCGGCCTCGACGAGGTCGACGGACGGGAAGTGCTGATCCCGGTAGCCGGCTGCCTCGGCGCGATGGCCGATCCCTACCGCGACGATTATTCCGAGTTCCATCCGCGTGATGCCGACTGGGAGGCAGATTGCCGGCTAACCCTCTCCGAACGCGAAGCCGGCCGCGCCGACTGGCAAACCATCACCCGGCTCTATCCGCAAGCCGGGCTGCGCGCACCGACCAGCTACGATGCCAATCCCGGTCCGGTGGTGCTGCCGCTAGCCGTCACGCGGATCAGCGAAGCGCCGCTTGTCGATGATCCGGTTGCCCTGGCCGCACCCTTCTTCAGCCTGGAAAATGAAACCGGCGCGGTAACACCCGGCGGCAGCGCCCGCGCCTTCCTGTTCCACCAGGACGAGGTCTCGATCAGCGACCTGGGTCGCCCGGTCGCCGACCGCCTCGAAGCGCGTGGTGCCACTCCCGGCGACCGGGTCTGCGTCTTTGACCCCGACGCCAATCGCCAGGGCTGCATCATCGTCACCACCGGCAACCAGGCGCTCACGCTCAACCCGACGGCCGACTGGCGCCCCGAAGTGATTGTCACCCCGGTCAACTCCACTACGCTGACCGTGCAGGTGATCAATCAGGCAGCCGAACCGTTTGCTCCCGCGAGCATGCAGGCGCGGGTGTACCCGATTGACCGTCCGGCCCCCGCGGCCTTCACGCTGCTCCGCCGCACCGATGGCAGCTACACCGAAACAGTGACCCTCGACCTGCCGGTTTTCGAGGGCGCGGTCCACATTATCGGGGAACCGAACAGTCGCGAGGCGCTGGTCGACTATGCGCTGCGCGGCAACCCCGGCCGGCGCTGGTCGAGTGTGGCCCCGCGCGGCGACCCTGGCCGGCGCTGGTCGAGTGTCGCCCCGCGCAACAACCCCGGCCGACGCTGGTCGAGTGTCGCGCCGGTGATCTCCGGTGACGGCCAGGCCATCATCTATACCGATGACGACTTTGCCGAAGGCGAGTTTATGGTGGTGCAGAGCGCCGCCGAGCCACCGGCCATCCCCGCCTGGGCCACCCGCGTCGGCCAGGTCTACCGGGTGACCGCCACGCCGAATGCGCCGGCACTGGACGAGTCGAGCATCAGCATCGGCTACCTGGGCCGCGACGTGCCGGACGGCGCCGAGCCCTGGTTAAAGCTCTACTACTCGGATGGATCGGAAAACAGTGAGTGGCAGTTACTCAAAACCGAACCGAGCCCGGAGGTCAACCTGCTGGCGGCACCGATGCGCGGGCCGGGCCTGTACGCCATCCTGGCCGCCGTGCCGGCGGCGGACTTCGCGAGTGTGGGCTGGCACAGCTTCGGCTACCCCCTGGCCGATGCCCAGCCGGTCGAGACCGCGCTGGCCTCGCTGGATGGGCACTACAGCCTGCTCTACGAAGATGCCGGGCGCAACGCGAAACCACGCTGGAAGCTGTACGCTCCCGGCGCACCCGGCTACATCAGCGACCTCACCCACCTCACATTCAACCAGCGCTACGAGGTCTACCTGAACGACGCGGGTACCCTGCTGCTGAACCCGCAGCCGCAGCGCCAGGCCCGCCCGCAGCAGGGCGACAGCGCACCGCTGCCGGCAGCCTTCTACGGGCGACTGGCGGGCGACGAAACCTTCCAGCCGGCAGCGGGCAGCGAAGTACGGGCGTATGTGGGCAACCCGGACGGCACCGAGTGTGGGCGCGGTACAACCCTGGAACACGAGGGCGACATTGTTTACCGGGTGCTGGTGGAAGCGGCGGGCAACATGGCGAACTGCGGCACGCCGGGGACCAGCGTGTACCTGAGCATCGCCGGCGAGCCCTTCGGGCCAGTCGGCACCTGGGACAACACCCGCCTGACGGAGCTGAACCTGGCGCCGGGGGGAACGGTTCCGGTGTATCTACCGTTTATCGTACGGTGAGAGAAGCGTTGGAGCGTTGGAGCGTTGGAGCGTTGGAGCGTTCGAATGCTTCAACGCTTCAACGCTTCCTCCGCCGCCGCCTGGTCGCGCCGGGTGCCGAGGTGCGCAAAGGTGGTATGGGCTGCTTCGAGCAGGGCGACGCGATCGGTAGTTGTAGCGGCTTCCGGTGGAATGGACTGGCCCCAGGCGAGCCGGCAGCGCGCCAGTTCGTAGGGCGTCTCTTCTGTGTCGAGGTGAGCAATGCTCTGGGCGAAGGCGGTTTCGGCTTCGGTGTATTGCCCCTCGGCGGCCAGGATCTCGCCCAGGAGCGCCAGGCCGAGGCTTTCGGCAATCTCATCGTCAAGCTCACCGGCGGCTGCGATGGCATCGCGGGCCAGTTCGTGGGCCGCCGCGAGCCGGCGATAAGCCAGTGCAATTCGCGCCCGGCAACGCAGGATTTCGGCTCGCTGCGAGCGCTCGGCCAGTTCTGTCGCCAGTTGCTCCGCTGCGTCGAGCATCGCTTCGGCCTGGTCGAGGCGCCCATCGCGGATCGCCAGGTCGGCCAGACTGGCCAGAATATAGATCTGGCTGACCCGCGATGCATGGCGGCGAGCCAGTTCCAGGCTGCGCTCCAGTTGCGCGTAGGCCGCTACAAAATCGCCGCGATTGGTGTAGAGAATGCCCAGCGAAAGCCGAATGTCGATCTGCCGCTGAGCTGCGCCGATCTCTTCCGCGATCGCCAGGGCGTTGTGATACTCGGCTTCAGCGCCGGCCCAGTCGCCTTGCATTTCGCTGATCTGGCTGAGATTATGGCGGATGGCGCCAATTGCCCAGCGATTATGCCGGCGTTCGTACAGCGGCAAGGCCGATAAAAAGTACTGCCGGCCAGTTCGCAGCTCGCCCTGCCGGCAATAGACCAGGCCGAGATTGAGTTCGATGTCGGCTCGCATATTATCCTGCGCCGGCGGCAATTCGGCGAGACAAGCGTGCAGGATGGCACCTGCCTGTTGAATATCGCCAAGATCCGCCTTGATGGTGCCGATCCGGCTCTTGACGCGCAGGCGCTCAACCTGGTCTTGCGCATCCAACAGATCCAGGCTGCCTTGCAACCAGTCGAGCGCGCTCGCCGGATCGCTAAAGGCCAGCAAATCGCCCAGCCCACGATAGGCAAACGCCCGGCGCTGCCGGCCGGCCGCACGGTCTTCCGCCGCATCCAGCAACTCCAGCGCAGCCATAAAGCGGGCGCGGGCCGGCTCGATCTCGCCCCGAAACGACAGGCTGGCGGCCAGCGCAAGCAGCAATTGAATGCGCTGTTCATGATCAAGCCGGCTTCCACGCGCACTGCCGGGATCGTCGGCCTGGGCAAGCAGTTGTTCCAGAAACGGGCCGATAGCCGGCGCATAGCCAGTGTTGATCAGCGCGGTCGCCTGAGCATCCAGCAGTTGCACTGCCTGCCCCGCATTGCCTGCCCAGGCATAGTGCCGGGCCGCCCGCAGATAATCGACTTCTTCGCTTTCATAGTATTCCGCCGCACGCGCGTGCATACGCTGGCGTCGGCGCAGACTCAGTTCGGCAACCACAAAATCACTGACGATGGCATGGATGCCGTAAATGGTTCCGGCACTGCTCCGGCTACTGGTGAGCAGGCCGCGTGACAGCAAATGGTTGATGGCCGCGAGTGGTCGATCATCATCGAGAAAGGCCTCGATGGCATTGCGTGTGCCGCCATAGCCGGCCGAAATCGCCAGCGCCTGCAAGACGGATTGTTCATCCTCGGCCAGGCGCTCATAGACTTCGCTCAGCAGAAACTGGCGGATGTCGGCATGGCTGGCGAGCTGGCTGATGTGCGCGGCATAGGCCTCCGGCGCGCTGTCGCGCAACAGGCTGCGTGCCAGCAACAACAACTGCGGGTTGCCGCCGGTATGCCGGGCCAGTTGGGCGCTGTCGGCAGCGCTCAATGCGATCCCCTGGCTATGCATCAAGCGCCGGGTTGATTCTCCATCGAGACCGGGCACCGGCACAGAGGGAACCGTAGGCAGCAGATCGCTGCGCTCCCGCTCGATCACTATCAACTGAATGGCGCCGGACTGATGTTCGGTGAGCCGGCTGAACAGGCGACTGGCCAGCGGGTCTACGGCGACCAGTTGCAGATCATCAAAGCAGAGCAACACCGGCTCATCAGCCAGCAACTGCATCAGGTAATCCACCAGCATTTCGGTCGGGATCGCGGATCCGGCCTGCCGGCGACCGGCCAGCAACTCCCAGAGCCCGACTTTGCCACGGTGAGCCAGAAAGGCCGCCAGTTCCCAGAACACCGTCTCCACGGCATCGCTCTCGTGAAAGGCATGCCAGAAAAAGGGCTGATCGGGCGAAACGCGGCGGGCCAGCGCGGCCGCCAGTGTGGTTTTGCCGATACCGGCCATGCCGCTCAGTCGCAGCACCCCGTCACGAGCCAGCCGTTGCTGGAGTTCGGTGAACCATTCCTCGCGACCAACAAAATCGCCCAGGTCAGGCGGCGTTGCCGGCTGTGGCGGTTCCGGCAGCATCTCGCGGCTAATCAAGCTTTCCAGGATCGCCAGCGCTTCGGCAGCGGTCGGGCGCAAAGCCGGATCGAAGGCCGTCGCCGTGCTGATGAATTCTTCCAGCAAGGGGTCGACAGCGTCGAGAAATTCGCGCAGCGGCGGGCGGGCGATCCTGCCCGCCGCCAGCGCGTGCAATTCGGAGCGTGAGGGCACAAAACCGGTGAGCAGTTGGTGCAACGTAGCGGCGAGCGCATAGATATCGGAACGCGGCTCGGCCGCACCCGCCCACTGTTCCGGCGCCGCAAATCCGGGCGTGCCGCCGGCCAGCGACATATCCTGGTCGCGCAGCGCCGGAGCGACGGCGCCCTTGGCCAGCCCGAAATCAATCAGCCAGATGCGCTGCTCAACGTCGATCAGAATATTCGACGGCTTGATGTCGCGATGGAGCACTGGTTCCGGTTGCCGGCTATGCATATAGACCAGCGCATCGCAGACATCACGCATATAGCGCAGCGCATCACCGAGCGGCAGGCGACCACCCGGTTGCTGCATGAGCGAACTGAGATCCTTGCCGACAATATGCTTCATAATCAGGCAGCGCATCTCGGGGAGGAACTCGAAGATCTCGGGGATATTCGGATGGCCGGGGGTGTTGAGCGAAACCAGCAATTGGGCTTCGCGCTCGAACTGCAGGCCGGCCGCCTGCTGAACCGACTCGCTCCAGCGACCGGACAGGATCAGTCGCTTCACCACGCAGGTGCGGTCAAGTGTCGTATCACGCGCAATAAACGCTTCGCCGAAGCCACCTTTGCCGATTAACTCAAGAACCTGATAGCGCCCCTGGCTGCCAAGGCGGCGGCCGGGCATGAGTGGGGTGTGGGTATCCGGTGCAGTCAGAAGCTGAGACGAATCAACTGCCGGGGGCTCGGTAGAATCGGCAACCGGTGCGCGGGTCAACGTGATCAGCGCCGTACCGCAGGATGGGCAGTACCGCGCGATCTTGCGGGGCCGAAAACCACATGCCGGACAGAGATGGCCCAATTCGTCCAAACCGCAGCAAACCTTTGCACGATTGAAGCCCGCCGGGCGACAGGCCGGCGGCAGCGTAGACCGGTGTTGGACACAAGTATACCATACCTATCTTTGCGGCTGCTGCATGGCAGGCTGAGCGAGCACCCCACTGCTCGTAGAACGGTCGAAATGCGAAAAATGCAAGACCACCGAGTCCTGGGCGAGGGAAATCATATCGTTGTTGAAGAGCTCGCGCACCCCACAGATGGCTTCGCCGTTCACCAGCGTGCCATTCTTGGAGGTATCGTGCAACCAGAAGGACCAGCCGGCCTGCTGGTCGTAGCGCACACTCAGGTAGGCATGCGCCCGCGAGACCATCGTCAGGCTGGGATGGATCACAACATGACGATCGGGTGCGGCACCAATCGTGCAGATGGTCTCCTCGGTTGTCGGGCTATCCTGGAGACGGGACCAGATATGCATCGGCACCTGAATTTCAATATCGCTGGGCCGCACAAACCGGGCCGAGGCTTCCAGCGCATCGAGGCGGATCACCGGCATGAGCGGCGCATCGATGATCGCCAGCGCACGCGCAATCTGGTTGATCGGGAATCGCTCGTAGCGGGCATCGATCCAGTGGAAGGGCCGCAGCAAAAAAGTCGTCGAGCCTTCCTCGTTGCCAAGCTGGATCGGAATAATGCGTTTGCGTGCCGCCAGGGCCTCGTGGATCTCTTGCAGCACCGCCACCGAATTCATGCTATGCGCCGACATGACGACCATCACCGCTCGTGATTCAGCGATGATACCGCGTAGTTGCGGAATATACTCCAGCGAGGGCACCTGGTCATGCTCGAAGATCCAGGGTTGCATGCCGGCCTGACTCATCGCGGCCACCAGTTGCTGCACATAGTCGCGATCTTTGTTGGAATAGGACACAAAAATATGCCCGGTCATGTCGACACCTCCCGTTGGATTGTGGTGTTTGAACAGCAGTCATACGTTCAACGTTCAGTTAATTCCTGTTCCATAATGCCGGATCGCTGCCGTTCGACATCCGTGCGATCGCTGATCAGGCCCATACGGGCAAACAGGCGGATTGCCTGGTCGAACTGATGCAAGGCTTCAGGCGCATTGCCCTGCCCGGCACACAGACGCCCTTCAACTGCGGCCAGTCGGGCCAGTTGCTCCCAGTCGTCGACACTGGTCAGCGAGCGAACTTCGGTGATCCGGGCGCCGGCCGGCACCAAATTGCCGGCATCGAGGTCGAGTTGCGCCAGGCCCAGCTGGTTCCGTGCGACAAAACGTGCGACCTGCCGGTCGCGCGCTTCGGTCAGCGCCGTTTCAAACATCGTGCGCGCATAGTCGGCCAGGCCCTGGCGCGCCAGGCAGGTCGCCAGCCAGTGTTGGGCACCCTGGAGCATCAGATCGTCGAGGTGTTCCGGGTGGTCGATCAGCCACTGCCAGTGGCCGGCCGCTGCTTGCAGGCTGGCCAGATCGCCCTGGGCGCGCGCCAGCAGATAGTGCCCGCGGGTGTGGTGGTAATGAAAGGCCCGCACGCCCTGCAGCGGTTCTTGCTGAATCAGTTCCTCCAGGCGCGGCATATAGCGATCGGCCTCCTGCAGATGGCCCTGCCGGCTGAGCAACTGAATATGCAGCGCCAGTGCATTGATTTCCTCGGCGACGGCGCCACTGCGAGCGGCGGCTGCAATATACCAGCGGTGCAATTCCAGCTTTTTGCTCCAGTGGGCACGCACGTAGTAGTAGAATTCCAGGCTTTTTGCCAGCCTGATCGTCTCTGCGTCCAGCCCCTGCTCATAGGCTTGCTGCGCAGCCGCAAAGAGCGTGGTTTCTTCGTGGTCGAGTACCGCCAGCTGTTCCACGTCGAAGATGCGGTAGCCGCCGTGTTGCTCGGCGAACGCCACGCACCAGTGCAACCAGCGTTGCTGGAGTGCCGCCATCGGCACCGCCAGGTCGGTGCGGGAGGTGAGGAATACGCGCGTCAGGGGATGCAGTGCCAGACGGCTCAGATCGCCACCCGGTGACGGCACCACGTCGGCCAGCGCGAGCTCAAATAATTGCCGCATCGACTGGACGACAATGTCGTGGGGCAAGCCACTGATGGCTGCCAGACTTCGGCTGCCGGTACTGGTGACAAAGAGCGTCGCGGTCTGCAATAGCAAGCGAGCTTCGGCCGTGAGCAGGATCCAGCTCTGCGCGAACAGTTCATTAAGCAAATCGCTGTCGTTGGCGGTAAACCCATCGAGTACGTTGTTGAGCGAGCGGTGGGCAAATTTGACCTGGCCCACAATCAGTTCGATAGCGCGTGGATTGCCGCCGGTCAGGCGGATCAAATACTCGTGGGACGGTGCGTCGATCAGGGGGGGGAGGTTGAGTTGTCTGGCCCGCTGCTCGATCAGGCGTCCGGCTTCAGCGGCATCCATGCCGCCCGGCTCAACCAGCCAGACACCGCGTTGGAATTCACGGCGATACTGGCGGGTTGTGATCAGCGCTTTGCTCGGCTCGGGCAGATGCAGCAGCCATTCGAGCAGGTGATCGTCGGTGATCGTCTCAAAATTGTCGACAATGACCAGCACCCGCTTATTCCGCAGCATACTATCGACCTCACTGCGCTTCGTGTGCAGATCGAGACTGGTGCAACCGGGATAGCCAAGTGTCATGGCAATCGCATCGAGCACCGTGCTCAGCCGGGTACTGCCCAACTGATCTTTGTCCGAAATCCAGACTGCGGCCTCGAACAGCGGGCGCTCAAATTCCGGCCGGCTTGCAGTTTTGCCCAGACAATAGCTTGCCGCTTCCAGCGCCAGACTGCTTTTGCCCATGCCGCCGAGACTGATAATCGCTACGACCGCGTTGCGTTGCTGGAGCCCATCCAGCACCTGGCGAAAGGCATGCGGGCGCATCACAAAGGCGGTATAGGCCGGTGGCGGCAAATTATCGAGTGCGCGTGGCGGCGACTGGTTGGTCGGCGCAGCCGGGCACAGCCAGCCAATAACCCGCGGAGCATCAGGGTGCCGGGCCGCACGTAGAAAGCGGGCCAGCCATTCACGATTGAAAAAACCGCGATATACCGCCGCCTCGGCAAACTGTTCAACCGCCGGTAGCTCAGGAATGAGCCCCTGTTTGTAACGCTGAATGGTTGCAGGCGCGACACCCACGGCATCACCAAATTCTTGCTCAATAGCAGCCTCAGTACATGACTCGAAGGCTGCGATGGCCTTGAGCGCGCCACGGTAGAGCCGCCCGAAGGCTTCGCTTTTATGCCCCTTGTTCATCGCTGCCCTGCGCATCCTGCTCATCCGGTTTGTGTCATGTGCAACCATAATGATAGCCGAAACCTGACAAAAATGTTAGTGCGAATATCGCTGTATCTTCGCTCTCAACATTGTGCTGCCTGGATCTGCCGGAAAATCCGCAAACTTTGCCGAATTTCCGGCAATATGTCGCTCCGCAAAC
Source organism: Chloroflexaceae bacterium (assembly GCA_034437175.1). Classification (GTDB taxonomy): domain Bacteria; phylum Chloroflexota; class Chloroflexia; order Chloroflexales; family Chloroflexaceae; genus DAOTUJ01. Next base: position 11,796 of record DAOTUJ010000150.1, on the reverse strand, counting down.
AAGTGCATGCGGCTGGCCATATGTGGCGGCGTCACTGTTACACCGAACCAGCCGTATGTACTGGATCATTTCCCTATCGCGATTCGCCAGGTTACTCACCCACGCCGACTGGTCGTCGCACGCGGATCAAATTGCTGCGGTTCCTTCCCGCGCCGCCGCGCCCCGCCCGCCTGTGGTACGATGGGCACAACATTTGTTATGGATTCGACCGGGGACAGGCCGGGCCGCCGCCCATCCCCGCATTGCGCGCCCGGAGGCGCATCGACTATGACCGCAAAACGCAATCCGCGCCGCAGTTGCCTGCTGACGATCCTGGCCATGCTGTCCGTCACTGCCGGCATTGCGGCGGTTCTCGCCCTGTTTCAGTGGCGCAATCTGCCGACATGGTACCGCAATCTGCGGGCGATGGCGGCGGTGCCCGAGTATGCCAGCGGCCTCAATACGCCCGCCAGTGTCCTCGACTATCTCAAGGTCGAGGCGGACAGGAGCGCGATGGCGGCTTATACTGCCGGCACGACCGATGCCGCCGCCGTCTTGCTCAATGCCGCCGAGCGCCGCCCGCTCGGGGCGACGATCAACCTGCTGTTGCTGGCAGTCTATGCCGAACAGGTTGCGCAAGGGCTGATCGATCCGCAGGAGCAACTGCCGATTCGTGAGTGGGAACGCTTCTACCTGCCTGATTTCGACGACGGCGCCCATCGTGCGGCGCTCTTCGATCTGTTGATCGCCGGCGATTTTGCCGGTTTCGCCCAGGATCCCGAGGAACTGGTGACGGTCGAGCAAATCGTGCAAGCCATGGTGCAGCATGAAGACCTGGCCGCCGCCGACTGGCTGCGCGAGCGACTGGGCCCGCAGACCGTTGCCGATTTCATTGCCGATGCCGGCCTGGAGCAGCAGGATCTGCCGCTGCCCTTCAGCGGCATGTACCTGTCCTGGCACAGCCACCGGCAGCCGCAGCAGCGCGATGAGCATATTCTGGCGCTGGCCGAGCTTAGCCGCGCCGAGTATGCCGCCGAAGTTGACCGACTCACGGCAGCCTACCAGGATCCGGCCTGGCGCACGGCGGAACTGCGCTGGCGTGGTAATGGCGTTGCCAAAGCGCTGCCCTACTACGCGCTGGCCTTCGAGCAACTGGCGCCCCGCGGCAGCGCCGCCGACTATGCGCGCATCCTGGCCGACGTTGCCCGCGGCGAATTTCGCTCGTCGGAAGTATCGGCGATGATGCGCGCATACCTCGACTGGCCCATGCAAACTGAGTTGAATCAGCAGACCTTCGCGGTCTTCGGCACGATCAGCAGCAGATTGCCCGGCCTGCAAACCGCCGCCAGTTTCTATGTGCCGCTGGAGGGCGATTATGCCGGGGAACCGCGCGTCGTCGTGCTCTTCCTCAACCAGCTCAGCCTGCCGGCCTACGTTAGCTTCTCCGAAAGCCTGGTACAGCCCGCCTTTATGCGCGAATACGCCCTCGACGCCGAATTTGCCGCCGGCGTGGCCCGCGAATTCGGCGAGTAAGCGGAAATGGGCAGGAAAGGAGGAAAGGCTCTGGTGGTGTTGATTTTTAGCGCCGTAGGCGCTAAAAATCAACACCACCAGAGCTTCGCCCGACCTGCCGGGCAAATCGGCATAAAGACCGATGGCGTATTCGCGACGACTGGCTACAATAGCTAAGATTACCGAACTGTTCCCCGCGGCGGTTGAGCCTGATCCGACCTGCCAGACTGCCGGCTTCTCCTGGTCGATGCTGCTGCCTCACAGTTGAAAGGGATTTTTATGACACTGGCCACAAAACCGGTTCAATCTGGCGAACAGATGCCGGCCGGCCTGGTTATCCGCCCATTTGCCGACGCGGACTATCCGGCGGTGGTGGCGATTGCCAATGCGGCTCAGCCGGAATACCCCGACACCGAAGACGAATGGCGCCACTTCGATGCTAATCGCGATCCGAAATGTGTGTTCGAACGTTGGGTCGCCGAAAGCGATGGGATGGCCATCGGCTTTGCCCATGTTTATCAGAATAGCTGGGCCTACCATCCGCAGAAGTTCAACGTGTATGCTGCAGTGCTGCCGGAACAGCAGGGCCATGGCATTGGCAAGGCACTGTACAATCATATGCTCGCAGCGCTGGCGCCCTCCAATCCGATTTCGCTACGGGCCAATCTGCGCGAAGATATGCAGCGCAGTATGCGCTTTCTGCAGGATCGCGGCTTCATCGAAGATATGCGCTCCTGGGAGTCGCGCCTGGATGTGCCGGCCTTCGATTTCAGCCCCTATGCCGGGTGCGAAGAAAGACTCCAGGCTGCCGGCATTCGGATCCGCACCCTGCGCGAACTGGCCGCCGATCCGCAGCGTGATCGCAAGCTCTATGAGCTGGATCTGCTGCTCAGTGCCGATGTGCCCAGCCCCGAGCCTTTTACGCCGGTGAGCTATGAGCACTATCATAAGATGGTCTTCGAGAACCCGAACCTGCTGCCGGATGCCTACTTCGTCGCGCTTGACGGCGCGGAGTATATCGGAAATAGTACGCTCTGGGCCAGCCAGGCCGATCCGCAAGAGTTGTATAATGGATTGACGGCCACCCGCCGCGAGTATCGCAAGCGCGGCATTGCCCTGGCCCTGAAGCTGCGTGGCATTGCTTTTGCGCAGGCCAGTGGCTTCCAGCACATCAAGACCTGGAACGAATCCAACAACCGGCCTATGCTATCCATCAATGAACGCCTCGGCTTCGTCAAACAACCGGCCTGGATCAATCTCGTTAAGCGTTGAAGCGTTGGAGCGTTGGGGCGTTGGAACAGGAATCGATTTCAACTCGCTCCAACGCTTCAACGCTCCAACGCTCCAACGCTTCTCTAAGGGTTTCTGTATGCCGCTGATTATTCGACCATTTGATGCCGGCGATCGCGATTATGCAACGATTGTGCTGATCCGCAATACGGTCTACCCGGAGCATCCATTGACGATCGGCGAAGTGCAACACGGCGACGCTCATCGCGAAGAGCGTATTCTGCTGCAACGCTGGATCGGCGAACTGGACGGGCAACCGGTGGGTTATGCCAGCTATATGCATATGTCCTGGAACTACCATCCGCAGAAATTTTCGGTCAAAGTAACGATTTTGCCTGAACACCAGAAACGCGGTTATGGCTCGGCGCTGTACCATAATCTTTTGCTGGCTCTGGCCGAACACGACCCGATTCTGCTGCGTACCGGAGTGCGCGAAGACCATGTGCGCGGGGTGCGCTTTGCCGAGAAATGCGGTTTCCGCGAGGAAATGCGCGAGTGGGAATCCTACCTCGATGTGGCCGGTTTCGACCCGAGCCGCTTTGCCGGTGCCATTGAGCGAGCCATCGAAAACGGGGTGGTCATTCGCCCGCTAAGCGAACTGGCCGCCGATCCCGCACATGCCCGCAAACTCTACGATTTGCAGACCGAGTTGATGCACGATGTGCCGATGGCCGAGCCGTTTACACCACAGCCTTTCGAGGCCTGGCAGGCTCAACGCATGAGCGACCCGAACTATTTGCCCGAGGGCTATTTCGTTGCTCTCGCCGGCGATGAGTATGTCGGTGTCTCGGCGCTCTGGCGCCGCCAGACCGGCAACTATCTCAGTACCGGGCTTACCGGCGTCAAACGTGCGTGGCGGCGCAAAGGGATCGCGCTGGCCCTGAAACTTCACGCAATTGAGTTTGCGCGCCGGCAGGGTACTGCCCGGATTACCACCGGCAATGCCTCGACCAATCAGGGCATGCTCGCCATCAATCAGGAACTTGGCTTTGTTCGCCATCCGGCCTGGATCCAGATGGTGCGCCACGTAAAGGAAAAAACATAATGCCCCTGCCGATGGTCACGCTGCGCGGCACGCCCTATGAACAGGGCGTCGAGCATGGGCGCCGGCTCAAAGAGCGGATCGAGCACAATCTTGGGGTCTACTTCGAACGCTTCGAGCGTGAACTTGGCCTGACCCGCGCTGAGGTGCTTTCGCGCGCCACCCGCTATGCGCAGGCAATTGCATGGCAAAGCCCGGCGTATTTTGACGGCATGCGCGGCATCGCCCACGGTGCCGCTGTCGAGGAGGCGGCGATTGCGGCGCTGAATGTGCGCTATGAGCTATTTTACTATCAGTACGGCGTCAATGCCCACGCCGATGGCTGCACGGCCTTTGCAGTACTGCCGGCGGCTTCGGCGCATGGGCGGCTCTGGCTCTGTGAGAATTGGGACTGGATCGCCCACGTCAAAGGCGCCGTGGTGCGCAGCATCGACCCCGATGGCTTTGCCAGCCTGGCCTTTACCGAGGCCGGTATTTTCGGCGGCAAAATCGGCCTGAATGCCGCCGGCCTGGGCCTGGCCATCAGTGGCCTGACGACGACCGATGACGATTGGGCGCGCCTGCAACGCCCTTTCCACTTGCGCTGCTACGACATTTTGCGTAGCCGCGATCTTACCAGCGCCCGGCGCGTGATCAGCGACAGCAACCGCTCCTGCTCAGCCAATTTTTTGATTGTGCAGACGCCCGACCAGGTAGTGAACATCGAGGCCGCCCCGCATATCTCGGCGAGCAGCGTCGGCAACCAGGGCTGTATGGTACATACCAACCATTTCATTGATCCGGCGGCGCTGGGTGTGGTTGAGCCGGAAATCGAAGAAAGCCCACATTCCTACCATCGCTATGATCGCAGCCGCCGGTTGCTGGCCGAAAACGAACCGTTGACTCTCGACGACCTCAAGACCGTGCTGTGCGACCATGCCGAATTTCCCTACTCAGTCTGCTTTCACATCGATCCGACAATGCCGCCCGAAGAACACTATTTGACGCTAACTTCGGTTATTATGGATGTAGCGGCGGGAACTATGTTGATTAGCGACGGCCCGCCCTGTGAGTCGCCCTATGACCTGGTCTGCCTGGTGTAACGACTGGTGAAACCCTTGCCTTTTCGGTTGCGGGAGCTCGGCTATCCTTCTAATCTGCTCACCCTGCTGCGCCTCCTGATGCTGCCCTTCTGCCTGGCCTGCCTGCGCCGCCCTGAGCGGCGCCGGCAGGCCCTGATTTGCCTGGGCCTGGCCATGTTGACTGATGCCTTCGACGGGACGATTGCCCGCCATCGCAACGAAACCTCGCGCCTCGGCGAAATCCTTGACCCTATCGCCGACAAGATCGTGATCGACGCAACCGCGCTGGTACTCTCGCAGACGCGTCATTTTCCCTGGTGGGCTACCGGCCTGCTGCTCTTCCGCGACATCGGCATCCTGGCTTCGGCCTCGCTGGTGCTGCGCCGTAGTGCCCGCGTGACGACTGCGCGGCTCAGCGGCAAAGCGACGACTGCCGGCCTGTCGCTGGCTATGCTGCTCTACATCGCCGATGGGCCACGCAGCGGACGCCCGGCGCTGTACCTGGCGATGTTGCCTTTTGCAGTTTCCTTCTTGGAATACGGTGCCCAGTTTCTGCGGATCATGACCGCTGGGAACGATCGCGAACTTCAGGAAGAAGGCTAAAAGCCACTGCATAGCTTGCTGGAACTCGCGACTTTGCATTTGATTTTGCGGCGCCTCACAAGCCAGATGTGCGGCCAGGGGCGCCAGTGAAGACTGCCGTTCGATTTTTCGATTTCTTGTAATTTACAACCTGGCCAGGATATGCTATACTTGTCACGAATTCCACATCGGCAGCCCAGGCTGCAGAAGAGGTCGCCGTTATGCAACGCACCATTCGTAAAGTGCTGGTTGCCAATCGCGGTGTCCCGGCCGTGAGGATCATGCATACCTGTCGTGACCGCAAGATCCCCACCACCGCGGTCTACAGTACACCTGATCGTCTCGCCTACCACGTCTTTATGGCCGACACCGCCATCCATATCGGTGAGGCACCGCCCATCGAATCGTACCTGAACGCGAACCGAATTATTGAGGCCGCCCTGTGTAGCGGCGCGAACGCCATCCATCCCGGTTGGGGCTTCCTGGCGGAAAATGCGGATTTTGCTCAGCAGGTGATCGACGCCGGCCTGATCTGGATCGGTCCCTCCCCTGAGGTAATCCGCACCATGGGCGATAAGATTCGGGCCAAGGAAATCGCCAGGCGCTCCAATGTGCCGACCGTTCCGGGGATTGAGAATGTAACCAGCGCCGAGCAAATCGGCGACTGGATGCGCGACCAGAATGTCACGTTCCCGATCATAATCAAGGCGGCTTCCGGCGGCGGCGGCAAGGGCATGGTCAAGGTGGATCATCCGGAACAGATCACGCAAGCCCTGGCCCAGGCTCGCTCCGAGGCTAGAAAGTCCTTTGGCGACGACATCGTCCTGGTCGAAAAGTATATCGAAAAGGGCCGCCATATCGAGGTGCAGATCGTCGCCGACGAGTATCGCCACGTCGTTCACCTCTTCGAGCGCGAGTGTACGCTCCAGCGCCGTAACCAGAAGATCATCGAAGAGGCACCCTCGACCCTCGAAAATGATCTTCGCCACGAGATCTGCGTCACGGCGGCGCGCCTGATGCGGCGCATCGGCTACACCTCGGCCGGAACCGTCGAGTTCATCTTCGACCCGGAAACTCAGAGCTTCTACTTCCTTGAGGTCAATACCCGGCTTCAAGTCGAGCATGGTATCACCGAGTTGATTACCGGCCTGGATATCGTCAGTATTATGCTCGATGTGGCCGAAGGCAAGCCCCTGCCGATCCAACAGCTCAATGTCGTCCCGAATCGATGGGCGCTCGAGGTACGCCTGAACGCTGAAGATCCCAAGAGCTTCGGGCCTTCATTCGGTACGATCACCCGCCTGCGTGCGCCGATGGGTCCGAATGTGCGTGTCCTGCTCGGTGTCACCGAAGGCGAGGATATTTCGCCCTACTACGACTCGCTCTTCATGCTTCTGATGACCTCGGGCGCTGATCGGCCCGATGCATTGCGGGTGATGGATCGGGCACTCACCGGCGATTTGCGCATCGAGGGCGTCAAGACCCTCGCCCCCCTGCTGCTGAGCATCATCAGGCACCCGAAATTCATCTCCGGTGATTTCTCAACCAGGTTCATCGAGCAGCATCTACCGGAGCTCGTCTCCGGCTTCCGCGAGCGTACCAGCGAGGATGAGATGCTCCGGGTCGCCCAGTATGTGGCTGAGATTTCCGCTCTGGGTTCCCAGAATTGGATGTAAGGAGAGCCATGGAGACCACCAGCACGTTCCAGACCGCCGGCGCGCAGGGCGGATACCCCTTCGTTCGGCCCGGCATGGCGGCCCGCGAAATCGTCCAGGCCGTCCGCGATATCAATGGCGTTTGCCTCACGTCGGTGAGTATGCGCGACGCCGGCCAGTCCGACTTCAAGAATCGCCACCGCATCTGCGATCTACAAACTCTGGCTCCGTTGTTCAACGATATGGGTCTGTTTAGCGCCGAATGTCATGGCGGCGCCCGCTGGCACGTCGGCATTATGAACCGCCGCGAGAGCCCCTTCGAAGAGCTCCGGCTCCTGCGCCAGTTGATGCCGAATGTTCTGCTCCAGACCCTGGTTCGCGAGACGAACCTGTGGGGCTACCGACCGTACCCCAGGAATGTGATCGAGTATGCCGTCGCGCAGGTGGACATCGACGTCTGGCGTTGCTTTTCGTTCCTCAACGATGTGCGCAATATGCGCACAGTCGCCGACACGGTGATGCAGCGCGGTCGCCTGTTCGAGCCGGCAATCTCGTTCACCGTGGCCGACTGGGCCACCGACGAGTACTACCTCGGTGTGGTGCGCGAGATCGTCGCCCTCTGCGGCGGTGTCGACGAGATTATTCTGTGCATCAAGGATATGGCCGGCCTTGGCAACCCGATGCGTATCAGCGAACTGGTGACGACGATCAAGGATCATTATCCCGACTTGCTGATCCACTACCATCGCCATCTCACCGATGGACTGGCTCTCCCGGCGCTGTTTGCGGCCGCCAGAGCCGGTGCCAAAATTGTTGATGTTCAGGAGGACGCCCTGGTGCGCTTCTACGGTCACCCGCCCATCCTCGGGGTGCAGGCTTACTTCGAAGAGGGCGGCATCCATGTGCATCTCAATCGGCCGGTCGCCGAACAGGCCAACCAGCGCGTGCGCGAGTGGATCGGTCACTATGAGTGGGCTGAGTCGCCGTTCAAAGGCTACGATCATGGGGTCACCAAACACCGTATGCCCGGCGGAGCCTTCCCGAGCTCGTTCGAGCAAGCTGAGAAGGGTGGCTTTTTGCACCTGATGCCGGCGATCTTGCAGGTGATGTCTCTCTATAACCAGATCGTGCGCTACTTCGATGTCACGCCGGGCTCCCAGATTACCTGGGTAACCTGTAGTGGGATCGTCAATCGCTATGCAAAGGAGCAGGGCGAGGCCGGCACCAGGCGGCTGATCGCGCTACTCACCAGGTTCGTCGAGGAGCAAGGGCAGGATCTGAGCGCCATGAACGAGGCCGAACGTGAGGAGTTGCTCCAACTCTTCGGCAATGCGCCCGGCGATTTCAAAAACCTGCTCGTAGGTCACTATGGGAAGCTGCCGGTTGGCTGGCCGGCCGACTGGGTCTATCAGAGTGCCTTCGGCGACGATTGGCAGGCCAGGATCAAGGGCCGCACCGAGCTCTCGCCCATCGAGACGATCAAGGAAGATAGGCTCGACAAGCTCCGCCAGACTCTGAGTGAGGCGCTCGGGCGGGCGCCAACCGAGGAAGAGTTTATCCTCTACCTGATGCATCCTAAAGACGCCCTCAGCTTCATCGAGTTCCGTGAGCGCTATGGAGTGGCGCCGCTGGTGCTGCCGACGGATGTCTGGCGTTCCGGCCTGCAGCACACCGGCCAGAAGGTCGGTTTCGAGCTCGACGGTAAGCCATGCAGCATCGAGCTGTTGTCGGTTGGTGCCGAACACGAGGGCGTGATCCACGTGGTGATGAAGGTCAATAATGTGACTCGGGTCTACCCAGTCGCAACGCCGCGCGCCAAAAAGGCCGAGATTCGGCTGGCCAAAGGCGCCAACGACATCGGCGCGCCGATCAACGGCAACGTCTGGCGGATCGGCAACCCGAAGCGGGGCACGATCCATGTCGGCGATGTTATCCACAAAGGCGAGGAGGTGGCGAACCTCGAGGCGATGAAAATGGAAAACGCGATTATCGCCCCCTTCGACGGCCGCATCGCCGAGGTCTGTGTCAAGCTAAACGACATTGTCCAGGAAGGTCAGCTACTGTTCGTGCTCGAGAAGGATGCCTGACTGCATCGTCGCCACTTCCGAACTGCCATGCAGCAACCGGTAATAGGTACTCGGCGAGATCTCGAGCTGCGCGGCAAACTCTTCGACCGTGACATAGCGATTGCGCCGAAAATCTTCAAGAGATTGGGCCAGCTGTTGGACTCACATATCGCGTTCAACCAGCCTCTGATCGAGCGCAAAGAGTACGGCTTCTACGCGGGTTTTCACATTAAGCTTACTAAAAATGTTGCGGATATGATTTTTGATAGTTTGCTGGGTCAAGCTCAATTCGCGGGCAATCATATCGTTGGTATGTCCTACTGCCATCAGGCGCAAAACCTCAAGTTCACGACTGGTCAATTCTGCCAATGCCTGCCGATAATCGCCAGTAAATGCATTGACCAGCACATCGGAAACTCGTGCGGAAAGCCAGCGTTCACCGCGAGCAACAGCCCGTAGTGCCTGTAAAAACATTTCCGGTGGGTCGTCTTTGAGCAAATAACCGGAGGCTCCAGCCCGCAGTAGACCGGTCACATAGCTATTGCGATCATACGCCGACAAGATCAGAATGCGCAGATCCTTACAGCGCAGCCGCAATTCACTGGTCGTTTCGCCAACTTTGTGTCCGGGCATGTGCGCATCCATAACCAGGACATCGGGCCGCAGAATTTCAACGATATCGCTCAGGCTTCTGGCATCCTCTACCTGGCCAACCACTTCAATATCGGGTTCCGCAGCCAGATACGAGGCAATGGCTGCACGTACAACTGATGGTCTTCCGCCAGCATGACTCGGATGCTTGTCATGGAGCTTCCCCCATAATGCGAATCAGTGTTCCCCCTGGAGTTCACCAATGAGCTCGATAATGATTGGAATGAGTTGATCACCAATCTGGTCTTTCGGAAGAAAAATATCCGCACCTGCCCGCAAACAGCTCCTTCGAATAATCGGGGTTTCATCAGCACTAAGAACCTATTTAGATATTCTTTCTACGATGTCAGGCGGCGCAGCATCAAGCGAATGGAGGCCAGATAGACGACGGTTTCACTCGATGATGGTAGTCTTTCGTAGTCTTTGCTGAGGCGCCGATTGCGGCCCAACCAGGCCAGGGTGCGCTCGACCACCCAGCGCCGGGCGAGCACGACAAAACCAGATGCGGCGTCCGGACGCTTCACAATCTGGAGCGTGTAGCACCAGAGTTTCCAGACCAGGGTGACCAGTTGACCGGCATAGCCGCCATCGGCCCAGATCAACCGCAGCCGGGTGAGCAATTCGGCCAGCCGCTGGAACACGTCACAGGCGCCATCGCGATCCTGCCAGGATGCGGGATGGACAAAGACGACCAGCAGCAAGCCCATGGTATCGACGGCAATATGCCGCTTGCGTCCATTGACTTTTTTGCCGGCATCATAGCCGCGTGGGCCACCAGCTTCGGTCGTTTTGCAACTCTGGCTATCGATGATGGCCGCACTTGGTTCCGGATCGCGACCAGCCTGGCGGCGAACCTGTTCCCGCAGGGCGGTATTGATGGCTTCCCAGGTGCCATCGCGGCGCCAGGCGTCATAGTAGTAGCGCACGGTATCGCGCTTGGGAAAATCGCGTGGGAGATAGTCCCACTGGCAGCCGGTACGATCCATATAGAACAGGGCGTTGAGGATCGCACGGATATTCACCGTTCGCGGACGCCCGCGCCCGCGTCCTTTGCCGGTCGGTTGGGGAATGTGTGGGGCGACAATCGCCCATTCGGCGTCGGTGAGATCGCTGGGATAGGTTTGCTCTGGCCGGAGACGCGCCATCGTGAACCTCCTTTCGTCTCTGACGTGGCACTCCATTCACCCTACCATAGGTCGTCCGAATATCCAAATAGGCTCTAAATAGGATGACACGAACCCAGGGCAACATGCTCTTGATGTGACGAATGGCACGGATTCCATTCATGCCTGGCATTAAGACATCCATGAGCACGATATCGGGTTGCGTCCGGGTCGATTTAGCCACAGCATCATTGCCATCTTCAGCTTCAGCCAGAACCTGCCATTGCCTCTGCTGCTCGACCAGGCTCCTGACGTATTCACGAAATGTCCGGTTATCATCGGCGACAAGAAAGCGGAGAGTCGCTTCCAGGTCGCGATGGGCCAGCTGGTTTTCCGGCAATCGCTGTTCTTCCATAGAACAAATACCCCGATTCAAACAATCCGTCTTTGGATTAAGAGCATTGGTATGTTTCATTGCAATGTTATTGTACCTTGTTTTTGGCAGACATATAGCAACCAGTATACCCGGTAACATCTCAATGTTCTTCTCCTGTGAGTACCTGATGTGCCAGTACCTGGGTACTTGTTTTTGGCCATCCGGATTGTCAGGAGTCCTTTCAGTACTGCGGTACTTCGTAAAGATTACTGCGGTGTCAAGCAAACAGGCCGGGAACCTTTCTATGATAGTGATGTGTTTGCCTATGCATGCAGGCAACTAGATGATGCTAAGTTCATCCCCTGTCAGCTGAAAAGCACAGATTAGGTTGGAAACGGCACTGTTGAGCACAGTTTATGGTATGCTCAGGGCGACTGGTCGACTCAGGCTACCATCTACGTCACGATACCCGTGACGTA
>DAOTUJ010000149.1:0-12140 GCA_034437175.1 Chloroflexaceae bacterium | reverse complement strand
GCTCCTGTCAGGCTGGCGCCGGTGATGACCAACTCAAAGCGTAAGGCTCTCGTCGCGCCAGACTGTACGGGAGAGGGGGTTGGGGGGGTGAGGGCCGGATCGGGAAATCACCCATCTGACAAAAACGCTCTCGTTGAAAGTTGCCCGGCCCCCCCCGCTCCTGTCAGGCTGGCGCCGGCGAGGGTTAGGAGTTCAAACGAAAAAGATAGTCACTTCCTTGCTGCCGCAGGCGAAAAACAGCATTGCGCGGTGTGACCGCGCAGGTCGTATCAGTGATTCGAGAGCGTCTTGACGATCTCATTGAGGCCGAGCCACCACTGCTGGCGCGGGCGAGCGTGTTCTTCATCCATCAGGCGCGGCACATCTTCGAGGTTGAGGAACTGGACGCGGCCGCTCTGCAGGCCGATGCAGGCACTGCTTGGATGCGGCAGATCGGCCTGAGCGGTCAGATATTCCAGACAGCGGGTCGCCAGCCGGGTGGCCTGGATGCGATCGAAGGGCGAAGGATCGCCGCCCTGTTGCAAGTGCCCCAGAATTGCCTGGCGCACCTCAAACAGGTCGCCGCCTTCTTCTTCAAAGAGCGAGCACATAAAGCCGGTGGTGTACACCGGATTCGCCTTTTCGTTACGAATCAGCAGGCTGAGCCGGCGCCCGTGGCGAAAGCCGCGAATCATGCCGGCCAGGTCTTGCTGCAAATCGGCCAGCTTGACGCCGTATTCCGGCAGATAGACCCGTTCGGCGCCGGTGGCCAGGCCGCTCATCAGCGCCAGGTAACCGCAGGATCGTCCCATCACCTCGACGACCACGGTGCGCCGCGAGGCCACCGCCGACTGCTTGATTTTGTCGACGGCCCGCACAATGTTGTTGAGGGCGGTATCGGCGCCGATGCTCAACTCGGAGCCGGGCAAATTATTATTAATGGTAGCCGGCAGGCAGACAATAGGAATATTGAAGGCCGGAAAGGTACGGCGCTCATTGTGTAACCGCAGCGCAGACTGGTAGCCCGACCAGCCGCCGATCATCAAAATCCCCTGAATCTGGTAGTCTTCCAGAACGCGGGCAATGGCATAGAAATCGCTGCCACCGGGGATCTTGCGGTTGGTGCCGAGTTCGGCGCCGCCGGTGATGGCCCAGCCCGACACACTGTTCCAGTTCATCTCGCTAATCTGGCCTTCGATCAGCCCCTGGAAGCCACCGATCACGCCGAACATGTGATGGCCCCGATCAATGCCCAGGCGCACCGCCACGCGCACCGCCGTGTTCATGCCGGGCGCCGGACCGCCGGCGTGGATCACGGCCAGGCGCAGCGAACGTTGCTGCGGTGCCGGAGCACGGGGCTTGACCTGGCAGAGCGTTTTGAAGGTCTCGAAGATTTCGGCGAAGCTGCCGCCACGGGTCTGGAGCGCACGCTGATATTCCTTGTTCGCAATCAAATCGGCGATGGCATGGGTTTGCTCGACGCACTGCATCAGCGGCGCCCGCGTGATGCGGTTCTCACGGATACCGATCAGTCGCGGTTCACTCTCGGACGTGCTGTTCAGCAACTCCTCGACCGCAGCATGGCCGAGCAACGTACTCATCGTGCGGTCGAAAGCACTGGGCGAACCGCCGCGCTGCACGTGGCCCAGGATCGTCACCCTGGTATCTTCACCCAGGCGCTCCTGAAGCACCTTGCGCACATAGTCGGCACTGATCGGCTGCCCGGCGCGATCACGAGCACCTTCAGCCACCACCACCACACTATCGCGCCGGCCGGCATCGCGCCCGGTTTTCAACAACTCACACATCTCGGATTCCCAATCCTCGACATCGGGCGGGCTCTCGGGGATGAGCACATAATCGGCACCGCCGGAGACCGCACCCATCAGCGCCAGGTAGCCACAGTTGCGCCCCATTACCTCGACGACAAAGGTACGCTGGTGGCTGGCTGCCGTGCTGGTGATAGCATCGATAGCCTCGGTGATCCGGTGCAGCGCCGTATCGGCCCCAATGGTCATATCCGTGCCGAACATATCGTTATCGATGGAGCCGACCAGTCCGACGATGCTCAAATAGGGATGGCGCGCCGCCAGTTCGGCACTGATCTGCTGCGTATTCACCAGTTCTTCCACCAGACCGGCCCATTCCCGGCGAAACATATTTGCCCCGGTCAGGCTACCGTCGCCACCAATGATAACCAGCCGATCGACGGAATGCTCGATCAAGTTGCGAGCCGCACGCAGCCGGCCCTCGCGGGCGCGAAAATCCACCGAGCGGGCGCTGCCGATCACGGTGCCGCCATACTGAATGATGCTGCTGACCGACTCCCAGGTCATCTTGCGAATATAGTCACTGCCTTCAACCATGCCCTGGTAGCCTTCATAAATCGCATAGACCTCGATGCCCCGGCTGAGCGCCGTCCGCACAACAGCGCGCACGGCCGCATTCATGCCCTGCGCATCGCCGCCGCTAGTCAGCACACCGATGCGTGAGAACTGTGTGGACATAGGGTTAGTTTCTCCTCTTTCTCATCGATAGGCATGCTACGTTATAATCGCAGCATGCCTTTTTCGCCTGCGGCGGGGTGGAATATTACGTTTGATTTCATTTGATTGTGCGGCGAAGCCGCACAATCAAATGAAACATGCGTTATTTTTGCCCTGATGCTGACTATATCGAAGTTTGCGCGCCTGCGGCAGCATGAAAAACGTCATTTTTCGTTCGCTTGCGCGGCTTCGCCGCGCAAGCGAACGAAAGAAACGTTTTCTTCCGCCCTGCCGGAGGCGAAAAAACCTCGGATTACAGCCGAAACCCCGCGCCGGCTGCGGAAGCCAGACAATCAAATCGGAAACATACCGCTGACGCTTTCGCGGTGATGAATGCGCCGAATCGCTTCAGCGAACAGTGGTGCAACCGAGATGACTTCAATTTTGGCCGAAAACCGCACCGGCTGCGTTTCGATGGTATCGGTGATGAACAGGCACTTGATCGGACTATTGTCGATGCGCTCGATTGAACCGGGGGCCAGCACTCCATGCGTGACCATGGCATACACTTCGTGCGCGCCGCGGTTGAGCAGGCATGTGGCAACTTCGGTAAGCGTGCTGCCGGAAATAGTGAAATCATCGACGATAATGGCCGTTTTGCCGGCAACATCACCGATAATCGAGAGAATCTCGGCACGCTCATCGTGGCTACTACGTTCTTTGTCGGCAATTGCCACCGGAGCACCCAGGTAGGAGGCGTATTTGCGCGCCTGTTTGGCGAAGCCCATATCCGGCGAAACAATCACCATATCGCGCAACTCGAGCTCGCGCAGGCGTGCCGAGAGCATGGGCAGGGCATAGAGATTATCGACGGGAATGCGAAAGAAGCCCTGGATCTGGGGCGTATGCAGATCCATCGTCACGACCCGATCGGCGCCGGCGGCCTCGATGGCATCGGCACAGACGCGAGCGCGAATCGAAACCCGCGGCTCGTCTTTTTTGTCACCTTTGCCATAACTGAAATAGGGAATCACCGCAGTGACATTATCGGCGCTGGCCCGATTCAGCGCATCGATCCAGAACAGCAATTCCATAAAACTGTCGTTGGTAGGAAAAATCGTACTCTGGACGATATAGGCCCGCCGGCCGCGCACGTTTTCGAGTACCCGCACAAAGGTATTGCCATCGGAGAAGTTTAGCGTTTCATTTTGACCGGGTTCAATGCCGAGGTGACGAGCAATATTGGCAGTCAGGCGCCGGCTGGTACTACCGGCAAAAATCATTACATCGTCTTGATCCATGTGCCCCCCTGTATCATGGCTATCGCCCTGAAAACCCACCTTTTCGCCTCCGGCAGGATGAAAGTAGCCAGTTTTTGCGTAAAGAAGAATACTGTTTTCATTCGTGCCGGGCAGCAAGCGGCCCGGCACGAATGAAAACCATCGCTTTCCACGCTGCCGCAAGCGAAACAAGCCCTGCGGCTTGAGCAACAATGACGAACCGAACAACCGGGTTTTTGCCCCCTCAGTATAACTCAGATGCGCCGCGGACGGTGGCTGCCTGGATGGAAACGGTGTCTTCGATGCACCGGGCGTAACCACCGGCCATGCTGACGGCCAGCGGCAGGCCGGCACTGCGACATGCTGCGAAAACCAGCCGGTCGCGTTCGCTCAGGCCACTCTTGCTGAGCGCCAGCCGCCCGAGCCGATCATCGTGAAAAGGATCGGCGCCGGCCAGGTAGATGGCCAGATCGGCGCGGGCCAGCGCAATGGCCTGACTCAAACCGCGGGCCAGCGCCAGCAAATAGGGCTCATCGCTCGTCGCATCGGGCAGCGCAATGTCGATGTCGCTCTGTTCTTTGCGAAAGGGAAAATTGCGTGCCCCGTGGATGCTGAAGGTCGTGATGCTTTCGTCGCCGGCACACATCCGGGCGGTGCCGTTGCCCTGGTGTACATCGCAGTCAACAATCAGCACCCGGCGCACCAGGCCCGCAGCCTGCATCGCCCGCGCCGCCACCACGCTATCGTTGAACACACAAAAGCCCTCGCCGTGGTCACTGAAGGCATGGTGCGTGCCACCGGCCAGGTTCACGGCCACACCGTCGTGCAGCGCAGCATGGCAGGCCGCAATCGTTGCCCCCGTCGAGCGCCGCGAACGCTCGGCAAGCTGCGGCGACCAGGGGAAACCGATGCGGCGCACCGCTTGCGCATCCAGCAGGCCGTGCACCACCTGCTCGATGTAGTCCGCTGTATGTGCCCGGCAGAGCTCGGCATCGCTAGCCGGCTCGGGGATACACAGCTTTTCCGCCGGCACAATGCCCTCGGCAACGATCTGCTCGCGCAGCATGGCATATTTTTGCATCGGAAACCGATGGCCGACCGGCAGCGGCAGTACAAACGTATCCGAATAAAAACAATACATTGCAGCTACAACTCGATGCGTTCCAGGCCGCACCTGCCTAACCAAACCCCCAGCCAGACCGCCGCCACCGTCACACAGATTGCCAGGAACCAGCCGGCCACCGCCACCGTCACCAGAATGCCGGCATCGCTGATAATCAGGCTAGCCAGGCCGACCAGGCCGAGAGTCAGGAACAACAAAGCGGCGGTGTAGACCATATAAAACAGGCTACTGAGCAATGAGGCGCGGGTACTGACCTGGCGACGCGGGTCGGTTTCATTGAGGCGCGGAAAAAACGCCCCCAGGCCAAAAGTCACACAGACGGCGCCGAGGCCGAGCATGAGCAACACGGCCATTTCAGCGATCATCAGCAGCGGCGAGCCGGCCCGCAGCAGACCCAGGCCGATCACAAAGAACGGCCCGACCGTAAGATAGGGCAGATAGGCCAGCGCCAGCTTGCCGATCATCAACCGGCCAATGCTCACCGGCGCAATTTTGAGCAACCAGAGCGTTCGCTGCTCACGGCCCAGGCCCGCGCCGGCCAGCGCATTGGCCAGGCTCTGGCAAAGCACCGTGGCAATCAGCAGGCCAAAGATGGTCACAAAGCCCTGGCCGCCGCCGGGCGCATTATCGAGGTCGCCGCGAGCCAGATCCCGCAGGATCTGATACGTCCAGAACCCGGCCAGCAGCAGCGGAAACATCACCCCCTGCAAGCTGGTCAGATCGCGACGAAAGAGCAGCAAATCTTTGATCATAATCGCATAGGACTGGGCGGGCAACAGGCGCGCCAGCCAGCCGGGGCGGCGTTCGGCGAGCGGCCGGCTGCTGCGCGATTTGCGCGTGCCGCCGGTCGCCGAAGCCACATCACTGAGCCCGGCATAGTAGGTACGCTCGGCCAGCCAGACACAGAAACTGAACACGGTAAGCGCCACCAGGCCAAGCAGCCCGCCGAAGAACGCCGCCGCCGGCCAGTCGCCGGCGCCGGCTGCCACGATGCTACGCCCGGCCCAACTCGACGGCAGCAGCGGATTGTCGAAGATCAACAACGTGCGCAACAGATCCGGGTTGGGCTCGATGGCCTCGACGCGAAAAGTCACCGTGGCCAGGTAGAAACCGGCACCGACCAGGCCACCGACCACCGTCACAATATCACGGGCGCGGCGCGGCGGCATCAGGCGCAATACGAGCATCACCAGCAACGAGCCAAGGCCGGCCGGCAACAGCGGCAACAGCGCCAGCACCGGCAGAATCATCAGGTAGTAGGCCGACCCATAAGCCATGGCGGCGCCGAAGCCAATCAGGGCCGGCAGCAACAGTACCAGCAACAAGCCATACTGCGTACCCAGCGCACCGAAGAATTTATAGATGAACACCGCCCGGCTGGGAATTGGCGCAACAATCAGCATGTCCATATCATTCGCCAGGTAAAGCCCATTGAGCATACTGGCAAAGCCGCTGAAGATCAGCAGCAGCAGTGCCACGAAAAACCCCAGCGAGGGCAGCGTCTGGAGGTAGCGCTCGACATCCGTGGGCAAACCGAGTTGCTGTTCAGCCAGCACCTCGTTCAGCAAGCGCAGAAAATCCGGATCGCTCAAGGTCGAAGTGAGCCCAAAAGTTGCAATAAAGCTAAAGAACATCAGTGGCGCGAGGCCGGCCAGCATCAATAGCGGCAAGACGATCAGGCGCAGGATGCCGACCCGCTTGCCGTGGCGATCATAAAGCCAGCTATTGCGCAGGATGCGCAGCCGGCCGGCAAACAGGACAGCTAGCATCTGAAGGGTAAGCATCACAGCAAGGCTTCCGCGTTATCGGCTTCCTCGCCGCTACCGGTAAGCTGGAGAAAAATATCTTCCAGGCTGGCATCGCCGCCGGCACGCAATTCATCGAGGGAACCGGCCGCAATGATCGCACCCTGCTGAATGATGAACACCCGGTCGCACATACGCTCGGCGATTTCGAGGATATGGGTGGTGAGAAAGACTGCCGCGCCGCGTTCGGCCACCCGCCGCAACAGATCTTTGATCAGGCGGGCGCCGCGCGGATCGAGGCCGACCGTCGGCTCATCGAGGAAAAAGGCCCGCGGATTGTGCAGCAGCGCCCCTGAGATCGCCGCCTTCTGGCGCATACCGTGCGAATAGCCATCGAGCAAATCATCGGCCTGGTCGGCCAGATCGAAGAGCCGCAGAAAATCCTCGCCGCGACGCAGCGCCGTCTGGCGGTCGATGCGGTAGAGACCGGCCAGGAAACGAAAATACTCGCGGGCGGTCAATTTCGGCGGCAGGGCCGGTTCATCAGGCACATAGCCGATCAGGGCACGTGCCTCAAGCGGCCGGCGCTGAATATCGTAGCCGCCGATCCGCACCGTGCCGGCATCGGGGCGCAACAGGCCGATCAGCATCTTGATCGTCGTGGTTTTGCCGGCGCCATTCGGCCCCAGAAAGCCGACAATCTCGCCCGGATAGGCCGCCAGATCAACATGGCGTACTGCCTGCTTGTCACCGAAGGCCCGCTGCAGGCCAACCGCCTCGATCATTGGTTCAGCATTCATCAGGATTCCGTAAACACTTTTCTCCGCCTGCGACAGCAAGCCAGTTGCTTCCGCCCTGCCGCAGGCGATTCCGGCCCATTCGTGGGGCGACTGCGTAATTCCCACCATTTAGCCCAATGATATTTTAACATGCGGAATCAGGTGCGGCTTACAGAGCGGCTGGCCGCCCAATAACCGGCAACAGCGGCAATACCGCCAGCGCAAAGAGCGCCGCGAGAGCATAGAGGCCGGTCAATCCGGCGATCTCCAGGGCGAAACCCAGCAACCAGCTCCCCAGCCCGATGCCCAGATCGAAGCCGACATAAAAGGCCGCACTGGCCCGCCCCGGCGCAGCGGGCAACAGTGCGGCATGGTGCGCCAGCAACGTAGGATGAAACAGCCCCGAGGCGGCCAGCAACAGCGTCGCCGCAATCAGCCAGCCGGTTGTGGTCGCCACGGCGAACAGCGCCAGACCCAGCGTTTGCAGCAGGCAGGTCAACAGCAGCATACGCACCGTGCCCCAGCGGTCGACCAGGCCGCCGCCGCCAAAGCGACTGGCAATCAGGCCAATGCCGTAGACGGTATACAGCCAGCCGGCATCGATAGTATCGCGGCGGGCGGCCAGCAGCGGCGTAAACTGGAAGAAGGCGGCAAAGCCGACGCCGAGCAGTCCGGCGGCCGCCATGGGCGCCCAGAGCCGCCGCGGGAAGGCCAGGCCCGGTTGTGCCCGCGCCGCAGCCCGCCCGGCCGGCAGGCGCCAGGCCAGGCCGCCGGCCAGCAGCGCCAGCCCGCCCGAGACCAGAAAGCCCGTCGCCAGCGGAGCAATCGCCAGCAACCCGCTAATCGCCGCCGGCGTCAGCGTGATAGCGACATTGGCCGCCGCACCGAAGATGGCCAGTCGCCGGCCCCGTTCGCCGGGCACACTGAGCGACACCACCAGACCGGTGCCGGCTGTCGTGAAAGCTACATAGCCTGTCGCCTGCAGCAGGCGCAGCCCGAACAGGATCACGACGTTGCCGGTCGCCGGCACTGCCAGCGCACCGATCAGCAGAGCAGCAGCGCCTGCCAGCATCACCGGGCGCGCTCCCCAGCGATCGGTTGCCAGCCCGGCCAGCGGGCGCCCCAGCAGCGAGGCCACCCCGAAGGCACCGAGCACCAGCCCGATCTGCCAATCCGGCAGGCCCACCGCTGCCAGGTAGTAGGGCAGCGGCGTGAGCAGCGCGTAGAAACCGGCGAAAAAACACACTGTCGCAACCCAGGCCATCCAGTAACCACGCTGCGTCGGTGTGGTTGCATCCATTTGTGGGGAAATACTGGTCATGCCGATAAGCATAGCAGAAGGCAGGCAGTACGACAACCGGCGTGTCATCACCATATGGGTATAGGGAATATAGGCAATCGACTGCAACACCCGGCAATGCGGCTATCGGCTAGCGCCTGATATGCCCGCAGCGCAACTCCGCACGCCGCTTCGCCCGGGCCAGGGCAGGCCAGAGGCGCAATTCCCGCTGCCGATTGTTCAGAGCCACAGCCCTGTGCTATAATCCCGCAGCAATATCAGCAAGGCAGAGAGGTTCACATGCCCGACCAGCCCGGCATCACGGTGTTTTTTCCGGCCTACAACGACGCCGGCACCATCGCGAGTATGGTGATCGCGGCATTCAATACCGTTGAGCAATTGACCAGCGACTACGAAGTCATCGTTGTCGAAAACGGCAGCACCGACTATACCGCCGAGGTGCTCGATGCGCTTGCAGCGCGATATGATCGCCTGCGCGTACTGAAATATCGCGATTCGCTTGGCTACGGCGGTGCGCTCAAGGTTGGCTTTGCCAGCGCCACCAAAGAGTTGGTGTTCTACACCGATGGTGATGCCCAGTACGATCCGCATGAGCTTCGCTTGCTGATGCCGGCCCTGCGTGACGATATCGACATCGTCAATGGCTGGAAAATCGACCGCGGCGATCCCGTCCATCGCATTATTATCGGGCGCGTCTATCATCACCTGGTCAAGCGCCTGTTCGGCTTTCGCCTGCGCGATGTCGATTGCGATTTTCGCCTGATCCGGCGGGCGGTCTTCGACGACATCGAGCTCGCATCAGATAGCGGCACCATCTGCCTGGAACTGGTCAAGAAGCTGCAGGATGCCGGCTATCGCTTCGCTGAAGTGCCGGTACACCATTTTCACCGTTCCTACGGCAAAAGCCAGTTCTTCAATTTTCCGCGCCTCTGGCGCACCGGCGTTCAGTTGATCGATCTCTGGTGGAAACTGGTGATCCGGCGCGAACATATGCGCCGTCGGCCGCTGCGCCGCGCCCGATCTTCGCCGCGCCATGAAACTGTTCGCCACTGATGTCCGGCAATGATCGTTCGCAAACGCCGGCCGTTCCTGCCGCCAGGCTCCATCCTGCGCCCTTGCTGCGCCGCAAGTTCATCAGCACAATGCGCGCCGCGCTCACCCTGCTCTGGTCGGGCGGCTGGCCGCTGTTACTGATGGCACTGGCAGTCATTTCGGTCATGCTTGCCTATCGCTTTCCGCTCGATTTGCGCAGCAGCCTGGCCTCTTTGCCCTCGCCGGTGCAGGTGCGCGGCGCCTTCCCGCTCGAAGAATCGCCCCGCGGTGCCCAACGCTGGACCGCACCCGAGACGGAGATTATCCTGCGCGGCGTCGGTTCGGCGCCCTTGCATTTGCGACTGCGCTTCTTCGGCGGCGCCGCGGCCGGCGCCGATCGCCCGCTGCGCATCAGCAGCAGCGACCAGTTGCTGCTCGAAACGACTATACGCGCCGACTGGCAAGATCTGCTGATCCTGCTGCCTGCCGGCACCGCCGACGCTGCCAGCGGCGATCTGCGGCTGCGGTTGAGCACAACGCCGCTCAGACCCCCCGGCGACCCACGCGCGCTCGGTATTTCGCTCAATGAGTTGCAGGTTCGCTCGCCGGCTCCCGCCGGCAACATCCCGGCCGAGTTGCTCTGCGAGTTGCTGCTGCTGGTGCTCGCCGGCTTCTGGGCGCTACGCATCGCCGGTTTGCCCACCCGTTATGCCGGGCCGGCCGGACTGGCACTGCTGCTGCTTTTCTTCAGTTTGCTCGCCGGCCGCTGGCCCGGCCTGACGAGTGCCCGCCTTGATGCCGCCATCGCTCTCGATGTGCTCGCCGATGTACTGCCATTGACCCTGCTGCTGGCCGGCGGTTTGCGGGCTTTGCGCTGCTTCCGCCCGCTGCATGCTCAGCGCGGGCACGCACTGGCCCTGGTGCATACCGCCGTGCTGCTGATCTTCACCCTGCGACTGGCCGGTGTTATGCATCCGCAGTTCGTCACCGTCGACCAGGTGCTGCGCGCCAACCAGTTGCGCAACCTGGCCCAGGGCCGCGCCGAGGTGGTGTTGCCGCAACTCGAACAACAGCACGAGTGGGGTACCCGTGAGCCGGTGCCCTATTCGGTGCTGACGTACTCTCTGCTCATGCCGCTGGCCTGGTTGCCGGGCGATCTCGCCGACCTGGTTAGCCGGGTGAAACTGGTAACCGTGCTGCTCGATGCGAGTGTGCCGCTGCTGCTCCGGGCTTTGCTGCGCGGTGGGCCACAGCGCGATTGGGGCGCCGCCTGGGCGGCCCTGGTGTATGCCGCTTTGCCAATCGGCTACCTCTTTTTCCACGACGGCAGCTTCCCAACGACGATGGGTGTCTGGCTGGTGTTGCTGGCACTGTTGCTATTACAGCGGGCCTTCTGGCAGCAAGAACGGTTGCGCCCCTGGTTGGTGCTGCCGGCAGTCGGCGTAACCGGCCTGGCCTTCGGTGCCTATGTAACGCACATCGCTTTTCTGCCCTTTCTGGGCGCCGTGATGGGCTTGAGCATGTATACCCTGGCCGGCAGCGGTATGCGGCAGCGGGCACTCAGGTTGACGCTGGCCGGCGGCGCTGCAGTAACTGGCGGCTGGATCATCTTTTACGGTAGTTATACCGTGCCGCTGCTGCAACGCACCATTCCAGCCTTTCTCGGGTTGATGGCCAGCGAAGGCACCGTCGGGCGTGATGCCGAACGCTTTTTCGACACGCCGCTCAACAGCGTTCCCGAACACCTGGTTGCCCATTTTCGGGTCTGGCCGGTGTTGCTGGGCGCCATGGCCCTGCTGCTCTTGCTCTGGAACTGGCGCGGCCGCTTTATCAGCCACCTGGGCCTGGCCTTCATCGCCCTGTTCATTAGCACCGCGATTGCCGAATACTGGTTTGGGCTCTGGAACAAGCATATGTACTTCGTCACGCCGGGAATCGTGCTGCTGGCCGGGATGGGCCTGGCCTGGCTGGCCGCCCGCGGGCGCGCCGGACGGCTGGTGGCAGTATTCCTGCTGGCCTACCTCTTCTGGGAAAGCAGCAACGCCTGGGCCAACCGCGTCCTCTTTTATATGCTGCCGCAACTCGCTATGTGAAAGTCCGGCCAAATCCTGCTTGCAGGTTGTTTCTGGCCATGCGGCCAGAAATAACCTGCAAGCAGCATAAAGTCATCGCCTGATCACGAGTTACGCGGTCGCCCCGCGATCAGGCCGGATTCGCCTGCGGAGGTGTCTTCCTGGCTGCCGCAAGCGAAACACGCCATTGCGGCGCCGGCAAACGCGATCACCGCGCAACTCCTGTCCTGGTGCGACGGGTGTGACGAAACGTTCTGCAACAAGACTCCGGCGGGGACCGCTTCCGGGAAGCTTATCGCGCTGCTGCGACGGAAGGCTGCCATGCAGCACCCGCATCGGCAGCC
>DAOTUJ010000148.1:0-42319 GCA_034437175.1 Chloroflexaceae bacterium | reverse complement strand
CAGGCGCTCGATCCGTTGTTCTTTGCTTTCCTGGGTGGTGAGCACGGGCATGGCCTGGGCCATGCGGCCAATCGCCGCCGAGCCACTGATCAGTCCCCCGACAATCGTCAGGGCAAGGGTTTCGATCTGTGGCTCTCACGGGCATCGGGCAAGGCCTGGCGCAACGAGGCAGAGGTGGTATCATACACGGGCGAGGTGAGCATACGGATCCTCCTGATCTGATCTGATCATGGTTTTGGCACTCCTGATCATATCATATGGCGGCGTACCGCTCACCTCGTTGTGTCAAGTGACCCCCATTGAGCCCCCCAGCCCCCGCCTTTCAACGATAGCGTTTTTTACTCTGCCGGCCGGCCCTCACCCCCGGCCCCGCTCCCGCTCAGGCCAGCGCGGTGAGTTGCGTTCGCGAAACCGGGTTCCCATGGCGCACTTGCCTGGCGGGAGCGGGGAGCACATGACAACGGGCGTGCCCGGCTCCCCCGCTCCTGTCAGGCTGGCGCCGGTGATGACCAACTCAAAGCGTAAGGCTCTCGTCGCGCCAGAATGTACGGGAGCGGGGGTTGGGGGGTGAGGGCCGGAGCGCAAAGTCACCCATCTGGCAAAAACGCTATCGTTGAAAGGGCTGGGGGGTGAGGGCCGGAGCGCGGAGTCTCCCATCTGACAAAAACGCTCTCGTTGAAAGCCCATAGCCGGCCGGTTGCATGTTGCCGCAGGCCGGAAAAGCCTCTGGTGCGGCCGACGTCGACGCCGACTGTGCCGGCCCTGTGAACGAAATCTGTGCAGGTGCTATGCAGATATTACGCGACAGTTACAGTTTGGTCGAGGCTCTGTGATACAATAGTTAAGGAGGTGCTTGCTATTGCACGTTTGTGCTTATGGAATGTACCGCAAGAGCGTTCTCCGTTTTCACACCATTACGTTACAGGAACAATCATGGCACCGGCATACCATATTAGCGCTCCATCAACGCCAGATCTCGCAGTATCGACTGAGCTTCCGTCAGATCAAGATCTCCTTTTTATTGGCACAAACAGACTGTTTCCGGCAACCAGGGAGCATAGCGGGGTTCAGGAAGCCCGCAAACTTGCCCGAGCCAATTTGTTGCTCGGTCGTCTCGCTGGTCTGTACCAGCAACTCGCGCTGCTGCTCGAATGCGAGGAAGTGCTGGCGACAGCCTTGCAACAGAGCATACCGCTATTCGATGCCGATGCCGGCGCCCTGTTTCTCCTCAATGATCAGGGCATTCTCGAGCGGCAATCGGCGGTGCCGGAGGCTCCCAAAAGCCCGCGGTATGCTGCCGAGAATGGCTCGCTGGCCAGAGCCCTGGCCAATCGGCGATCCTTGCGCATTATCGATCCGCCGCCAACCCGGTTGCTGCCGCCTGGCCGGACACGCCTGCTTATTCCGCTGGTACATGCCGATCAGCCCCTGGGAATTCTCGTTGTGACACATAGCCTGCCTGACGGATTTGATGACGGCCATGGAGCGATTGCCGAGCAAGTGGGAGTAGCGATCAGCGGGGCAATTGTCAGAGCCCGGCGCTTTGCGGAACTGCAAGCGCTGGAGCAAGAGCGCCGGCGCATGATTACGATGCTGGTTCACGATATTCGCAGCCCCCTGATGGCTACCAGTGCCAGCATCGAAGTGATAAAACGCATAGTGCGCGATGCGCCGCCCGAGAGCTTTGTCCACGATGCCTTGAATAGTGGAATGCGCACGCTCAATGCAGCCGTTGGCCTCACCAACGACATGTTGAGTATGCACAAAATTGAAGCCGGCCGGCCCATGGAACTGGCGGTTGTGGAACTGATGGCGTTGATTGATGAAGCTCTGGCGATAGTAAAGGTGCCGGCGTTGCAGCAAAACGTCGCGTTGCATGCCCAGGTTGAGCCGACCAACCTGACCGTGCGGCTCGAACCGCGCCTGATGCATCGCGTGCTGGTAAATCTTCTGGCGAATGCGCTGCGCTTTACCCCCGGCGGCGGCATGATTACCGTGCGGGCATATGCTTTGCCGGCGTCCGGTTGTGAAATCGTCGTCGATGACACCGGCCCCGGCGTCGCCCCGGTGTTGCGCGAACAGATTTTTCAGCCCTTTGCGCAGGCTCCTGGCGAATTACACCGCGGCAGCGGCCTTGGCCTGGCCTTCTGCCACGAAGCCGTTACCGCCCACCAGGGGCACATCCACGTCGAAGACGCCCCCAGCGGTGGTGCGCGCTTTGTGCTGCGCCTGCCCTGATCGCCAATCGCAAAAGCAAAGCGGTCGTCGTTCCGGGTATGTTTGACAGACAGGCCTGGAACGACGACCGCTTTGCTTACCGGTTTGCTGAAAATAAATAATTACACCGGCAACGCCGTAAAATAGAGCCCACTGACGAATATAATCACAGTGGTGCCGACAATCGTCAGCATCATGCCTTCCTGAGTTTCCGCCCAGTTCATTACACCGAAGACCAGCAGAACAAAGGGGATAAACAAACTCGCCAGACCCCAGCCGATGTGCCGGCGAAAGGCCAGCACCAGTACCCAGATACTACCGATAAACAACATAAGCGCGCCGATGAGTATGAAGATTGAACCGGCGATCAGGGTTGTTTCCATTGTTGTACCTCCGTTGCTTGTAACGATGTTGTTGTGTCGTCTGCTCAGGCCTG
This sequence comes from Chloroflexaceae bacterium, assembly GCA_034437175.1. Taxonomy (GTDB): domain Bacteria; phylum Chloroflexota; class Chloroflexia; order Chloroflexales; family Chloroflexaceae; genus DAOTUJ01. The sequence goes on along the minus strand of DAOTUJ010000148.1, from coordinate 39,666 downwards.
GCTGCTGTGCCCTTCCACCTTACTGATCTTACATTACGAAATACGTACCACGGTATGTCGGTAGCGGCGATCTTTGCTTGCCGATAAAATATACGCAGGATAGGGACGAAGGTTTCAGCTATCCATGTGATCGGCGATTTGCGCTGGTTTGCTGCCGGCATCGAAGTCGCGAGGGCGCCACATCATGCTGGCGTACATCCCGAGAATAGTACCGATCACCAGGCCAAAGGGCAGGCCGAAGAGCGCCGGCGGCAGCAGAGCCAGGAACCAGCCGAGGATAGTGGTCGGCGGTCGCAGCGCCGGGTCGAACAGGAGAATAAAAGCGGCCAGGACGTCCATAATGGCAATAGCAATCAGGGCGCCGACGATAGCGCCGCGCCACATCCAGCGTTTGCGGCGCCGAGATTCTTTCGGTGTCATAGCTCGGGTTGCGATTTCTGCTGGCGGCGGGGCGGGCGGCGGGCGCCAAGTTGCGCAAGATGTTCGCCGAGTTGATCGAGGCTGGCCAGGTTATGGATGGGCAAGAAATCGTCGATGTGTGGCAACGCCGCCTGCATACCCAGGGTGAGTGGCTGATAATCGGCATCACCGAGCAGCGGGTTCAACCAGATCAGGCGATGGCATGATCGCTGCAGGCGGCCCAGTTCGCGGCTGAGCAATGCCGGATCGCCGCGATCCCAGCCATCGCTGATCAACAAAACGATCGGGCCACGCCCAAGAACTCGCCGGCTCCAGCGGTAATTGAAACTCTTGATGGCATCACCGATGCGCGTGCCGCCACTCCAATCGACAACCTGTTTTGCCACTATGTCGACGGCATCATCGATGTCGCGCTGGTGCAGCGAGCGCGTGATCCGGGTGAGCCGGGTACCGAAGACGAAAGACTCGACATCGCGCAGGCCGCCGGAGATGGCATGCACGAACTGGAGCAAAATACGGCTGTAGCGTTCCATACTGCCGCTGATATCGCAGAGCACGACGATGGGCCGGCGCTCACGACGGGTTTCGCGCCAGGCCAGGCGCAGGGCTTCGCCGCCATAGCGCAGATTGCCGCGCAGGGTGCGCCGGAAATCAAGCTGACGGCCGCGGCGGGCCGGACGGTGGCGGCGCGTCGGGCGCTCATCGATCTGCCATGCCATATGTTTGAGCAGATCCTGGCAAGCGCGAACTTCTTCCCAGGTGAACTGGGCAAAATCTTTCCGGCGCAGCGCCTCGCCGGGGCTGTAGGTCAGCAACACCTCGAACCCAATTTCTTCACGTTCCGGCGCCGATTGCGCTTGTTCGGCGGGCGGCCGGCGGGGCAGGCGCAGCTGGCGCTCGCGGGGCAGGCGTGTTGTCGGCAGGATTTCGGCGAGCAACTGGCCATCAAGCTCCTGGCCGGTCAGATTGCGCCAGAAGAATTCGAAGGCCGCATCAAAGAGCGGCAGATCCTCGCGACGCAGCACCAGGATACAGCGGGCGGCGGCGCGAAAATCTTCGCGGCGCGCCAGCGCGGCATGATCGAGCGCCGTGATCAGATCCAGCATCTGTCCGGGGCTGACCGCCAGCCCCATTTCGCGCAGCAGGTAGCCGAAAGCCAGCACATGGCTCAACAGGTGGCCGGGTTGAGAAGCAGTCATAGGGCACTTTCGCGCAAAGTGAACGATATTTGCATCTTTGCACCTATTGTACCACTAGAATAATGGCGTGAAACGTGCTATGAGCTATACCGTTGCGCCGCATAGTTCAGGTACAATATCATAATGGAAGCCTGCAGCAAGACGCATGGATCAGGCGAAATATGGCATACCAGAGCATTCCTTGACCATACGACTGGCGCAATCGTCCGGCCCGTCACGGCACAATAATAAGCATGCAAAGAACCGACACGATGGAAGGTGAAATCCTATGGAAGCCAGGAGGAGCCTGTTTCACCGGCTGCGCAGCCGCTTACCGATATTTCAGCAGCATCCTGAGCCGGAAGCCGAACCGGCGCCGGCGCCGCCACCGCGGCAGATCGCGCTGGCCCTGGGCGGCGGCGGTGGCAAGGGTGCAGCCCATATCGGCGTAATCGAGTTTCTCAACCGCATCGAGTTGCCCATCGACATGATCGTCGGTACTTCGGCGGGTGGGGCGGTCGCACTGCTCTACGCGGCCGGCTTCAGCTACGATGAGATCGAGCAGATCTTCCGCAATGTTTCGTTGCGGCGCATCGCTGCCGCCGACCCGACCCGTACCGGGCTAATCGGCCAGCGCAAGCGCGAACAGTACCTGGCCGAACAGCTCGGCGAACGAAGTTTTGCCGATCTCGATCTGCCCTGCGCCGTCGTTGCCGTCGATCTGATTACCGGCGAGATAGTGCTGATCGACGAAGGGCCGTTGTTGCCGGCAATTCTGGCGACGACGGCGATTCCCGGTTTGCTACCGCCGATCCCCTACGGCGAGCACCTGCTGATCGATGGGGGAGTACGCAATAATTTGCCGGTCGATATTGCCGCCCGGCGCTGCCCCGGCGGCAAAGTAATCGCCGTCGATCTTTCGACGGTCGACCGCGAATTCGAGATTTCCACCGAGTTGCCCGATAACCCACTGGCCCGGCTGACCCTGGCGCCGCGCCAGTTCAGCATTGCCCAGCGTTCGCTGGATTTGCTGATAGCGACGACTACCGAGCTGCGGCTGCACATGCATCCGCCGGAACTCCTGTTGCGCCCCATCGTGGATGGTATCGAAATCTTTGATCTGACGATGCCGGAACTGGGGCGCCAGGCCGGGTTTGCCGCCGCTGAAGAGCAGCGCCCGACCCTGGAAGCGCTCCGTGACTGGCGCCTCCCTGCACGCGATCCCGAACCTGAGGCCGAACCGGCGGCGCGCCCGCAGCCGTTCTGGGCCTGGCCCTGGCCGCAGGAGCGGTAACGCAACGGCCGGGTTTTTGCTGGTGGTGGTTCAGCCGCAGGCTCACCCGATTGGCAAAACGCTATCCCTGAAAGCCCCTTGCAGCCTCCGCGCCTCGTCTGCGCGTTTCGCGCTGATCTGCTATACTATGATTGCCAAAGCATTCCTGATTCTCTTTGTGACCATGCGCGTCACGGTTATCCAGTTGTGTAATCTGCATCGTACTCTGCGTTTGTGGTGGGTTCGTTCCGGCGCTGCCGGTGCCGTCGCCACAATGAAGCGATTGAAGCATCCAAAGGAGGATATGGCATCGTGGATATGGAGGTCTATCTCCGGAAGCTGCGCGAACGCCGCGCCATTGCTGCCGGTAGCCAGAAAGACGTCGACAATCAGCATCGCAAGGGACGCCTGACCGCCCGCGAACGACTTGATATTCTGTTTGATCCCGATAGCTTCACTGAAATCGATACGCTGATTACGCCGCGCTACGATGCCTATATGGGTGGCAAGAGTTCGCGCTACGGCGATGGCGTGGTTACCGGCTGGGGTCTGGTCAATGGCCGCCGTGTCTTTGCCGCTGCTCAGGATGCCACGGTGATGGGGGGGTCGCTTGGCGAGATGCACGCCAATAAGATCGTCAAGGCGATGAAGATGTCTTTGCAGTACGGCTGCCCCTTCGTCGCGCTCAACGACTCGGGTGGCGCCCGTATTCAAGAAGGCGTCGATAGCCTGGCCGGCTATTCGCGCATTTTCGATGCCAACTGCGAAGCCTCCGGTGTTGTTCCGCAGCTCTCGCTGATTATGGGGCCCTGCGCCGGCGGTGCGGTCTATTCGCCTGCCCTCACCGATTTTGTCTTTATGACTGAGAATAGCTATATGTTTATCACCGGTCCCAGTGTAGTCAAGTCGGTGATGCAGGAAGACGTGAGCCAGGAGGAACTCGGCGGCGGTCTGATCCATAGCAAAGAGAGCGGCGTCAGCTATTTTCTTTCGAAAGATGACCGTGAGTGCCTGGCGCAGGCCCGCGAATTGCTGAGCTACCTGCCCTCCAACAATCAGGAAGACCCGCCCTATATGCCGCCGCTCGACGATCCCGACCGGCGCTGCCCCGAGCTCGAAGAGATCGTTCCGGTCGATTCGCATAAGCCCTACGACGTTCGCGGTGTCATTCGCAGCATCGTCGACGACGGGCGCTTTCTGGAAGTGCGCGAGCTCTGGGCCGAGAACATGGTTGTCGGCTTTGCCCGGCTGAATGGCTGGGTGGTTGGTATCGTGGCCAATCAGCCGATGCACCTGGCCGGTACCATCGACATCAAGGCAGCCATCAAGGGGGCTCATTTCATCCGCATCTGCGATGCCTATAATGTGCCGATTATTACGCTACAAGATGTGCCCGGCTTCTTGCCCGGCACGCACCAGGAATATGGCGGCATTATTCGCAACGGGGCGCGCATGATCTATGCGTACAGCGAGGCCACGGTGCCCAAGTTGATGCTCATTCTGCGCAAGAGCTACGGCGGTGCCTACTGCATGATGAGCAGCAAGGGGTTGCGTGGCGACTTGCTGTATGCCTGGCCGAATGCTGAGATCGCGGTAATGGGCGCCGGCGGTGCGGTCAATATTCTCTTTAATAATGAGGTCAAGCAGGCCGACGATCCGGCGGCTCGCCGCAATGAACTGGTGGCAAACTACGAAGAGAATTTCAACAACCCGTATATCGCCGCCGCCCGTGGCCTGATCGACGATGTGATTGAACCGCGCGACTCGCGGCGCATGCTTATCCGCGCCCTGGAGTTGACGCTTTCCAAGCGCGAACGCCACGTTCCCAAGAAGCACGGCATTTCGCCCATGTAATACGACTTACGCAGTCGGCGTTGGTGCCGGCCGCACCAGGGGCTGTTTTGCCTGCGGCAGCAAGGAAGGAACTTCTAATTCATTCGTTTTGGCGGCAAAGTCGCCAAAACGAATGAAAAAACGTCTTTTTCCATCCTGCCGCAGACGAAAACACCGATTATGCGAAAGGCACGCGTCGTGCGTGTAGTTGGCTGCGAGGAGAGCAATGTTTGATAAAGTTTTGATCGCTAACCGCGGCGAAATTGCGGTGCGCATTCTGCGCACCTGCCGCGAAATGGGCATCACGACCGTTGCGATTTTTACCGATGAAGATTTTGGCTCGCTGCATGTGCGTATGGCCGACGAGAGTGTGCGGCTTAGCCGCGATGAGGGGTACCTCGATCAGGCCCAGATTATCGAGATCGCCCGCCGGCGCGGCGTCGAGGCTATCCATCCTGGCTATGGCTTCCTGGCTCAGTCGGCTCCTTTCATCGAGGCCTGTGAAGCGGCCGGCCTGGTGTTTGTCGGCCCGCCCGCCGGCGTTGTTGCGGCATTGAACGATAAGATCAATGCCCAGGAACGCGCCCGTGCGGCCGGCTTCAAGACGCCGCTGCATTCGCCACGACCCTATGGCGAAGGCGAGTATGCCGCTATCACGGCCGAAGCTGAACGCCTTGGCTACCCGCTGATAATCAAGTCTTACGGTGGCGGGCGCGGCGCCGGTACCCGCCTGGTGCGCGATCCCGAAAAACTCGAAATTACCGTCCAGCAGTCGCAAAAACTGGCTCAGGCCGTCTTTGGGAGCCCCGATATTTATCTCGAACAGGCCATCCTGCCCTCGCATTACGTCGAAGTGCAGTTGCTTGCCGATCATCACGGCAATATTGTGCATCTCGGCGAACGCGACGGCTCGCTTCAGCGCAACAATCAGAAGATCGTCGAGGAGTCGCCGGCGCCCTATCTCAGCGATAGCCAGCGCCGGCAGATCTGGCAGCAGGCGATTGCGATTGCCCGCCTCTTCGAGGTGCGGAATGCTTGCTCGGTCGAGTTTCTGGTCGATATGGCCGGTGAGTTCTATTTTACCGATGTCAAGACGCGCATTCAGGTCGAGCATCCGGTGTCCGAGATGGTTTCGCGGATCGATATTGTGCGTGAACAACTGCGCATCGCCGCCGGTGAGCCGCTGGGCTATAGCCAGGATGCGATCCGGCTCGATGGCTGGGCTATCCAGTGCCGCGTTAATGCCGAGGATCCCTGGAACCGCTTCTTGCCCAGTCCCGGTACCATCCGGGTGTTCCGGGCACCCGGTGGCCCGCATGTGCGCATCGACACCTATGCCCATAGCGGTTGCGAGATTCCGGCGCGCTATGACCCCATTTTCGCCAAGATGACGGTCTGGGGCGCCGACCGCGGTGAGTGCATTATGCGCAGCCGCCGGGCGCTTGAGGAGTTTTTCGTCAGCGGGATCCAGACCAATCTGCCGCTGCATCAGTTGATTATGAGTGCCGCCGATTTTCTGCGCGGCGATTATACGACTGAGTTCAGCCGGCGGCCACTGCTCAAAACGATTGCCTCCGACCTGGATCGGCGCAACCTGGCAGTGGCCGCCGCCATCGCCTACACGACCCGCTACCAGCGCACGCAGGTTCGCCTGCCTGAACGCCTGCGTTCGGGCTGGCACCGCGATAGCCGCCGCCTGCCGCAGTAAAACGCCTTACGCAACCGGTGCTGGCCGCTGGCCGCATCCAGGCTGTGGCAGCAAGGAATGGATCTTCTTGTGCTGTGGTTCTGGCAGCGAAGCTGCCAGAACCACAGCAATAAAACGATTTTCCGCCCTGCCGGAGGCGAAACAGGCCTGTCGCGGCAGTGGCTGACGATGTTCCCAGGAGGTAGCATGGCGACAGTAAACGTCACGATTGACGGCCATACCTATGAAGTCGATGTTGATTTGCATCGGCGCGCCGGCAATGCGCTCACGGTGCGCGTGGATGGCGAAGAACTTCAGGTATCTATTCCTGATCCCGATCATCCGGCGCACATGGAATGGTTCATGATCGATAATCGGCCGTATGAGATTGTGCTCGATAAACAACTGCGCTGGATCAAATCCTACAATGGCCTGCACCTGGTCGAAGCACGCGACAGCGAAGTCGCCGCTGCTCGTCCGGTTAGCGGCGACGGCCGGGTCAAGGCGCCCATCCCCGGCCAGATTAGCCGGGTGATGGTCGAGGTCGGCGACACCGTTGAGGCCGGCCAGCCGATTGTGATCGTTGAGGCGATGAAAATGGAGAATGAAATCCGCGCACCCCGTCCCGGCACAGTTAGCGCCGTTCATGTGGTGCCCGGCCAGAATGTGCAGTTGCAAGTTGTGATGATTGAGATCGCCTGAGAAGCATTGTAGCGGGCCGGTTCGAGCTGCGTGCGGCTCGAACCGGCCCGCTACAATGCTTCTTTGTGCTAAACAGGTCGCGTGGTTGCTCGCACCGCAACGGGTGTGTTTCGCCTGCGGCAGAGCGGTTTTCCGCCCTGCCGGAGCCTGCCTTGAGCGTAGGCGAATGGGGCGAAAAAAGGCGATCGCGGTCGCCACCACGTAAGTCGTGTAAATGAGGAGGGTCTAATGTTCGATATTTTGCGCCGGCATGATCCGGAGATTGCGACCGCCATTGAGCAAGAAACTGTTCGCCAGCGCGATGGCCTCGAGTTGATTGCCAGTGAGAACTATACCAGCCCGGCAGTGATGGCTGCCCAGAGCTCGATACTTACAAACAAGTATGCCGAAGGACTGCCCGGCAAACGCTACTATGGCGGCTGCGAATTTGTTGATGTGGTGGAACGACTGGCCATCGAGCGCGTGCTCAAGCTCTTCGGCGCCGAGGCCGCCAATGTTCAACCCCACAGCGGTGCGCAGGCCAATATCGCCGTCTTCACGGCGCTGCTGGAACCCGGCGATAAAATTCTGGGTATGCGCCTCGATCACGGTGGCCACCTGACGCACGGTAGCCCGGTGAATTTCAGCGGCAAATGGTATGAAGTCGGCTTCTATGGCGTCGATATGACGAGTGGCCAGATCGATTACGATGACCTGGCCCGCAAGGCACGCGACATGCGCCCGAAACTGATCACTTCCGGCGCCAGCGCCTACCCGCGGTTGATCCATTTCGATAAGATGCGCGCCATTGCCGATGAAGTCGGTGCTTTGCTGATGGCCGACATTGCCCACATTGCCGGGCTGGTCGCCGCCGGTGAACATCCTACGCCGATCGGCCACGCTCACGTGATTACGACGACCACCCACAAGACGCTGCGCGGCCCGCGCGGTGGCCTGATTCTCAGCGATGCCGAGTTGATCAAGCAGCTCAACAGCAGTGTGTTTCCCGGCAACCAGGGCGGCCCGCTGATGCATGTGATCGCCGGCAAGGCGGTGGCCTTTGGCGAGGCGCTGCGTCCCGAGTTCAAAGAATATGCCCGCCGCATCCGGAGCAATGCCCATGCGCTCGCCGAGGCGCTGATGCAGCATGGGATCAGGCTGATTAGCGGCGGCACCGACAACCACTTGATGCTGGTCGATCTGACGCCGCTCGAAATCACTGGTTCGCAGGCCCAGAAAGCGCTTGATCGTGCCGGTATCACGGTCAACAAAAATGCGATACCCGACGATCCGCAGCCGCCGGTGCGCACCAGCGGTATTCGCATCGGCACGCCCGCCGTCACGACGCGCGGCATGGGCGAGGCCGAAATGGCGCGCATCGCTCATTGGATCGTTCAGGTGTTGCACCATGTCAAAGATGAAGCATTACAGCAGCGCGTCGCCGAAGAAGTGCGCCAGTTCTGTAGCGACTTCCCGGTGCCCTCGGATCGTTGATGCTTTGATGATTTTCGCTTTCCTGCGTCATGGGCATTGGTTCTGGCAGCGAAGCTGCCAGAACCAATGCCCATGACGCAGGCGAAAACGCCCGTTGGGGCGCGAGCAACCACACGAACGCGTAACTATTGTTGACTTGTGGTAGAATACCACGGCGACCTTGCCCGTCGCTTTTGCGGGCAGGGTTTTTCTATGTTGAATTTTGGGGAGTGTCTGTGCGTGCGCTGATTAGCGTTTCAGATAAAGCGGGAATCGTCGAATTTGCCTCCGCGCTGGCGGCGCTGGGCTATGAGCTTGTGTCGACCGGCAATACCCACCGGATCTTGCAGGCGGCTGATTTGCCGGTTCGCCCGGTGGCCGAAGTTACCGGTTTTCCCGAGATCCTTGGCGGGCGGGTCAAAACGCTGCACCCGGCGATCCATGGCGGCATTCTGGCTCGCCGCGATCTGGTCGAGCATCGGCGTGAGTTGACCGAGCACGGGATTGCGCTTTTCGATATTGTCGTCGTCAATCTCTATCCCTTCCAGCAAACGATTGCCCGCCCCGGTATCGAGCCGGCTGCGGCCATCGAGCAGATCGATATCGGTGGAGTGGCGTTGCTGCGGGCTGCCGCCAAGAATTTTCAGGATGTCCTGGCGCTTGTCGATCCGGCCGATTATGCGCCGCTGCTTGCCGCCCTGCGTGCCGGCAATGTCGATATAGCGCTGCGTCGGCGGCTGGCTGCTACCGCTTTTGCGCATACGGCGGCTTATGATGCGGCTATCGCGACCTACCTGGCCGAAGATGCCTTGCCGATTACCCTCAGCGGAGCCTGGTCGCGTGCCCAGGCGCTGCGCTATGGCGAAAACCCCCATCAGCAGGCCGCGCTCTACGGCAATTTCGCCGATTTCTTTGAACAGCTTCACGGCAAAGAATTGTCCTACAACAATATTCTCGATGTCGGCGCCGCTCAGGAGTTGATCGAAGAGTTTCCCGCCGCTGAAGCCGCTACGGTCGCGATTATCAAGCATACCAATCCCTGCGGCGTCGGCTGCGCCGCGACACTGACCGAAGCCTGGGAATGCGCTTTCGCGACCGACCGCGATGCGCCTTTTGGCGGCATTATCACGGCCAATCGCCCGGTCGATGCCGAGCTAGCTGCGGCGATCAACGAGATCTTTTCCGAAATTGTTGTCGCACCCGATTTTCTGCCCGCTGCGCTCGAACTGCTGCGCAAGAAGAAGAATCGCCGCCTGCTGCGTGCCCGTCGCCTCATTCGCGGTAGCGCCCGGCTGATGTTGCGCAGTGTGCCCGGTGGTGTGCTCGCGCAGACTGTCGACCAGCATCTGCTCGACCAGGAGCCGTTGCATGTGGTTACCCGTCGTGCGCCGGACGAAGGCGAAATGCAGGCTTTGCGATTTGCCTGGCGTGTGGTAAAACATGTAAAATCAAATGCGATTGTTTATGCCGCCGCCGACCGTACACTCGGCATCGGCGCCGGCCAGATGAGCCGGGTCGACAGTTCGCGGTTGGCGGTCTGGAAAGCCGGCCAGTCCGGCCTCTCGCTGCAAGGCTCGGTTGTCGCCAGCGATGCCCTCTTCCCCTTTGCCGATGGGGTCGCAGCGGCCCTGGCCGCCGGCGCTACGGCGATCATTCAGCCCGGCGGCGCTCTGCGCGATGACGAAGTCATCGCTGCGGCCGACCGATCCGGCGCAGCGATGGTGTTTACCGGCCACCGGCATTTTCGGCACTAATATGGCTTGCGCCGCCGGCGTTGGGGCGCACTGCCCCCAGGCTTTGCCGCCAGTAAAAGCAAACCAACCCTTTTTCGATTTGTTTGAGTTTGCGGCAATGCCGCAAACTCAAACGAAGAAAAAGGCGACTTCTGCGTTACCGCAGGCGAAACAACAATGTATCGGCTGCGGCAGCCGGATAATGGAGATACAATGAGCGATGCGCTAACATTTGATGCCCAGGGTTTGCTGCCGGCGATAGTTCAGCACGCTCGTAGCGGCGAAGTGCTGATGCTGGGCTATATGAACCGCGAGGCGCTGGAGCAGACGCTGAACAGTGGCCTGGTGACTTTCTGGAGCCGTAGCCGGGGCCGGCTCTGGCAGAAGGGTGAGGGTAGCGGCAATGTGCTGCGACTCGTCGAGATTCGCCGGGATTGCGACGATGATGCGCTGCTGGTTCGCGCTGAACCGGCCGGGCCGACCTGCCACACCGGCGAGCGCAGTTGCTTTCATCGCCGGCTCAATGGTGAGTACACTCCGGAACCGGCGCCTGATGTGGCAATTCTGGCACTGCTGGCTGATACTATCCATGAACGCGCTGGCGCAACTCAGCCTCAGGCGGAAGCTTCTTATACGACCCGCCTGCTGCGTGGAGGCGTCGACCGCATCGGCAAGAAGATCGGCGAAGAGGCTGCCGAAGTGATCATTGCCGCCAAAAATGCCAGCGCCGACGAACTCAGCTACGAACTTGCCGATTTGTTGTACCATAGCCTGGTGTTGCTCGAAGCCCAGGGTCTGCCGGCGCAGGCCGTCTGGCGTGAGTTGCAACGCCGGCGCGGTCTGGCGCCACAGACAAAGGAGTCGTCGTAGTGCCACGAGGGTTAACAATATCTTGGATACTGTAACCGGTCATGTTCTCGTCGTAGATGATGATCCGCTGGTGCTGATGCTCTGCCGCCGCACCCTGCAACACGCCGGGTTTCAGGTAGACCAGGCGCCTTCCGGCGAGACATTGCTCGAAACGGTCAAGCAATACCACTTCGATCTGGTGTTGCTCGATATGCATATGCCCGGACTCGATGGGCTGACGCTGCTGGAGCAGATCCGCAGTTACAACCTCGATGTGCCGATTGTGATCATTACCGGCACCGCGAGCATCGAGCACGCCGCCCGTGCGATCCGGGCGGGCGCCCAGGGTTTTTTGCTCAAGCCTTTCTCCAATCAGGATCTGGTCGATACCATCCTCGATGTACTGCAGAAACGCCGTGATTTTCGTGTCCACGACCGCATCGCAGCACTGCGCCCGGTGGTGCAGATCAGCCAGCAGTTGCTTGCCGAAGTCGATTTGCCCGGCCTCTATACCCTGATCATCGATACCGTCCGTAGTGAATTGTCGGTCGACCGGGCCTCACTGATGATTTATGAACGCGAAGGCTTGCAAATCGTGGCCTGCTCCGGTTTGCCTGCCGAGGTGCAACCCGGCCAGTATGTCAACATCGACAAGAGCATTGCCGGCTGGGTCGCCCGCCATCGCCGGCCGCTGCTGGTCAGTAGCGGCAATGCCGATGACCCGGTGCTGGCCGATATTCAAACCCTGGTTCACGAGGACGAACAGATTGTCTCGGCGCTCTCGGTGCCACTGATGGCCGGCAATAATGTGTTGGGTGTGCTGAATGCGGCCAAATTGCGCCATCATGCCGGCCGGCCCTTCAGCGATGCCGACCGCGAGCTCTTGTTGTTGCTGGCCGGTCAGGCGGCCATCGCCATCGAGAATGCCCGGCTCTACGCCAATGTGGCGCAGTCGGAGGCGCGCTACCGGGCGTTGCTCTACCATGCCAACGATGCCGTATTGCTGCTTGACGCACAGGCCACCAGCATCATTGATGCCAACCCGGCTTTGCAAACTCTGAGCGGCTATTCACGGGAAGAACTGCTGACCCTTCCGCCGGTTCATCTCCTGCCCCAACTCGAGCATATGGCGCACAATCGCAATGGCGCCAGCGATCGCGGTGACCCGGCCGCCGATTTGATCAACCTGCCCACACTGGGCACGCCGATGAGTAGCCGCCACACCGGTAATGAAGTTGAAACCAACCTGCGAACACGAACCGGGGCCATGCTGCCGATTGCGGTGAGCATTAGCCAGGTGCTGCACGAAGGCCAGTCGCTGCTTTTGCTGATGGCCCGCGAGATCAGCGAACGCCAGCGCATCGCGCATCAACTGATGCAGACCGAGAAACTGGCCGCCGTCGGGCGCCTCTCGGCCTCGCTTGCTCACGAGATGAATAATCCGCTCCAGGCCTTGCACAACTCGCTGAACCTGTTGCTTACTCGTAGCGAATTGCCCGAGAGCAAGCGCGGTATGTACCTCAGCATGGCCCGCGACGAAGTCGAGCGCATGATCAGCATTGTCTCCCGCATGATCGATTTTTATCGCCCCTCGCGCGACGGCATGCGACCTACCGGCTTGCATGATCTGCTCGATACTGTGCTACAAATGACCCGCGAGCAACTGAGTAGCCGCGACATTGAACTGGTGCTGGAACTACACCCGGAGTTGCCGCTGGTTTTTGCCGTCGGCAATCATATCAAGCAGGTATTTCTCAATATTATCTTCAATGCGATTGAAGCTATGGCCACCGGCGGTACATTGACCATCCGCAGCTATGTCCTGGCCGCCAGTGACGATCTGCCCGAAGCCGGCTACAGCCTGGTGCCGGGCAGCGGCGCCGCCGGCTTTCGGGTGCGCGAGCCCTCGATTGTGATCGAGTTCGGCGACACCGGGCCGGGCATCCCGCCCGCCGACCTGCCGAAGATCTTTGAGCCCTTCTACACCACCCACGATAAGGGCACCGGCCTTGGCCTGGCCGTCAGTTATAGCATTATCGAACAGCACAACGGGGAATTGTCAGTCAGTAGCCGGCCTGGCCGGGGCGCGACGTTTCGCATCCGGTTGCCGGTAGCACAATAAACAGAGCCTACCCTGCTGCCGGGCGGTAGCGTGGGCCTTGTTTGAACTCATAACAACCCTGGGATTATCTCGATAACCACGCGCCTGTTCGCCAGATCAAGCTCCTTGACGACCGCGTTGATCATGGGAATGAGCACATCGCTCTGTGCCTCACGTTTGACGACCAGCACTTCGTTGGCGCCGGTTTCGATGAGTTCGCGCACCGTGCCGATTTCCTCGCCCTCCACCGTTTCGACGCGCAAGCCGTAGAGTTGATGCAGGTAGTATTCTCCCCTGGCCAGCGGCACCGCCTCACGTTCAAGGATGGCCACATCGAAGCCACGCAGATCCTCGGCGGCCTCGCGTGTCTCAACGTCGCGCAGGCTCATCACCAGCAAGCCCGGTTTATGCTCAAAAACCTTGCGGAGTTGGTAAGCCGCCCGTGCCGGCCCGACGTAAACCGTGCGAATATTGCGGCTGAGATGTTCCGGATGATCCGTCAGCGAACGCAATTTGACCTGGCCCTTGATGCCGAAGGGCGCAACAATCGTGCCAATGATCAGTAATTCTTCGGCTGGCGGAGAAAAAGCGGCCATAGAACTATTCGATATCGACATGAACTCGTTTATTCTGGCGAGCAGCGGCGACCCCCATCAGATCACGGATGGCCTTGGCGACACGTCCGCTCCGCCCGATGACCTTGCCCGTCTCATCGGGATGCACCGAGAGTTCATAGGTGACGGTATAGCGCCCGACGCGCTCCTTGATCTGCACCGACTCGGGATTATCGACCAGGTTTTGCGCAATATATTCGAGTAACGGTTTCATCGCTTCTCTTCCAAAGATGGTTGATTGCAGGTCATGTTGCAAAATTGCCGCAACATGACCTGCAATCAACCATCAACTTCCTGCAATACCGATGGTCACATACACGACGTACGCAGTGGCGACCGCCTTTTTTGCCTCCGGCAGAGCGGTACTTTCTGTTTTTTTCATTTGATTTTGCGGCGAAGCCGCAAAATCAAATGAAAAAGAAGGTTCTTTCCTTGCTGCCGCAGGCGGAAACCACATACAGGAAATGAGCGGCCATAGCCGCTCATTTCCTTACGGACAGCACGAGTCAAGCTTCGGCAGTAGCCGGCGCGGCAGCTTCAGCCACAGCGGTTTCGGGAAGCAGCTTCCCGTGTTCATCGAGAATATGCACCCGCTTGAACAGCGTTACGACCGTATCAGTCATCTGAGCGCCGTTAGAAACCCAGTAGCGCGCACGATCGGCTTTAACTTCAAGCACCTTGGGCTGCCGGATCGGGCTATAGTGACCAATAATCTCGATAAACCGGCCGTCGCGCGGCGAGCGCGAGTCGGCGACAACCACACGATAGCTGGGCTGCTTGGCTTTGCCCATTCGGCGCAAGCGGATCTTAACCATAAAAGTATCAGGCCTCCATAATGAATACAAAAAACTGCTATTGTTGCAGCATCCGCATCAATTCTTGCGGATCCAGTTGCTGATTCCCTTTGCCTTTGCCGCGGCGTTTGCCGCCCTTGCCGCCGCCCTTGCCGCCGCCCATTTGCTTCATCATGCGCTGCATCTGCTGAAACTGCTTGAGCAAGGCATTGACTTCGACGACACTGGTACCGCTACCGCGAGCAATACGTTCGCGACGGCTCTGCTTGATGATCTCGGGATGCCGGCGTTCGACCACCGTCATCGAATAGATCATCGCCTCAACCCGTTTCAACTGTTTTTCGTCGATCAATTCTTCGTTCTGCGCGAGCTGGCCCATACCGGGGATCATGCCCAGAATCTGGTTGAGCGGCCCGAGCTTGCGCATCTGGTGCATCGAATTGAGGAAATCCTCGAAATCGAACTTGCCCTTGAGCAGCTTCTTCTCCATCTTCTTCGCCTCTTCGGCGTCGTAGAGCTGCTCAGCCCTCTCGATCAACGAGAGCACATCGCCCATACCGAGGATACGCGAGGCCAGCCGGTCGGGATGGAAGGCCTCGAGCGTATTGCCATCGATCTTTTCGCCGCTGGAAATAAACTTGATGGGCACCCCGGTCACCGAGCGCACCGAGAGTGCTGCGCCGCCGCGGGCATCACCATCCATCTTGGTCATCACCAGGCCAGTCAGTTTGACGCGCTCATTGAACGAATCGGCGACGCGCACCGCCTCCTGGCCGGTCATCGCATCAACGACCAGCAGACGTTCGTGCGGCTCGACGGCAGCTTCGATGTCATCGAGCTCAGTCATCAGCGTTTCATCGATCTGCAAGCGGCCGGCCGTATCGACGATGACCACATTGAAGAGTTCTTTGCGTGCCCGGTCGATGGCATTGCGGGCGATCTCGGGCGGGCGCACCTGGGTGCCTTCGCTATGCACCGGAATATTCAACTGCTTGCCGAGTGCTTCGAGTTGCGTAATTGCCGCCGGGCGATAGACGTCACAGGCAGCCATCAGCACGCGCTTGCCCTTTTTGCGCAGGTGCAGCGCCAGCTTGGCGGTCAGCGTCGTCTTACCGGTGCCTTGAAGACCCACCAGCATAATCACGGTCGGGCCGGGGCGTGCTTCGACCAGCGGCTCATTTTGCTCGCCGAGCAGGCTAATCAACTCCTGATTGACGATCTTGACCACCTGCTGATCCGGCGTGAGGCTATTCATCACCTCTTCGCCAATAGCCTGCTCCGTCACGCGGGCGACAAAATCTTTGACGACTTTATAATTGACGTCGGCTTCGAGCAAGGCCAGGCGCACCTGTTTCATGCCCTCGCGAACGTCGTCTTCTGTGAGGCGACCTTTGCTGCCGAGTTTGCGAAAGACCGTTTGCAAACGGTCGGAAAGACTTTCAAACATTATTGCTCCGCCGCGTGTGAATCGGATACGGGCAGCCGGAAAAGGCTGGACTTCAACCAGTACATTGTAGCGGCCATGCCGATTCGCGTCAAATCCCGAATTTGCGCAATCTCTACGAGTTGCTCATACCGCAACGGGTATTTTTCGCCTGCGGCAGCAAAGCAGGCCATGTTTCTTTCGTTGCTGGTCGCAAGCGGCCAGCAACGAAAGAAAAAGCAAGAATGTGCCGCCCTGCCGCAGGCGAATCGTCCTGTTCCGACATAAGCCGTTAATCGTGGCCTATAGCAGAACAGGACGATTCGCCTATATACCAGGTATAGGAAAAGTAAAATTTTTCGCATAGCATGGAGAGCAGTAAATTAACGTTATGCCTGCAAACCAGGAGGAAGCTATGCGCCTACGTACTATACTGTATCTCATGAGCATTCTGGGTACACTGCTATTGCTGATCGGGCTGGCCTGGCCAACGCGAACGGGGATGGCTGCCGGTGAAAATACAGCCTTTTTGCCGCTGGTGGTTGGCCCGCCCGGGACGCCGGAGGTTGAAACCGGGGTGATTACGGCCAGTTATCTCGGCGGCAGTAACGACGATGTGACCGTTGCCGCCGGCATTGGCAGCGATGGCAGCAGCGTGATTGCCGGCAGCTGGCCGGGGTACAATCCCGGCGATGTAACGCCGATCAGCTTGCTGGACGGCGGCGATGCCGCGCTGTTGCGCATCGCGCCCGATGGCCGCTCGGTGCAATCGCTGACGCGTATCGGTAGTGAGATCAGCGATATGGAAATCAATAACGCCGGCGCGATGGTGGTCTGTGGCGATTTCGGCGTGGCCGTGCTCAATGAGGATGCCGCCGAGCTAACCTGGAGCGCAAAGCCGGCGGAGATTGGGCGCTGTAGCATCGGCGTCGACGGCAGGGTGGCCGCGCTGTCCGGCAGCACGATCTACCTCTATGCCGCCGATGGCAGTGCAGTAAAAAACTGGCAAGCCGGCGGCAGAGACATCGCCATCGACAGCAACAACGAACTGGTGTTTGTCACCGGCTACTCGCAAAAAGCCAGCGACCTGAAAGTGGCCTTCCTGTTCGCCTACGATTACAGCGGCGCAAAAAGCTGGACCGCCTACGACTTCTCGGCCAGCGCCGTCAAAGCTGCAAACCTGGGCGCCGACTCGGAAGGCCGCAAACTGGCAATGGGCGCCGACGGCAACCTTTATTTTGCCGGCTGGGTCGACGGCGGCAATGCGATTTACACGCGTGACCCACAGGATATCAGCCGCAAGCTGAGCAACGATGAACTGATCAAAATCGACGATTACAGCAACCCGTTCAACCTCAGCGGCAGCAAATCGCTGGCCTGGTACGCCCGTTTTGACCCGGCCACCGGCAAAGTGCTACTGGCCCAGTGGATGCTGACACGGCTTTCCAGCGGCTCGGGCAACTCCATTGGCATCAACGCCATCGCTGCCGACGTCGAAGGCAATGTCTACCTGGCCGGTTCAACCGCAGCGAGCATCAAAAACCGCAACGAGCTGATCTTTGCCGGCGTGCCGGTGGGCGATTACGAGGGTAGCGAACCATATTTTGCCGCAATCAACCGCGATTTCAAAGAGCGCCGAGTCTGGACGGTCTTCGCCGCGCCGGGCACCTCGGCGGGCGGCTCGCCGGCCAACGGCGTTGCTGTGCGCGACGGCGTGGTGACGATTGCCGCGACCCTCAACCCTTCCGACAAAAAGCAGCGTGGCCTGATCACGTACAAAGCCATGCAGGCCGAACTGGCTGACCCGGCCACCTCGGAGGGCTACGTGGTTATCTGGAAGCTGCGCTAATCGGCCGGTGCAGCGGCCGTGCTGCTTGCCTGCGCTGCGGCTTCCGTGTTACGATGCAGCTATGCGAAAGTGATTACCTGGTTCCGTGCCTATGCGTACCCTGTACCTGGCCTTGATTGTCATGTTGCTGGCGGCCTGCGGTGGTCAGCCCGCCGAACCAACTGCCGTGCCGACGCCCACGCCCACGCCGCGTGAATTGAGTATCCAGATTGCCGATGCCACCCGGGCCGCGCCGAGCTTTCACTTCGATGTGGAACTTGCCGGCGCCCCGGTCTATGCTGACCCCAACCAGATTTTTACGCTGTTGACGATGGCCGGCGACCTGCAACGTCCCGACGGCGTCCTGGCCAGCCTGCGTGTCAGCAGCGTCGGCGGGGTGGTCGAGTTGCGTACCGTCTCGCTGGCGGGTACCCAGTACCTCACAAACCCGATTACCCGCCAGTGGCAGTGTGTTCCACCGGATTTCACTTTCAACCCGGCCGTGCTCTTCGACCCGGAGCGCGGCGTCGAGGCGCTGATCCGCGAGGGCTTCGAGAATGTCAGTCTGGTCGGCCTGGAGGAACTCGAAGGCCGCCCGCACTACCATTTGCGCGGCACCTTCGATGGCGAACTGCTGCTGCCCATCAGCGCCTATCTGCTCGGCAACGGCCCGGTCGAAGCCGACATCTGGGCCGACATCGAAACCCGCCGCGCCGGCCAGGTCGTCCTGGTCGACACCGGTACCGGCAGCGACGAGGACGAACCCAGTACCTGGACGCTGACCTTCAGCGAGTACGGCAAAGAAGTCGATGTACGCGCACCCACCGAATGTTAAATTTAGAAACACCATGGTTGCCAATTATGGGCAGCGACGCTGCCCATAATTGGCAACCATGGTGTTTCTGGCTGATCTCCTTATGACGACTGCTTCCAGCGAATTTGCCGGTGAGCGCCGGGTGGATCCGAATATTACGCTAGCCCTGGTCTGTTTCGGGATTTTTCTGGGCGGCGCTGATCTGACGATCGTGTCGGCAGTGCTGCCCAAGGTCATGATCGATCTGCAAGTCTCGATCGATACCGAGTTAAACCGGGCAGCCTGGGTGGTCAGTGGCTATTTGCTGGCCTACACCGTCAGCATGACCTTTATGGGCCGACTTTCCGATCTGCTGGGCCGGCGCATGGTTTATTTTGTCTGCCTGGGGATTTTTCTGGTCGGCTCGGCTATTGCGGCCGCCGCGCCCGATCTGAATACGCTGATTGCCGGGCGGGTTGTGCAGGCTTTCGGCGCCGGTGCGATGGTGCCGATCTCGATGGCACTGGTCGGCGATATTTTCCCACCGGTTCGCCGCGCACCGGCGCTCGGCTTCATCGGCGCGGTCGACACGGCCGGCTGGATGACCGGCCATCTCTACGGCGGCGTGCTGATGAATGCCTTCGACGACTGGCGTTTGCTGTTCTGGATCAATCTGCCGCTGGGGCTGCTGGCGCTGGGGTTGACCTGGTGGGCGCTGCGCGATGTGCCGCAGCAGCGTGCGAGTGGCAGTTTCGACTGGCCGGGGGCGCTCCTGATCTCGGGGGCGCTGATTGCGCTGAACGTCGGCCTGGCGGCCGGCTCGGAACTGGGCGCAACCGATTTCTATGGCGAGCGGCTCGGCCCGCCGCCCTACGCTGTGCCCTTGCTGCTCGGCGCACTGGCACTGCTCGGCGCCTTCGTCCTCGCTGAACGGCGCGCCCGCCATCCACTGATCGATCTGCGCCTCTTCACTGATCGCGGCGCCGCGGCGGCCTGCGCCGTCAATTTGCTGGTCGGCTTCGCGCTGGCCCTGGCGATCACCAATGTGCCGCTGTTCATCAACACCCGGCTGGGCCTGCTGTTCTTCGACGCCCCCGACATTCTGCGGCGGGCAGCCTGGGAGGCCGGCTGGATCCTCTCGGCACTGACGCTGACGATGGCCGCGGCGGCGGTGCCCGGCGGCTGGCTGGCGGCCCGCTTCGGCAGCCGCCTGCCGACTTTCGGCGGCCTGCTGCTGGCCCTGGCCGGCTACCTGCTCATGAGCCGTTGGCAGGTCGCAACGCCCTATCCGCCCATGGTCGCCGAGCTCATCCTGGCCGGCATCGGCCTGGGGCTAACCCTCTCACCGGTGGCCGAGTCGGTCATTGTGGCGGCCGGCGATGCGCACCGCGGCAGCGCTTCGGCCCTGGTGATCACGCTGCGGCTGGTCGGCATGAGTATTGGGGTGGCAATTCTGACGCTCTGGGGGGTGCAGCGCCAGGACGCGCTGCGCCAGGCCGGCGCCGATAATCCGCTGGCGATTTCCAACCCCAATCTATTCCTGGCCGACATTGCCGCGCAGGTAGTCGGCGAAACCTTTCTCTTCGGCGCCGGCGCCTGCCTGCTGGCGGTTCTGATTGCGCTGGCCATGCGCGGGCGGCGGGTAGGGGCGAAGCAGTGACGGCGCCCGGTTACTGTCCATCGCTACTCGGGCGAAAAAACCTGGGATTGCCCCTGGCACGGTTCGCGGTTCGATGCCCATGGGCGGGTGGTCAATGGCCCGTCGGCGGACGGCCCGGTGCTCCTGCACCCCTACCCGTCACGTGATCGCGTGCCCCAACCGGGCAAGCGCATATTCGATGCCCAATTGCAGATTGGCATGGATCGTCACATCACTGAGGTCGACACCGAGCTGCACCACCGTCTGCGCAATTTCGCTGCCAATACCGACCAGCACCACATGCGCGCCGACCAGCCGGGCGGCCCGCGTCGTCTGCAAGAGATAGTGCGCCACACCGGTATCGACGAGCGGTACACCGGTAATATCGACGATCACAAGGTCGGCCTGGCTCTCGGTAATGGCACTGAGCAAGCTCTCCATAATCTGGGCGGCGCGATAGCTGTCGACCGAGCCGACCAGCGGCAGGACGATCACGCCGGGGTAGATCGGCAGGATGGGCGTCGAGAGTTCGCGGATGGTACGGCGCTGCGCTTCGAGTTGCTCGTTCTGCTGGCGCAAATCCTGCTGCACCTGGTGATAGGTATCGCTGAAAGTGTGAAAATAGGCATTGTAATAGCGATACAGCATATCCTCGATGATGCGACTATCCTGGCTGTTGCAATCCAGTTGCTGGTCGGCAAGAAACGCATCGAACAACTGCCAGAGCCGGCTCCGCAAACGACTGAACGCATCGAGCATCAAGTCGAGCGTAATGCCCTCGCGTACCCGGCGGGACGCCGTGGTGCGGGCATACTCCTCGGCGGCAGTCATATCATCGGTTGCCAGCGCCGCGCCAATTGCCCGCAGTGCCAGCACCATTGCCTGCTCACCGGGTTGATCGCCGTCGGGCGGCGGCTCAACGCCGGCCAGTTCCTGTTGCACATAGTTCCCGAACTGAATAGATAATTGCGTCATAATGGTTTAATAAGCCCGTGCAAAAATCACCTGCCGCCCGGTTTCGCGCCCGGTCAGCACGCAACGCCCGGCCTGCGCGGGCTGATCGAGTGGAATGCAACGAATGGTAGCGCGAATCTCATCTTGAATGCGCTGTTCTTCTTCGGTGCTGCCGTCCCAGTAACAGCGCGCAAAACCGATCTGAATTTGCTGCTTGAGTTCTTCATAGTTCGTCACATCGGCGGTACGTTCCTCGCGAAATTGCAGTGCGCGATTGAACAGATTCTGCTGCATCTCGGCAAGCAATATTTCCAGGTGATCGACCAGGCCGGCCTGCGGCACGAAGTGCTTGCCGGCCTTGCCGGGCACATCGCGCCGCGCTACCGCAGCACTACCCTTCTCAACGTCTTTCGGGCCGATCTCAATGCGCAGCGGCACGCCCTTAAGTTCCCACTCATTGAACTTGAAGCCGGGCGTCAAATTATCGCGGTCATCAACCTTGCAGCGCAGCCGGCCCTTGAACTCAGCGGTGAGCCGGTCGACGGCTTCCATCACCGGGCCGCGTTCCTCAGCGCTGCGATAGATCGGCACAATCACCACCTGGGTCGGCGCCAGGCGCGGCGGCAACACCAGCCCCTCGTCGTCGGAATGGGTCATAATCAGCGCGCCGATCAGGCGCGTACTGACCCCCCAACTCGTCGTCCAGCAATGTTGCACCGTATTATTCTGGTCGGTATAGGTAATATCAAAGGCGCGGGCAAAATTCTGGCCCAGGTTATGCGAAGTACCCGACTGCAAGGCACGCCCGTCCTGCATCATCGCCTCGATGCAATAGGAACGCAGCGCGCCGGGAAATTTCTCTTTCTCGGTTTTCAGGCCGCGAATAACCGGCACGGCCATCACCTGTTCGACAAAATCGGCATAGACATGATGCAAAATATTCAGAGTTTCCGCTTCGGCATCAGCTTCGGTGGCGTGGGCAGTATGGCCCTCCTGCCAGATGAATTCGGCAGTGCGCAGGAAGGGGCGGGTGCGCATTTCCCAGCGCATCACATTGCACCACTGGTTATAGAGCACCGGCAGATCGCGATAGGAGCGGATCCATTTGCTGTAAAAATAGCCAATAATCGTCTCGCTGGTTGGCCGGATCACATAAGGCTCAGCCAATTCTTCGCCACCGGCGCGCGTCACTTCCGCGACTTCGGGGGCAAAACCCTCGACGTGATCGGCCTCTTTCATAATAAAATGTTTGGGAATCAGCAGCGGAAACTGCACATTGCTATGGCCGGTCGCCTTGATGCGATCATCAAGTTCGCGCTGCATCATTTCCCAGATGGCCCAGCCATTCGGCTTGAAAATAATGCAGCCGCGCACCACTTCCGCCACCTCGGCCATATCTGCTTCGCGCACAACATCCAGATACCACTGGCTATAATCGCTAGCGCGCGGCGTAATCACATCTTTCGGCATCGGATTTCCTTTGTATGACCTGGGCAACAAGGCGGGTGCTATGCCAGGATGCTTGCCGGCACCGGCAAGCATCCTGGCATAGCACCGTGTTTCAGGCGCCGGTGGCAGCCGGCGCACTATGACACAAACGTAGCCAGAACCGCGCCGGCCTCGATAGTAATGCCGACTTCGGCTTTGATTTCGGAGATCGTGCCGGCGTGTGGCGCCGTAATCTCATTTTCCATCTTCATCGCCTCAATCACGAAGAGCACCTGGCCGGCCTCAACCGCGTCGCCGGCTTTCGTGCGCACCACAGCGACCCGGCCCTGCAGCGGGCTGATCACCCCGTCGACCTTCGGCCCGATGCCGCTCTGCGTGCCACTCTTGCCGCGCATGCGCTCCATCCGCTTGCGGGCACTCTCGTCAACCTCGCGGCCCGGCTCAGCGACACGTACCTGAAAACGCCGGCCATTGACCTCGACCTGGAACATGCGGGACTCTGCTGCTTCCGGCGCCGGCTGCGGATCGGGCGCCGCGCCAAGCAACTGAGTTGCCCGCTCAATCAATTCAGGGTGGCGCGGAATAAAATTGACACTGAAGCGCCCGGCTACAAACTCGGGATGTTCCATCGCCGCACGATGGAAGGGAATCGTCGTAATCACCGACTCAACCACATAATCGCGCAGCGCCCGGTTCATGCGCTGAATAGCTTCGTGGCGATCCGCGCCCCAGGTAATCAGCTTGGCAATCAGCGAATCGTAGTACTGCGGGATCGTCCAACCCGGCTTGACGCCGCTATCGACGCGCACCCCCAGGCCGGATGGTTCTTTATACTCGCCGATGGTACCCAGTGCCGGGCGGAAATTCGCTCGCGGGTCTTCGGCATTGATCCGGCACTCGATGGCATGGCCACGTGGCTGCAAATCTGCCTGCGTCACCCAGAGCCGCTCGCCCTGGGCCACCCGAATCTGCGCCTTCACCAGATCGATGCCATAGACCATCTCGGTGACGGTATGCTCAACCTGAATGCGCGTATTCATCTCAAGGAAATAGAACCGGCCGTCTTGCAGCAGAAACTCGAGAGTGCCGGCGCTGATATAATTGACCGATCTGGCCAGGCGCACGGCGGCAGCGCCCATTTCGGCGCGCAGTTCCGGTGTTATCGCCGGCGAGGGGCACTCCTCGATCAGCTTCTGATGGCGGCGCTGCACCGAGCAATCGCGTTCGCCGACATACACAACGTTGCCATGGGTATCGGCGAGCACCTGGATTTCGATATGGCGCGGGTCGGACAGATACTTCTCGACGTAGAGATCAATGTTGTTGAAAGAAACCTCGGCCTCACGGCGAGCGCTATCGAAAGCCGCCTGAATTTCGCTGGGATTATGCACTACCCGCAGACCACGGCCACCGCCGCCGCCCACCGCTTTGATGGCAATCGGGTAGCCATATTCAGCGCCCAGTTTCTCGACTTCTGCATAACTATCGACGGCATTCAGTGTACCGGGCACCACCGGCACATCGGCGGCGGTCGCTTCCTGGCGTGCCGGCACCTTGCCGCCCATGCGCTCCATGGCCTCAGCCGGCGGCCCGATAAAGACCAGCCCGGCATCGCGAACGGCGCGAGCAAACCCGGAGTTTTCGGCCAGGAAGCCATAGCCGGGATGAATAGCGCCGGCACCGGCTTCTTTAGCCGTGGCAATCAGTTTCTCGATGTTCAGGTAGCTCTCACTGGAGGCGGGCGGGCCGATCAGATAGGCGTCATCGGCATAAGCCACATGCGGTGCATCACGATCCGCCTCGGAATACACCGCAACACAACGCAACCCGAGATCTCGGGCCGCCTGCATCACGCGGATGGCGATCTCGCCACGATTGGCAACAAGCACTGTGTCGAACATAATTTTTTCCTGGGCAAGCAAGTTTGGGAACTACCGGGCACAGTTCGGGCATTCTGGATTAGCGTTCAGTGTGACTACCCCAAATGTAGCATATGAAGCCAAAAGCGGCAACTCAGGCACGCCGTCAGCACGGCTTGCGGCCTGCCCGCGTTGCCGCTTTTCGCAAAGCCGGCTTCCCCCAATATTGCCGGCATTTGCCGGTAAATTTCATGGCTTTCTAAAGCCTTAAAAACCGGATTGGAAAACCAAAATGCCGTTTTAAGGCGTCCTGATGGGGAAAGGGTCTTGACACATGCTGTATACTGCATTGCAAAGGGATATTTTGCCCCTGATATTAATCTGATATTGGCACATTGAGGAGGAGTTTCGATGCCGCAGAAGACCGAGTTCATAAAAATGGTTGCGGACAAGACGGGTATTTCGCAAAAGGATACCAAGGCGGTTATCGATGCGGCCCTCGACATCATTGCCGAGAGCCTCAAAAATGGTGAGCGCGTGACCCTGACCGGGTTCGGTACGTTTGAGGTACGCAACCGGCAGGCTCGCGAGGGCGTCAATCCGCAGACCCGTGAGAAGATTCAGATCCCGGCCACCAAGACGCCCGGCTTCAGCGCCAGCAGCACCCTCAAAGACATGGTCAAAGCATAATAACCCAATCGAACAAGCAAACGGGCGGTGATGTTAATTCTGGGCGGCATAGCCGCCCGTTTGCTTTTCCGGCTGGTTATCGGGATAGTTAAGGCACCTCGACAGCCGCCGCCGTCCGGATCCAGTCGCGGTAGAAATCGTCCAGTTCACATGCACAGGCGGCTTCGGCCCGCGCCAGCAAGCCCGGGCCGGTCGCCTCACGATAGCGATAAGTGCGGTAATAATCCCGCAGAAATGCCTGGAATGCCTCTTCGCCGATGCGCTCACGTAGCGCCTGAAAGAACAGCGCCGCTTTGGCGTAGACCAGCGCGACGTAGTTGCCGCGAAACGCACTGGTTGCCCGATCTACCGCGCCGTCTCGCCCGGCATTGCGCGCCCCCAGGTAGATGTCGCGGAAATTCTGGAGTTCCAGTTCCGCACTTGCCGGATCACCGATGCCTTCAAAATAGATGATCTGCGAGAAGCTGGCCAGACCCTCGTCGAGCCAGGGCTCGCCCTGAAAATCATTGCCGACCTGGCTGTACCACCACTGGTGAGCTACTTCATGCGCCACTGTCGTCACCAGGCCGCGCCCGTTCTGGCGGTACAGGTTCTGCTCGATCAGCATAATCCCCGGATATTCTACCCCCAGAAATCTGGTCAGTGCAGCCTGAATGACATCCATCTCGGCAAATGGATAGGCGCCATACCGTTGATTGAAGACCCGCAAGGATTGCTCGGCCACTTGCAAGCTGCGTTCGCCGGCAAGCCGGTTGTCCGGTTGGTAGTAAGCGACTATGCGCGTGCCATCGACCTCGCTGCTCGCTCGCTCCAGCCCGCGCAACGCGGCCAGGAAAAAGTCGCGCTGCGGCCCGCTCACAAAGCGATCCTGGCGTCGCCCATCCGCCAGCGTGCGCGTCGAAACGCGCACGCCGGTGGTGGCCAGTTCCCAATCCGCCGGTGTCGTCAGCGTCACGTCGTAGAGCGCCGTCGTCGTAACGGCCAGGTCACCGCGGCTCGACACTTCGCGACGATCCCAGCCGCTGCCGACAAAATAACGTGCCAGTACCGGGTGAAAATTTGCCAGCGCCCAGACGCCGGATTCCTGGTTGAAGGCGCCATAGGCCCGCCCGCTGGCATTGCGCTGTGAACGTGTCGTGAAAGACAATTCCAGTTGTGCCCACTGATCCGGTGCCAGCGGCTCGGCCAGCGCCACGCGCAACAGTACCGCATTCTGCTCGGTACCCGTCGCCGCCGGCCGGCCATCCACCAGCACCTCGCTCACCGTCAATTCCCCACCAAAATCCGGGTGATTGGGATACATGTGAAAATACACATCGTTGAAGGGCTCGCTACTGCGATTGACCAGTGCCAGGCGCAGGGTACCGGCGATAGTCAGGCCGGCCGGGTCGAGATAGGCATCAACCCGGTAGCGATCCCAGTTGGCGGCACCAGCCAGGTCGCCGGCGAACTCCGGGCGCAGCGCAGCCTGTTGCGCCGCCGGATCCAGCACCGGCGGCGGTGACGGCGTCGGCAGAAGCGTCATGGTTGGTGGGGGCAGCGTGACGGTTGGCGGGAGTGGGGAGGCCGCCGGCAGAATACCGGGCGCCGGTGTCGCTGTGCCGAGCACCGGCCGGCCGGTTTGCGCAGTGGACACAACAGACGGCGTCACAGTCGCGTTCTCGGCAGCACTGACCGGCGGCGTATCACCGGGCGTAGCAGCCGGCGTAGCCCTACATGAACTCAATAGCAGGGCCAGGATCAGCAAAAACAGCCCGGCCACAGCACGAGGGTATTTCGGCACGATGATCGATCCTCCGTGGATTGGCGTATCGTGCCTGCATTATTCCATAGAATGCGGGATGCGGCAACGGCAGCTCGTTGCCGTAGGTACAACCTATGCGCCGGGCCGCGGTCGAGGCCCGGCGCATAGGTTGTACCTACCATAACCGGATGATCAAAAATCCGGTTCGATCCGGCTTTGCCGCAGCGGCGGCGGCGCGGGTTGCGCCGGTTCCGGTGGTGCTGCCGCCGACTCGATGGGCGCCGGAGCCGCCTGCGGTTCGGGCGCGGGGTAGGCCGGCGGCGTGCCGGGGTCGGTCGGCGTGCCGGGGTCGGTCGGCGCAGGGACACCGGGGGCAATGAAGCCGGGTTCGAGGCCGCCGGTGCACGGATCGACCCCGGCTGTGGGCGGCGGGTAAATATCAAAGCACTCCGGGTACCCGCGATTATTGTCCTGGTCGGGCGAGATCACGCCGAATTCGCGCTCGCGGGCCGGGTCGTCAAAATCGCGCGGGCCACCGGCGGCCAGGTCGAAGACGGCAATCGCACGACGCTTGCTGCTGTTGCCGAAGGCCGTATAGCTGCGCGGGCCAACCATCTCGGTTTCGCCGAGGTAGAGGCTGGCAACAAAGCTACCGGCGTCGGCGACTTTCACATCGCCGATCCAGTGTGTCGAACCGTCCGGCCAGGTCACCCAGATCGTGACCACTTCGTCGGCGGCAAAACCAGAGCCCTCGAAGATGGCAAAATTGCGCTGATCGGCACGGGCCGGGCCGATGCGCAGACTCGCCGCACCGCTGGCATGGGTGGTATCGGCCGGTGCGAGATCAAACTCGTAGATGCCGGTCAGCCCACTGCGCAGGCCCAGCCCGGTGAGGGCATGGCGCCCGATGGGCTGGCCGTCGGTGTACAGGCGATATTCAAACCGCCCGGCGGAACCGGCCCGAATCTGGCCGCGATCCACGATCATATTATCGGGCAGGCGCTGCCAGAGCGCGATAGTCTCGTCGACACCGAAATTGCTGCCCTGGATGACAACAAAATTGCCGTTGCCGTCGCTACCGAGTTCGCCATGGATGGTCACAGCCGGGCTGGCCGGCGGGCCGCTGCCGATATCGACTTGCAAATCGGCATAGACCTCGCGCCCGCTGGCATTGCCGTAGGCCGTATAGGTGTACTTGCCGGTCGGGGTAAATGTTGCGCCCAGAAAGTCGACCAGGTAGGGATAGGTAAAACTACCGTCGGCATTGGCCTCCAATTCAGCAACCCCAAAAACGCGCATATCCGGATAGGTAATCCAGACCGAAACTTTCTCGCCGGGCGAAAAGCCCTGGCCGACCAGGGTTACCGTCTGATTCTGGCGAACCTGGCTCGGCGAAATGCTGAGCGACGCCAGGCTCGACGCGGCGGAGCGATAGCTCCAGATCATCAGAAGCGCCCCGACAGCCAGGATAAAACCGGCCAGGAAGAGGCGAATGGCGAAGCGGCGTTGTTGGATAGGCATTCTTTTGCTCCCTGCAATAGTCGGTGCGGCCTCTACCGCACACGGCCGATAGCGTTGAACGAATGATGATGACGTTCCTCTGTCCCTCTCTGCGGCCAATAGGCCAATATGTCCCTGTCTGTACAGATACCGCCAGTCTGTGGTACAGTAATCGCGCTAGCCCTCCTTTCCGGTGTGCAAACACCTTTCAATATGCACAACGGTACCCTACCACTTGCGGTCGATAGAAGATGTTGAGGTGACAGAAGGATGACAAACGGCTTTCCGGCATCTCAAAACCGCCTGAAATGCCATGCCCACTCGGGTAGTTTCCTGGCCGAAATAGTAGGATCGCTGACCGCCCAATCCGAACTTGACACGTCGCGTTACATCATTTATCCTAGGGTGATTCTCTCTTTATCCTGTTAGTTCGAGGAAGCCATACCAGGGCGATCACAACAGTCAGGCATAACGCTTGACGTGAATCGTTGGAACTGGCCTGGTTTCGATTTGGCAGATATGTTCGTCTCCCTGGAAACCGACTGCGGCTATCCGAACCGGCCTATGATTCGATCAGGAGGTCAACGATGATCGAAACGCCCCCTGCGGCGCCCCGCCCGCCCAAAAAGAACCCCGTGCGTACTCGCGCCGACTGGGAAGCCCAGCGCGAGGCTTTCCTGAAAAATCCAGGTGCCTTCTTTGGGGCCATTGCCCGAAGCGCTTTGCACTGGTATGACCAGGCGCTTGATGCCTGGATCAGCTGGGATGAAGCGCAGAAAAGCTGGACTGGTTTTTCCGCTAAAACTGGTGAAACCGTTGATGTTGGCTATGGCGCCGACCATGAGCCATGGAAAAAAGCATTTGACGACAGTGACCCACCGTTTTACCGCTGGTTCTCCGGTGGGTTGACCAATGCCTGCTACAACGAGGTCGACCGGCACGTCCTCGGTGGTTACGGCGATGAGGTTGCCTTCCACTTCGAGGGCGACCGCTGGGACTCCTCGCTCAACGGTGGGCGCGGCGGCCCGGTGGTCAGCTACAGTGTCACACGCAAGCAGTTGATGC
This sequence comes from Chloroflexaceae bacterium, assembly GCA_034437175.1. GTDB lineage: Bacteria > Chloroflexota > Chloroflexia > Chloroflexales > Chloroflexaceae > DAOTUJ01. The sequence continues at coordinate 10,086 of DAOTUJ010000148.1, read as the reverse complement.
TGGAGGTTGTCAAGGCTACCCAGGTGCTGCTCGACCTGGGCTTGAAGCGCGGTGATCGCATTGCGCTGAACATGCCCAATATTATGGAGCAGATTTATTACACCGAGGCGGCCAAGCGCCTGGGCATTATCTATACTGCGGTGTTTGGCGGCTTCAGCGATAAGACGCTCAGCGACCGCATTCATAATGCCGGTGCACGGGTGGTCATCACCAGCGACGGAGCCTACCGCAATGCGCAGGTGGTGCCCTACAAAGAAGCCTATACCGACTCGGCGCTCGATAAGTTCGTGCCGGTCGAGACGGCGGTCAAGATTGTTGAGGATGTGGTCGCCTCGATGAGCAGCAGCGGCGAAAATGCGGTGACGTTGCGCCCCGAGTACCGCGACCTGATTATGCAGCAGGTGACGGAAGTTGTTTCCGATAATATCACCATCGAACGCAGCGATGTGATGCGCGGTGTCGGCCTGGCGCTCAGCCAGATGGTTGATCTCGATGCGATCACGCAGTCGGCGGTACGTACGTCCATCGCTCAGGCGCTGGTCGATACGCCGCCACGGGTTGATGCGGTGATTGTGGTGCGCCACACCGGCCAGGAGATCATCTGGCGTGCCGAGCGTGATCGCTGGAGCCACGATTTGATCGCGAAAGCCAGCAAGAAGATCCTGGCCAATGCTCGTAGTGCCGGCATTACTGCGATAACCGAAGCGGAATTGCTGGGCCTGCCGACCGCCGATTTCGTCAAGGCGCTGTATGCCACCAGCCGCGCCGAGCCGGTCGACGCTGAGTATCCGATGTTTATCATCTATACCAGCGGCTCTACCGGCAAACCCAAGGGGGTGGTTCACGTCCACGGTGGCTATAGTGCCGGTATCGCCTATACCATGCAGGTCAGTTTCGATGCCGAGCCGGGTGATACGATTTATGTGATTGCCGATCCGGGCTGGATCACCGGCCAGAGCTATATGATCAGCGCCACGATGGTCACTCGCTGTATCGGCATTGTCTCTGAGGGCTCGCCGGTTTTCCCCAGCGCCGGGCGCTACTCCAGTATTATTGAGCGCTATGGTGTGCAGATCTTCAAGGCCGGTGTCACGTTCCTCAAGTCGGTGATGACCGATCCGCAGAATGTCGCCGATGTGCAGCAGTACGATATGAGTAGCCTGCGGGTCTGTACCTTCTGTGCCGAGCCGGTCAGCCCGGCGGTGCAGCAGTTCGGTATGGATCTGATGGCTCGCCAGTACATCAATTCCTACTGGGCCACCGAGCACGGCGGCATCGTCTGGACGCATATGTACGGCAACGATGATTTCCCGCTGCGCCCCGACGCTCATACCTACCCGCTGCCCTGGATCATCGGTGATGTCTGGCTCAGTGAGGCAAAAGATGCCGAGGGTCAGGAAGTGGTTTACCAGATTGCGCCCTACGATGAGAAGGGCGAGATCGTGATTACGCATTCCTATCCCTACCTGGCGCGTACTATCTGGGGCGATGCCAAAGGCTTCGATGCGGCCCTGGCCGCCGGCAATGCGCCGGGCAACTGGCGCGGCGATGCCGAACGATTCCTGAAGACGTACTGGCGGCGCGGCCCCAATGGTGAATGGGCCTACTTGCAGGGTGACTTTGCTCGCAAGTATGAGAGCGGCAGCTTCAGCTTGCATGGCCGCAGCGATGATGTAATCAACGTGAGCGGCCACCGCATGGGGACCGAGGAAATTGAGGGCGCTATCCTGCGCGATAAGCAGGTTACGCCCGAGTCGCCGGTCGGCAACTGTATTGTGGTCGGTGCGCCGCACCGCGAGAAGGGTCTGACCCCGGTGGCTTTCGTGTTGACGGTGCCGGGCCAGAAGTTGACGCTGGTCGACCGCCGGCGCCTCGATGAACTGGTGCGCACCGAGAAGGGCATGGTGGCGGTGCCCGAGGATTATATCGAGGTCAGTGCTTTCCCGGAAACCCGTAGCGGCAAGTATATGCGCCGCTTCCTGCGCAACCTGATGCTCGATGAGCCGCTGGGCGACACGACGACTCTGCGCAACCCTGAGTCGCTCGATGAGATCAAGGACAAGATCGAGGTCTGGAAGCGCATGCAGCGCATGGCTGAAGAGCAGCAGTTGATCGAGCGCTATCGTTACTTCCGCATCGAGTACCATTCGATCACGAAGGAGGGCAAGGTGGCGCTGGTGACGATCACCAACGCGCCGGTCAACGCGCTCAACGAGCGGGCGCTCGACGAGTTGAATACGATTGTCGATCACCTGGCGCGGCGCAGTGATGTGATGGCAGTGGTCTTCACCGGCCAGGGGACGCGCAGCTTTGTGGCCGGTGCCGATATTCGCCAGTTGCTCGAAGATGTGCGTACGGTCGAGGATGCGATGGCGCTGCCGAACAACGCGCATCTGGCCTTCCGCAAGATCGAACGTATGGAGAAACCCTGCATCGCGGCCATCAATGGGGTGGCGCTCGGTGGCGGTCTCGAGTTTGCGCTGGCCTGCCACTATCGAGTGGCCGAAATCCATGCCGAGTTTGGCCAACCCGAGATCAACCTGCGCCTGCTGCCCGGTTACGGCGGCACCCAGCGCCTGCCGCGCCTGCTGCATAAGCGCACCAACGGCACCGGCCTGCTGCGCGCACTTGAGCTCATCCTCGGTGGCCGCACGATTACTTCCGCAGAAGCCTGCGAAATCGGCCTGATCGACGGCCTCGCTCACGGCGACCAGGACGCCGTCACGCTGGCGACGATGCTCATTCGGGAGTATGCCGGGGTGCTGCGCGAGGAAGAGCGCGATGAGCGTTCGCGCCGCCACGCCGATGATCCCGACCCGCTGGCCGAGGTCTTTCAGCATCGCCAGGAGATGACGGCTGAATGGGAAGCACCGCAGCCACAGTTCGTCGACGATGAATTGAACCATATTATCAACCATCCGCGGATTGTGCGCGTGATCGAGCAGGGCAAGGGTGCCGGGCGCGGCAAGGCCATCGAGCGGGCGCTCGATGTCGTTCGCTTCGGCTTCGCCAATGGCCTGGTCAAGGGTCTTGAGCACGAGGCGCGCACCTTCGCCGAAGCGGTTGTCGATCCCGAAGGCGGCAAGAAGGGTATCCAGGACTTCATGGATAAGCGCAGCGCGCCGCTGCCCACTCGTCAGCCGGCTATTACGTCCGATCAAGAACAGGTCTGGCTACAAACCGGCCAGTTGCTGCCGGTCGGCGCGCCCTTCTTCCCCGGTATCACGCCGCTGCCGAAATACCAGTACGGCCAGGCCGTCATTCGCGCTCCCGAGACCGGCGAGCCGATCTTCGGCGACCCGGCTGAGATCGAGAAGCAGGTTGTTGTGCCGGTTGAACATCCTGAGCCCAACGAGGCGCTGCTCTACATGCTGGCCAGCGAAGTCAACTTCAACGACATCTGGGCTATCACCGGTATTCCGGTCTCGCAGTTCGATGAGCACGATCGCGACTGGCATATCACCGGCTCCGGCGGTATCGGCCTGGTGGTGACGATGGGCGAAGAGATGCGTCGCGAGGGCCGCGTCAAAGTCGGCGACCTGGTGGCGGTCTATTCGGGCCAGAGCAATGTGCTGGCGCCGATAGCCGGTCTCGACCCGATGGCGGCGGATTTCCGCATCCAGGGCTACAATACGCCGGATGGTTCGCACCAGCAGTTTATGCTCGCCCAGGCGCCGCAGTGTATGACATTCCCGCCCGATCTGACACTGGAAGCGGCGGGCAGTTATATGCTGAACCTGGGGACGGCTTATCGGGCGCTGTTCACGACTTTGCAGATCAAGCCCAACCGCAATATCTTCATTGAAGGTGCGGCCACGGGTACCGGTCTGGACGCGGCGCGCTCGGCGGCCCGCAACGGCTTGCACGTCACCGGTATGGTGTCGAGCCAGGAACGTGCTCAGACGCTGAAGAGTGAGGCGCACGCCCGTGGCTATATCAACCGCAAGGATCCACGCTACGCCGGGATCTTCACCCGTGTCCCGGTGGAGCCGGCAAAGTGGAGGGAATGGGAAACTGCCGGGCGCATCATGCTGGATGACTTTCGGGCGCAGAACGAGGGCCACCTCGCCGATTATGCGATTTCGCACGCCGGTGAGATCGCCTTCCCCCGCAGCTTTCAGTTGCTCGGTGAACCACGCGACGGCCATATTCCGACGCTGACATTCTACGGCGCCAGTAGCGGCTATCACTTCACCTTCATCGGCAAGCCCGGCGCCGCCGATCCAACCGAGATGCTGCGCCGTGCCAATTTGCGCGCCGGCGAGGCCGTGCTGGTTTACTACGGCGTTGATGCACGCCACACGGTCGACAACGGCAAAACCGCCCCTTCGCTGGTCGACCAGGTTGGTCTGGAAGGCATCGAGGCGGCTCGTGCAATGGGCGCCCGCATCGTGGTGGTAACGTACACCGATGCCCAGCGCGAGTTCGTGCAGAGCCTTGGCTTCGGCATGGCTCTGCGCGGTGTGGTTAGCATCGAGGAACTGAAGCGCCGCTTTGGCGACGAGTTCGATTGGCCGGAGACGATGCCGGAACTGCCCGAAGCCAAAAAAGATCTGCAGGGCTTCAAGGATGCCGTGCGCGATTTTAATGATCGCACCTTCAAGCCGCTGGGCGCAGCCGTTGGCCAGTATCTGCGCAGCGACGACAACCCGCGCGGTTACCCGGATCTGATCATCGAGCGCGCTGACCACGATGCGCTGGCGGCCAGTTCGATGCTGATCAAGCCCTTCGTCGGGCGCATTGTTTACTACGAGAACCTGGACGGGCGGCGCTATTCGTTCTTTGCGCCGCAGATCTGGATGCGCCAGCGCCGCATCTATATGCCGACGGCCAATATCTGGGGCACGCACCTCTCGAATGCCTACGAGATTACCCGGCTCAACGATGAGATCAGTGCCGGGCTGCTGACTATCACCGAGCCGCTACTGGTCGGTTGGAACGATATGCCCGAAGCGCACCAGGCGATGTGGGACAACCGCCACGCCGGTTCGACCTACGTTTGCAACCATGCGCTGCCGCGGGCCGGTCTCAAGTCGAAGGACGACCTCTACGAGGCCTGGGCCGAAGAAATGGCGAACAAGAAATAGCCATCGTCCATTGATTGGTGCGGGCAATGCCCGCACCAATCAATGGACGATGGCTATCGGGATGGAAAAGCAAGAGGGGCGCCGGCAATGCCGGCGCCCCTGCTGATTCTGCAATTCATTAGTTTGCGTCGAGTACCTCGTCGACGCTGACGCTGAAGCCTTCCAGCAGTTTGGAAGTGGCCTGTTCGCCGCGCTGAAAAATTCCGTGCTCGACGTAGGTGTCACCGGCGAGTACAAGCACGGTGATGGTCTGGTTGAGGGGATTGACGATCCAGTATTCTGGAACCCCAGCCGCCGCATACTCAGGCGGCTTGTCTTTCGTATCGCGGGCAGGCTTATCGGGGCTGACGATTTCGACGACCAGATCGGCACCGAGCCAGTAGCGATTCTGGCGACGCGGATCATTTGCATCACGCACCAGGAGCAAATCCGGCTCGCGAAACTTGCCGGGCCGCACTCGCAAGCGCAGGGGCGCATAATACACCTTGCCACCGATGCGGCGCAGCAATGCCAGCAATGCCAGGAAGAGAAATTGCGAAATATTCCGGTGCTCCTCGGTAGGCATCGGCAAAACCTCAATAAAACCGTCGGAAAACTCCAGCAAACGGTTCGTCTGGTCGGTAAGTAGCAGATACTGCTCCTCAGTCCAGTGCCCCTGGAGCGGATCGAGGCTCAAGATCAGGTCATCGCCCTCTTCCCAGATTAACCGCAGGTTTGCCCCCACATCAATTGCCATAACCGAAACCCTTTGCTGAAACTCTGGTTACCATAAAGGCGATTTACCTGCTCGTACCGGAGCGACCATTGACGACGATGTTGCGTGCCCCGGTATCGGTGACGCTGATGCCGCGAATTTCGGCGCGGTTATTGGTTTCGTCCGTTTCGAGAACCCCGCCGGTGGGCACGGTTTCATTCCAGCTATCGGCAAAGGCATAGAGCTCGGTTGTGCCGAGGGCGAAGAAACCGGGCCAGCGACTACGTAGCGGATCGAAATCGCCGGGGTTGGATGTCAGCGTCACCGACTCGCCGGCTTTGAGACCATTCGGCAGGTACCAGGCCAGGCCAAAGCAGGGAGACAGGGTGCAATAGCGGTTCCAGATCATATTGGCCTCAGTCGGTGGCGTACTCGGGTTGATCGACACATCGACCCAGAACGGCGTCGCGTCGGCGGCACCCTGGTTGCGCACCGTCACATTGATAACCACCGGTTCGCCCAGCGCGAAGTTGCGCATATCAGGTTGCAACGTCAGCGCCTCAATCACCAGGTCAGCTGCCTGGCCTGGAATAGGCGGCGTAGTCGCCGTCGCCGTCGGCGTCCGCGGATCGGGCGTAACAGTGGGGGTACCGGGACCGGGCGTCGCGGTCGAAGTTGCGGTTGCGGTCACACTGGCGGTCGGCGTGCGCGGGTCGGTCGTCGGCGTCGGCGTACCGGGGCCGACGGTAGGCGTATTGCTGGGCAGCGAGCGCATGACCACAGGCAGAACCGCACGGCTGGAAGTCGCCACGGTAATGCCGGTGCAGCGAAGCGTGTAGGTGACGACCGGCCGGGCCGGATCGTTGGTCGTATAGCTGAGCGTCGTTTCGACGGTACCGATATCGAATGGGCTACAACTCAGGGCGATGCTCTGCGGTTCGCCGCCCGGATCAATCGTGTAGGCAGCGGGAGGCAAAACGCTAAAGGGCGCAATAAGGCCGGTAGGCGCGCCGACTTCGAGTGTGGCACTGCCCTGATTGACGACCGCAATATTGATGCCGGCGCTACTGCCGACCGGCACATTGCCGAAATCGATAATGCTGCCCGGCAATGGACTGGAACCATAAGCCGGCACGTCGGGAATGACGCCGGTACACAGGACACTGTAGCGAATCGTTGGCCGATTGGGATCATTCGTGGCATACACCAGCGTAAAAGCAAAAAAACCGGCTTCCGTCGGCGCGCAGGCGACCGTGACCGGTTGCGCGGCGCCGCCGGGATCGACCGTATACGCCGCCTCAGGAGTCACTGTGAAGGGCGCAATGACGCCGCCGGGAGCACCGACCTCAAGCGTAGCATTGCCCGGATTGCTGATACTGATCGTCTCAGTGGCCTGACTACCGACCGCTACCGTCCCCAGATTGATCTCGCTGCCGGGCAGCGGTGTCGACGCATAGACAGGTGTAACCCCGTCGAAGTTGGTGCATGTCAGATTGAAATTGACCTGGCTCTGTGCCGGGTCGTTGGTGCTGTAGCCAAGCGTCGCGGTGAAGTTGCCGCCCTCATTGAGCGTACATGTGACTTCGATCTGGACGCCCGGGCCGGCGGGGAGAACCTCGATGGCTTCAGTTGGCGTAACACTGAAGGGCTGGCTGAGCCCGCCTGGTGCCGAAAGCGTCAGCACTTCGGTACCGGGATTGGTCACGGCAATGAAGGCACTCACACTGCCGCCAATGGGCACTGCCACAAAATTGATGGAGCTTTCGGCAGCCGGCGAGGAGGCAAAGATCGGGCCGGACTGTGCAAGATCAGCGGTGGCAGCAGGATCGGGAATCGCGGCGGTAGCTTGCATGCGCAGCAACCAGAGCAGCGATGCGAACAGCAGCAAGGTCAGCAGCCAGAGGTACCGGTTGGGCCGGCGCGAGGAGACAACGGCCTGGTGAGCGGGCATAGACGTTTCCTTCACTTCAAAGCATGGGCCTGGTTGGAACCCCGGCGGGGCAATACCGCTCGAACCAGAACAGGCCGCAGGCGGCCACGACCGTCACCAGTCCGGCTACCACATAGGCTTCGCCGACCGTCGCCTGAGTCAGGTACGTACCGATCATGCCGGTAGCACCGGCAAGCAGATAGCAAGTCAACACCGCTTCGCGTTTGCTGAGGCCAAGCGCGACCAGCCGGTGCGAGAGATGGTCTTTGCCGGCGGTGGTGAAGGGATTGACCCGGCGACGCAGACGCGAGATAAACACCAGGGTAGTATCGAAGATCGGGAGTGCCAGCACGAATACCGGCACCATCCAGGTGACAACCGGCGCATTCGAGAGGAAACGCAGCTTGATAGCCAGGGCAGCCAGAATAAAGCCGATAAACAGACTGCCGGTATCGCCCATAAAAATCGTGGCCGGGTTGAGATTATAGCGCAAGAAACCAACACAGGCGCCGAGCAGGGCCGCCGCCATCGCACCGACCAGCACCTGGCGTGGGTCGTTCATAGCGGCGAGCAGCAGAAAGAAAGCCGCTGCAATCGCCGCTACCCCGCCCGAGAGCCCGTCCATATTATCGAGGAAATTGATCGCATTGGTAATGCCGACGATCCAGAAGAGCGTGACTGTCCAGTTCAGCAGATCCTGCGGATACATTGTGGCAAAGAGCGGCGTGTCTACAGGGCCGGGCATAAAAAGTTGCACTTGAATGCCCCCGATCAGCAAAATGATGCCGGCGATCAACTGGCCGAACATTTTGAGATAGGCGGGCATCCCCCAGCGATCATCGATCAGGCCGAAGAGCGAGATCAAAGTTGCGCCGAGCAGAATACTAATCAACTCACGGACATAGGCCCGGTCACCGGAGAACAGCAAGGCAATCACAAAGGCGACATAGATCGCGGCGCCGCCGAGCAGCGGCACCGGCGCGATATGCACATCACGGCTGCGCGGCACCGAGATAATGCCGACGCGCAACGCCACTCGCCGTGCCAGCGGTGTCCCGAGAACGGAAAAAGTCAGCGCGACCGCGAGAATGAGCATCGTTTCGAGCACGGTTTCGCCTCCGCATTATTTACTGGCCACCGGCTGCTTTTTGTTGCAGGAAGGTGATCAGTGCCTCGAGTTGAGCAGCCTCGGCTTCGCGCCCGGCCTGGGCCTGGGCCAGCGCCAGTGTCTGTTGCGCCTCGGAAACTGCGGCGGCATAATTCCGGGTATCGCTAAGCACCAGGGTGTAATTGCGACGAAACTCCAGGTTCTCCGGTTCCAGGGCTACCGCCTGGCGATAGGAGTCTACAGACGCATCGGCATCACCGATGCGCAGCGAGAGCAGACCGGTGATGGCATGCAGCAGGCCATCGTCGCCGGCCTGCGCGCCATAAGCATCGCGCAACTGCCGCAGCAGATCGGGCCGCTCGGCCAGCACCTGGCTGATGGTTTCGATCTGCTGATCAAGCAAATGCGGCTGCGCCTCAATAATCGCCACATAGAGCTCGGTAGCCGATTCCAGTTCGCCACGCAGGCGATACAGATTGGCCAGTCGCGCATCGGTATCGATATAGCGATCATCAAGCTCCTGCGAGCGTTCAAGCAGCGCCCGAGCCTGCTCGAAATAAGCGTCGGCCGCCGGGTCATCTTGCCGGTCGCGCAGATAGATGGCATACTGGGCCAGCACATTGGCGCGCTCATTGATCAGCGTCACGTCCTGGGGCGCAATCTCGGCAACTTGCGCATACCAATCGGCGGCAGCCTCAAGATGCACCGGATCGCGCGACCAGGAATACCAGAAATTGTGCAGCCGCCCCAGGTTGGCATAATGGTCTTTATTAAGCGGATTGAGTGCCAGAGCTTCTTTGAGCACCGCCTCGGCATAGCTCATCAGCGCGGCGGGGCTCTGCGAGAGCACAAATTGCTGGATGGCCTCGGCATTTTCGAGCTGCAAGAGCGCAGCGAGATTGGCATCGGCAAGCGCTTCGCCGGCAGTACCCTGTTGCTGGCGCTGGGTATCGGCAATATTCATCAGCGTCCGCCCGAGATTAAGATAGTAAAAATCTTCGCGCGGATTGCTGCGGATCGTCGCCAGGTAATCTTCCATGCCCAGGATCTGCGCATTGAGCCCGCCACCGGGTCGCTCACTTATGGCCTGGCCTTCCTGGAAGCGCATATCGGCATAGGCCGTGCGAATATTCAGCCACCAGGCTGCACTGAACGCCAGCGCAGCAATCAGCGCATAGGTCGCCAGGGCTGCCGGCCCGCTGCCGGCGGCCGGCTGTAGCGGTTGCTGCCGGCCGGTCGCGCCGCGCCCGGCTTTCGCCCGCCGGCC
>DAOTUJ010000147.1:0-2246 GCA_034437175.1 Chloroflexaceae bacterium | reverse complement strand
GAGCTGCACCAGCGCATCGGGCCAGAGCTTGCCGGCGGCGAGGGCGGCGTCGACATGAGCGCGAATCGCGGGGTCACGAATGGTGAGGAAACTCTGCGTATAGGCTGCGTACTGGTCGATGATCTGCTGACGAAGTTGAAAAATATCCATGGGTACCCTCTCACAGTTGGCAGGCAAGCCGGGCGGTGAGATAGCGAAAGTATAACACGTTCATACGGCACTGTCAGGGAGCCGTTTCTCAAAATTGTATGACAATGCCGGGGGTACAAATGTACCCTGCTCCCATCCAGCACCGGCGCTGAACGAGTGTCCGCATTTGTACCCCACCAGATCCGTACCCTGGAGTCATGACCGATGAATGGATCCACACGACACGAAAGGTTACGGCTATGCACGCACGTATGTATTCGCTCATGCTCCTCGCCCTGATCGCGCTGCTGTCCGCCTGTGGCTCATCACCCGCAGCCGATAGCGCCGACGCGCCGGCTCCCGCGGCGCAGGAAACTGCCGCTCCACCCGCTACGGATGCCCCGGCGGCGACCAGTGTTCCTGAATCGACAACGGCCCCTGAACCGACAGCGACCCCTGAACCAAGCGCCACTCCTGAACCAAGCGCAACACCGGAGGCCGTCGAGCCGGGCGCGAGTCGCAGCGAACCGTTGCCGCTGGGCACGGAGGTTCGTTTCGAGGACTGGGCCGTGACGATTACGGAGGTCGTGCGTGGCGACGCCGCAGCGCAGGCAATTGCCGCGACCAACCAGTTCAACGACCCGGCGCCTGAAGGGCAGCAGTATTTGCTCGCCGGCATCACATTGACCAATATCTCGACCGAACCGGAAGCCCGGAGCGTGTTGTTCGGCATCGATCTGCGCGTCACCGGTGATCGCAACATCCTCTACAACCGATCGTCGGCGGTGGTTCCGCAACCACTGGAAGGCGAGTTGTTTCCCGAGGGGACAAGCCAGGGGCAAATCGCTTTTCTCGTGCCGGCCGACGAGGGCAACCTGATGTTTTTCGTCGCCGAGTCCCTGTCCTTCGATATCGACGCGCGCCGCTTCGTCGCCATCGATGCCGGCGCGATGCTCCGCCCTGATCCGGCGCTGGCCGAAATTGCCGCGACCGATCTCGGTGTACAGCGGTCAGAGCCGGCGCCATTGGGCAGCACCGTCGTCAGTGCCGCATGGGAAGTGACCGTGCTGGAAGTGCTGCGTGGGGCTGATGCCGCGCAACGGATCGCCGATGCCAATCAGTTCAACGACCCGGCGCCCGCAGGTGAAGAATACACGCTTGCGCGGGTGCAAGCACGCTATCTGGGCAGCGAAGATCCCGATCGGGCCGTGAATATCGACCAGGGCGCCTTCCAGGTAACCGGAGCGGCCAATGTGATCTATGACCGCCCGGCGGTTGTGGCGCCGGAGCCGGTCCTGGACGCCTACCTCTTCCCCGGCGGCCAGGTTGAGGGATGGGTAGTCGTGCAAGCGCCTGCCGGCGAAACCGGCTTGACACTGGTTTACGAGCCGATCTTCGAATTCGGCAACGACAATGTCCGTTTCTTGAGTCTCGAGTGAGCGGGCTATGATTCGGGTGTTTCTCTGTGTCTCCGTGCCTCTGTGGTGAATATGCACGAGGTGTTTCACCACAGAGACACAGAGGCACAGAGGCCGGACACCAGGGGAAGGGCTGCTGCCTCGCCAATGATCTCGATAGCCCGGACAAGCGCGAAGAGCAGCATCGTATCGCTGTCAAGATCAGCGCGTTCGCGGCCGGCAACGAAGCCCAGCGCAGTCTCGGCAGCCTCAATCATATGCCGGATGCGAATACGGTCATCCGGCTGCATACTGCACCTCAGCCTGCTGAAGCACATGATCGCGAAAATGCCGGCTGAGATCCTGAGGCGTTCGCAGATCGACCCGGCGCCCGCCCAGGAGCAGCGCGAGTTCTTCCTCGATAGCCGCCAGGCCCAGCAAACCTGGTGCCGTGCCGGGCATAAATTCGACCAGCAGATCGATGTCGCTGTCGGGACGAGCCGTACCAGCCAGCACCGAGCCGAAGAGCGACAGCTTCTGGATATGGTGCCGACCTGGTTGTGCCCAACCTGCAGCACGTCGTGCCGCAGGTGCAGGCATTGCTCGCCCACCGCGTAGAGGAGTAAATGCTATTGTGGCATATTCGCTGAGAAAGGAATCAGGTTCATGCGTATCCCATACCAACGGCTCGTGATTTCACTTATCCTGTTTGTGCTCTGT
>DAOTUJ010000146.1:0-29339 GCA_034437175.1 Chloroflexaceae bacterium | reverse complement strand
CAGGTGGAACTGGCTCAGTACGAGTACCTGCTGCCGCGCTTGCGCCGCCAGTGGACGCACCTGGAACGCCAGGCCGGTACCGGCGGCGGTACTTCCGCCGGTGGCGTGGTTGGTTTGCGTGGGCCGGGTGAAACCCAGCTTGAGCTCGACCGCCGCCTGATCAATCGTCGGATCGCCTGGCTCAAGGAGCAACTGGCCGATGTGCATCGGCATCGCGAACTCTACCGCAAACGGCGCCGGCGCAGCGGTGTGCCGGTTGTGGCGCTCGTCGGCTATACCAATGCCGGCAAGTCGACATTGCTCAATACGCTGGCCGGCGCCGATGTGCTGGCTGCCAACCAGCTTTTTGCCACGCTCGATCCGACGACACGCCAGGTCGAGTTAGCCGGCGGCCAGCAGATGCTGCTCACCGATACGGTCGGCTTCATTCAAAAATTGCCGACCCAGCTGGTGGCGGCATTTCGTGCCACGCTCGAAGAGATCAGCGAGGCCGATCTGCTCCTGCACGTGATCGATATTACCCATGCGAATGCACAGGAACAGGCCGAAACGGTCGATGAAACGCTGGCCGATTTGCAGGTCGGCAAGCAACCGGTGCTGGTTGTGCTCAACAAAGTCGACCAGATGCCCGGTGTTAATGAGCCGGAAGTAGCAACTCTGGCTACCGACCTGGGTATGCCCGCCGATTATGTAGCGGTTTCGGCGCAACGCGGCTGGGGGCTCGATATTCTCCGGGCGCGGATCGAGGCGATGCTGGCACAGCAGATGGTGCCCTTGCAGGTCTGTATTCCCTACAATCGCAACGACCTGGTGGCGCTCTGGCACGAGCGCGGCGTTATCGAGCAGGAAGAATACCTCGGCGAAGGTACCAGCATTCAGGGCCGGCTGCCGGTTGCGCTGATCGAACAGTTTGAAGCCTACCGCAACGGGCGGCACTGAGTTGCCACTGGTTGTTGACCCAAAAACCATCCGGTTGGGGTGATTGGCCCGGCATTGCCGGGCCAATCACCCCAACCGGATGGTTTTTATTCCGTTTCGGCCAGGCCCAGTTCGCTGCGGGCGGCGCCCACAGCGGCCAGCGCGCCGGTGACGCAGATCAGGTCGGCGGGGCCGGCGCGGCGACGGGCTTCGCCCAACGCAGCGGCCATGTCGGGTGCCCGTAGCAACTCGCCGCGCAGGTGAGGCCGGGCCGCAGCCTCCAGCAAAGCGAGATCGGCCTGGCTGCGGTAGTGCGGCAAACTGGTGAGCAGCAGCGTATCGGCAATCGGCGCGAGCGCGGCACAGATGGCAGCGATGTCTTTATCGCGCAGGGTCGCCAGGATCATGTGCAGCCGCTGGTAGGTGAACTGCTCGTGCAAGGCGGTTGCCAGCTTCTGCGCCGAATCGCCGTTGTGGGCGCCGTCGAGCACGATGGCCGGCTGATCGGCGACCAGCTCGAGCCGCCCCGGCCAGCGGGTATTTGCCAGTCCGGCGGTCATTGCTGTGGCAGGCAGGGTGAGCCCCTGTTCGTTCAGCAGCATGGCGACGCCGAGGGCCAGTCGGGCGTTTTCAATTTGAAAGGTGCCGCGTAGCAGAGCCGGCGCGGGCGGCACCGGGTAGGCCCGCCGCTCATCGGAATTGGCGAAGCGGCACAGTCCGTCGGACTCGGCCAGGTAAAGCGGGCTGCCCAGGCGGATGGTGACCGCCTCAATGACGGCGGCGGCCTCGGGCGCTTGCGGCACGGTGACCAGCGGCACACCGGCTTTGGCGATGTCGGCTTTGTTGCCGGCGATCGCGCTCAGGGTATCGCCCAGAATATGCATATGATCGTAGCTGATGCTGCTGATCGCCGAGACCAGCGGCGTCAGCACATTGGAACAGTCGTAGCGTCCGCCCAGGCCCACCTCAATGATCGCCAGATCGACTTGCTGCGCGGCAAAATAGCGCAGCGCGAGCACAAAGCCGACTTCAAAAAACGTGGGTGGCCCGTTGGCGTTGTTATCGAAGGCCGCCAGAATCGGCTGAAGCTGCGTGACTGCCTGCACCAGGGCTTCCGGCGCAATCGGCGCGAAATCGAGCCGGATGCGCTCGCGGAAAGAATTGAGGTGCGGCGACGTCCACAGGCCCGTCCGATAGCCGGCGGCACGCACGATGTGTTCGAGCATGGCACATGTACTGCCTTTGCCTTTGGTGCCGGCGACGACCACGGTGCGCAGGTTTTGCTGCGGATTGCCGGCGGCCGCCAGCAGCGCCCGAGCGCGCGGCAGATTGCGATTGGCGTCGCCGGGGCCGCCGCCCGGCAGCCGGGCCGGATCGATGAAGCCGTACAGGTAATCCAGAGCCTGCTGGTAGCCATTCATGAATGCTGCATCCTATCGTAAAAGCTTTCCATCCGAACCAGGCGTGGTGGCCCTCTTTCAGGGTATCCTGGCGAAAATCGTAACGAAATTTGTACCATATTGCAACGGTGTGATGCTAGACCAAAGCTAGACCAAAGCTATTCCATTGCTTATAATCCGGAGACTACCGACGGGTTAGCTCCGGTCTTACAACGTACATTACATTACACGGTTGTGGTATTGCCAACTTGAAACGGCATATCATGGATGCCATCTTTGTAACAGTGAGCAATTCTCGTTATGAAAACACTTCAGATCCTTGGCAACGCCGCCTATGGAGGTTCGACCTATCTCTGGATCGAGTGGGCAAAGTTTCTGGTTTCTCAGGGATGGCGGGTAGATGTCCAGAGTACGGATATTCAGACTGTAGCTGCGCTACGATCCATTCCCGACTTGCGGGTAATCGATCATATCGTGATCCCCCGCGCAGTTGCATTCTCACAAGACATCAAAGCATTGGTACAGTTATTGATCTTGATGCGCCGCAACCGCTACGACATCGTCCACACCGGGATGACCACCGCCGGCTTTGTGGGTCGGCTGGCCGCCTGGCTGGCGGCAACGCCCATCATTCTCCAGGATGCTCAGGGCTGGCCGGCCACCGAATATTCGTCTCTGCCGGAACGCCTGGTCTATACACCACTTTCCTATGTCGCCGGTATGCTGTCGACGCGCGTAATGTGTGCCGGCAATGCGACGGCTGCGCTTGCCTATAAGCTGCATACCTGACCACGTGATCGGCTGGCCGTGATTGCCAATGGCATTGATGCCGCTCCCTTTCAAGATGCGTTGCACGACGGCTCAGGGCCGCGCTTTCGTCGGGAACTCGGTATTCCGGCAGACTGGCTGCTCATCGGCAATGCCAATCGGCTGGCACCGCAGAAAGACAATGCTACCTTGATCCGGGCAATGGTTCACCTGGCACAGATGTTGCCGAAATGCCGTTTTCAATTGCTGCTGGCCGGCGACGGACCGCAATCGGATCAACTTGTGAACCTGGTTGCCGAACTTGGTCTGCAAGAACAGGTTCGTTTGCTCGGATTTCGCCAGGATATACCGGCATTTCTGGCCGCAATCGATATATTCGTCAATGTCTCACTCTGGGAGGGTCTGTCGATCTCGTTGCTGGAAGCAATGGCCGCCGCCCGCCCGGTCGTCACCAGTTCAATTTTACCGAATGCCGAGTTGATTGTACACGAGCAGCACGGCTTGCTGGTTGAGCCGAAATCGCCCACTCAGACTGCTCATGCCATAGCGCGCCTGGTCAGGGAGCCGCAATTGGCGCGGCAGTGTGCCGCTCAGGCGCAGCAACGGGCCGTGTCGCAATATGGGATTGCACGGCGCCTGCAAGAGAGCTGGCAACTCTACCAGGACTTGCTGGCCGCTCAGCCGGCGTTAACTGCCGTATCGTAACTGAACGTCGTCCGGTCAGGTGATGATGTGTGATGGACGGCGCCCTGCTGCTTCGGTCCATTCGAGTCTGCACCGGAAAGTCAAAATGCGGTGAATGGAGTAGCGCAATGTATTCCAGCGTTCCACCCCTTGCTACCGATCGTCCGGAGTGTGTGCATGTACAGATGGTCATCAAGCGTGTGCTTGATGTGCTGATCGCGGCCCTGGCCTTGCTCATATTGAGCCCACTCTTGCTTGTACTGGCCTTGCTGGTCAAACTCGAGGCGTCCGGGCCGATCATCTTTCGCCAGCAGCGCCTGGGGCGTTTTGGGCGTACCTTTACAATGTACAAGTTTCGCTCGATGTACCAGCGTGCACCAGTCCTCTACAATGCCGACGGATCGACGAAGGTGATTGAGCATGATCCGCGCGTAACCCGGCTGGGAGCGTTTATGCGGCGCAGTTGTCTCGATGAGCTTCCGCAATTGTTGAACATTTTGCGCGGCGACATGAGCCTGGTTGGCCCGCGACCTGATCCGGCCTTTTACATCGAGCATTATCAATCGGCGGATTATCGCAAACTGGCGATGCGCCCTGGACTGACGGCACTGGCGCATGTGCTGGGCCGGCAGACCATTGGCTGGCGCGAACGATTCCCGATTGAGCAGCGGTATATCGAATGTTATTCGCTCTGGCTCGATCTGAAAATTATACTGGCGACGCCGCTGGTGGTTTTCAGTGGTATCGGTGTCTACAATTCGCCCGGCAACGCGCCGTCGTCCGCCGCCATTCCTGATCATCCCTGGTTTCGCAATATTCTCCATGCTCGAGGTTATTCTCGTGCTGATTCCTGTCTCGTTTCATCAAGGAGCGGATCCATGCAGCAACACATTCCCACCCGTATTTTCCGTTCAATCATTCGTTTATTCGGGCTGGCGCTGGCGCTGGTTTTCCCGGTGACGGCGCTGGCGGCACCGGCGCCGGAACAACTCAAGCGGGTCAGTCCGGTGCTCGAGTGTGTGCGTACGAATTCAGACGGTTCCTATACCGCGTATTTTGGCTATTATAATCCTAATTCTGTTGCAATCGAGTTGCCGATTGGCAATGAGAAAGGCCGTGAGAATTATTTTTATAAGCAGCCTGCTGATATGGGGCAGCCAGGAACTTTCCATTCCGGGCGCCACCGAGCGATGTTTTCCGTCCAATCTGCCGGCGGCACCTTGCTCTGGAAGCTCAATAACAAAACCAGCACGGCTTCAGCTGGAAGCAGCCAATGTTCTACTTCGCCACTCGATTTTAATAATGATGGGACATCGGACATCTTCTGGCGTGATAATGCAACCGGTGCCAATGCACTCTGGTTGATGGATGGCGATACGGTCATTGAAACACTTCCCATCAATCAATTAAGTGATACGAACTGGACGGTGGCAGCAGTATACGATTTTAATGCCAATAACACGCTTGATATTTTCTGGCGGCATCAAGTGAGTGGTGCTAACGCCGTCTGGTATATGAATGGTGCCGAGTTTGTTAGTGCTGCTGGTATGAATACGCTTACCGATACAAACTGGCAGATGATCGGTATGGCCGATTTCGATCAGGATGGCAAGTCGGATATTTTCTGGCACCATGCGATTAGCGGCGCCAATGTTATCTGGTTTATGGATGGAGCATCATTCAGTGGTGCGGCCGGACTACAGCAGGTCAGTGACGTCAACTGGGAAATCAAGGGCTTACATGATTTTAATCGAGATGGAATGACGGATATCCTCTGGCGTCATGCCGTTACCGGAAGCAATGCCATCTGGTATATGGACGGAACTACCATTGCTGCCGGCGCCGGGGTCAACCAGATTTCCGATCCCGATTGGCAGATTGTCGGAACGCATGATTTCAATCACGATGGCTATATTGATTTGCTCTGGCGCAATGCCAGCAGTGGCGCCAATGCGCTCTGGCTAATGGAGGAACACGCGCTTGCGTCGGCAATGAGCTTGAATCAAGTGAGCGATACGGACTGGCATGTGGTTGCGATCAATGATGTGAATGGTGACACCCATCCCGACATATTCTGGCGTCATGCCACCCGGGGGCAGAACGTCGTCTGGTATATGCACGCAGATGGTAGCCGGACGATGGCCGGATTGCAGGTCGTAAGCGATGCAAACTGGACGCCGGTCGGTGTCAATGTTCCGGCAGACAGGCCGGCAGTTTCGGCTGGCGCGGCACAGGTACTGTACAGTGCGTACAGGAAAAATGACATTGTGCCGGCGATGGAGTCGGCGGTGATGGCCGATGAGCCACCTGCCGATTTGATGAGTATTGAGGCAGCCGTTGAGGTGATGGCAATCGCCGTACCGGTAGAATATGCTGGTGCATACACACCGGTGCCGCTGCCCGAGGGTGACAATCCAGAAGAGCCGACAGACGAAGTGCTGGAAGAGCCGACAGACGAAACACGTGAGGAACACGACCCGATTACAGTCGATGAACCGGAAGGGCTTGTACCGCTGCTGGAACTATACCGGGTGTACCTGCCGGTTGTCTGGTCGGGGCACTCCTAGGCAGTCCTGTTCCTGCATGTGCTGAACTGGTTTTCAGCGGGTAGCACAACACCACTATCGTTTTCAGGACTCCCATCGGTTATGTAGATTTGCGATTGTGGCGGGTAATGCTCGCCGCAATCGCAAATCTACATAACGGTTCATTCGGGTTTAGAAAGCGAGGGGCCGAGTCTATCTGGCTCCTTTCGTCACCTTTCCGGCACGACGCCGTGGAAGCGCCTGACTGACCCGAGAAATTGTACGATATGGCATAATGCAGATGACATGTTTGATAATGACTGAACGACGCGTAAGGTACCAGGCGGAAGGTAGAAAGCGGTGGAAGTAAAGCAGGTCTTATGGGCATTCTGGCATTCTGCCTGGCTCATCCTGCTGTGCATCATACTGGCAGCGGGAGCAGCATTTGGGTTCAGTTTGCGTCTTCCTGCCAGCTATGCTACGACCGTTACTCTGCTTGTTCAGGCACCGACACGCAGCACAGCCCCGGATTATGATTCCCTCCGGGCGAGCGAAATACTGGCCTATACCTATGCTCAGATGTTGCAGCAGCGACCGGTGCTGGAGCAAGTCATTGCCAATTTATATCTTGATCTTGATCCTGAGACACTGGCGGAACAATTGCAAGTTGAGGTGGTACGTGATACCCAGTTGATTGTCGTTACGGTTAAGCATGCACATCCGCAACTGGCTGCCAGCATTGCCAATGAGACCGCGCGGGTCTTCATAAATCAAAATCAGCAAATGCAGACTAATCGTTATGCCGAGTTTAAAACCGAACTTCAGCAAGAACTGGCCGCCTTGCAGTCTGACATCGTCAGTGCAGAAAGGCAACTGAGTAAACTTCAGGGGCAATCATCCGCGTCACAAGCGGATATTGATCGGGTTAATGCACTGCTCAGCCAGTATCGCCTGACGCAAACTGCCGCCTACCAGAGCCTGCAGAGTGCGCGCCTGGCTGAAGTCCAGAGCATGAGTATCGTGAATATTGTTGAACCGGCGATCGCTGCCAGGATTCCCGCGCATCCCAATATTTTGCTTAATATCGTGCTGGCAGCGATCGGAGGCGCTACCCTGGCCGGCAGCGGTATTTTTTTCAGAGAATACTTTAATGATCTGATTCGCAATGCGCATGATTTGCCATGCTGTTCCGATTTGCCGCTGCTGGCAGTGACGTTGCACGTCAATCCCAGGATGCTGCGCGACGGCATTGTTGCAATTGATGAAACGAACCCCCCGGCTGCCGATGCCTATTATGCCCTCTGCCTGGAAATTGAACGAATCCGTGAAACAAGGCTGGTACGGGTCGTATGCGTGGCGAGTAGTCGTTCTGGTGAAGGGCGAACCTTCACTGCCGTCAATCTGGCCGGGGCGATGGCTCTGAGTGGCTATCGGGTGGTTCTGGTAGGTGCGGATCTGCGGAATCCCGATCTCCAGCAGTATTTTGGTTTAGATAATTCGCGTGGTTTAAGCACGGTGCTTAGCGATAATGAACTGCCCCTCGCAAGCTATCTCCACGACAGCGGCATACCGAATTTATGCGTGCTGCCGGTAGGCCCGGCAGCGGCAAACCGGGCGGCTCTCTTCAATGCCCAGCGGCTTTCAGTTCTGTTTGAGCGGCTTGAGGAGGTTGACCTGCTGGTGCTGGATAGCCCGCCGATCCTGGAGTCCCCTGATGCGTTGCTGCTGGCAAGGCTTAGCGATCTGGTATTGCTGGTGGTGCGTGCGGGTGGAACGCGATCTCACGAATTGATGCAAAGTTGTCAGCAGCTTCAACATCTGGGCGCCCGGGTTGGCGGTATCATCTTGAATCATACATCGCAGCAATGGTTTCGCCGTGATCGAAAAGCGCACAAAACCAGACAGAGAGGAACATCTCAGCATGAGCGAGCCGAAGACTGGCACCCCAGTACCCATCCCCCTGCGTGAGCCGCTACGACGTCTGTCTTTGCGGGCGAACTATTCCTGGACTCTGGTCGGCAGTGTCGTCTTTGTGCTTTGCCAGTGGGGTATGCTGAGTGTCCTGGCACGGATCAGTTCGCCTGATGCTGTCGGCCGGTTTGCATTAGGGTTGGCGATTGCCACGCCGATTATCATGTTGACGAATATGCAACTCCGCCAGATCCAGGCAACTGATGCACGGCATGCCTATGCGTTCAGAACCTATTTTGGCTTGCGATTGGTGACGAGCAGTATCGGCTATATGCTGATTGTGCTGATTGTGGTTGCGGCGAGCTACGATAGAGTGACAGCGGTGGTGATACTGCTGCTGGGCCTGGCACGGCTGGTCGAGTCGCTGAGTGACATCTGTTACGGCTTGTTTCAACAAAGGGAACAGATGGATCGGGTGGGGCGATCGCTGATCGTGCGTGGGCTGCTGGCACTGCTGGCACTGGCGCTGGTCATTCGCGTTACAGAGAGTTTATCGAGCGGCGTGCTCGCACTGGTGCTGGTATGGTTGCTGATGTTCCTTTTGTACGATATGCGGCACAGCATTGCGCTGTTGCGGTACCGGCCGGAATTCCAAAGACAAGGCGCATCCCAGGGCGACATACGGCAGCTTGTTGCGATGGCATTGCCGCTGGGCCTGGTGATGTTGCTGGTAACGCTGAATACGACTATTCCGCGGTATTTCATTGAATATGAGCTAGGGGCCGGCCCGCTGGGCATCTTTGCTGCCATCGCCTACTTGATGGTTGCCGGCAATATGCTGGTTGGCGCCATGGGCCAGGCGCTGGCGCCGCGCCTGGCGGCGCATTATGCTGCGGCGAATATGCAAGCCTTTCGGAGGCTGGCATTGCGCCTGATTGGGGGTGGGGCGATGCTGGGTGTGGCCGGTTTGCTGCTGGCACTCCTGGGCGGCGAATGGGCGCTCACTCTTCTCTATGGGCCTGAATATGCCCGGAGCGATGTGCTGCTGGGAGTGATGCTGGCCTCAGGCTGCTGGTATATTGCATCGTGCGGCGGTTTTGTTGCGACTGCCAGCAGGCGGATTGCCGCCCAGCCACTGGTGCTGAGTGTTGTCGTGCTGGTTTCGCTTGGGCTCTGCTGGTGGCTGGTGCCGCACGCTGGTTTGTATGGCGCAGCTCTGGCTCTGGTCGGCTCTTCGGCTACAGGTGCTGCTGGCTACGGTCTGCTTCTTGTGCCGGTGCTGGCAGGGCGAGGGGTGGTGGCCGATGCATGAGCTATTGCGCCCCTACCAGCCGCGCCTGCCGCTTGAACGGCTGGTCGAGGAGATCAACGCGCTGTATCACGCGTTTGAGTCTTGTGACTACGACCGGCGGCATCCGGAACTCTTTGAACAGATCCCCCGTTTCTGGCAAGGAATGCTGACCCTGGCTCAATCGATTGTGCCGGGAGGGAACTGGACGGTGCTGGATTTTGGGTGTGGTACGGGTTTTGAGGCGCTGCAAATTCTGCGCTGGTTACGGCCCGGCAGCTTGCTACAGTTGACTTGCTATGATCCGGCAGCGGAAATGCTGGCGCGTTGCCAGGAACGAGTGCAGCCGCGGTTTGCGAATGCGAGATTCTGTAGCACGTTAGAAGAGGTTCGATCTGTGGCACCAGTTGAGGGCTATGCGATGCTGGCAACGAACTCGTTGTTGCATCATCTGCCGGTGCCGGCGCAGACGATTGCGATGCTCGGAGAACTGTTGAGCTCTGAGGCTGTCTGGCTGGCCGGCCACGAGCCCTCACGCCGATTTTACCAGAACCCGGTATGCCGGCAAGTTTATGCGGCGTTTCTACGGGAACGGCGCTGGCGGCGCGTTTTCCAGCTTCGCACCTATCTGCGTCGAATGGATCACCTGCTGCGGATGGTTCTGGGCCGGGCGAGCGATCCGGCTCGACAGACGGCACGGCTCGCCTACCAGCGGAATATGTTTGCGGTTCAACCGCCTGCTGAACTGGTTCACGCGCTCGTCGATTTTCATGTGGCCCGCCCCGGCCGGCTTGCTGTTCTGGAGCGCGGCTTTGATGTGATGCAACTGCAAAACGATCTGAGGCCGGAATGGCATTTGCTCTGGTCGAAGAGCTATTCGTTTATGGGCTATTACTACGAAGCCGATGTGTCGCCACGCTGGCGAAGACAGGCTCGCCGCCTTACTGCCGATTTTCCCGACGACGGCGCGAACTTCTGCGCGCTGTGGCAAAGACGGGCTCTGGCCGGGAGGAGCGATGAGGCGTTATAGCGGCCTGGAGCGGGCACTGGCGCGGCGGCTGGCGCGCTGGAACGGGCAGGCGGTTGCCCGGCAGCTCTACAAACGGCTGGTTTACCGTTGGGGTGCCGACCTGAACTTTCACTATGAAATACATCCAGCCGTACGACTACTGACACCGGCCGGCTGGGCGGGGGTAGCTGAAACGCCCGCGAGCCTGTTCTTCGGTTACTACGGAATTTCTCCCTGGGATGTGACTATGCAACAGGCAGTTTTCCAGCATTCGCGGCGAGATGGACAACTGGATATTCTCGTCTATGATCGGGCGCAGCAGCGTACGATACCGATCGGGTATTCACGTACCTGGACGTATCAGCAAGGCAGTATGAGCGCCTGGATGCCTGGCGCTGCCGAACCGCGACTGATCTATAATCACCAGATTGAGGATCGCCTGGTTTCGCAACTTGTGGCACCGGGTGATGGCCTGCAGGCCGTACTGCCGGCGCCGGTGCAGGCCTTGCATCCGGCAGGGCATGCGGCGCTGGCAATCAATTACCGGCGCTTGCACGCATTGGGCAGTGAATATGGCTATGCCGGCGCCGGAACGGAAATGCCCGACGATGATGATGGCATCTGGAACATTGACCTGGCGAGTGGACGCCTGGATTTGCTGCTGACGCTGGAGCAACTAAGGCTGGCAGAGCCGCAACGAGATATGCAAGTGGGTCGCCACTACGTCAACCATGTGATGTATGCGCCTGATGGCAATCATTTTATCTTCTTGCACCGCTGGAACAGTCGGCAGAAGCGGCTATCGCGGTTGTACCGAGCCGATGCTGCGGGCGAGGATTTGCGCCTGTTGCTCGAGGGGGAGGTTTCGCATGCCTGCTGGCACGATCCGCGCTGGATCCTGGTTTGGAGCAGGCAAGCGGGCAAGGCAGGATACCGCCGGGTCGATACGGAGACGGGAGAGGTACAGGATGCCGGCTTGCGTGAACTGGATCGCTACGGTGATGGCCATCCTTCGTTCGCGCCCGGCGGACGCTGGTTGCTCACCGATAGCTACCCGGATCGAGCACGGCGGCAGCATCTGTTGCTCTACGATATGGCGCAACAGCGTTTGCGAGAGCTTGGCAGTTTCCTGGCGCCCTGGGAATATAGCGGCGTTGCCCGTTGCGACCTGCACCCGCGCTGGAGTCCCGATGGTATGATGGTGTCGATTGATTCTGCACACAGCGGCATACGCCGGAGCTACATGCTCGACCTGAGCGCATTGCTGGCGGGGCAATAATGGGCCAGGATAGACCAATGCGTCTCCTGCACGTATTTAGCGGCCTGGATCGCGGGGGTGCGGAGACATGGTTTATGCATATGCTGCGCCGCCTGGATCGGGATCGCTTTGCAGTTGATGTGCTGATTCGTTCGGAGCGGGCCGGTGCTTATGCGGCGGAGGTTCAGGCGTTGGGCGGGCGCGTCATCAGCGGCTTTGCGCATCGGCGCTACTGGCAATACAGTCGTGACTTCCGGCGCATTTTGCAGCAGTATGGTTCATATGATGTTGTGCATAGTCATATTCGACATTTTAGCGGCTATATATTGCGACTGGCGCAGGACGCCGGCATTCCAGGGAGAATTGCGCATATTCACAGCGATAACCGGCATGAATATGCAACTGCCGGCCTCGCTCGACGTCTCTATCTCCAACTGGGCCGGTACTGGATCGAACAATACGCCACCGACGGCCTGTTCACGAGCCGGCAGGCAGCAGCAGCAATGTTTGGCGTAGACTGGGCGCGGGATCGACGCTGGCAAGTGTTGTATTGTGGTATCGACCTGGCGCCTTTTCAGGTAACGGTAGATAAGGCCAGGGTGCGAGCAGAATTGGGTTTGCCGCCCGAATCGCTGGTATTTGGGCATGTAGGGCGTTTTGTTGCGGAAAAGAATCATCGTCGGTTGATCGAGATCATGGCGGAGCTGGTGCGCTATGAGCCGCGAGCCCGGCTGTTGCTGCTGGGAGATGGGCCGCTCTTGCCGGTGGTGCAAGAACAGGCCAGGGCAGCCGGCCTGTCGGAGCGTATCGTGTTTGCCGGGGCGCGACCGGATGTAGCGCGGCTGATGCTGGGGGCGATGGACGGCTTTATCTTGCCTTCGTTCTTTGAGGGATTGGGTATGGCGCTGGTTGAGGCGCAGGCAGCGGGTTTGCTCTGTACCTGTGCCTGGGCAGTGCCGGACGAGGCAATTGTGGTGAAGACGCTGGTGCAGCGACTGGCGCTGAGTCGCTCGGCGGCCGACTGGGCGGCGGCGATCCTGGATCAACAGGCGCGGGTGCGCCCAGAACCGCGTGCCGTGCTGGCAAATCTGCAAAATAGCCCGTTTGCCGTTGAACGTTCCCTGGCAGCGCTCGTCGATGTGTATCAAGGGCGTGGCAAGATGCAGGCGCGTTACGATGGCTGCTGAGGTGGGTGAATACCCTGGTTGTGTGCCGCAAGGGGGAACTTGGATCGCGGCGGAGCGAGGCCGGCGTGCTGAGGAAGCTATGGGAGGCAGGCAGAGGCGATTTCGTCCGCCGCGGGTGCTGGTGCTGATGCTACTGGCAGTGCTCTTCGGTGGCGCATCGCTGTTGAGTATCAAGCAAGGAACTGGTGATGCCCTGATTGTGCGCGGTCGATTGCTGCTGGTCGGGGCGAGTCTGGCCGGATTGCTGGCCCTGGCCCTGCTGCGTCTGCCCGAATGGAAAGTATCGCGGCACCTGATTGCACCGTTCTGGTTGTGGCTGGGTTTTGGTTATTCGGTGCTCATTACGTCGATGATGAAAGTCAGCAGCGACCTGTTTGTCGACGGCCTGTGGTTCCTGGTTTGCGTGCCGTTGATCTTTTTTATCGCGCTGCCGGATTTGCTGCAGGAAGATGCCGACATCTTGCTGGCGCTGGCATTGTGCCTGGGCCACCTCCCCTATCTGCTGGCTTCGCTGATCATGGAACCAGTCGGCGCACACCTGCTCTATTCGTTTGGGCTCTCATATAAAGGTGTTTTTTACCACTTTAATGGGCTCGGCAGTACGAGCCTGGTGGTGGCGACCAGCGGATTCATTTTATTGCGGGCCGTGATGAGAACGCGGCCGGCCCGGTACCAGCTGCTGGTCGCCTTGCTGATCGGGCTACTGGTACTGTGCCTGATGTTCATCATTGTGTCGACTTCACGTACTTCGTTGTTCGCCTTCGCAATGATTGCGGCCGTATTTGTGTGGATGGCAGGCATTGCAGTACCACGATTGCTGGGCCTGGGGATAGGCATGCTGGCCGCTGCCGGCGGCGGCCTGCTTTTGATGGGTGAGCAGGCCCACACGCTCTGGGAAGCGCTGGGGCGCAAAATGGTGCACAGCCACAGCAGCCGGGGCCAGGTGCTGAGTGGGCGTGAGGAGATCTGGGGACGGGTAGTGCAGGAGGCAACCCTGATCGGGCATTCCAGCAACTATGGAAGCGATGGGCCGGGCTTTCACAGCAGTTTCATCCATATTCTGGCATTTCACGGTATTATCGCGACCCTGTGTATCATTAGCTTTGCTGCTACAAGCATGTGGTACGCGTATCGCTATTCAGTACGTTTTGCGCATGAACCAGGCGGCCTGTCGCCGGCAGCAATGGCCATGTGTTTCTGGGTGCTCTCACTGGCGGAAGGGGTCTTCGGTTCGTTGGGGCGCGGCATTACAATGGCTTTTCTTATTTCCTCCGGTGTGGTGATTGCGCGGATGAGCCGCTGCTCTGCCGGTGTGAGCAAGCGATGAAGGGACGACCCCTGATCAGCATTGGTATGCCGGTGTACAATTGTGCGCCGACATTGCCGCTGGCAATTCGCTCATTGCAGGCGCAAACCTGGACCAATTGGGAATTGATCCTGATTGATGATGGATCGAGCGACGGAACAGAACAGTTGATTGAACAGGTCGCTGATGCACGCATCCGGGTTTATGTCGATGGCAGGCGTCGCGGGCTGGCAGTGTGGCTCAACCAGGCTATTGCGCTCAGCCGGGGGCTTTTTTTTGCGCGAATGGATGGCGATGATGTGTCTTATCCGCGTCGATTTGAGAAGCAGGTTGCCTATCTAGAAGCCTATCCGCAAGTCGATCTGGTTGGTGCGCAGGTACTGCTGTTCGGGTCTGATGGGGGGGTGTTGGGGAAACCAGCGTTGCTGGAAGACCATCAGGCAATATGTGCACGGGCTTTCCTTGATGTGTTGCCGATGCGCCATCCAACCTTTCTTGGGCATATGGCCTGGTTCCGAAAGCATCGCTATGATGATGAAGCGATCAAGACCCAGGATCAGATACTGTTGCTGCGCAGCTATCGAGACAGTTTCTTTGCGAATGTGCCGGAAATCCTGCTGGGCTATCGCGAAGAACAACTGAATTTGCAAAAGATGTTGCGTACCCGACAGATATTCTTGCGGTTTGCGCTGCGTGAACTATTGCGGCGAGGAGAACCATTGCTGGCCCTGCGAGTCATTCTACGCCAGATGGCAAAAACTGTTGTCGAAATCGCTGCAGTACAGAGCGGGCTCAACTATCGATTACTGAAACACCGGCTCGGCCCGCTTGGTGCTGCTGAGCGGCGGGAATGGGAGCAACTCTGGCATATGCTTCATACTTGACAGGCCGGAACACCTGTACTATGCTGTCTTCGGCTTCAAACATCAGTGCTGGAACGAGAGGTGCGCATGTCTCTGGATCTGACAGCTCTGTCTCGCCAGGTGCGCCAGATGAGCGGTACGCTGGCCGACGATGCGCGGGCACTGGCCACGCGCGTCGCCGAGGTGCAGGCGCGCTACCTGGCGGCTGCCGGCGATGAGGGTGATTGGGCGCGAGCGGTGGATTTGAGCCGCGAGACGGCCTCCTGGCTGTTTGCGCGCCCGGTTGAGCCCTTCGATACGCGTCGCGATCTGCCGGATCGCCCGGCGAACTATGCGCTTGTAGCGACCGACGGCTCGCAGATCGAGCTGGATCGCCACGGCATGGCCGACTGCTATCTGATCAATGTCGGGCAGGTGTTTTTGCGCTATGGCCAGGGCGCTCGGGCGAAATTGTCGTCGCAGCCGGCGCTGTACTATCGCGAAGAAGACCTGTATCTCAGTGACGGAGCGCGGCGGATTGCGATTGAGGGCAATTATCTCAGTGCGCGGCGCGATGTCGAGGAGGGCGAGGCACTGGCCGATCTGGCGGCGCAGTTTCTCGACGGCACGGTGCCGGCGCTGGCGATGCAAGATGGGACGCTGGTGCGCTGGGCGCTGGCCGGCGCCGAACGTTTTGTGCAAGATCATTTTCTGGGGCGCTACCTGGCTTACCTGGAACGCATGCGGCAAATCGGTATGCCGGTGATTTCTTACATCAGCCGGCCACGGGCGCCGGAGCTGATCGGTACGGTGCGGCTGATGTTTTGCCCGGATGTCGACCTGGCGGCGGGCAAGGGGGCAAAGTGCAGCGAATGCAGCGATGTGCGCGCCGGGCGCCCGCCATCCTGCCGGGTCTGCCAGGCTCTGGTCGATGCTGATTTGCTGGCTGAGCAGTTGAGCGACGGGCAACGCGGGCCGCTGTGCATCTCGATGAGCCGGGTAAACGTTGAACGCTACGGGCCGCACCTGATCCATTTCTTCTACATGCGGATCGGGCGTGAGCTGGCGCGGATCGAATTGCCGGCCTGGGTCGCCGCCGATCCGCCGCAAGTTGACCTGATCCAGGCGCTCGTGTATGATCAGTGCGATAAGGGCGAGGGCTACCCGGTAGCCCTGGCGCGCGCTCACGAGCAGGCTATCGTGCGCAGCGCCGATCGGCGCGCCTTTCTGCGTATGCTCGAAGGTAGCCTGATGCGCGCCGAGTTGCCGACCGAAAATTCGCGCAAGCGTGAGAGCAAAGAGTTTAGCCGGGCATAGGTGATGGGTGATGGGTGATGGAACTCATGACCTGTGATCCATCACCCATCACCTTTCCACCAGAAAGCACAGCTTTTCGTGGTTCGCATCGGTGAAGTAATCGAGGCGTCGACAATCGGCTTTACGGCGGGAGCCTACCAGTTGCTGGAGGCACCGCCGTTTGGTGCATTGGTACGTGCGCAAGCCCGCCGGCCCGACCGCGTGGTTTATGGCCTGGTTTATGAGATCCGTACCGGCAGCAAGGAGCCCGGTGGACGGGCGGTAGTGCGTGGGCGCACGTACTCCGGGCGCGAGTTGTACGATGAGGAGATTTACCACGAGCATCCCGATCTGGCCGAGGTGTTGCAAACCGAGTTTTCGGCGTTGACGGTCGGTTTCGGCGAGGGTGAGCGCATGTACCAGTACCTGCCGCCGCATCCGCCGCCGGTGCATTACAGTGTGTATGAGTGCGCTGCCGCAGAGTTGCTGCGCTTCAGTGCCGGTAGCGATTTCTTTCGGGCTGTGCTCTTTGCCAGCCATATTCCAAATGATGAGTTGCTGGCTGCCGCCATTCGTGGTGTGGCGCGGGCTCATCCGGATGCGCGTGCGTACCTGGTGCAGGCCGGGCGCGAACTGGCCGGCCTGCTCAAAGATGATTACGACCGGCTGAGCGCGCTGCTGCGACGTATCCGGCCTTGATGTGATCCGCTGCGCCGTAGCAGCGTGCTCAGGCTTTTGTTGACTGCAAGGGTTCGCAAGGGTTGGGTTATTTCGCCTGTGGCAGCAAGAAAATGACTATCTTTTTCGTATGATTTTGCGGCGAAGCCGCAAAATCATACGAAATAAACGTCCGCTTCCTTGCTGCCGCATGTGAATTGACTGAGGCCGGCTGCCGAAGCCAGAGGAGCAAGCATGAAACTGGATGTTGGTGTTGCTGTCGATGCGAACCCGCTGCCGACGATGGCGGAGACGGCACGGCTGGCGGATAAACTGGGGTTTTCGGCGATCTGGGTGCCGGAGACGAAGCATAACCCGTTTTTGCCGCTGGCGATTGCCGCTGAACATAGCCGGCGCCTCGAATTGGGTACGGCGGTGGCGATTGCTTTTCCGCGTAGCCCGATGGTGACGGCGCAACTGGCCTGGGATCTGGCGGCCTATTCGGGTGGGCGCTTTATTCTGGGGCTGGGAACTCAGGTGCGGGCGCATATCGAGCGGCGCTTCAGTAGCCCCTGGCATAAACCGGTTGCCCAGTTGCGTGATTACATCGGGGCGCTGCGGGCCATCTGGCAGAGTTTTCAGCAGAATGATCGGCTCAGCTATCGCGGTGAATACTATTCACACACCTTGATGGCGCCCTTTTTTAACCCCGGGCCGATTGCGCACCCGGATATTCCGATCTATATTGCCGGTGTCAATACCGGCCTGGCCCGGCTAGCCGGCGAGCTCTGCGACGGCTTTCATGCGCACCCGCTCAATAGCGCGAAGTATACCCACGAGGTGCTCCTGCCGCAGATTGCTGCCGGGACGCAACAGGCCGGGCGTAACCCGGCCGACTGTGTGATCGCCGGGAGTGTGTTTGTGATCAGTGGCCCGGATCCGGCGGCGGTCGATCAGGCCCGCGAGGCGGTGCGCCGGCAGATTTCGTTCTACGCCTCAACGCCGACCTACCGGGCGGTGCTGGCGGTGCATGGCTGGGAGTCCGTCGGTGAGCAACTCTCGCAACTGGCGGCGCAGCAGAAATGGGCCGAGATGCCGGCTCTGGTGAGCGATGAGATGCTCGACGCTTTTGCCATCGAGTCGTCGCCCGCGCAACTCGGGCGGGCGCTGCGCCAGCGCTGGCAGGGCTTGCTCGGGCGTATGTTCCTGTATGTGCCGTTTGTGCCCGGTGAACAGGACGAGTTCTGGGCCGCACTGGTGCAGCAGGTCGCTGAATAGCAGTGCCCGGCTGCACCAGATTTCATGTCGCAAGCGTCAATGCATAGGGAGTGCATGTGGCCGGGCGTTTTGCCGAACTTGATCTGACGCCGAACCGGATAGAGTTGGCCCGCCGCCGGGTGGCTGCCGCTGCCGGCTATGTCGATCTGACTAGCAGCAACCCGACGCAGCAGGGCTTGTTGCTGCCGCCGCCGATCCTGCAGAACGCAATGGCCGGGTATCTGGCGGCACGTCGTTATGCGCCCGACCCGCATGGCAGCCCGGCGGCGCGCGAGGCGCTGGTTGCTTACTATGCCGGGCGCTTACCGCCGCTGCTGCTCGACCCGGCGGCGATCTTTTTGACAGCCAGTACCAGTGAGGCCTATGCTCTGCTTTTTGCTCTGCTGGCTGATCCCGGCGACAATCTGCTGGCGCCGGATGTGTCCTATCCGCTTTTTGATTATCTGGCCGCCTACCATAACCTCGAGTTGCGTAGCTACCGGCTCGATGAGCAGCGCAACTGGCAGATCGACGCTGCGAGCCTGCTGGCCGCCGCCGATGAACGTAGCCGTGCGGTGTTGCTGGTTTCGCCGCACAATCCGACCGGCGCGGTGCAGCAGGTGGCGATTCCTGAGTTGCGTGCGCTCGGCCTGCCGCTGATCTGCGATGAAGTATTTGCGGCGTTTGGCTATGCGGTGCCGGCGGTGCCGCCGCTGGCCGCTTTCTATCCCGAATTGCCGGTGTTCACGCTCAACGGTATCTCGAAAATGTTTGCCCTCCCCGACTTGAAGCTGGGCTGGATCGTGCTCAATCCGGCTGCTCGCCCTTTTGCTGATCGTCTGGAATTGTTGAATGATACGTTTCTGGGGGCGAATGGCTTTAGCCAGGCTCTGCTGCCGCGCCTCTTCGATATGGCCCGACCGTTTGTCGAGATGATGCGTGATCACGTGCGGGCCAACCTTGAATTGGGCCTGCAAAAGCTCGTGGCTTGCCCTGGTGTGCAAATTCAGCCGCCCGACGGCGGGTATTACCTCTTCCCGGCTCTGCCCGCCATTGGCGATGAAGAACAACTTGTGATCGATTTGCTGGACGCCGGTGTGCTGGTGCATCCCGGTTTTTATTACGGCGAACCGGAAGGCCCGCATCTGATGCTTTCGGCCTTGACTGCGTCGGATCGCTTCGCTGATGGCCTGGAACGTCTGTGCGCGGCGATCACCAGGTTGTAAAATGTGTTTTTACCGGATTTTAACCGTAAAAACCAACGACGACTGGTCGTACACAATGTTTTGCCGGCTTTTTCCCCACTGCTCCGGCGGTTTTCTCCGCAATCAGCACGCATTTCCCCACCCTGCATTGTAGCAATTTCGTATAGAGCCCTGGAAGTCTTTACGCTTGCCACTGATTTGACGCATGTCTTTACACTTTTCACGGCGAAAAGCGCCTGATTCCCCTTTGTACAGGCATCGACTATTGCGCATGTGCGAGTCTTCGTGTATACTTGGCATAACTTTGACAGGGCTTCTGATGCAATAAGCGCGGAAGAGGTTGCAGGTGTGGAGGAAACGGCGTACGCCGCCCGTTCCGCCGGAAGATGATAGCCAGCAGTTGCTTGGTGTATTGCTGAACACCAGTCTGCCTGACCACGATGCTCTGGATCGGCCGGTGGCTCTGCGCAGCGAAAAACAGCAACGGCGGATTGCTTTCCGGCCTTTTTTATTGCGAACCTGGGTCGATTATGCTTTGCAGCATATCGAACGCATTCTTTTGCTGGCAGTGCTGGCTTTTTTTGCGTACTGGCTGATCGACGGATATGGGCGTGACTGGTGGTACTATCGGATGCATGGTGCGCCGCTGCCTGCTCTTGTAGAGATGCCTGCCGATGCTTTATCGGTAGCTGCTGCGCCGCTGCCTACCGCCGCGCCCGATCTGGTGGCGTTGCCTTTCACTACACCGGATATGCAACAGAGCCTGCCGGCGCCCGATTTTATGGCTCCCCAGGATCCCGCCGCGCCGGAGTTGCTCGCTGAACGCGATCTGCGGCCACAACGCTTGCGGTTACCCGATCTGCACCTTGATATTCCTGTGGTTGAAGTATTTGTCGTGGATGGAGCCTGGCAGGTTGCCGATTATGCTGCCGGCTATCATCACGGTACGGCTCTGCCTGGTGAAGTTGGAAACACCGTGATGGCCGGGCACGCCGGCCTGCGGGGTGGCGTGTTTCGCAGGCTTGACCAGCTTGCTATTGGATCTGAAATCATTGTTGAAGCGGGCGGCTGGCAGTATCGCTACCGCGTTCGTGAGCGGAACAATGTCTGGCCGACCCAGGTGGAACTTATGCATGCGACACCCACGCCCGTTTTGACCCTGATTACCTGTACGGCATGGGATACGCAACGTCTGGTTGTGATCGCCGACCTTGTTGATGCTCGACCACTCAGCTAAAGCGAGGACCCTATGCAGCCATCCTCCAAACGCCGTGAGAAGCCGATTCCCCGGCGGGGCCGCCGCCCGGCGCGCTGGACTTTTGTGGAAGTTTTGCTGATCCTGTGCAGCGTGCTGATGATTGTCTTTCCGCTATATGCCGAGGCATTGCGCTGGACTGAACCATCGCTTGCCCCGGCGCAGGAACAGACGCCCCAACCGCCGGCTGATGCACCGCCGGTCGACGAACCGCCGGCTGATGCACCGCCGATCGACGAACCGCCGGCTGATGCACCGCCGGTCGACGAACCGCCGGTCGATGCACCGCCGGTCGACGAACCGCCGGTCGACGAATCGCCGCAGCCGGTACCGGCACAGGCACCGAATCCGACGGTTCCACTGCCGCCTACTGCCGATACCGGTGCGCCGACGGCGACGCCGGAACCGGGTGTGCCGACGGCGACGCCGGAGCCGGGTGTGCCGACGGCGACGCCCGATCCGGCTCAACCATCGCCGACGAGTGCGCCGACTGATCCGCAACGCTTGCCGACGGCCACGACCTTTCCCATTACACCTTCGCCTGTGGCGACCAGCGATGTGCCGACACCGACGAGTACCAGTACCCAGACCGGGCCGTCGCCAACCACGGATCCGAGCATTTCGCCGACTCCTACCGATGAGGCAACGCCATTACCAGGTAGCGTGCGTATCTTCAAACTGGCTTCCACTTCGCAGGCACTGGTGGGGCAAGGGTTTAGCTTCAGTCTCTCGGTGGTGACTTCGAGTTCGTCGCCGCTCGCGGTAACGGTGACCGATGAGATTGATGCGAGTCTGACTATTCTCAGTGCTGCTTCGGGTAGCGGCTCGTGCAATACCAGCGGCCAGACTGTTACCTGTAGCGTGAATGTTGCTGTCGATCAACCGGCTTCAGTGACGATACAGGTGCAGGTACGGTCGGGCGTGGCTCCCGGTACCAATATTACCAACCAGGCCAGTGCCAATTCCGCCGACGGTTCATCCGCTCAGTCCGGTACCGTCAGTGTGCAAGTGCTGAGTGGTTCGATGAGTACACCGGTAGGGCCGACGAATACGCCCGGTGGCCCGACGAATACGGCGGTACCGGTAGGGCCGACGAGCCCGCCACAGCCGACGAGCCCGCCGCCGGAGGGTGGCGGTGACACGGGTGGCGGTGACACGGGTGGCGGTGACACGGGTGGCGGCAACGGCGATGATGACGACAGTGATCGGCAGTCGGCGACGCCGGTGCCGCCGGCGCCGCCACCACCACCGATCGCGATCCTGCCGACGGAACCGCCTACACCGGTACCGCCCCCAGCCCAGGCGGTGGTGCGCCCGACAGCAGTGCCGGCGGCGCGCCCGGACAGCCAGGTGCCGACGGTTCCGCCGACGGCAGTGCCGGCGACGGCTGCCCCCGGCGAAGATACGAACCAGGTGCCGGGTCAGGATGGTGACATCTTCTTCCGCATGTCGAGTGACTGGGGGAGTGCGTTTGCCGGCCAGGAGGTGCGTTATACCTTGTTGTTGCGCAATACGCGAACTGCGGACGACGAAGCACTTCAGGATGTCGTTCTGATCAGTGATTTGCCGGCCAACCTGGAAGTGCTGAGTGCCAATGCCGATCGCGGTGGCGATCCGCAGATCGCCGGCAATACGGTACGCTACGAGCTCAATCGGCTGCGGCCCGGTGAAGCGGTGGAAGTCACCATCGTGACGAATATCCGGCCCGGCGTGGAGCGTGGAACTCGGATTGTTGCGCAGGGCGAAGTCAGCTATAGTGGCCTGAACCGGCCACAGCGCTCGAACATCGTCACCGTCCTGGTGGTCGATACAGCGCCGGCCGTCACGGCAACCAGCCCGGCGTCGCCGACGACGGCGAGCACGAGTACGGTTGCAACGCCTTCAGCCGTGATCGCTTCACCGACCGTGCAGCCGACTCAGCCGACCGTGCAGCGGCAACTGGCAACGCGCATGCCGACCGGTGCAGCAGCCGGTGGGGCGGCAGATGCGGCTAGCGGCGATGGTGATGGCAGCGACGACAGCGCGCCGCTGCCGGACACCAGTTCCGGCGTGCCGATGGCCGGCGTTTTGTTACTGGGTATGACTTTGCTGGTGCGCACCGTGCGATTGCATCGCGCCCGTCAGCGCCTCTAGCACCCGGGGGGTAGCGGTCAGGGGTCAGGGGTCAGAGACTTGTTCTCTGGCCCCTGATTTTTTGGGATACCGCTGATGCCCTGATTCGTGCGCAAGTCGGCAGACACTACGCATGCAGCGCAGTGCAGACTCCTGCCGTTCGTTGCTGCAATGCGGTCGCGCAGGCGAAAACCTGCTCAAAAACCGATCGTCGACCTACAGCGCCTTCTGGCCGGCCGGCATGCCGGCTTTGCCGCCTAGATGGCAGCTCTCGCTGATGGCGGCGAGAAAGGGCAGATCCTTGCCGTAGTCGATGGCGCTGATGCTGGCGTTGCCGATCCAGAGCCGATTCAGGCGATCCATCGGCAGGCCGAGCGCGTCGGCGACTAGAATTTTGACGACGACATCGTGCGTACTGATGACGATGTGCTGTTCGGGGCGTTCCGCCAGCAAGTGGTCGCGAAAATCAAGGCAGCGCTTGAGCACGTTGGAAAAACTTTCGCCGCCGGGCATTTGCGAGCGCGTGGGAAAGCGACGCCACTCCGCCAGGCCGTCGCTATAACGGGTACCGACTTCATCGGCAGTGAGCCCCTGCCATTCGCCATGGTCGATCTCGATAATAGCGCGATCCTCGATGAGCGGCGCCTGTGGATGGTGCCGGGCGATGGCCTGCGCCGTCAGCGCGCAACGTTGCAATGGGCTGGTGTAAATGCAATCGATGGCCTCGCGGCTCAGGCGTGTACCGAGCAATTCCGCCTGCTCAAGCCCCAGCTCGGTCAACCTGGTGTCGATCTGTCCCTGGTAACGATGAATCCGGTTCCATTCGCTTTCGCCGTGCCGAACAAGCAACAAACGCATAGAGCCGACCTTTCTTCAGTATCGTGTATAATCGGAATAAAGAATCCAGCATGAATGAATCGTACCGGAAAGATGCAGCAGTCGCAGACGGAAACAGCGCGGTGCGATCCAGAGCCGCCCGCCGGAATGCCGGTGCCTGAGCGCCGGATGGATCGCCGGACGGCGCGGTTGCTTCAAGCCTTTGGCTATGCGCTGAAAGGACTATCGTACTTGCTCCGTACTCAGCGCAATGCCCAGATCCATTGCCTGATTGCGGCCTGCGCCCTGGCCCTGGCGACGGTTCTCGGGCTGGAACGCTGGGAATGGCTGGTGCTGGTGCTGACGATTATTCTGGTGCTGGCCGCTGAAGGTTTTAACACCGCGCTTGAAGCAGCCGTCGATGTTGCCACGAGCAACTACCATCCGCTCGCGGCGATTGCCAAAGATGTGGCTGCCGGTACGGTGCTGCTCTGCGCAATTGGCGCCGTGATCGTTGGCTGCCTGTTGTTTCTGCCGCATCTGTGGCCAATTATAGTAGATTTCTACGATTTGCAAGTGACAGGTCGATAGTATGTGGCCACTGGTTCGGCAGGCACGCCATCTTGGACGCTACCGCGAGATTACCCAGGTGCTGGTGGGGCATGGTTTCGGCTACCTCGTCGAGCAACTCGGCCTGGCATCGTTGCTCTCTTTGCCGCGACGGATGCTGCTGCGGGCACCGCCAAGCCCGCCGATCAGCAGTGCGGTGCGCTTGCGTCAGGCGCTGGTGGAACTGGGGCCGACCTTCGTCAAGCTCGGGCAGGTGCTGAGTACGCGCCCGGATATGCTGCCGCCCGATTTTGTTGCCGAGCTGGATAAGCTCCAGGACACGGTGCCGCCCTTCGCCGCCGATCTGGCGATCAAGACGATTGAGGAAGAACTGGGCCGGCCCCTCGATGTGCTCTTCGCCGAGTTCTGCCGTGAGCCGCTGGCGGCCGCCTCGCTCGGTCAGGCCCACGCTGCGGTGCTGCACAATGGCGATCACGTGGTCGTGAAAGTGCAGCGCCCCGATATTGCCGCCCGTGTCGCGGTCGACCTGGCGATCATTGTCGACCTGGCCCACCTGGCGCAGGAGCGCATGCCCTTCGGCAATCAGTACGACCTGGTGGAACTGGCCTGGGAGTTCAGCAGCACTCTGCGCGCCGAACTTGATTATCGGCGCGAAGGGCATCATGCCGAGGAGTTTCGTGGCAATTTTGCCGGCAACGAGCGCGTCTATATTCCGCGGATCTACTGGGATTATACGGCGGTGCGCGTGCTGACCAGCGAGCGAATTTATGGCATCAAAATCAATGATGTGAAAGGCCTGGCGCGGGCCGGGATCAATCAGGCTTTGCTGGCTCGCCACGCGCTGGAGGTGATTGTCCACGAAATCTTTGTTGACGGCTATTTTCATGCCGATCCGCATCCGGGGAATTTTTTTGCGCTGAGTGGTGCGCGGGTGGGTGTCGTAGACTTCGGCCAGGTCGGGATTCTCGACCAGGAAACGACCCGCCAGATGCTGTTGCTGCTGATTGCGCTGGGCGATCACGACCCCAATGCGGCTTTGCGCGCATTGGAGCGCCTCGGCGCGCTGCCGCATCGCAGTATTACGCCCTTGCTCCGACGTGATATGCAGCGTTTTATGGGTATCTTTGTTGATCGATCACTTTCGGAGCTCTCGGCGCGCGAAACCTTCGATGAGTTGCTGGCCTTGATGCGCCGACACCAGTTGCGGCTGCCCGGCCCGCTGGCCACCCTGATCAAGGCTCTGGTTATGATGGAGGGCGTTGGTATGTCGCTGGATCCGCATCTGGATGTGTTCGGCATCGCACGACCGTATGCCCAGAAGGCACTGGCTGAACAACTCTCGCCGGCAGCCGTCGGTGAGCGCCTGGCGGAAAATGGCCGCCAGGTCGGCGAAGTGGCGGTCGGCTTGCCACAGCAATTTGCCGACTTGCTGGGCCGGGCCAATGATGGGGAGTTGTTTTTGCAGACGCGTGAAATGGAGTTGCGCCGGGTTTCGACGGCTCTGCTGCGAGCGTCGAGCCGGATCGCGGTGGCGCTGGTGCTCTCGGCGCTGATCCTGGTTCTGGGCATGCTCACGGTTGCCATCGGATTTGGCAACGTGACTGGCTGGCTGCCGATCACGATAATCATGCTGGCGCTGCTGGGTATTTTGCTGAGCGGTACGCTGCTGCTGCTGGCGCTGTTTCGGAGCACGGATCGGTAGAGAAGGA
Source organism: Chloroflexaceae bacterium (assembly GCA_034437175.1). GTDB lineage: Bacteria > Chloroflexota > Chloroflexia > Chloroflexales > Chloroflexaceae > DAOTUJ01. Next base: position 3,366 of record DAOTUJ010000146.1, on the reverse strand, counting down.
ACCAGGGAACTAAAGAACTATAGGCCTATAGAACCGGAGAGTTGAAGAAAGAAGGAGACGCTGGAATGACAGTGCAATGTGGAACCTTTGTGCCGCAGGGCTGGCGACTGGATTTGATGGAAATTGCCGATCCGGTCGAGAAATATGAGGCGATGACGAATGTGGCGAAGGCGGTCGATGCGTTGCCGGCCTACGATTCGATCTGGGTGTACGACCATTTTCATACCGTGCCGCGGATCGAGCAGGAAGCGGTGTTTGAGGCCTGGACGATTACGGCGGCGCTGGCCCGCGATACGCAGCGGGTCAAAATCGGCCAGATGGTGACCTGTATCGGTTACCGCAACCCGGCCCTGGCCGCGAAAATTGCCTCGACGGTGGATGTGCTCAGTCACGGGCGGCTCTACTGCGGCATCGGCGCGGGCTGGTATGAGCACGAGTGGCGCGCCTATGGCTATGGTTTCCCCGAGACCCGCGACCGTATGCGGGCCTTCCGCGAGGCGACCCGGATTATGGTCAAGATGTGGACGGAAGAGACACCGCATTTCGATGGCGAATATTTCCAGATTCATGGCCCGATTAACGAGCCGCGCGGTGTGCAGCAGCCGTATCCGTCGCTCTGGATCGGTGGCGGCGGCGAGCAGGTCACGCTCAAACTGGTGGCGCAGTACGCTATGGCCTCCAATTTCGGTGGGACACCCGATAATGTGCGCCACAAATGCGCCGTGTTGCGCGGGCACTGCGAAAATGTCGGGCGCAACTACGACGATATCATCAAGTCGTCGAATGCGAATATTGTGTTTCTCAAGCCGGGCGATGATATTGCCGCAGCGACTGAGCCGGTACGGGCGACGTACAACTGGAGCGTCGAAGATTTGCAGCGCAGTGCGATTGTCGGCACGCCGGAACAGGTTGTCGAGCAACTGCAGGCGCTGGCCGATGCCGGTATTACCTATTTCATTACTTACTTCCCGCGGATTGCCTATGACCACGAGCCGCTGCACATTTTTGCCGAACAGGTAGCGCCGCATTTGCGCTGAGTGTATCATCGGCGCTGTTGCTCAGTGCAAACATAGGCATCCTACCGGATCGGGTAGGATGAAGGCGAGTTCAGCGCCTGGCGCGGAAAATTTGCATGCTGGGATCGGGCTGTCCTACCCGAAAACAGCCGGTTTTTCGGGTATAATACAGACATTCGCAACCCTTGAAGGAATACAGGTTCTATGGCTGAACGTACTCCTGATGCGCCGGCGCGTGAACAGCTTCAGGATACTCGTCGTGACTCGGTATGCCTGCCGAAACCAGTTGGCGGTGAGGTGAATGAGGCAGGAGAATGCCCGGCCTGTGGATCGCCGATGCAGATCTGGGCGGCTTACTATCGCTGCCGGAACTGCGGTTTCAAAGAAAGTTGCTGTTTTTAATTGGTTGACACGCTCTGGGCTTTGCAGTACCATGCCGCGCATATTCTGCATGCAATGAACTGGCATAGTCGGACGTGGCAATTTTGGATGCCGCGAGGTTTGGCGTGAGGAAAGAGTGTATGCAAGATTACGTGGAAGAGTTCCTGGCGCACCTCAGCGGCGAGCGCAACATGTCAGCCAATACGACGTCGGCTTATCGGACAGATCTTGAACAGTTTCGCGTTTTTCTCAGCGAAAAAGGAGTCGCTGAGTGGTCGCAGGTGACGCAGGGTCATTTGATGGCGTTTATGATTTTTTTGCGGGAACGCCAGTATGCCAACTCGACGGTGGCTCGCCGTGCGGCAGCGGTCAAGTCGTTTTTTGCCTACCTGTGTAGCACGCAGGCGGTCGGCGATGATCCGAGCCGGCAGATGGATTCGCCGCGAGTTGATCGCTTTCCGCCGCGGTCGATCTCGCCGCACCAGGTCGATGAGTTGCTGGAGCTGCCGCTGCGCTCTTCCGGCCCCGAAGGCCTGCGCGATAAGGCGATGCTGGAATTGCTCTACGCGACCGGTATGCGAGTCAGTGAACTGGTGGCGCTTGATACCGGCGATGTGGATATGGAGCACGGGCAGGTGCGTTGCGCCGGGCGCGGTGGGCGCGAACGCCTGTTGCCGCTGGGTGGCCCGGCCCTGACGGCGATTGAAGAATATTTCGACAATAGCCGCTCGCAACTGGTGCGCGGCGCTATCCAGAACGCCGCTGCGCTCTTCCTGAATCATCGCGGCAAACGGCTGACCCGCCAGGGCTTCTGGTTGATCCTCAAGGGCTATGCTGAAGAACTGGGCTTCGATGACTTGACGCCGCATACGCTGCGGCACTCTTTTGCCGCGCATATGCTCAGCAACGGCGCCGAATTGCGCGAGGTGCAGGCCTTGCTCGGCCATGCCTCGCTTTCGACTACCCAGATCTATACGCAGTTGAATGCCGATAATGATGCGCAAAGCCGCGAACGGCGCCTGCCGCAATCCAATGGCAAGAACATGCCGGATGCGATGCGTGTGAATGGCCTGTCGCTCCAGCATGAAGCCGAAGACGTGGGCTCGTAGCTTGCACCGGCGGTGCGGCTGTGCTACACTCTGGCTGTGGCGATGAAGCAGAGGAGTACCCATCAGGCAGGCCTCCAGCGAGCCGGGGGTGGTGTGAGCCCGGCGGTCGAGCAGTGGCGAAGGGCACTGTGGAGCCCGTGCGAATGAGTGAGCGTAGCCCGGCTGCGCTAACTGGGGTGGAACCGCGCATACGGCAACGATGCGTCCCCGGGCGATATATTGTCGCCTGGGGCTTTTTGTTGCTTCGGGCTTCGCGCAATAAGGAGAGTTTATGCCGGCAACAACGATGGATCAACTGGTTTCGCTGTGTAAGCGGCGGGGCTTTATTTTTCCCGGTAGCGATATCTATGGCGGTTTGCAGGGTACCTACGACTACGGCCCGCTGGGCGTCGAACTGAAGAATAACCTGAAACTGGCCTGGTGGCGCGCCAACGTCTATGAGCGCGATGATATGGAAGGCCTCGATGCGGCTATCCTGATGAACCGGCTAACCTGGAAATATTCCGGCCACGAAGAGACGTTCGTCGACCCGCTGGTCGATTGCCGCAACTGCAAAAGCCGCTGGCGCGCTGATCATATCGCCGGCGTTTGCCCGAATTGTGGTTCACCCGACCTGACTGAGCCGCGGCCTTTCAATATGATGTTCAAAACTGCGGTCGGGCCGGTGGCCGACGACGAGTCCTTTGCCTATTTGCGCCCGGAGACGGCTCAGGGCATTTTTGTGAATTTTGCGAATGTGCTGGCCAGCAGCAGTCGCAAGTTGCCCTTCGGCATTGCCCAGATCGGCAAGGCTTTTCGCAATGAGATCAATCCGCGCAACTTCATTTTTCGGGTGCGCGAGTTCGAGCAGATGGAGATCG
>DAOTUJ010000145.1:0-1697 GCA_034437175.1 Chloroflexaceae bacterium | reverse complement strand
GGCATTAATAGGATTCTGACGTAATTAAGGAACAGTGATGGCGCAAAACAAGATTGGTCGTAATGCCCTTACGGGCATTAATAGGATTCTGACCACACGAAATCGCAGACCTAACCGAGAAACTGACCGCCGGTCGTAATGCCCTTACGGGCATTAATAGGATTCTGACTTACTCCGCCGGTATGCGGAAGCGGAGATGTTCGACGTCGAGTTGCGTCGTAATGCCCTTACGGGCATTAATAGGATTCTGACCCTGAGAAGGGGTATTCGCTCGGTGACGAGACCGCCGAGTCGTAATGCCCTTACGGGCATTAATAGGATTCTGACAGAAGAGGAAGCGCTCAGCTCGGAAATCGTTGATTGGTCGTAATGCCCTTACGGGCATTAATAGGATTCTGACGCTGCTAGTGCAGAGCGACACGCATGGCGTCGGTCCCTGTCGTAATGCCCTTACGGGCATTAATAGGATTCTGACTGAGATCGCCTGCCGCTTCATCAAAACGTATGATGCTGGTCGTAATGCCCTTACGGGCATTAATAGGATTCTGACGAGCCACTTACCTGGAGGCACGGAAGGCAGTGTTGGGGTCGTAATGCCCTTACGGGCATTAATAGGATTCTGACAGATGACGAACGCGCTGGCCCGTGCGCTGCGATTGCTGGGTCGTAATGCCCTTACGGGCATTAATAGGATTCTGACAATGGTGGATTGAGAACAAGATGGAATAGTTCTCCATTCAGTCGTAATGCCCTTACGGGCATTAATAGGATTCTGACGTCCAACGCCGTGGTCCCGCTACCAGAACATCCTTACGTCGTAATGCCCTTACGGGCATTAATAGGATTCTGACTCTTCTATCCGGCGCGTTGAAGGCCGTCCGGCTAATGTCGTAATGCCCTTACGGGCATTAATAGGATTCTGACCTACTGCCCGGAGTGCCGGGAAAAGGGACTGCTTGGGTCGTAATGCCCTTACGGGCATTAATAGGATTCTGACAGTCTCGATTGAGGTCGAAGGACTGGCCTCGATCACGGTCGTAATGCCCTTACGGGCATTAATAGGATTCTGACAGGATTGGAATCTGGAGACTGGCGGCAATACTGATCTGTCGTAATGCCCTTACGGGCATTAATAGGATTCTGACCTTGTCGTCGGTAGGCACGAAGGCATCACGAACGTGCGAATAAGTCGTAATGCCCTTACGGGCATTAATAGGATTCTGACTTATTACGCACGTTCCGGGCGATAGAGCCTGGGATAGAGTCGTAATGCCCTTACGGGCATTAATAGGATTCTGACTTCGTGCCGGGGACGGCACGGTATGAGCACTACGCACAAGCGTCGTAATGCCCTTACGGGCATTAATAGGATTCTGACTTGGTGGATGAATTATGACGGGCCGGTGCTTGTGCTGTCGTAATGCCCTTACGGGCATTAATAGGATTCTGACGGCCCGAACGCGCCAGCCGAATAAATACCTGCCCGGCAAGTCGTAATGCCCTTACGGGCATTAATAGGATTCTGACCTGTCATCTAGTAATCGGTGAGTATGCATCTTGCCTGTAATCGTCGTAATGCCCTTACGGGCATTAATAGGATTCTGACTGCAACATTTAGTGCTTTGTGATTTTCGACCACTAGATGTAGTGGTCGACTGACAACCCATGTATGTTTTTCTTCCGTTAACGTGTGTAAA
>DAOTUJ010000144.1:0-10555 GCA_034437175.1 Chloroflexaceae bacterium | reverse complement strand
CCGCTCGAACCAGGACTGGCTGAAGCGTGGTGGAACGATGACCTTCTGCACGTGATGGAGCGCCTTCTGGGTGGCGTTCATACGCGACTCCTCTTCAGCGTCCCTTCAACAGGCTGACAGGGGATGAAGCTTTATTATTTCTTGCTCCAAAATGCACCGGAGATCGAACAGTTTCGGACACACTGAGTCCAGGATCGCATGCTATGATAGGCATAACCGATCTTTTAGCCAACACGCATCTCGATCCTTTGAAGGAGTTGCCCGATGCACATCACGACGCTCCCGGTCTACTCGAAGCTGGCCGACCCGGCGGATTTGCCGGATACACTGGCTGTGAAATTGCCATCCGGTTGGCGGCTCTCAATGCACCAGTTGGCAACGTATCAGGCATTGTGCGACGAGCAGGTCGATGTGGTTATCAATACCGCAATGACCGGGGATGGCAAGAGTCTGGCCGGCGCGCTCCCGCTGCTGGTTCACCCGGCGGATACGAATACCCTGGCGCTGTTCCCCACCAATGAGCTGATTCAGGATCAGCAGCGGAGTTGGCAGCACATTCTGCCGGAATGGGGTATGGGTGCCGATCGGGCGACTACCCTCTACGGGGCCAGGCTGGATGATCTGGCTGCTGCGTCCGAGCATCTCAGCCGCCCTGAAGAACTGACGAAACTGCTCCGCAATCACAAGCTGGTGCTCTCTAATCCCGATATTCTGCACGCGATTCTCCACTTTCATTACCAGCAGTTCGGGCGCGACCCGGCTCATGTTGCCGGGCAGATGGCGGCGCTGTTTTCCCAGTTGACCTTCGATGAGTTTCATATTTTCGATGCCGCGCAGATTACGGCGGTATTGACTGGCTTGCTCTTTCTGTATGAACAGAGCCGGTATCCGCTGAAAACGCTGTTTCTCTCAGCAACGCCGGACGAGCGTCTGCTGGCGCCCTTGCATAAGATTGGCTTTGGCGACCGCTTGCGTATGATTGTGCCGCAACGCGAGGGCTGGTATCACCACGGCGCCGATCCGGGCAATGGTTGGCGGCGCATTCTGCACGGCACGACCTTGCATTTCGCCCCGCAGACGGCGGAAGAATGGATCGTGCAGGGTGTTGATGATGTGCTGTTGCCCTGGTTTCGCCGGTGTGGCCGGGGCGCCAAAGCCGCATTGATCGTCAACTCGGTGGCGAGTGCCTTGCGCCTCACGCAGCTACTCGAACCAGTCTTTGCACACGAAGGCTTACGGGTGCTGCCCAATACCGGCATGACAGATCGCCCCACCCGCCACGATTCGCGCCATGCCGATTTGCTCATTGGTACTTCGACGGTTGATGTCGGCATCGATTTCCAGATCAATCTGCTGATCTTTGAGTCGACCGGTGCGGGAACGTTTCTTCAGCGCCTCGGGCGGCTCGGGCGCCACAGTGAGTACACGGATCGCGATGGCAATGTGCAGCCGTTTAACGATTTTGCCGCCTATGCCCTGGTTCCGCCCTACATCGCTGAACGACTGTTTCATGGTCAGGACGGCCAGGCGCCGCCGCTGGCCGATGGTATGGAACAGGATCGCGGGAACCTGGGCGAAGTCATCACCACAGTGTTCCCACAGCCGGCGGGTTTCCAGCACTATGCCCGCTTCTGGGGCCGCTTTCAGGCTGCAAAGGTGTATGCCACGCTGCTTCAGAACGAGCTGCGTACAACCTTCGCAGCAGTGCGGGAGCGCTTGAAGCCGCGCTACTATGCGCTCACCGGCGCCAATGTGGGGCGCGCGCTCCAGGATTGGGAAGCACTCAAAAACAGCGGCGACGAACTGCTGGTGCAGGAAGCCCACTCGTTTCGCGGACAAAGCCCCTTTGCCTGTGGGGTGATCGTTCCTGAGCAACAGGAGCCACTGGTCTATGATCTCTTCTGGCTGCTGGCCAATGCCCGGCTTGACCTGATCTCGGTGAGTGAATTTCGGGCGACGGTCAGAGCGATGGGTCACAGTGATCGGCCTTACCGCCGTGGCTACCAGTGCGCTTTTTTCCGCTGGCGCAGTCTGCAAGAGCAGCGGCAACCGGTGACCGTGTTGCTGCCGGAACGGGTTGCTGCCTGGGGCGCGGAACGGCTCCACAGTGCCCAGGTCTTGCCGGGTTTGGAGATCGACGCGCCGGGGCACGAATTCATCAACCGCTTGAATGACACGTTGCTTGCCCATCCCGTCGTCGGCCTGCTCATCCCCGGCATGGATGTGCGCCAGGCCCGGCGGCGCTTCTACCTGCCGCCCTATTTTCCGCTCCAGCCCTACCAGGATGCAAATGGAATACATGGCGTGCTGGCCCTGAGTCGGGCAGCGTTGTTGCTCGATAGCCGCCTGCGGCTGATACGTCTTCGTACTGACAGCGATACACCATTTATCTTGTGAGGAGATTGTGATGCCTTCTCCGGAATTGCCGAACGATGATGAAGAATTCCCGGCTGAGCCTCTTGAAATCGGTGATGATGATGCCGATGCAGCACTGGCCGACCGTCTCCTTCGTGACTCAGCACCATCCGAGCGACCGACGCTGGCACCGGAGCCGCTGTTCAGTCTGCTGTTCGCCGATGCCATCGAGGCTGAAGACCGCGTTCTGCGCGATTATGCCCGGCATGTGATTCCGCGCCTCTCCGCGTTGCTCGGACACGTCAGTGCCAAAGGTGGCAACTTTGCGCGCGAGAAACGCGCCGCCGGCCTGAGTGACGACGAGGTTGCGCGCTATGGTGATGATCAGAGCATGCGGGCGCATATTGTTAATGGCCTGCTACCGGCAGCTCGGATTGCCCGAACCTTTGTCGCCTGGGGCGCCATGCGCTTTGTTGACGAATTCGACGACGGCACCTATCGGCTGTTCTGTGCCGGCTTCACGCTGCACGACTGGCTCAAGCTGCCGGATGTTGATGTCCGCTTGCGCCGGCTCGGTCTGGAACATCATACCGTCAATGTGGCCGTCCATCTGCCGGATGTTGAGGCCATTCTGCGCGACTGGTGTGTGGAACTGGGCATTGACCGTTTTCTCGAACCACTGGGATCGCTCGATACCTATCTGCACGACCTGATCTTGATTGCCAGCAACACACAGCTCAAGTGGGGAGTGATGCACAACCTGAGTGCGCTGCCGGGGCTGCGCGCGCGCCGCCGCAGTACGCTGCTGGCCACGAATCTGGCGACGCTGGCCGATTACCTGGCCTATCTCGGGCGCACCCCGATTGAGGCGGCAACCCACCCGTCGATTCTGCGCGAACTGGAAAGCTTCTCCGATGAAACGGTGCAACTGACGCTGACCTACCATCACCTGGCCGATGTGCGCGGAGTGATTACCAACATCATTCACAATGCTGCCGTCGCCGCGATGCACAAGCCGGGTGTGCGCGAACCCTTGCTCTACGCGCCCAGCGGCGTGGTGTACATCACCCGTCGGGATGCTCCGGCGCCGCCTGCCGTCGATGCTGTTGCCAGTGCGGCGATTGAGCGCATCCGACAGCTCTGCCAGCGCCAGTTGTCATTGAACCTGACCGGCTTTGCACGGAGTGGCAAGGGGATGAAATATGCCGATTATTACAATCTGTTCTTTACACCGCGTGATTTAGTTCGCCTGGTGGCCGAGTTTGCCGAGCGCCGGATCGCAAACAAATCCATTTCACAAAGTCGCTATGACAGCATTGCCAGCAAGCGGATGGCCCCCGCCGACATCGATCTCGATCTTCCCGACGGGGTCGAAGTGGATCGGCTTGCCGAAACCTGCGCGCTGCTGGTGAAAATCGCTGCCGAGGCTGCGCCGGATGTTGATGCCGAGGGCTGGTTGCTCGAACAACTCGATCTGGCGTCGCTGCGCCCGCTGCTTCAGTCGATCAACAGCAATAAAACCGCCGGCGGCGTGCCTTATGGCTGGTACTACGTTGCCGGCATGTATCGCCGCCGGCAACCGGGGCGTGATGAGCAACAATGGGTGGATCACCTGCACGCGCTCAGCGCCGGCCTGGCCGAGCAGTTGCCCGATAGCGCGGTGAGTGACGTGGCAGGCTGGCAGGAAATGCGCCGTTATATCATCGACCACCTGCGCTTTGCCGAAACGCCAGTCGGCGATCTGCAGGCCCGCGTGCAGGCCGAACTTGGCCGCTACAGCGGCGCGCGCAAGAGCGGACGGGGCGCTACGACGGTCTGTGCATTGTGTTCGTCGCCCTATAGCGTCAGTGTGCAACAGGAAGCCGCCATCCTATTTGCGCCGATGGTCTATACCAACAAACAGTCCTTGCACAGCAGCAAAGCCATCCGTCACATCTGCGCTGTGTGTGGTTTCGAGATGATGCTGCGCCAGTTGCTGATGAAGCGTGGGCGGGAGAGCGGCGGCAATTTCGAGAAGCGTCGGCTGCGCTACCTCTTCTTCTATCCGACGTACTTTTTCACGCCGGAAACCCTGCACATGCTGCGGGCCATGCAAGACCGGTTGCGGCGGGTCAGTTTTACCGGGCTGCGCAATGCATTGCTGCCCACCGCCGATAGCGGCGACAGTGCGCCGCAACTGTATCCGGCGTTGTTTCAACGCTGCCAGGATTTGATGCTCCATCCGGCGGCAATTGAGCGCGAAGAGGACGATCGATTGTTCCGCCTGCGCTTTCCAGCTAATGAGCCGATCACGTTCAGTTTCGTCGGCATTCCGCCGGGCGAACGCGATGCCAAAGATGCCGAGGCCTGGATCAACCCGGCTTTTCTTGCCCTGGTGTTGCCGCTGTTGCTCGATGTCAAAGTGGTTGCCAGCGAGAGCATGCTGCCGCTGATGCAGGAAGCCACCGAGTTGCCGGAAACCGTCGCTTTCGACAGCGCCCATGCCTTTGTGGCGCACTTGATCGAGCCAGGACGCAGGGAAGTCGGTCACGCTGATGCCAGCCGGCTGGGCCGCGTGAACCTGGACGAGTTGCTGCCGGCGTTGCAACGGGTCACGGTAGCCTATTTCGTTCACCTGGACGGCAATGCAAAGAGCGGGGGCGGCGGCTTCGATTACCGCTGGCACGACATGCCGGCGCTAGCCCGCGACCTGGCGACCTCGCCGCTGTATGCCTTCCATTATCTGAAAAAGGGCCAGCGGCGGGATGCCGGCGACGGCTTGCCGTTGAGCAAAGCTGCTGCCTATGTCGAAATGGTTGAACGGTATTTACACGATGGGAGTCCGTCTATGTCGCATGCACGCAACCTGGTGATCCTGTATCGCCAGTTCTACCGGCACAAACCACGCCGGCTGAATGCCAACAGCATTCTCCGTCCGCTCAGTGAAGCCGCCGAAACGATTCTTACCGCCGATCAGCGGCTCTTTGACGATGATGAAGCACTGATCGAAGCCGTACAGGGTCGATTGGCGAAATTCATCGAGAATGTGGATCGCAAAGCCGCCGACGGCGCCATCCCCAGATGGATCGATGTCGCAACCCGGCAGGCCAAACTGGAAGAATTCAGTCGCTATATGGTCGAGCAGATTTACCGCGATAGCTTTGGCCGCGACCGGTCCGCGCTGGCCGGCAAGCAATTAAACTTGCTGAAAAACGCCTGTGAGGCAATCTATCTGGCCGAACAACGGCGCGAATGGCAGGAGCGTGGTGAACGTGCCGAAACCCATGATGAACCCGAGGCAGCCTGACCTTTCACCTTGTTCAAGGAGACCTCTTATGCTCAATACCAACTTCTTTCCGTCCAACGTCCCGCCACGCCCGATGGGACATTATGCCCACATCGTCATTCTTCGCGAAACCGATTCCTATGCGCTGTTCCAGACCGACGGCGAACTCAATACGGCGCGGGTGCATGCCGGCATTCAGCAGAAGCAGTTGATCACCCGCATCACCATGTTCAAACGCAAGCAGACGACACCGGAGCGCCTGGTTGGCCGTGAACTGCTGCGCCGCTACGAGTTGATCAGTGGGGTGGCTGCCGATGCCAAAGCCCAGCGCAAAGATGAGCGCGACATTCTGGTTGATGATGCTGGATTGCCGGTTTGTGATTACAACGTTGATTTCTGTAAACAGTGCCCGGACTGCATCAGCTACGGCTTTGCGATTGGCGATGCCGGCTCGGAGAAATCCAAAGTGTATAGCGATACAGCCTACAGCCTGAGTCGCTTCGACAACAGCCACGAGACCTTCACCCTCAATGCCCCCTTTGAGGGCGGCACCATGAGTCGCCAGGGCGAAGTGACCAGCCGCATCAATCAGCAAGATCACGTGCGCCCACAGACCCTGTTTCCAGCGGTGATTACCGTGCGTGATGTGAGTGCGCCGCTGTTCCTCTACGTGCTCGACAACGTCTTGCGCGCACGCCGCTATGGCGCCCAGACGACGCGCACCGGCACGATGACCAATCACCTGGTCGGCATTGTGCTGGCCGACGGCGAAATCTTCAGTAATTTGCATTTCACCCAGCATCTCTACGACCGGGTGGCGGCAATGAGCGATTTCGATCCCAATCAGCCGATGGCTGTTGATGCGGCTCTGGAGCATGCCGGACAGTTGCTGCCGGAACTCCTGGAAGCAGATCGGGTGGCCGTCAGTCAGTTGCTGCGTGGCGAAGAACTGGCCGCATTTCTCGATGATTTCAACGGGCGCACCCGCACGGAAGTCGGCATGCGCGAACTGTTGCAGGCTGCGGCACGCGACAGTGCGGCCTATCATGCGGCCTTCATCAAAAAAGGCAAAAAATAGGAGCGGGCCATGCATATCTACGCCTGCCGCCTGATCCTGCACGAGCCGTTGTTTTTTGCGACGCGCGAATTGGGGCGACTGTATGAAACCGGACGCTACCTACACAACTATGCGCTAACCTATGCGCTGGGGCTGGTTGCTGCTCCCTGGTTTGTGCGCGACCAGGTGCCGCGCTATGCGGCGGATCTGTTACCGCTAGCCGGAAGCATCTACGTCACGCCGGCGGAACCCGAACAAGTCGGATTCCAGGTGGCGATGTTCAAGTATGGCGAGGAAATAGTGCATGTGCAGATGCAGCAAGCGACCCGCAATACGCCCTCGTTTGGCCGCGCCAAGGAAATCGCGCCCGAGTCGACGTTTCGCTGCTATGTGCTCAGTGCCGAACCGCTGACCTTGCCGCGCTGGATCCGGCTTGGCAAGTGGCATAGCAAAACGCTGGTTGAGTGCGAAGAACTGGCAGTGACCGAGCAGCAGGGTGATTTCCGGGCGGCCGGTGCGCTCAATCCGCTCGATCTGCCGGCGGGGATGCTGCGCGCCTGTGACATCATCTCGATGCCGCCGGCCAGCCTGGTCGCCAATGCCCGCTGTCACGGCGCCTATTATGCGCTGGGCAAGGGTACCGGAATTCCCATTGCTATGCAATACCGCTTTCCGCCAACGAGGTAGCTATGAGCGATTTCCCCGATCTCTATGCTTTTGTGCTGCGCCTGCACCCGCTCGCCGGCGAACCGCCGCCCCGGGTGCAGGGCCAGGGCGTGCAGGCGCTCTTCCTCGACCTGCTGCGCCAGGTGGCGCCCGAGGTGGCGCAGGCGCTGCACGCCGATAGACCCGGCAAGCCCTATACCGTCGCGGTATTGCCGGGACCGCAGCGCCGCCAGGTCGAATTGCGGGTCAGTCTGCTGCACGCCGATCTGTTTCAGCCCTTTGTGCAGGCCATGCTCCAGCAGATGCCCGGCGAGGCGCCGCTGCAGATCGGGCGGGCGCGCTTCCAGCTTGGCGATGTGATTGGCTCTCCGGCGCCGCAGGGCCACCCCTGGGCCGGCTATGGCTCCTTTGCCGACCTGGCGCGGCGTGCCGAGCCGGCGCCCCTGGTGGGCCTGGAATTCGCCAGCGCCACGGTGATTGGGCAGAGCAGCTGCAGCAATGGCCGCCCCCGGTTGGCATTGCTGCCGACACCGGAAATCATCTTTGGCAGCCTGTTCCGCCGTTGGAAGGAACTGGCACCGCATGATCTGCGACTCGATGGTCAGTTGCTTGAGGCGGCGGTCAACGATACGGTGGTGACCCAGTACCAGCTTGAGTCGGTGGATATTTCGCTGGGCAAAGGGCCGCAAAAAGGCTTTGTCGGGCGCTGTGTCTACGAATTGCCGCCCGATCCCGAACAGGCCCGTCTGCTCAGCCTGCTCGCCGATGCCGCGCTCTTTCTCGGGGTTGGCATGAAAACGGCGCGGGGTATGGGTTTATGCCGGAGGATCGCATGACGCTGGCTATCGATCCGCAACCGGACTATATTCCGCTGGCAATGATCAACGCGCTGGCCTATTGTCCACGCCGCTTTGGGTACGAGTTTATACAGCAGGAAATGCTGCTCAATGAGCATGTCGTCGAAGGCCAGTTGCGGCACCAGGGCGTTGACCTGAGTGGCACGACCTGGCGCAGCGACGCAGTGCAGGAACGCCGGGTCTATGTCTGGAGTGAGCGACTGCGCCTGGCCGGTTTCTGCGATCTGCTGGAAGAGCGGGGCGAGATGATCTATCCGGTGGAGTATAAGAAAGGACGCCCTGGTCGCTGGCGCAGTGATCATGCTCAGCTCTGTGCCCAGGCACTGTGCCTGGAAGAACGCCTGGATCGGCATATCGAACGCGGCTACATCTTCTACTTCGCCGTGCGTCGGCGGGAAGAAGTCGTGTTTACCGCAGAATTGCGAACCGACGTCGAAGCGCTGGCGGCAGCAGCACAGCGCCTGGTGGCACGCGGCGACCTGCCACCGCCCGTCGACAACCCGGCGAAATGTCGGGATTGTTCGTTGCAACCATTGTGCCTGCCCGATGAGCTTCGCCGCCTGGCAGGCGCGACGGGCTGGGAGGATGCCGTCTAAATGCAGGACGTTTATGATCAGGATACGGAACTGGTGATGGCGACACTCTACCTGACGGAACAATACCACTACGTCAAACTGGAAGGCGAGGCCCTGCGGGTGCAGGCGCCACGCGGCAGCAGCGACGTGATTCGCGTGCCTTTGAACAAAATCGAACAGGTGATGGTGCTGGGCGACATCACGCTGACGACGCCGGCCTTGCACGCGTTGCTGGAACGCCGCATCCCGGTGCATTATCTGACGGCGCGCGGGCGTTCGCGGGGCGCCTTGCTGGCCGACTGGGGCAAGAATACCGGTGTCCGACTGGCGCAGTATGCGCTGTTTGGCGATACCGAGCGCAGTTTCGCCGCAGCGCGGGCCTGTGTCGCCGGCAAGCTACTCAATGCCCGTACGATTATCTTGCGCTACGCCCGCAGCCGAGACGAATCAAACCCGGCGCTGCAGGAAGCCGCCGACCAGATCCAGCATTGCCTGCGCGCCATGGCCCGACTGAGTCCACCCGCTGATACCAGCGACCGGATGCACGGCCTCGGGCCATTGCTTGGCCTGGAAGGCAGCGCGACGGCAGCCTATTACAAAGCCTTTGCCATGATCGTGAAAGGCGATTGGCAATTTTCCGGACGAGTCAAACGCCCGCCGACCGACCCGATCAATGCGTTGCTCTCGTTTGGTTATACCGTGTTGACCAACCAGGTGGTCAGCCTGGTTCACGCGGTCGGGCTCGATGCCGGCCTGGGCGTCTTGCACAGGCCAGGCTTCGGCAAACCGGCGCTGGCGCTGGACCTGGTCGAGAACTTTCGGCCCGTGATCGCCGACTCGGTGATCATCACGATGATCAACACCGGCCAGATCCAGGCAAATGATTTTGAAGAGGAACTGGGGGCATACCGCTTACGAGATGCTGCCCGGCGCGCATTTCTGGAAAAACTGGAAGCACGCCTGAACGAAAAGATCCGCCATCCAGTCTTCAACTACCAGATCAGCTACCGGCGCTGCATCGAATTGCAGATCCGGCTGTTTGCCAAATACGCGCAGGGCGAGATCGCGCAGTACGAACCATTTCGCGTGCGGTAAGGAACAATCATGCCACCAGCCAGCGACGAAACAACCCTCTACATCATCAGCTACGACATCCCGGATGATCGGCGTCGCACGAAGATCCACCGGGTGCTGTGCGGGTATGGCGCATGGACGCAGTATTCCCTGTTTGAATGCTGGCTGACCAGACGCCAATTGATCGAATTGCAGGCCAAACTGGGCCGGCACATCATTGCCGAGCGCGACAATCTGCGCTATTATCCCCTGTGCAGCGCGTGCCAGCGCAAGGTCATCACGGTTGGCAGCGCACAGCCACAAGATCAAGATGCGTTTATTTTGTGAGCTGCCGCAGATCGAGCAGCGAAGCGTGAGGGAAAACGCCGGGAGGCGCTCGCAGGATGCAGAATCGCAACCCGGAGCAGCAAAAGATATGGTATAGTATCAGGCAGCGCCTGAACGTCAGGGTTTCAGCTCCCATTTATATCACCGCTCGATCCAGGCGCATTCGAGCGCATCAGCACGCCATCGCGAGCAGCGGGGTCAGTGAGGCAACGATCCGCGCGGCGGATTGAAACATTCTGCCAGCGCCGCGTTAATTTTATCAAAATAACGTCAGTGAGGCAACGATCCGCGCGGCGGATTGAAACGTCTACCGCCAGGCATTAGAACCTTGCGCTGGATAAGGTCAGTGAGGCAACGATCCGCGCGGCGGATTGAAACG
>DAOTUJ010000143.1:0-43936 GCA_034437175.1 Chloroflexaceae bacterium | reverse complement strand
GGGAACCAGGGAACCAGGGAACCAGGGAACCAGGGAACCAGGGAACCAGGGAACCAGGGAACCAGGGAACCAGGGAACCAGGGAACCAGGGAACCAGGGAACCAGGGAACCAGGGAACCAGGGAGCCAGGGAACCAGGGAACCAGGGAGCCAGGGAACCAGGGAACTACGGAACCAGGGAACTACGGAACCAGGGAACCGGGGCGTTCATGTGATGGTTCCTCAGCCCACAGATTGCATAGCTCCCTGGTTCTTTGGTTCCGTAGTTCTCTGGTTCTTCCGACAATATCAGGAGCAATCCATGACCACCAGTCAGAATCTTCTCGAACTGGTCCAATCCAATGCCATCCCCGATCAACCCGCCCTGCTGGCCCCGGATCGCCCGGCGCTGAGCTACCGCCGTTTCAGCGAAAATGTGCAGCAACTGGTGGAACAGCTCGGCCGGGCCGGCCTGGGCCGCGGTGATCGCATTGCCATCGCGATGGGCAATGGCCCCGAGATGGTGCTGAGTTTCTTTGCCGCTGCCGAATGCGCTACGGCCGCCCCACTCAACCCGAAATACAAACCCGAAGAGTTCAACTTTTACTACGAAGACACTCAGGCGAAAGCCCTGATCACCCTGCCCGGCGAAATCGAAGCTGCCCACGCCGCCGTGCCGCCCGATATGGCTCTTATCGCCGCCCACATCCAGCCCGATGGCGGCCTGAGCTTCGAGACGCTGCGCAGCGCCGGTGCGGCCCGCAGCCCGCAGCCTGCCGGCCCCGACGATATCGCCATGATTTTGCATACCAGCGGCACCACCAGCCGCCCCAAACGGGTGCCCATCCGCCAGCGCAACCTGGCCGCCTCGGCTCGCAATATTCGCGAGACCTACCAGCTTACGCCGGACGACCGTGCGCTCTGCGTTATGCCGCTGTTCCACGTCCACGGCATCGTTGCCTCGATGCTGACCACACTGACCTCGGGTGGCGCGCTGATCTGCCCGGCCGGCTTCAATGCGCTCGAATTCTGGAGCTGGGTCGATACCTTCAAGCCAACCTGGTATTCCGCCGTGCCGACTATGCACCAGTTACTGCTGGCCCGCGCCGCCCGCAACCAGGAGTTGATCCAGCGCAATCCCTTCCGCTTCATTCGTTCCAGCAGCGCCTCAATGCCGCCCGTAGTGATGGAGCGTCTCGAAGCCGGCTTCGGCGCGCCATTGCTCGAATCTTACGGCATGACCGAGGCTACCCACCAGATGACCTCGAATCCGCTGCCGCCTGCCGTCCGCAAAGCCGGTGCGGTCGGCTATGGCTTCGGCGTCGAAGTCGGCATCATTGATGAGGCCGGCAACTGGCTGGCGCAGGGCGAACGTGGTGAAGTCGTTGTGCGTGGGCCGAACGTTGTTGACGGCTACGAGAGCAACCCCGAGGCAAACGCGACTTCCTTCGTGAACGGCTGGTTCCGCACCGGCGACCAGGGCTTGCTCGATGCCGATGGCTACCTGGCACTGACCGGGCGTCTCAAGGAGTTGATCAACCGGGGGGGAGAGAAGATCTCGCCGCTGGAGATCGACGATGTGCTGTTGCGCCACCCGGCCGTCGGCGAGGCGCTGGCCTTCGCCGTACCGCACAAAACCCTGGGCGAAGACGTGCACGCCGCCGTCGTGTTACAGCAGCCGGTCGAGGAGCGCGAGTTACGTGAGCACTGCGCACGGAGCCTGGCCGAATTCAAAGTGCCGCGGGTGATTCACATTCTGGAAGCGTTGCCGCGTGGCGCCACCGGCAAACTCCAGCGCATCAACATGGCAAAGCAACTGGGCATTACTCAGTAATGCCCAGCTCCAGAACAGTTTCGTATGTGATCATGTTGGCACAGAACTCACTTGCCGGGGCGAAGCAGGTTGCGGCGGTGCTTGCGCCGGCGGGCGAGAGCCTGCTGCAAGTCGCCGCGTTCGGCGGCAGCGAGCAATTCCTCGGCCAGGCGCCGGCGTAAGTGCTCACGGCGTTCGCGCCGATAGTTGCGCCAGCCGATCAACAGCAGCACCGGCAGCAACAGCGGCCACCACTCGCGGGTCTCGCGCAGGTCGCCGGCAAAAATCCGCAACTGCGGCACATAGGGCAGGCGATAGAGCGCGTCCTCCAGCATCCGCAAGAGGCGCGACCGTATCGTCAATCTCTCCGGCTCTGGCGGCTCTTCCGCGCCATCGTAATCAGCAAATGCAGCCATTTTCTCCCCCGGATAATGCAGGTATCGGGTAGCGGGTATGCCGGCATACCCGCTACCCGATACCCCAGATTACGCCGCCCGTACATCGCGCCGGCGCCCATTGAACAGCCGCATCACCGGGTTCCTGCCGGATTGCCCGTGGTCGAGTGCGCTGACGAGGACGAAGCCGGAGAGACAGAGTAGCAGAGCTACCCAGAACTCGGTGGACGTGAATTCGGGCAACACATTGGCCTGGGCGATAGGCACTTCTTCACCATGCCGATCGATACGGGTTTCCAGCACGACTTTCCAGGGCCAGATTACGCGCAGCGAGCCGATCATAAAACCGATCAGCACTGCCACCGTGATGGCATGGTAGCGCGCCAGCAGCCAGCTCAGCACCCGCGAAAACAGCATCAGGCCGACGGCTGCACCGGCGCCGACAATAATCAAGGTTACGAAATTCAGGCTGGTCACCGAACTCAACACATAATCGTACTGGCCAAGAATGAGCAGAATGAACGAGCCGGATATCCCGGGCAAGATCATCGCCATAATCGCGACCATTCCGCTGAGAAAGAGCGTCAGCGGATCATGCGGCATATCCAGCGGTACCAGGCCCACCAGAATATAGGCGCCGACTGCGCCGATGAGCAGTGCCGCAATTGTGCCGGCTTTCCAGCTCACATGGCCGCCGACGGCAATCACCGAGGCCAGGATCAAACCAAAGAAGAACGAAAACAGAAATATCGGCTGATTCTTCAGCAGCCAGCTCATCAAAAACGAGAGCGCGAAGACTGCACTAAAAATCCCGGCGCCCAGGACGATCAGGAAGGCCAGCGGAATCCCGGCGAAGGCCTCACGCCATTGGAAGGCCGCCAGTTTGCGGGCAAACTCCAGATTGACCGACTTGATGGCATTGAGCAATTCTTCATAAATGCCCATAATGAAAGCCATCGTCCCGCCCGACACCCCCGGAATCAGATCGGCGATGCCCATAGCAACGCCGGTAAAATAAAGCCGTACATTTTCGATGGTATTGCGCGAACGCGGCTGCGGATTTGCTGCCATGCCTGTGTTACTCCAGCGAGAAAAGGGTCTGCCGATAAGGTACGACTTACGCAGTCGGCGTTGGTGCTCACGCTGCACCAGGCTTTCTCGCCTGCGGCTGTGTGGAAATAACCATCTTTTTCTGTGGTTTTGGCGGCGAAGCTGCCAAAACCACAGAAATACATAGTTTCTACCAGCCTGCTGGAGGCGAAAAAAGGCGGTCGCGGTTGCCACCGCGTAAGTCCTGTAAGGGATGCGGCCTGTCGACAGGTCGCATCCCTGCGATTTTAGCGGAATGGCTGGGGAATGTCAATGTCCTTGACCGGATGTTTATGCGGCGGTGGGACTGCTGCGATCCCGCTTTTCGCCGCGGTGCTCAATCTGCCCACGGCGCGTGCGGGGCGACCCGCAAGGTGGCTTCGACGACATAGGTGGCCAGGCCGACCGGCCCGCCGGGGACGCGGCGCACCCGGCTGCGCCGCGCTGTGTCGATGTCGACGGCGGATTCGCTGCGCGCCTGGCTGAAGTAGGCCGCCAGGCCGGCCGCTTCGCGCAGGGTCTGCTCCGGCACCTCACGCCCACCGCTGCGGATAATCACGTGCGCACCGTGAATGCCGCGGGCGTGCAACCAGATATCTTCCGGGCGGGCGATGCGAAAGGTCACTTCGTCGTTCTGGCCGGAACTTCGCCCGACGTAGATGTCAAAGCCGTCACTTGAACGCAGCCGGAGCGGCCTGACCCGCGCCGGCTTGCGTTTTTTGCCCGTGTTTGCCGCCGATGGCCGCAGGTAGCCCTGTTCTTCAGCCTCGCGGGCCAGCTCTTCGATCTGCTGGAAATCGTTGCTCAGTTCGAGTAGCGTGATCAGTTGCTCCAGGCCGTCGCAGCGCGTCGCCACTGCTTGCAGGCGCTCCGGCAGGCCGGCGACGGCGCTGCGAGCCTTCTCGTAGGCTTTGAAACGCTCCTGAGCCTGCTCGACCAGGTTGCGCTCCGGGTCGAGCTTGATCCGCTGGCCTTCGACTTCCAGCTCGGTCTGGCCGGCTGCGACACTGTGCATAAAACCGAAAATCATCTCGCCTTCCCAGCGCAGACGCTCCAGATCCTGGGCACGCTCAAGCTCGGCACTGATCTGGCGCTGCTGATGCTGGAGCCGCTCCAGCGCTGCTGCCAGTTGTCGCTGGAGTGTTTCGCGCTGTTGCGTATTGGCGGTGAGTTGTTCGTGGCCGGCGTAAAAACGTTCGAGCGCGATGCTTATGCCGGGTTGCGCTTCGCTCTGCGGTAGGTGGCTGAGGCGGTAAGCTGCAAACGCCGTCGGCTCGCCGTGCTCAAATGCCAGCGTGGGCTCCCAGTCGTCACTGAAGATGCTGCGCAACTGCGCGGCCAGCGTGTACCAGGGCAGCGGCTCATCGAGCGTCGCCGCCACCCGGCCCAGTACCCGAAAGACCACCTCGCGCGCCAGTTGCGGCGAGAGCCCGCGAAAGGCGCCGACCATCGCCTTGACCAGATCGCCGCTGCGACCCTGGCGCAGCGCCGCAAACGTCTCCGCCGTCGCCCGCCGCGGATCGTAGCGATCCTGGGGTGGCGGCACTTCGTAGATCCGGCGCGGCAGAATCACCCGCCGGCTCATATTCGGTGTCACCCGCTTGATGCTGTCGAGAATGCGATTGTCGTCGTCGACCAGGATAATGTTGCTACGCCGATCCATCGGCTCGAAAATAAGTTCGCAGCGCAGCAACTCGCCGGTCGGTTCGTCTGCCGCGAGTTCGGCCTCAGCATCGTCATAGGGATCATCATCATCGGCAGGCTCAGTGTCGTCGGCAGGCACCTCAGCAGAGAGCAGCGCTGGTTTGCGGTTGCGCGGGGCGGGCTCTTTTACTATACTAAGCATAAGTATTCGTTCCAGGGCCGGTTGCTCAATGGCGATGATCCGCCCGCCGAGCACATATTTGCGCAACAACAACAGCAGCGGGCCGGCCTGTTCAACGCCACGGGAGAGTTTGCCCTGTACTAGATGAACCCGCGCATAGCGTGGGTGAGCTGACGCTAATAATTGATGCCGCGCCCGATGCGCATAAATCTCCATTCCAATACTCAAAGCGCCGGTCTGGCGCACCCGCTGGATCCGTCCACCGACTAGATGTTCGCGCAATTCATCCGCAATTGCGGCCAGGGTTACGTTATCAAAATACATAGGCCTGTTTGCTGTTTATGACAGTACAAATACTTGTGATGTTCATACGGAGATTGTGGCAGCTTCGCTGCCACAATCTCCGTATGAACATCACAATCACATTTACTATAGCATGGCTTGCCGATCTGGCCGGCTGTGCCGGAGCAACAGTATGAGTGAAGCGAATCTCAATCCGATCTTGCAGAACCAGGCACCGCCAC
The DNA here is from genome assembly GCA_034437175.1 of Chloroflexaceae bacterium. Classification (GTDB taxonomy): domain Bacteria; phylum Chloroflexota; class Chloroflexia; order Chloroflexales; family Chloroflexaceae; genus DAOTUJ01. The sequence goes on along the minus strand of DAOTUJ010000143.1, from coordinate 38,312 downwards.
CGTTGCTGGTAGTGCTGTCCGGGCCGTCCGGTGTCGGCAAAGATTCGGCGCTGATGCGGATGCGGGAACTGGGCTTTCCGTTTCATTTTGTGGTAACCGCCAACAGCCGGCCGCAACGCACCGGCGAAGTCGATGGACTCGATTACCATTTTGTCAGTTCGGCGCGTTTTGAAGCGATGATCGCCCAGGATGAATTGCTGGAGTGGGCGGTGGTCTATGGCCAATACAAAGGTGTGCCGAAATGGGAAGTGCGCCAGGCGCTGGATAGTGGGCGCGACGTGGTGATGCGGCTGAATATTGATGGAGTGGCACGGGTCAAGGAGATCGTGCCGGATTGCGTCAGTATCTTTATTGCGCCCGGTAGCATGGAAGAACTGCGCCACCGGCTCGAGCTGCGGCGCACCGATAGCCCGGCCGACATCGAACGGCGCCTGGCCACCGCCCGCGAGGAACTGGCCCATGTCGACCGCTTCGATTATGTGGTTATCAACCATGAGGACCGCCTGGACGAAACAGTTGGGCAGATTCGGGCGATTATTGTAGCCGAAAAACACCGGGTGCACCCGCGCCGAATCCGGCTGTAGGAGGAAGCTGATGAGCATTCAAGAACGCTTGCAGGCCGATCTGAAAACGGCCATGCGCAACAAAGATAAAGCCAGTATCGATGTCATTCGTTCGGCACGCGCAGCACTGCAAAACGCGCAACTCGAAGCCTCCAAAGCGAAGTACGATGAACTGGTGCGCGAGCTGGAAGCCCGTTTTCCCGACGATCCGGCAGCGCGCGAGGCCGCTCTGGCGGAAACTGAACCCGACGGCAGCCAGCCTCTCGATGATGCCGCCCAGGAAGCGGTGATCGCCCGCGAGATCAAACGCCGCCGTGACTCGGCTGAAGCCTACCGCAAAGCCGGCCGCGACGACCTGGCCGCGGCCGAGGAGAGCGAAGCCGCCATTCTGGCAGCTTACCTGCCGCAGCAACTCAGCGCAGCCGAACTGCGCCCGCTGGTTGCTGAGCTCATCAACGAACAGGGCTTGCAAGGCCCGGCAGCAATGGGCAAACTGATGCCCATCTTGATGGAACGGTTCAAAGGACGCGCCGAAGGCCGCTTGCTGAGCCAGCTGGCCCGCGAATTGCTGGGAAGCTAGCACGGTTGCTTCCTGGTGGGACAACCGGCCCGAGATAGCATGCCGGCCGGCGGATCGGAGAAGCTCATGGCTCAACGACGATGGTTCTGGAGCAAACCCTGGCAACATGTGCTGCAGTGGCTCTCCAGGTCACCACAGACACGCCGCACACTCGCTTTCGCCCTTCAGGGTTTGCTGCTTTTCATAGGCCTCTGGGCCGCGCTGGTTTTGCGCCTGCCCGGTGAATATAGCGAGCTGGAAGTCGGCCGACCCAGCCCGTTTCAGATCGATGCGCCCACGGAAACCGAGTTCGTCAGTACGATTCGGACGAATGAGCGCATGGCCCGCGCCGAAAATCGGCCCGAAAATATTGTCTATCAGACCGACCGCGACATTCCTTCGCAACAGCGTACTCAGCTCGAGGAGTTGCTGTTCACGATCTCCAGTGTACGCAACGATCCGACGCTTGGCGATGAGCAGAAGGTGGCCGCCCTGACTTCGCTGCCCAGCGCGACGGTCGAGATCCCGCCGCATATCGCCGAGGCGATTATTGGCTTCGATGATACGGCCTGGACGAATGTGCGCACTTTTGCGCTTTCGCTCTATGATCGATCTATGGCCGAGTTTGAATATGCGATCGATGAGCAGGCGCTGCGCCAGTTGCGTGATCTGTCGCTGCCCTACTGGAGTACGACCCGCTCGCTGACCGAACTACAGCGCGAAACGGTGCTGCTCTTTGTCAATGCTTTCCTGCGCGTCAATGTGACGCTGGATGAGGAAGCCACTGCTGCCAACAAACAACGAGCCCGCGATGAAGTCGAACCGGTAATCTTGAATGTGCAACGCGGCGAAAATATTGTGCGGGTCGGTGAAATTGTGACGCCGGAAACCATCGAGAAACTCCAGGCCACTGGGGCTATCCCGCAGAACCTGGGCTGGGCCGGCATCGTCGGGCGCGGGATGCTTGCCGGTATCTTCGCGCTGGGTTTTATGCTCTACCTGGCCTACTTTCAGTCCGAGGTTGTCCGGAAGCTGCGTGCAGTGATGGTGATCGTGCTGGTGCTGATCACCAGCGCCCTGATTATGCGCCTGGTCCTGCCCTTGCTTGCCGCCGTGCCTTTCGCGTTCCCGCTGGCAACGGTGGCTCTGGTGCTGGCTGTGGTCTTCAACCCGCAACTGGCGCTGGCCGGCGTGCTGCTGCTCGCCGCCCTGATTGGCCTGGTCGAAATCAATTTTGCCCTGGCGCTGACTCTTTTTAGCGGCAGTGTTGCTGCGGTCTTCCTGGTGCGTGGCGCCGAACGGTTGCTTACGTTTCTGGTGGCCGGCGTTGGTGTTATGGTTGCGACGGTGCTGACCTGGATCGCGCTCATGCTTGAAATGAACCTGATTATCACGCTGGATCAACTCGTGACTGAAGTGGTGCAGGTGCTGTTCTTCAGCGGCATCAACGGCCTGCTGTCGGCGATTTTTGCGCTAGGGCTCTTCAGTTTGCTGGGGCAGGCTGCCGGTGTGGTTACGCCCCTGCAGTTGATGGAACTGGCCCATCCCAACCAGCCGCTGCTGCGCAAACTGGTACGCGAGGCGCCCGGTACCTACTACCACAGTGTCGCGGTCGGCAACCTGGCCGAAGCCGCCGCCGAAGCTGTCGGCGCCGATGCGCTGATGCTGCGGGTGGCCGCGCTCTACCACGATATCGGCAAGACTATCCGGCCCTACTTTTTTACCGATAACCAGATGGGGCGCGAGAACGTCCATAATGATCTCGACCCCAGTACCAGCGCCCAGATTATTGTCGACCATGTGCGCGAGGGCATCAAAATGGCTGAAGCTGCCGGCTTGCCTGAACCGATTATCGGCTTCATTGCGACGCATCATGGCACGCATATGATCAGGCATTTTTATCAACTGGCGCTGCAACAGGAAGATAGCGTCGATCCGAATGATTATCGCTACCCCGGCCCGCGCCCGGCAACTCGCGAACAGGGTATCTTGATGCTGGCCGACTCTGTCGAGGCGACGGTGCGCTCGAAGGCGCAAAACGGTAAACTGTTGCCCGGTACCCATGCTGGCCCCGGCAACGGTAGCCGCTCCAATGGCTCCGACGTCAGCACCATCGATGACCTGGTCGGCTCGATCATCGATGACCGCTTGCGCGACGGCCAGCTCGACAATACGCCGCTCACGATGCATGATTTGCAGCAAATCCGCAAGACTTTTGTTATCAATCTCCAGAGCATCTACCATCCCCGTGTCGATTATGCCCCCCAGGTGGTGCGCGCTTCCTGATACGATCGATACGATCTGCCTGCGGAAGCAAAATGCGGCTCCGGCCAGTTCGCCGGGGCCGCATTTTGCCTCTTGACAGCCCAACCGCTTGCGATGTATAATCCTGTTCCCTTTACAGTTTAGTGACAGTTTGGTAAAAGGTTTATTGTTTCCAAAAAGATAGTACGACGTTCAATCGTAAAAATTCATTCAAGATGTGTAAAGCTTTTTTAAGCTGCGAATAAGAATACGCCTGTACAGGAGTGGAGAATAATGCCATGAAACCACGCCGCTGGTACAGCAGTCGCGAAGTTGTGCCAAGTCGCCAGCCTCCTCCGGTTCGCCCGCAGTTGTCATATGCATATCTACGGTATAGCGGAATGGTTCGTGTTCAGCCCGGTCCGGTCATCCCTGCGATGACCGGGCCGGCTCTTTTTGGGCCGTAGTGCCCCAAACCCCACGGCTCTCATTGACAAGATTTGTGCAGTTGGCGTTGATGCTGGTCGCATCCAGGGCTTGTCCGCCTGCGGCAGCGTGGAAATGACGATCTTTTTCGGTTGTCCCGGCGGCAAAATCACCAGAACAACCGAAATAAACGCTTACTTCCGCCCTGCCGCAGGCGAAAAGCGGCGCTTGCGGTCGCCACTGCGTAAACAGAAGCAACTGTGTGTTTCCACCCTGTCGCAGGCGTTTCGCGATATAAGATATTTTTCAGTTGACGTTGGCCTGGCGCTCCGGTACGATGAAGACTGCGATTGACCGTCGGCATTGAAGCCTTTCGATGGAGATAACGAGGTCTCCTTCGCCCAGGAGGCGGAGGCAAAACATATGCAGAAACAACGGGAGCCCAATACCCGCCTGCTCATCGAGAGCACGGCGCTGATCTACGCGATACTGATTGGCGGTCTGGTGCTGGCCTGGGCGATTCCGTCCTGGCAGAGCGATTGGATCGATCTGACGAATATCTTTGCATTCTGGTTTTTTGGGCCGCTCTTGCTGCTGCTCCCGCTGGCGCTGGTATTGCGCTGGCGCTGGTTGTGTGGTGCTGCGCTGCTGGTGCTGGCTCTGTTCCTGATTTCTTTCGGCGATGTGCTGATACCGCAGCCGGCTGTTGCTCATTCCGCTCCCGCCGATCTGCGCGTGGCGACGTTCAACATCAAGTACTGCAAGGTCGATGCGAATGAGCTGGCAGCCTGGCTCGCACATCGCAACATCGATATTGTCGCATTGCAGGAAGTATCGCATCCGATGGCTGCCGGTCTGCAAACTCGCCTCAGCGCGGAGTATCCCTACCAGTATACCGATACCGAACACTATGACCTGGGTGTGGCGGTGATCAGCCGCTATCCGCTGGAATTCCTTGAGCGCCCGGCCCATTTTCGCGGCCACCGGCTGCAGGTCACCGTCGGTGCTGAAGAACTGACGCTGATCAATGTGCATCTCAAAGCACCGGATCTGGAGCGAACCTCTTATGCAGGCCACCCCGGCTGGCTGCGCTACGAAACCGGCCCCCGCCAGCGCGGTGCGGAAGAATTGCTCGAGATGATTGGGCAGGAGCCGGGGCCGCTCGTCGTGATGGGCGATTTCAATACCAGCGACCGCGAAGCACTCTACCGGCGTTTTGCCGCCGAGATGACGGACTCCTACCGCGAAACCGCCTGGGGGCTTGGCTATACTTTCCCCGATACGCGCAACGTGTCCGGCCTGCCTCTGGCTCTACCGCTCATCCGTATCGATTATGTCTGGGTCGATGGCGGGGTCAAGCCTCTCGCGACCCAGGTAGCCTGCGATGGCTACTCCGACCACTGTGCCGTCATTGTTGATCTGGCGCTGCCGGGCAGTGTCGGCTTGAGTGGTTCCTAACCAGGCCGTCTATGCACGTCACGTTCGTTACCGCGTTGCAATCGGCAGGTAGTAGCGCGGAAAGCTGATTTCCTCTAACTCGAAGCCCCGCACCAGGGGTGCCGGCGTCGGGTTGCCGGCACCGTCGAGAAAGCGCATATACACGTAGTATGCACAATCGCCCGCGCAGACACGCTCTTCAACAGCGGGCAGGCTGCCGGCCAGGCTCCAGGGCAGGCTGAAATTCAGGCTGTTGCTTGGCGAAACGTCCGTCGTCGGATCGGGGAGCGGTACGGCCTGCCAGTTCAGTTCCAGGCTGGTGGTGAGCGTGGTACTGATGGCGACTTCGAGCCCCCAGGCGTGCGGTTCCGGGTACACCGTATCGCTCAACACGGTGCCGCTCACCAGCAGATCAAGCAACACCGTCGCCGCCGGATCAGGCTGTACCGCCAGCGTTCCACTGGTTACAAAGGTCGGCGCCGCCTGATCGTTGATGATGCTACGGTTGACGGTCGTCGCATTGCCGAGTTGATCGCGCAGGCCGATGGCGACGTTTTGTGGTACCGGTGCCATGCTCGGCAAGGCAAGTAGTTGCGCGAGCTGCTTGTCGGCGCCGGTGGTATAGTTTGCGCCCAGTGCCGTGACGTCGAGCGGGCTACTGCACTCCGCCGAGGCATTGACTTGCAGCAGCGCCTGCTGGTTGCGGGTGTAGCCGGGGTCGCCGAGGAGCGGATTGCGCAAACTTACCAGTGCCTGCACGGTGGTATCGAGCACAATTGCATCAGAATTGACCCCTTCTTGCACCAAGTTATTTCGGCGTACCTGGGTGTACAGTGTTAATACCGGACAATCCGGGCTGATCAAACCGGCCGGCACCGCAATGTCGAGCGCCTCACGAAACGGCTGCCAGCCGTTCGAGTCGTTGGCCTCGTCGGTCGGTGGGTTCTGCCAGCGCCAGCGCACACTGTCCGGCACGCCCTGCACCGTGTTGAACTGCACCGCAACCGTGCTTCGGTTGGTAGCGGCGGCATTGTTCTCGATCTGCGGCTGCGCGTTGAGCCGATTGACGACCGGCGTGTCGTAGAGGAAATAGCCGACGGCCGGGGGATTGGCGCCGGCAAAGCGCTCGACGACGGCATGGGCAAATGCGCGATCACTAATATTGGCCGCCGCAGCGGTATTGAAGAACAGGCCGCCGCTACTGACGGTCTGGAAGGGTCCTTGCCAGCTGGCATCGGGCTGTTTGTAGGCATAGAACAGGTCAAAGGTCGTGGCCAGGCGGGCCAGCCAGAAGAGATGGAGATTGTTCTGTTCATCAGCGGTAATCGCGACTTTGCCGGCCACTTCGCCGTTTTCGGCAACCGCGAGCACTGTATTCGGCCAGTTGCCGTCATCCTGGCGTTCGGCATAGAGCACGGCATTGGCCGTGCGCCAGGCCACATAAGCGCGCCCATTGGGCGCAATCGTCACCGAGGAGTCGGAATTGCCGAAGAAATCCGGCGAAGGATCGGTATTGGTGCTGGAGACCTGGCGGGCCACGAAGCCGCTGCCTGACCATTGCGAGACAAAAATTCGCCCGTCGGCACTGGTATAGGTTGCCAGCACCTGGCCGCCGGGCCCGGTGGCGATCTGCGGCGTACCACGTGCTACCTGTGGCCCCACATCGAAGGTACCGGAAACCCAGGAGATGCCGCCGTTATAGGAAACTCGTGCGCGAATCGGTTGATCGGGCACCCGCCAGATTACAAAAACTACATTATCGCTCGAAACCCCGACATCGGCATTGACGTGAAAATTCTCATAGCCGATCACCTGGCGTTCAGGCTCCCAATCAGTGCCGGGCGGCCGACGCCGCAGCATCACCCGCGTATTCTCGCCATCCTGTTCGGTCCAGACCATATAGATCGTCCCGTCGTCGGCCGTAGTCAGCGAAACCGTCGTCCAGTCCGGGTCACCGCGTGCCGCGCCAATGATGGTGCGATCGCCGAAAATCGGCAAACTGGTCGAGTTATCGGGTTTCGACCAGAATGCGGCATGGCGGCGATCCGCATTTGCGCCAACATACACCGAGCCGGCATAGGCATCGATGGCGGGGTACTTGACTTGGTCGGAAAAGGGCAAAACGCCGCCCGAAGCGGGCTGGATCAGGAGGCGAGGAATTTGTTCAGGCTGTATCTGTGCCGCCAGCGGGTGCGTCGGCAGAGCCGCAATCAGCAGGATCAGCAGACTGCTGAGGGTCAACAGAGCATGTCGCATAGATCTTCTTTCAAACATTCAGGGTACGGGCAACGTATGGCATCAGGGTGCAGCGTTCATAGTGCTACGGTAGCCTGCACAGTATACCAGAGGTGAACAGTGGCACGCCGCCGGCTTCGCTTGCCCCGACCTTACCGGCATGTTATGATCAACCTGCTGGCAGACAAGGTATTCGAAAGGAGTAAACCAATGATCATGGTTGGCCGGCTTACGCCAGAAGCAACTGTCGCATGAATGACTACCTTTCGCGGCGCTGCCGCCAGATCGACGCCGAGATCGCTGGCTTGCGCCCGCGCCTCGCCACCGCTCGCCGGCAAATCGCTCTCGCTGAAGCCCGGGCCGTTGCCGGGATCAGCGGCGATGAACAGTCCTTGCTATCCGCCTGTAGCCGGGCGGCCGAGCTTGAATATGAACTGGCTCTTTTGCACAGGCTGGCCCGCGCCCTTCGTGCCGAAACCAGTGAGGAGCGCCCATGAATCTGTGGTGGCAACACGGCAGCATTTACCATATCTATCCACGTAGTTTTCAAGACAGCAACGCCGATGGGATCGGCGATCTGAATGGAATCCGCCAGCGGCTCGACTACCTGCAATGGCTGGGCATCGATGCCATCTGGCTGTCGCCGATTTTTCCCTCGCCGATGGTCGATTTCGGCTACGATGTCAGCGATTTTTGTGCGATCCACCCGATCTTCGGTACGCTCGGCGATTTCGACCGCCTGCTGGAAGCCGCTCACGCCCGTGAACTGCGCGTCATTCTGGATTTTGTGCCCAACCATTCCTCCGACCAGCATGCCTGGTTCGTGGAGTCGCGCAGCTCGCGCAATAATCCGCGGCGCGACTGGTACATCTGGCGTGACCCGGCGCCCGATGCTGGCCCGCCCAACAACTGGATCAGCCGCTTCGGTGGGCGCCCGGCCTGGACGCTGGATGCGCGCAGCGGCCAGTATTACCTGCATTCCTTTTTGCCCGAACAGCCCGACCTGAACTGGCGCAACCCCGAAGTGCGCGCCGCTATGCTTGATGTGCTGCGTTTCTGGCTCGACCGCGGCGTCGATGGTTTCCGCGTCGATGTGGCTTACCGCACGATGAAAGATCCGCAACTGCGTGACAATCCACCCAACCCGGATTGGCAACCGGGCATGGATCCTTACAATCGCCTGCTTGATACCTATTCGAAGAATATCGCTGAGACCCACGAGTTCAATCGCTGGCTGCGCGCCGTCGTCGACGAGTATCGCGAGCGGGTGTTGATTGGCGAGTTGACGCTGCCGCCGGCGCGGCTGGTGATGCATTATGGCCGGAATGACGAGTTTCATCTGCCCTTCAATTTCAACCTGATTTTCACGCCCTGGCAGGCTGAACGCATCCGGGCTCTGGCTGACGAATACGAGACGGTATTGCCGGTGGGCGCCTGGCCGAACTGGGTGCTGAGCAATCACGACCGGGCGCGTTTTGCCACGCGCGCCGGTGCAGCCCAGGCCCGCAATGGCCAGTTGCTGCTGTTGACCCTGCGCGGCACGCCGACCCTGTACTATGGCGATGAGCTTGGCATGGAGAATGTGCCGATCCCGTCGGAGCAGGCGCAAGATCCCTGGGAGCGCGAGGCGCCGGGCATCGGGCTGGGTCGTGACCCGGTGCGCACGCCGATGCAGTGGAGCAGCGCGGCCAACGCCGGTTTCTGCCCACCCGAGGTGCAACCCTGGCTGCCGCTTGCCGGCGACTATGCCCGCCGCAATGTCGAGCAACTACGCGACAATCCGCTCTCGATCCTGAACCTGACCCGCCAGTTGCTGGCGTTGCGCCGGCAGCACCCGGCCCTGAGCCTGGGCGACTTCCGCTCGTTGCCGGCCCCGAACGATGTGTTCGCCTATGAACGCCGCAGTACCGATGAGCGATTTGTTGTGCTATTAAACTTCAGCAGCGAGCCGCGTGAATGGCAGCCACCGGAAGAACTGTCACCATTTGATCTCATTCTCTCTACCGAGCTTGATCTGCCCGACTGGGACGCCGATCCCGGCATTCGTCTGCGCCCCGGCGAAGGGCTCCTGTTCAGAACAGCGTAGCGCCGTACAAAGGAGCTATAGTCGTCTTTTGCTACGCTGCCGCCGGCAGCCTGGAGGGCCGCCGGCCTATCCTACAATCGCACGGGCACGCGCTCGAATGGCCGCCAGCCGTTCGGGTGCGGCGAGCAACTCGGCATGCAGTTGCTCGCCGCGCCGGGCCAGCGCCGGATCGTTGAAGGAGAAGCCGATATTGGCGACCTGGTCGAGGCGAGCCCGGCGGCCGGCGTCGGTCAATTCATCGGCGCGCAGCGGGCGGGCTGCACCCCAGTCGATATGTACCAGCACGTCGGCGTCGGCGCGACAGATGAAATTGGCGGCGTGCCAGTCGCCATTCTCGATGCCCAGTAACTCACAGACCTGCTGGTGCAGCACGTATTCGGCATAGAGATCGGCATCGAGCCGGAATGGCTCGGCGATCACCAGTTCCTGGCTGGTCTTGCCGGCCACAAAGGGTTCGACGATCAGGCCGAGCAGGGTTGAGAGGCGGGCCTGGTGGCCGAGTAGCTTGCCCAGTTTCGGCACCAGCCCCTCTTCGACCAGCAGGCGCAACCGGCCCCGCGGTGTCACCAGAGCGCCGTCTTCAGTCAGACGCGGCCAGTTTTCCGTTCGGCCATCATATGTACGAGCCGCCAGTGCAATCTCGTGGAAAGGCTCGGGAGCCGGTTGCTTGACGACCACACCGAGTTCCGGTGCCAGCAATACCGTGCTGCGCCGGTGCCGGCCCATAATATATTCGCCCTTGAGCAGCAAACGCAGGCCGCTGCGAGCCTGCCAGGCTTGCTGGCGCTCGGCAATCGCCGCCGCCACCGACCGGTCGAAGCGCGCCAGTGCCGCCCGCCGTTCCAACTCCAGATCGACCATTGCGGCCATCAATGTATCGTAGAGCATCACATCCGGCAAGGGCTCGGAGAGCAGCGAGTTAAAGCGTTCCCCGCTGCTGATTTCGACATACAGCCGTTCGATGAACGTCGCCAGGTCGGGTGCGGCTTCGCGCATGCGTTCGAGGCGCACAAAGGCATCGGCCAGCATCACGACATCGCAGTCGGTCTCCTCGTTGAGGCGCGCTGCAACCAGGGACGGGTCGGCACCGAAGCAGCGAATGTCGGCACCATACTCAGCCAGCACTTCGATCGCCGCCAGCACCGGGTCGCCGCCAATGCTCGGCAGGGCCGCAACATTGAAATAAATTGCCGCCCAGCCGCCCAGGTTGCGGGTCAGGTACTCGGGATCGGCCAGCAGTTCAATCGGCACCAGCCGATCCGTGGGCCGCGAAACCAGGTGATTGCCGGGATCGTCGATGGCCAGCAAATCGGCCACCGTCGGTGGATTGGCCGCAGCCAGGCGTCGGCACCAGGCATGCACGGCTATGGGTGTCGGGCGCTGGCCGATCACTGCCAGCGGCGCTCCCCGTGGGACGGCGCGCGGTGGCTGGAGCGCGGCGACAACCGCAGGCCGGCCCAATGGAATAGCGATGACCGCAAAACGATTAGACATCATTGAAATACCTCACTTTTCCGCCGGGATGCTAGCGAAGCCGCCATCATTCCGGCGGAAAAGAGCACGTGCTCATGTTCTTGCGCTGAAATGACTTATGCGGTTAGTGACGGCCTATCCACTTCTTTGCCTGCGATAACGGGGAAGCCCCGGCTGCGCAAGTCCCATCTATGATACCCCATCGGGGCAAATGGGCGGCCTGCCGTGCAGTGACGGTTTGTGGTAGGATGGAAGGTAGGGATTGTACCCGCGTTTGCAAAGATCTGACGCCAAAGGAGAACATGAGATGAGTCAACCCGAAACGACCGAAGCCTTTCCGACCTTGAGCGGCCAGCAGTACATGAATCTGATCACTTTTCGCAAGAGCGGCGAGGCCGTCAAAACACCAGTCTGGTTTGCCCAGCGCGGCGATAAACTGTATGTGACTACCGGCAAGAACGCGGGCAAAGTCAAGCGCATCCGCAACAACGAGCGTGTCCAGGTTGGACCATCGGATCGCAGCGGCAAGCCGCTTGGCCCGGTTGTCGACGCGAAGGCGCGGATCCTGCCGCCGGAGGAGCACGCCGAAGCCAAAGAGTCACTGAACCGCAAGTACGGCCTGATCAAAACCGCCTTTGATTTCTTTACCAGCCTTACCGGTACCAGGAGCGACTACCTCGAGATCCGCCCCTGAATAACACGAGTTCGGTAGCGACCGCGATCACCCTGTTTGGCCTTCGGCAGGGCGGTACTTTATTATCCGTACCAGAATCTGCCTGGTTGGCAATACCAGAAAGCGCAGCGGGCATCCGCTGCGTTTTCTGGTAACAAAAAGGCAATAGCTTGCGTATATGATGGTACAGCCGGCGATCAGGTGAACCGGCAGCGAAATAAGGAGCACAAGCAAATGGGTACAACCATGATCCTGTTGCTGGTTGTGGCAATCATCGCCGTCGTGATCTTTATCGGCATGTATAATAGCCTGATCGGCAAGCGCAACGCCGTCGACCAGTCCTTTGCCAGCATCGACGTGATGCTGAAGAAACGCTACGATCTCATCCCCAACCTGGTTGCCACCGTCGAGAAATACATGACCCACGAGCGCGAGTTGCTGACCGAATTGACCGAGTTGCGCACGCGGGCGATTTCCGGCGACATTCCACCCGACCAGCGCGTCGAAATGGAGAATAAACTCAATGCGACGCTGGGCCGGATTCTGGTTTCGGTCGAGAACTATCCCGATCTGAAATCGAACCAGAACTTTCTGCAACTCCAGGCCGGCCTGAACGAAGTCGAAGAGCAGATCTCGGCAGCGCGGCGGGCCTATAATGCCGCCGTCACCGACTACAACAATGCCATCCAGATGATCCCGACCAGCATCATCGCCGGCATGATGAATATGCAACTGCGAACCCTGTTCGAGGCCAGTGCCATTGAGCGCCAGAACGTCGATGTGCGCAACCTGTTTCAGAGTTAGTTGGAGAAGAATTCGAAGAACCAATGAGCTGAGGAACCAGAACCCTTGAGAACTGGAAACCCGGCAGCCGAAAATCATTGCTTTCAACCTGCCTGCTTCCCTGATACCCTGGTTCCCTGGTTCCCTGGTTCCCTGATACCCTGGTTCCCTGGTTCCCTGATACCCTGATACCCTGATACCCTGGTTCCCTGGTTCCCTGATACCCTATGATTGATCAGACGCACAACCTGAAAAACCTGCACGAAACTGAGCTCCAGCCGATCCTGGATGAACTGGAGCAACAGCGCATTCGCCTGCGCAACCAGGTGCTGATCAGCACGGCGGCGATTGTGCCGGTAGTGCTGCTGCTAATAGGAGTGCTGATGAATGCGATGGGCGGCTTTGGATTGGTACTGCCGATTGTGCTGGGCATGGGCGCCTGGGCATTTTTCAACGGCAGCAAGATTCAGGAGTACCGCCGGAATTTCAAGCGCAAGGTGATCGGGCGCATGGTGCATGCCTACGATCCGAACCTGAGCTATTACCCCGACCGCGGTATCAGTCGCGAAGAGTTCCGCGCCAGCCGCATCTACCCGTCGCGGATCGACCGTTATAGCCACGAAGATCTCTTCACCGGCGTGGTTGGCGAAACCGACTTTCGCTTTTCGGAGTTGCACGCCCAGTACAAAATGACGACTACCGACTCGAAGGGCCGCCGCCGCACAACCTACCATACCATCTTCAAAGGCATCTTCTTTGTTGCCGATTTCAACAAGCATTTCAACGGCCTGACCTTTGTACTGCCGGACAATGCCGAGAGTATGCTGGGCGGCGTCGGGCGTATGTTTCAGGAGTGGGGCAGCAAACTCGATGGGCGACCCGGCGAACTGGTGAAACTGGAAGATCCCGACTTCGAAAAGCTGTTCGTCGTCCATTCTACCGACCAGGTCGAGGCGCGCTACATTCTCTCGCTGAGCCTGATGCGGCGCCTGAGCGAATTTCGCCGGCGTCTGGATGTGCCGGTGGCGATTTCTTTTGTCGATTCCAACATTTATATTGCCATTTCCACCCGTAAAAACCACTTTGAGCCGCCCTCTTTCCTCACCGGTTCGGCCCAACTTACCCGCGCCGAATTCGCGACCTACCTGGAAGACATTCGCCTGGCCGAAGGCATCGTCGAAGATCTGAATTTGAACACACGGATCTGGTCGAAACAGTAGGTGAGGTGCCGGTTATGGGTTGTGTGTATGCCCGGTATCGGTGCGGCGGCGCTCAGAACGCCGGTCGTGGCCGTCGCGCTCGGGGTGGTCGAGGTCGATGGGACGGCTTTCTTCCGCCCGGCGGGTCGCGTGGCCGTATTTGATCAGCGCGACAAATACCACCCCGCCAATCGCATTGCCCAGCGTCGTCCAGAGCAGAAAATGGCCAAAGTCGGCCAGGCTGATACCCTGGCCGGCAAACAGGCCGGCCAGCACCTCGACCGTGCCGACGATGGAGTGGTGCAAATGAGCCAGGCCGATCACGGTTGTCACCAGGGCTACCAGCACGAGCTGGCTAATCGTATCACGACTGGCGGTGACCAGCCAGGAGAGCAGCCCCATCAGCCAGCCGGCCAGGATCGCGCTGATCAGGATTACCCACCAGGCATGTTCAACCAGTGGGCGGGCAATTGCGCCGAAAGCCGCTGGATCAATGATGTCGAGCGCGGGACCGATCCAGACGACAATCGCCGCAAAAATGGCACCGCCGATAATATTCGAGACATAGATCAGGCTCCAGAGCCGGCCCAGTAATTGAAGGGAAGCGCGCTGGTTCAGCACCGGCAGGATTGCCAGGGTGGTATGTTCGGTGAAGAGCTCGGAGCGGCCCAGGATCACAAAGATGAAGCCCACCGAATACATCATCGCCACCAGAATATCGACCAGCGGCTCGGCGAGTACGCCCTGCACCAGGCTGTACATCACCGCCATCAGCAACAGGCTGAAGCCGACATCGAGGCCCGCTGAGAGCCCGGAGATCAGCAGGCCGTTGGTTGGGCGGTGCAATTGCTCGATCTCCTCCTTGATCTGCTGCTCCAGGATCTCGCGGTATGATTTCTTCGGATCGCTGTAATCTTTCGCAACTGAAAACACGGATGCTCCTCATATGATTACCGGGTAGGGCGATCCCGCCGGATCGCCCTACCCGGTGACCTGGATTCATAGCAATACGTATATGCTCTTCTGGCTGCCACCACCGATAATGTTCGGTGCGGCCTGAGCATGAACGCCGGCTGCTCAGGCCTTGAACGTATATCGCAAGATTCATACCAGGGCCGGACTTTGCTTCGTACCGACGATCCGGGCTGGCCGATCAAATCGTCCCGATGACCGGCCAGGTCGACCGGCCTGATCTTCCTTTGCATTTGCTTGACAGTGCTGCAAAGGGTATGGTACTATCCATGACACCGCCACAAAAAGAGTTCCATGATGTATGTGCAAGCAGTGTTTGCTTCGGAGTCCCAATGACAGGGGCGTATTCCCGGATGTTTTCGTCTCGTTGTAGTGTGTCTCGATTGTTGCCCTCTGGCCAATCGAATGCAGCTGTGAGGAGTCTATGGCCCCAGTTCTTGAAGTTCGCGATCTGCAGACACAGTTTCATACGCCGGACGGCATTGTGAAGGCCGTCAATGGTGTTTCGTTTTATGTAGAACGTGGCGAAACCCTGGGTATCGTGGGTGAAAGTGGTTGCGGCAAAAGTGTCACTTCGCTTTCGATTATGCGCCTCATTCCCAGCCCGCCCGGCAAAATTGCCGGTGGGCAGATCCTGTTCGACGGCGAGGATCTGGTGCATGCCACCGAAGAAGAAATGCGGCATATTCGCGGCAACCGGATTGCGATGATCTTTCAGGATCCGATGACCTCACTAAACCCGGTGTTGACGATTGGCCGCCAGATTACGGAGTCGCTGGAATTGCATATGAATTTGAACCAGCGCGAAGCTCGCAACCGGGCTGCCGAGTTGCTTGATCTGGTCGGTATTCCCAGTGCCGCCAAGCGCCTTGATAATTACCCGCACCAGTTTAGTGGCGGTATGCGCCAGCGGGTGATGATTGCGATGGCGCTCTCTTGCAACCCCGAATTGCTGATTGCCGATGAGCCGACGACGGCGCTTGATGTGACGATCCAGGCTCAGATTCTGGAGTTGATTAACCGCCTTAAGGACGAATTGGAAATGGCGGTGCTTATTATTACCCACGACCTGGGGGTCGTGGCCGGGATGGCTGATCGTGTCACGGTGATGTATGCCGGGCGCGTGGTCGAGGAGGGGCCGACCAAAGAATTGTTTGCCAATCCGCGGATGCCCTATACCATTGGTCTGCTGCGCTCGATCCCGCGCCTCGATGAGAGCCGTGAGGCGAAACTGACGCCGATTCGCGGTCTGCCGCCGGATCTGATCAATCTGCCCGAGATCTGCCCGTTCAGCCCGCGCTGCGATTATGCGCAGGAAAAATGCCTGACGAAGACGCCGCCGCTGCGTTCGGTCGGCCACGATCATCGGGCCGCCTGCCTGTTCGATATTACGCTGGAAACGCCCATCCCGAACCGCAAGTCGGAAGAAGTACCGGCCTAGCCCGAAGGTGTGTGAGAATATGACGACAAATGCAAACGGTAACGAAGCGCTGATTGAGATCAAAGATCTCCAGATGCATTTTCCGGTCACCAGGGGAATCATTTTCCAGCGGCAGGTCGGTACGGTCAAGGCGGTCGACGGTATTTCGTTCGGGATCAAGTCCGGCGAGACGCTCGGGCTGGTCGGCGAGAGTGGCTGCGGCAAATCGACGACCGGGCGGGCTATTTTGCAGCTCTATCGACCGACCGGCGGTAGCGTCAATTTTGATGGGGTGGAATTGACGACGCTGAAGGGCGAGGAGTTGCGGCGCATGCGGCGCAATGTGCAGATGATCTTCCAGGATCCTTATGCCAGCCTTAATCCGCGAATGACGGTGGCCGACATCATTGGTGAGCCGATCCGGGTGCATAAGCTGCGCGAGGGCAATGCGGTGCGCGAACGAGTGCAGGAATTGCTCAGTGTGGTCGGGCTCAATCCCAATTTCGCCAATCGTTACCCCCACGAGTTTAGCGGCGGCCAGCGCCAGCGCATCGGTATCGCCCGCGCCCTCGCCGTCGAGCCCAGTTTCATTGTTTGCGATGAGCCGGTCAGCGCACTGGATGTGAGTATTCAGGCCCAGATCATTAACTTGCTTGAAGATCTGCAAGATAAGCTTGGACTGACGTACCTGTTCATTGCGCACGATTTGAGTGTGGTCAAGCATATCAGTGACCGGGTGGCGGTGATGTATCTCGGCAAGGTGGTTGAACTGGCCGAGGGCAGCAAGTTGTATTCGATGCCGCTGCATCCCTATACTCAGGCTTTGCTTTCGGCGGTGCCGATTCCCGACCCGAGCGTTGAGAATCAGCGCCGACGCATTATTCTGGAAGGCGATGTGCCTAGCCCGCTTAATCCGCCGTCGGGTTGCCATTTTCATACCCGCTGCCCGATTGCCATCCAGAAGTGCAAGGAAGAAGAGCCGCCCTTCGAGGATTTTGGCGATGGCCATTATGCCGCCTGCTGGCGATCGCGTGAGTCTATTGATCTGATGCCCGAAATTGCCAGAAAGCAGGCTGAAGCGGCTGCCGCCCGCCTGCACGCTGAAATTGCAAAAGTCAAGGTGAACTAAAACGCTCAGGTTCAACCAAAAACGGCGGCAAATTTGCCGCCGTTTTTGGTTGAACCCGTTCGTGGCTGGAGCAAGCGCGATGGATCTGGTGACGCTGGCCTGGTTGCGTTCGGCGGAAGGCGCGGCGCTGCTGGCGGAACTGGCCGGGCGCGACCTGGCCGAAAGCCGCCGGCTGGCTTTGCTTAGCGAATTGCGCCGGCGCTACGCACCAGAACTGGCCCGTGCGGCCGTTGAACTGGCGCTGCTGCGGCGGCATGCACAGCACAAATTTGCCGGCGCCGAAGGTATGTTTTTTGTGCGTGAGGCGCTGGAACAGGCCAGTGCCGCTCCGGTGGCGGCGTGGCGGGCCTCCCGGCTGGCAAGTTGCGGCGAAGTGGCCGACTTGGGCTGCGGTATCGGCGGCGATGCACTGGCACTGGCGAGTGCCGGCGCACTGGTGATTGCCGTCGACCGTGATCAACTGCGGCTGGCACTGCTGGCAGCAAACGCGGAGGCGCTCGGGTTGCGCGAGCGGCTGCGCATTGTGCAGGCCGATTTGCTACGGGCCGATCCGCCGCCGGCAGTGGCGCTGTTCTGTGATCCGGCGCGCCGCGTCGGCGGCCGCCGGCGCTTTGATGTGCAGCAGTACGATCCGCCGCTGGCGCGGGTGCTGGGCTGGCGGTCGCGCACGCAAACTCTGGCCATCAAGATGCATCCCGGTGTCGACCCGGCTGAACTTTCGGGAGCAATGCCCTACGAGCTGGAATTTGTCTCACTGGCGGGTGAGTTGAAAGAAGCAGTGCTCTGGTGCGGCGCGGTAGCCGCCGTGCCGCGGCGGGCCACCGTGATCAGCGCCGATGGAGCGACCTTCACGCTGACCGGGGACGCCGAACATGCGGCTATTCCGCAATCGACGCCGCTGGCCTGGCTCTACGAACCGGATCCGGCTGTGTTTCGCGCCGATTTGCTGAACTGTCTGGCGACGCAGCTCAATGCGGCCCAGATCGATCCGCAGATCGCTTACCTGACGGCTGAGCAGCAGATTGATACGCCTTTTGCTCGCTGCTGGCGCATTCGCGAATGGATGCCCTTTCAACTCAAGCGGTTGCGGGCGCGTCTGCGTGAACTCGATGTCGGCCGGGTCACTGTGAAAAAGCGCGGCTCGCCGCTGGAGAGTGATCAGTTGGCGCGGCAACTCAGCGGCGATGGCAACCGCCCGCTGGTGGTGGTATTGACGCGGGTGAGGGGGCGGCCGGCAGTATTGATCGGGGAGGCGGTGAATAATTGACAGCACGTACGCGGTCGTGACCGTGAACGCCTTTTTTCGCCTCCGACAGGGCGGAAGGTACCGTCTTTTTTGTTCGTCTGGGCAGTGAAGCCGCCACAACGAACCCGGAAGACGGTATTTTCCATGCTGCCGCAGGCGAATTCGGCCTGGACGTGGGGCGACCGCGGAAGCCCTGTCCTTGAGGCGCCGGCATGAAGGGAAAACCGCCTGTTCCTGCGCCTATTGCCAGCTATGTTATACTGGGCGCAAGCGCAACAACCATCATCGCGCCCCGTTGCGTGCATTCCATTCGTTACGATCACGAGCCAGAGAGTTCCTGAAGCGGTTCCGGCAACGCTGTGTGTTTAATGGCATTTTCCGGCATCGAAGCCGGGACAGGTAACCGAATTGCGCGCAGCGGCTCAGGCAATGTTGCAATATCGGCACAAAGAATTGCAAGAAGGTAACCTGTGCTGTACTGTGCGATGCAGTACAGTGGCGTTTGCGAGAGCTAAGTTCAAAGCGAATCCTGACAATGATGCAGTGCCACGGGCAGAGATGCCGCTGGCATCTTCTGTTGCGTACGAGCCGGCGAAGGTACGAAAAGATTAAGGTAAGGCAGGTACAGTATGACGACGCGTGAGCACAATCAGGCCCAGAAACCCTCCACCACGCGGGATAAACTCGAGACGCTGCGGCGAGAAAAAGCTCGCTTGCAGCTTGGCGGAGGATCGCAGCGGATTGAAAAACAGCATCAGAGCGGCAAATATACTGCTCGTGAGCGCATTCATCTGCTTGTCGAAGAGCAGACCTTTCAGGAACTGTTTTTGTTCGCGAAGCATCGTTGCACCGATTTCGGCATGGCCGACAAAGACATGCCGGCCGACGGTGTTGTCACCGGTACCGGGACGCTGGCGGGTCGTCAGGTGTTTGTGGCTTCGCAGGATTTCACGGTGGCGGGTGGCTCGGTTGGCCTGGTGCATGCCGACAAGATCTGTCGGACGATGGACATGGCGCTGAAATGTGGTGCGCCTTTCGTGGCGATCAACGATAGTGGCGGTGCCCGCATTCAGGAGGGCATTGATGCGCTGAGCGGCTACGGCCAGATCTTCTATAACAATGTGCTCCTCTCGGGGGTAGTGCCACAGATTTCGATCATTGCTGGCCCATGCGCGGGCGGTGCGGCTTATTCGCCGGCCCTGATGGATTTCATTATTATGGTGCGGGGCTCGGCGGAAATGTTCATCACCGGGCCACAGGTAGTGCGCCAGGTAACCGGTGAGACGGTCAGTGCCCAGGAGCTTGGCGGCGCCGAAGCTCAGATGCACAGCGGCGTGGTTCATTTCATTGCCGATAACGATCAGCACGCAATCGAGATCTGCCAGGATCTGCTGAGTTATTTGCCGCAGAACAATATCGAGGATCCGCCGGATTACGGCGGCGGTGAAATGGTCTTTGCCGAAGATTCCTGGTTAGATCGGGCCATGCCCGATGATGTGCGGGCACCTTACGATATGAAGCAGATCATTATGCGGCTGGTCGACGATGGCAAATTCCTGGAGATCCAGGAGCATTTTGCGCGGAATGCGATTATTGGCTTTGCCAGGATCAACGGGCGCACGGTGGGGGTGGTGGCCAATCAGCCTTCGGTCAGTGCCGGGGTGCTCGATATCGATGCCTCCGACAAGATTGCCAGCTTTGTGCGTTTCTGCAATGCCTTCAATATTCCGCTGATCACCATGATCGATGTGCCGGGTTTTATGCCGGGGATTACCCAGGAGCGCGGGGGCATCATTCGCCATGGTGCCAAGATGCTGTTTGCGTATGCGGCGGCGACGGTGCCGAAGATTTCGCTGATTTTGCGCAAGGCCTATGGCGGAGCTTACCTGGCAATGTGCGGCAAAGATCTGGGCTGCGATCGGGTGGCATCCTGGCCGAGTGGTGAAATTGCGGTTATGGGCGCGGAGGGCGCGATCGGCATTGTGTATCGCGATGAGTTGAAAAAGGCCGAGAACTCCGAGGAGGCGCGTGGCCGGTTCATCCAGGAATACCGCGAGCGCTTTTCGAGCCCCTATGCCGGTGCGGCGCGCAATCTGATCGATGACATCATCGAGCCGAACGAAACACGGCGCTACTTGAGCCTGGCGCTCGAAACGTTGCGTACCAAGCGCGAGATCCGCCCGCAGAAGAAGCACGGCCTGGTGCCTTTGTAAATCTTCCGACGTTCGCAGGTGGGGGTGGTGCAAATCACTACGGGTTGGGGCTATCCGGGCAGACATTGTCTGCCCGGATAGCCCCAACCAGAACCTGTTCCCAGGGGAAACAAGCTATGGAATTGACTGGCGATCCGCTGATTATCGGCTTGCAAATTGCCGTGATCGGCATTATGGTGGTGTTTCTGGCACTGGTGCTGGTGTCGCTGGCCCTGAGTTTGTTGAATTACATCGATGCGCGCCTCAAGCGGCGTGCGATCCGGCAGCCGGCACCGCAGTCGGCCGCACCGGCGCCGGCTGAGCCGGCCGGTGCTTCGGCTGAACGTTCACCGGAACTGTCGCCGGAACTGGTGGCTGTCGTTGCGGCGGCCGCCAACGAGATATTGGGCTACCCGGTGCGGGTTACCAGAATTCGCTATCACCGGCAGGCGCCGGGCGGTGGCTGGTCGCAACAGGGCCGCCTGACGGTTATGGCCGGCCATCGGCCGCGCTCGCAAGGCTAGGAAAGCGTTGAAGCGTTGGAACGCTTGCAAGGCAAGGAGACAGGAGACATCAGTGAAACGTTTGCGGATAACGGTGAATGGCATCAGCTACGATGTCGAAGTTGAAGTCCTTGAAGAGGATGAGCCGACGAACTTTCCCAACAATGCGTCGCCGCATCCGGTGATGCCGAATCTGCCGTCGCCGCCCCAATCACAACAATCGCAGCCGGCGGCTAAACCGGCGCCGGCTGCCCAGCCATCTCAGGCGCCGGCAAATGGCGCCCGCACTTTGACTTCGCCGATCAGTGGGATTGTAGCTGAGGTTCGGGTGTCGCCCGGTACTCAGGTTCAGGAGAATGACCCGGTGATTGTGCTTGAGGCGATGAAGATGAATACCAATGTCAGTTCGCCGATTGCCGGCAAGGTCAAAGCAATTCTGGTCAAAGCCGGCGAATCCGTCAGCCAGGGCCAGGTTCTGCTGGAGTACGAATAAATATGGAATGGATCAATGAATTCATTCAGGCCAGCGGTTTTTACAATGCCAGCTTCGGCAATCTGATTATGATCATGATTGGCAGCGTGTTCATTTACCTGGCGATTACGCGGGGCTTTGAGCCGCTGTTGCTGGTACCCATCGGCTTCGGCATTATTCTCGGCAATATGCCCTTCGAACCCGGCCTGGGCCAGGGCGTCTACGACGAAGGCAGTGTGCTGAATTACATTTACTTCGGGGTGATCTCGGGGGTGTTTCCGCCGCTGATCTTTCTGGGTATCGGCGCGATGACCGACTTTTCGACGCTGATTGCCCAGCCGCGATTGATCCTGCTGGGTGCGGCGGCGCAGATCGGTATCTTCATTGCGCTGTTGACGGCGATTTTTCTTGGTTCGCGCTTTCCGCTGCTGGGCCTGGGTGAAGTCGGCAATACGATGGATCTGCTGCGCTCGGCGGCGTCCATCGGGATTATCGGTGGGGCCGATGGGCCGACGGCGATTTTCATTTCTTCGCAGTTGCAACCGAGCCTGCTCGGTGCCGTTGCCGTCTCGTCTTATTCGTACATGGCGCTGGTACCGGTGATCCAACCGCCGATCATGCGGGCGCTGACGACGCGCGAGGAACGGTTGATTCGTATGAAGCCGCCCGGCGATGTCAGCCGTTTTCAGCGGATTATGTTCCCGATTGCCGGTTTGCTCATTACGGTGATGATTGTGCCGGATACTTTGCCGCTGCTGGGCATGCTTTTCTTCGGCAATCTGCTCAAGGAAAGCGGCGTTACGGCGCGACTGGCGAAGACCGCCCGGGATCCGCTGATCGATGCGGTGACGATTCTGCTCGGCTTGACGGTCGGCGCCAGTACTCAGGCCAATACCTTTTTGACGCCGAGTTCGATTGTGATTTTTGCGTTAGGGGCTTTTGCTTTTGCTGTGTCGACGGCCGGCGGCGTATTGTTCGCCAAATTCTACAATCTCTTCGTGCGTGAGAAAATCAACCCGCTTATCGGCGCTGCCGGCGTTTCGGCGGTGCCGATGGCTGCGCGGGTGGCGCACACGGTAGCTCAGGAAGAAGATCCGCAGAACTTCATTGTCTGGCAGGCTATGTGCCCGAACGTGGCCGGTGTGATCGGCTCGGCGGTCTCGGCGGGTGTTTTGCTGGTGATTTTGCGGTAGCCAATGCTCACCAGGATGACTGCCGGCAATGGGGCGACGACAACGCCCCATTGCCGGCAGTCATTCTTGTTGGCTACTTCACGACTTCACCGGCCGGCGAGACACCGGCCAGGCTCAGCAGGCTGCGGGCCTCGGCGCTGGCGAAGTAGGCATAGAGCTCATGGGCGGCGAAGGTCTCGTCGTGTTCGCGATTGCGCAGCATGTGCCAATCCAGTTGCAGGGCAAGTTCCGTACATTCGATGATGGCCAGGTCTTCGAGAAAGTGGGGCAGCAACTGAACTGCGGACACAAAAGCCAGGCCCATGCCACAGCGGACGCTTTCAATCAAGAGGCTGGCACTGTCGGTTTCGAGCGCAATGCGCAGTTGGGCAAGCGCCAGGCCGGCCTGCTGGAGCGCCTCGTCGATCAGGCGGCGGGTCGGTGTGCCGGATCGCGGTAGCAAGAGCGGGGTTTCGGCCAGAACCTGAAGCGTGGGCGGTTGCTGCTGGAGCAGCGCGTGGCCCTGCGGGCCGATCAATTCCAGCGATTCGCGGCCCACCGGCGTCAGTTCCCAACCTTTGCGCTGGTAGGCCTGTTCGACCAGAATCAGATTGACATCGTGTTCGGCCAGGGCGGCCAGCAGTTGCTCATAATGGGTGACGCGCAGTTCGAGTTCAACCTCGGGATGGCGCTGGTGGAACGCCGCCAGCAGCGGCGCCAGCAGGCGTTCACCGCTGCCGGAAGTGCAACCGATGCAGACGCGCCCGGCCAGTTTGCCCTGCAAGGCCTTGATGTGCGCTTCGGTTCGTTCCGCCAGATCGATCAGTTCGCGGGCCATGCCCAGCAGCACTTCGCCGGCATGGGTTACCTGCATGCGCCCGTGATTGCGCCGGAACAGGTGAACATCGCCGAGTTGTGCTTCCAACGAGCGAATATGCTGGCTGACGGCCGGCTGCGACATATGCAACAAGCGCGCCGCCGCAGTATAGTTACCGGTTTCGACAACTGCCAGAAATGTGCGAATATGGGAAGTATTGAGCATATTTCGATAGCAAACCGGCCCGGTTCTCTGGAGCAACCGTGCCTCGTTCGTGCAAACTGGCAAAACCACGCTCCGCAAGCCGGTCGTGGTTCTGGCGGCTTCAACCGGAAAAAAGAAGGTGCGCTGACCTTCGCCGACGCGAATGCCCGCAGTTGAGCGACAGGGAAGTGGGTGAACCTACCAGGCGGAGCAAGGCTCTCCGTGATTCTGGCCCCAATTCGATGGGTGTCTCTTGAGTTCGATAGCGACTATCGCCATAGTAGTGATGCTTTATGATAACACTCCGCTATGCCCCGGTCAATGGTACCAAATAACCAGAGCTTGACGTTTCCATCCGGCAATGGTATATTCAGCAGCAATTATGGCAGTGTTCAGGGTCGGGCGTTGAACCCCCACGCTGCTGAATGTTTGTCAGGTCAGTACGTGTTATCCTGACCGCTACATGGCTTACTGGTGCATCGTTTTGATGATTATCGCCTGCTATAAGTATGACAAGCGTAACCACAAACCGGCCTCCGGGTCAGGTTGATCGCGCTTGTCCAATGGATCGTCTGGCAAGCCTGCTTCACCGGCCCTCTGGTGAAGCAGGCTTTTTTTAATCACGAATGGAGAATCCTGATCCTATGAATGCTCAATGTCCGGAATGCGAGGCTCGCATCGAGTTGCCTGAGGGAACGGTAGAAAATGAAATTCTGACATGTCCGGATTGTGCCGCCGAGCTGGAGGTGATCAGCCTTGATCCGCCGGAACTGGCGCTGGCACCGGAAGTCGGCGAAGACTGGGGAGAATAGCTATGCGCATCGCGGTGCTGTGCTCGCGCATCAGGGTTGAGGAGAAGCTGCTCTTTCAGGAGCTCGAACAACGAGGCATTGATTATTTGCGGATCAACGACGATGAGACGGTGTTCGATCTCAACGCCGGTCGGCATCCTTATGATGTCGTGCTGGAACGCTGCATCCATCACTCGCGGGCGCTCTATGCGCTCAAGGCCTTCAATGATGCCGGGGTGCCGACGGTGAATACGGCGCATGTAGCCGATATTTGCGGCGATAAGTTCAAGACGACGCAGGCGCTGGTGCGGGCCGGTATTCCGACACCGCGGACGCGCATGGCTTTTACGCCGGCTGCGGCGTTGCAGGCTATTGAGGATCTGGGCTACCCGGTGGTGCTCAAGCCGGCGATTGGTTCATGGGGCCGCCTGATCGCCAAGGTGAATGATCGCGAGGCCGCCGAGGCGTTGCTTGAACACAAAGAAGTGCTGGGTTCCTACCACCATTCGATCTTTTATATCCAGGAGTATGTGCCCAAGGCCCAGGCGCGCGATATTCGCGCTTTTGTGATCGGCAATGATTGTGTCGCCGCCATCTATCGGCGCAGCGAACACTGGATCACGAATACTGCTCGTGGCGGGATCGCCAGTAACTGCCCGGTGACTCCGGCCCTGGCCGATATTTGCGTCGGTGCAGCCCAGGCCGTTGGCGGTGGCGTGGTTGCCATCGATTTGCTCGAAGACCAGGCCGGGCGCTTGCTGGTCAATGAAGTCAATTATACGATGGAATTTCGCAACAGCGTCGATCCTACCGGGGTCAACATTCCGGCTCGGATCATCGATTTCACGCTGGAGACGGCGCAGCGCGGGCTCTGAACGGCCTGCGCTGCGCCGTCTCCAGCAGGTTGCGTAAGCCGCAACGGGCCTTTTCGCCTGCGGTAGCAAGGAAAGAACCTTCTTTTTCGTTTGATTTTGCGGCTTCGCCGCAAAATCAAACGAAAAAACGGAAAGTGCCACCCTGCCGGAGGCGAAAAAAGGCGGTTGCGGTCGCCACAGCGGAGCTCCTATAATTCCTTTGATTGTGTGGCTTCGCCACACAATTCAAAGGAAAAACGTCTTCTCCTTGCTGCCGCAAGCGAAAAATCTGTATGATGCAAGCTATTTGCTGTGCACCGCGGCATGGCGGCGCGCAACATTGAGGTATTTTATGCTCCGAGTTTCGATTGTGGGGGGCAGCGGCTATGTGGGCGGTGAGTTGCTGCGTTTGCTGCTCTTTCATCCGCAGGTTGAAATCGCTCAGGTGACTTCGGAACGACTGGCCGGCAAACCGGTGACGACGGTGCATCCCAATCTACGCGGCAATCCACGCTTGAAGGAAAAGTCATTGCAGTTTACCGGCAGCAGCCAGCTGGCCGGATGCGATCTGCTCTTTCTGGCACTGTCGCACGGCCAGGCTGCCCGCCGGATCGCGCAGTTCGCGGAACTGGCGCCGCGCATCATCGACTGTTCCGCCGATTTTCGCCTGCGCGACCCCGCACGCTACCGGCGCTGGTATGGCGAGGAACACCCGGCGCCGGAATGGCCGGCCCGTTTTGTGTACGGTCTGCCCGAACTCGAACGTGAGGCGCTGCGCAATGCGCAGTATGCCAGCGGCGTCGGCTGCAATGCGACGGCAGCCAATCTGGCGCTGCTGCCGCTGGTGCGGGCCGGCCTGCTCGATCCGGCGCGCGACGCAGTGATCGAGATCAAGGTCGGCTCTTCTGAGGGCGGCGCCCAGTCCAATGACTCGTCGCACCATCCTGAGCGTAGCGGCGCACTGCGTTCCTTTGCGCCGACCGGCCATCGCCATACCGCCGAGGTTGAACAGGCGACCGGATTGCAACGGGTACACCTTTCGATCAGCAGTGTCGAAATGGTGCGTGGGGCTGTCGCGACGGCCCAGCTCTTCCCACCCCAGCCGCTCAATGAAAAGGATCTCTGGCGGGCCTTTCGGGCGGCCTATAGCGATGAGCCTTTCGTGCGCATCGTACGCGAACGCCAGGGCATCCATCGCCTGCCCGAGCCCAAAATCCTGGCCGGTAGCAACTTTGCCGACGTTGGCTTTGCACTGGACGAAGCCGGTGGGCGGGTGGTGAGCATCTGTGCGCTCGACAACCTGATGAAGGGTGCGGCCGGTAGTGCGGTGCAGTGTATGAATTTGATGTGTGGTTTTGTTGAGACGACCGGGTTGGAGTTCCCAGGCCTGCACCCGGTGTAAGGAATGTATGCAGCCACCAGCTTTCCTGGCCGATGAAAATCCCGGCCATGCACGCTATCAAGAAGCCATCGAGTTGTTCGCGCTGTTTGCCTATTTGCAGCGCCAGGGTTTCGGGGTGTTCAGCATCCGCGAGTCGCTGCAAGCAGTCGGTGAACGCCGTGATGGCACCCTGCAGGGCTTTCATCTCAGCGCCGAGGAAGCCTGGGTCAGTGTTCAGTATATGGCCTCGCTGGGCGTCGGCGTCGTGGAGATGCCGGCATTTCCGGCCAATCGCTATGGCCAGTCGCTCAATCGCGGTTTGCTTTCACGTTCGGGGGACGCCGGCCTGAGCATCGAGTTTGCCGCCCATGCTCGCTGTCATGCGCAGGATATTCGGGCAGCCCTCGACAGTGGTTTTCGCCGCCTGCATCTTTACATCGGCACCAGCAAGATCAAGCAGGCCACGGCCGGCAAGAGCATTCCGCAACTGGCGGCGATTGCTTGCGAGGCTGTCCGGCTGGGCCGCGAACGAGGCGCCGATTGCATCCGGCTCAGCACTGAGGATGCGTTCCGCACCGAACTGAATGACTACGAAACCTTTTATAGTCATCTCAAAGAATTGTTGGATGCCGCAGCGTTGCGGCTGGACGGGATCGGTATTCCCGACACGGTCGGCCTGAGCACCATCGATGAACTGGGCGACCGGATCGCGGTGCTGCGCCGGCTGGATCTGGCCTTCAAGTTTCTGGAGTGCCACGTGCACAACGACATCGGCAATGCCGATCGGATCTACGTCGATACGCTCTTGCTTTGCCAGCGGCTGGGCATCACCATGTTACCGGATTTTTCGATCCTGGGGATCGGCGAGCGCAACGGCACCATCGGCCTCAGTTCGTTGCTCGAGGCAATTTACCGGCGCCTGATCGGGCTCTATCCGCGCAAGATGACCCAGATCCGCCAGGCGATGCGGGCGCAACTGGGCAGCCTGCCCTCGGGCGAGCTCTTCGTCAATCGCTACCGCGATGCCGATGGCTATTTCTACCGCATTCTCTCGCAGCTTGGCTTTGTCTTCGACCGTTTTCCCTTCTCGGCCAATACCGAATTCGATGGTAGCGGCGTACATGCCGATACGACGCTGCGGGCCTATAACCTGGCGCTGCAAGAGGGACGCGGTGGCCAGACTGCGCTCGACATCGGCAATAGCGCCTATGCCGGGGCGTTGCCGCCCTACGATATGCCGCTGCGCCGGCCGGTACTGGCCTGCTTTGGCTGCGGCAAGGCGAATGTGCGTTACTGGCGTGAATTGGCAGCACTGCAACTGCGGCCCACCGCCGAACTTCGGAGCGCACTGGCCCGCTTCGAGGAAGCTGCTGATCTCGACGGCACCGGCTACGACGAAGCCCAGATCGACGACCTGATCGCCCGGTTGATCCGCCGCTATAGCATCCAGTATAACGGCATTAGCCACCAGGAAGCCATGGAACTCGTAAGAACGTTTTATGCCTAGCGCAAAACATGAACAATGGAGATATGCAACGTCTGTAGCGAACTATCCTGTCTGCAACAGCGTGGAAATCGGTTTTGTATGCTTTCGTTCGGGCCGCTTGCGGCCCGAACGAAAGCATACGACGTAAACTTCCGCGCTGTCGCAGGCGAAAAACCTTGTCGGAGGCAACCATGATAGTAGTCAAAGTCGGCGGTAGTGCCGGCATCGATTATGAGGCGCTCTGCGACGACCTGGCCGCCCTGCACAACGATGGGCGCCGGCTCATCCTGGTACACGGCGGCTCCCACGAGACCAACCAGGTCGCTGCGCAACTGGGCCATCCGCCGCGCTTCGTCACCTCGCCCTCAGGCTATAGCAGCCGCTATACCGACCGGCAGACTCTCGAGATTTTTATGATGGTCTATGCCGGCAAAATGAATAAGCGCATTGTTGAACGGCTGCAAATGCGCCAGGTGAATGCGCTGGGTCTGAGCGGCCTGGATGGGCGACTGCTCAGCGGGCAGCGCAAGAGCAGCATCCGGATTGTCGAAAACGGCAAACAGAAGATCCTGCGCGACGACTGGACCGGCATGATTGAGCGGGTGAATGCCGCATTGCTGGCCATGCTCTGCGATGCAGGTTACCTGCCGGTGGTGGCGCCGCTGGCGGCCAGCAATGCGGGCGAGGCCATCAACGTCGATGGAGATCGGGCGGCGGCAGCGATCGCGGTGGCGCTGCGCGCCGAGACCCTGTTGCTGCTCTCGAATGTGCCGGGCCTGCTGCGAGCCTTTCCCGACGAAAGCTCGCTCATTCGGCAGATCGAGCGCGGCGCGGTCGAAGCGTATCTGCCCTTTGCCGAGGGCCGCATGAAGAAAAAAGTGCTGGGCGCTGCCGAAGCCCTGCAGGGCGGCGTCGGGCGGGTGATTCTAGGTGACGCCCGCATCCCGGCCTCGATCAGTGCGGCACTGGAAGGGCAGGGAACCGTGATACGTTGATACGACTGACGCAGTCGGCGCGGGGACGGCCTTTTCGTTTGATTTTGCAACGAAGCTGCAAAATCAAACAAAATCCAACGGAACGTACTGCCCTGCCGGAGACGAAACGCGACGCTCGCGGTTGCCACCGCATAACCCGGGTGAGTTGAAGCGCGGCGCCGGTAGCCGGTTTCAGAGGGACGGCTCGACCGCGATGACCCGGTTTTTACCCAGCCGCTTGGCCAGGTACAGGCGGGTATCAGCCAGACGCAGGAGACTCGGCGCGTCGGCACATTCTGTGCTGACTGCCAGCCCAAAGCTGGTGCTGACCTGCAACCCGGTCGCAAGGCTGTTCCAATCGTGCTGCTCGATAAGCCCGCACAGGCGTTCGCAGATCTGGATGGCTGCCGGGAGCGTGGTATTGGGCATGGCAATCACGAACTCTTCGCCCCCAATGCGGGCACAGCAGTCGGCGGTGCGAATATTCTCGCGCAGCAGGTCGGCCAGCGCAATCAGCACCCGGTCGCCGGTTTCGTGAAAAAAAGCATCATTGATCTGCTTGAAACCGTCGATGTCGGCGCAGGCCAATACCAGCGGTTGCTGATCGTGTTGCGCCGCAGCGAACAGCACCGGCAGTTGATCAGTGAAATAGCGTCGGTTGTGCAAATTGGTCAGACTATCGCGGATGCCGAGTTCGCGCAACTCCATCGCCTGGCGCGTGAGTTGTCGGTTGGCGTCTTCCAGCGCATGCGTGCGTTCGGCGATGCGCGCTTCGAGCGACTCATAGAAGCGCGCATTCTCGATGGTTACGACGACCTGGTGCGAAAAGAGCACCAGCGGCAGCAAATTTTCTTCGTGGAAACGCCCGCGTAGCGAGCGATTCTCGACATAGATCACGCCGATGGCATGGCCATAGGAAATCAGTGGCACACACATTACCGAGCGCAACTTCAAATTGAACACACTGCGCGAGCCACGCAGATATTCATCGCTGAGTGCATCGTTGATAAGCAGGGGCGAGAGGGTGTTGCGTACTCGCTGCAAAATCGAAAAGCTGACCTGGTCGGTGGCGTCTTCGATGCGTTCACCTTTGCGGTTGCGGGCAGATTGTATGTCGAGACTACCGTCGGCGGCAAACAGGGCGATCAGGCAGCGTTCCGCATCGATAAACTCGAAAATGGTTTCACTGACATAATCCATCACTGGCTGAACGGCCCGCTGTTCAGCCAGTCGGCGGGTAATGTCGAGCACGATCAGCAAATCATGAGTCGAGAGTGATGATGTGTCCATCGGATAAGGTTCACTTTCGCGAGCGTTAACATCCGGCGATTATGGAAGCATCCTGTCATTATCAGTATACCCGATTTTAATCACTGTAACGTATTATCTTGCTGATTTGGGGTGTAACGAAACGTGCTGCACCAAGATCGCGAGCGCGGCCAGTTTCCGGGAAGCTTGCCCCGCGGCGGCCCCGGTATGCTGAGGTGCCGTGCAGGCATCGGCAGCTATCTGCTTGTCATAGGAAGCTTCCCGGAAGCGGGAACCTGGCGCACGTGCACAACGTTTCGTCATACCCGCTGGTTTGCACGCAAGCAGGGTGGTATGTATAGTATGTGTAGCATGTGCAAACACAGCGAGTTATCGACCTACCGTGGAGGTATGCATTGCGATGAGCCGGGATATGCCTGCCCCATCAACAGCAGAAGTGCAACGCCTGTTCAAAAATATCGGCCTGTCGATCAATAACGTCACCGTCGGCAATGTATCGTCGCACGATGCGCATTATCAGGTCAGGGTGACGGGGACCTGCGGCGGCATTTACACCACCGGGATTCTGGTATCGTTTGATCACGGCGTAACCTGGCGGCTGGACTCATACAGCACGCCGCGGGAGTAGCAAAAGATGAGCAATCAGGTGTTAAGCAATCACGAGGTGATTGCGCTCGAAGATGCGCATACCAGCGGGGTATATCCCAAGCGACCGCTGGCGATTGTGCGTGGCGAAGGGGCGCGGCTCTGGGATGCCGATGGCCGCGAATATATCGACTGTGTCGCTGGGCAGGGCGCCGCCAACCTTGGTCATGCGCATCCGGCAGTGGTAGCGGCGATCCAGGAGCAGGTGGGCCGGCTGATCAGTTGCCCGGAAATCTTTTACAACAATGAGCGGGCGGCCTATCTGCAAGAACTGGCGGCGGTGCTGCCGGCAGAACTGGAGAAGATCTTCCTGTGCAACTCGGGTGCCGAAGCCATCGAAGGCGCAATTAAATTTGCGCGCCTGCTCACCGGGCGCCAGAAGATCGTCGCCGCAATGCGCGGTTTTCATGGGCGCACGATGGGCGCGCTATCGGCAACCTATGAGCCGAAGTACCGCGAACCCTTCCAGCCGCTGGTGCCCGGCTTCAGCCATGTGCCCTACAACAAAATCGAGGCGCTGGCCTCTGCCGTCGACGCCGATACTGCGGCAGTCTTGCTTGAACCGGTGCAGGGTGAGGGCGGTGTGCGCCCGGCCGATCCGGCTTTTCTGGCGGCCGCCGAGCAGATTTGCTGTGAGCACGGGGCGCTGCTGATCATCGACGAGATCCAGACCGGCTTCGGGCGTACCGGCAAACTCTTCGGCATTGAGCATTTCGCGATCACCCCGGCCATTATGGTCATGGCCAAATCGATTGCCGGCGGCCTGCCCATGGGCGCGATTGCGCTGCATCGCGACCTGAGCGACCTGCCGCGCGGCAGCCATGGCAGCACCTTCGGCGGCAATCCGCTGGTCTGCGCTGCCGCCCGCGCTGCCCTGCGCGCCATGCTCGATACAGACCTGGCCGGCCAGTCGGCTGCCAGAGGTGCCTATCTGCGTGAAAAACTGGCAGCGCTGGAACTGGCAAAAGTGCGGGCGATCCGTGGCATGGGTTTGCTGATTGGCCTGGAATTGAAAGAACGCGTACAACCATACCTGTCGGCCCTGATGGAACGTGGTGTGCTGGCGCTGCCCGCCGGGCCGAATGTGTTGCGGCTGCTGCCGCCGCTGGTCATTGATTACGCTGAACTGGATGCCGTTGTGGAGGCAATTGATGCAAGCCTGGCTTGATCTGTGCAATCGGGGCATTGCCCCTGCGACCCTTTCCGCCTCCGGCAGGGTGGAAGCAATGGTTTGTTCGTTCCGTCCGGCGGCGAAGCCGCCGGACGGAACGAACAAACGTCTGTTCATTTCACGATCTACCGTTTGTTCCGGCGGCAAAGCCGCCGGAACAAACGAAAGAAGTAAATGTACGATGCTGTGCGTACAGCACCCGCAGCGGGGAGCGTGCGGCCATGAATGATCCGGTGGCGCTGCTGGAGCGCATGCTGCAGATCCCCAGCCTTTCCGGTCAGGAACAGGAACTGGCGCACTTTCTGGTGGCCGAAATGGCCGGTCTC
This sequence comes from Chloroflexaceae bacterium, assembly GCA_034437175.1. Classification (GTDB taxonomy): domain Bacteria; phylum Chloroflexota; class Chloroflexia; order Chloroflexales; family Chloroflexaceae; genus DAOTUJ01. The sequence goes on along the minus strand of DAOTUJ010000143.1, from coordinate 5,610 downwards.
GGCTTCGAGAGCTTTATCGACCCGGCCGGCAACGCCGTCGGTATCGCCGGGCAGGGGCCGGACATGGTGCTGCTCGGCCATATCGATACCGTGCCCGGCGACATTGCCGTGCGCCGTGACCAGGGCTTGCTCTACGGCCGCGGGGCCGTTGATGCCAAAGGGCCGTTTGCGACCTTCGTTGCGGCGGTGGCTCGCCGCATCGCTGCCGGCGACCTGCAGCAGCGCCTGATCCTGATCGGCGCGGTGGAAGAAGAGGCGGCATCCTCGAAGGGCGCCCACTACGTGCGGACGCAGTATCAGCCGCAGGCCTGCATCATCGGCGAGCCCAGCGGCTGGGAGCGGCTGACCCTGGGTTACAAAGGGCGCCTGTTGATCGATGGGTTCTGGGAGCAGGCCGGTGCGCATAGTGCCGGCCCCGGCCAGGCCGTCGCCGAACAGGCGGTAGCCTTCTGGAACGCCGTGCAGCGCTATTGCGAGCAGTTTAACAGCGGCAAAACCCGGCTCTTCGATCAACTGCTGCCTTCGCTGCGCAGCATCAACAGCCGGAGTGACGGCCTGTACGACCAGGCGACGCTGACGATTGGCCTGCGTCTGCCGCCGGCTCTTGCGCCCGCCGATCTCACGACCGACCTCCAGCACCTCAATGCCGGCCAGGCATTTCCCGGTGCATTGCAGTTCCGCGACGGCTGCCCGGCCTATCGCGGCGAAAAGAACTCTGCGCTGGTACGTGCTTTTCTGCGCGGCATTCGAACTGCCGGCGGCCGGCCCGGCTTCTTGTTGAAAACCGGCACCTCGGACATGAACGTGGTCGGCCCGGCCTGGAACTGCCCCATCCTGGCCTACGGCCCCGGTGACTCCGAACTCGATCATACCCCCGACGAACACATCACCATCGCCGAATACCTGCGCGCCATCGATGTGCTGGCTGCTGCGCTGGCAGATCTGTAGCGCAGAAGAAGAAGGATATGGGTATGTGATTGCTGATGGCCTGGCCGTCGGCAATCACATACCCATATCCTTCTGCGGTTATAGCTATTCGGCCAGCGGCGACCAGGACGGTTGCACGTTGCTCACCACGATGCTGATGTTGCGCCGGCTGGTAGCATTCTGCTCAACAGCAGTCGGCGCCAGCAGCGAGAGACGATGTTCGCCGGGGGGGAGCAGGAGATGCAAAACCATCGGCGTGCTTTCGGGTTGCGCCGCAATCGTGATAGACTTCAGCGGGCGCGCATTGAGCTGTACGGTGACCTGGCGTGCCTGAGCATAGCTTTCAGCGCCGAAGCGCAAGGTCGCCCGTTGCGCTGTCGATTCCGGATTGACCAGCAGCAGATCGCCCTGCTCCCGCATCCAGCGCCAGCGCCAGCGCCGGTCAGCGTTCTGTTCTTCGGGATACCATCCATCGCCGAAATAGGCAAAAGGCGCAGGAGTGGTTTCCGGAACCCGGTAGGCACTCAATTGCGCATCGGCATAGACCGGCGTAACGCCGGGCAGCGTCTGCTCGAGCGTCGCTTCCAGCAGCGGATGCCGATCAGGATGAATATCGTCCCAGGTAATGATCACCTGGCGCAGGCCATAGTAACTCATCGCCGAGGCTGCCGACGCGACCGGATCGAGCATCCGGGCGCTTTCGGCGCGCATCTGCCAGAACGGGTTGATCCCGGGTGCAAAGCGGACATCGTAGCGCGGGATACGGGCCAGGTAGCCGCCAAAAATCGGTGCTGCGTGCTGCATTTGCGCTTTCTGCGGCCCGACAATTTTGTAGAGCGGTGGCGGCACATGCAGCAGGGCACCGTCTTGCGCATCCAGCGTGGCCAGGTAGGGATGCACTGCGGCATCGAGCAACCTGCCCCGCATCGGCATCAGTTCAAGTGCCAGTACCACCAGTATGCCGAAGCCGAGCAGCGCGGGCCGGAGCGACATTCCCCGGCTGAAGCTGCCGGGTGAATGATCGAGCGATTGCGAGCCGGGTCGGCGGGCGGCTGCGGCTGTGCTGCGTGCCAGCAACTCGCGCACCCCCAGCGCAACCAGCGGCGTCAGCGCCAGGGTCGTCAACACGACGAAGAGCATCGGACGCCGGGCGAAATCAGCGCCCGGCAATTCTTGCAGCAGCCGGTAGGGCAGCAGAATGCCAGTGTTCCAGGGGCCGAGTTGCAGCTCCGGCCCGAGTGCCAAGAGCATACCCGGGCCGGCCAGCAGGCACCAGCGCCAGGCGATCGGCCAGGCCAGGACACAGCCGGCAAAGCTCAGCAGCAAAACGCTGTACCCGAGCGCCGCATTGAAATCGCCGCTCAGTGGATGCCAGGCCGCACTCACCGCAGCGGTAACGGTCTCGCCCCAGAGCGGATGGTTGAGGGTTGGTAGCCAGAAATCCAGCCCATTGGCCGAATAGGTGCGTATCTCTGCTGCCGATACCTCGTTGAGACTTTGCTCGGCGCCGTAGACCTGGAGCAGGGCCGGAACCAGAGCCGGGCCGAGCAAGAGCAGGGCAGTCCCCCCGACAATTGCCCACTGGCGCAGGTTCGGCAGCAGGGGGCGGCGCAACCACAGCAGAGCAAAGAGCGCGCTCCAGATCAGCAGAAACAGCAAATAGTACCAGCTGGTGTATCCAGTGATCGCCAGCATCACACCGGCGGTCAGCGCATCACGCAATCGCAGCGTCTGCACTGCGCGCAGGGCGAAAAAGGCATAGAAGGCCAGCCACTGGATGGCCATCAATTCCAGTTGCCCGTTGAAAAAGCGGCCAAGATGAAACGGCGACCAGGCGAAGGCCATCCCGCCGAGAAATGCTGCCGGGCGACTACCGCTGACCTGGAAGGCCAGCAGATAGCCTGCCAGACCGGCGAGCAGAAACGAAAGCACAGCGGCACTGTTGTATCCGGCCACCGGGCCGGCGCCAAGCGTAATCGGCAGGACGAGCAGCCCGTTGCTCAGATTCAGCGGCTGCACATAGAGCGATGCCCCGGCGGGATGAAAAAGCAAAGGAGTGACAAACGGGTTCTGCCCGGAACTTAGTGCCTGCGCAACCCACCAGACATGCCAGGTATGTTGCCAGCCGTCATTCTCAGCAATCCGACCGCCCCAGAGTGTGGTGGCAAAATGTGGCAACAGGGGTGCAAAAAATACCAGCGCCAGAACCAGATAGCCGGCCAGTGCCAGCAAGGGATCGCGTCTTCGAATCTCGTGCGTCGAACAATCCATCTGAATACTCCGGCTGTTCTATGTATAACCGGCGGGCATTATAGTCGACTCACCAGGGAACGTAAATAGCCTGACTTACAGCAGGGTGCAGGGATCAGGTGTCAGGGTTCAGGAGAAGAGTGGTAGGAAGCATTTTTCGTTTGTTCTGGCGGCTTTGCCGCCAGAACGAACGAAAACGCAGGTTCTTGCTACGCTGCCGCAGGCCAGAACGCCCCTGCTGCGGCCAGCATCAACGCCCATTGCGCAGGTCGCCTTATTTGATAAACAGGGTGGCCAGGACGCCGAACAGAATGATTGCCAGCATCAGCAGTGGCATGCAGCCGATGACACCACTGGTCGCTGATTCTTGATTAATCTTCTCGGAATGGGCAGCCAGAAATACGGGGCGGAGCATGGCCACAAAGAGCATCAGACCGAGGATGAGCAAGCCGATCGCGAACAGGATTTGCATCGCCAGACCTCCTTTGCACTGGATGCGGCGTTCTGCATGCAGGCCCGCCGTGACCGGAGGAGGTTGCAGTTGCGAAAGCTGGCCCTATGTTGGCCCTGCATAGGTATAAACGTTGTACGCAGCAAAAAAGTTCCATGAAGCTGTAGTAACGTTTTGCCGCGCTCCCACGATACCGGTGTCGTGCTACAATAAAAGAGGCCAGTTGAAGCGAAAAATTTCATTTGCTGGTGTAGCTGCTACGGCGCAGCCCAATTGTGCAGCCAGTGCTGGCGGTGCCAATTCCTGTATGCCTGATGAAAATAAGGCCGTTTCCTGGGTTTTGCCGCGACCGGCACAAACCGGGAAGTAAAATGTTATCTGCCTTGCTGCCGTGGGCGCAAAAGCCCTGCTGCGGCCAGCATCCAATCACGTTGTAAAGCCAAGAGGAGTCTATGAGCGAGCACAAGCCTGATTTGCAGCGCCTGGGGAAACCGCAGAAATTGATCGAGGGCATGGAAAAAGTGACCGGTCGCACGCGCTATGTAGCCGATCTCAATCTGCCCGGTATGCTCCACGCCCGCCCGGTGCTCAGCCCCTATGCCCATGCCCGCATTACCGGCATGGATCTGGCCGCCGCCCGTGCCGTTCCCGGTGTGGTCGCGGTGCTGACCGCTACCGATTTGCCGACGTATGGCCGGGTGCCTAATTCGCGCCAGACGACGGTGCTGGCCGATACAGAAGTGGTCTTTCGAGGAGAACCGGTGGTGGTAGTGGTGGCCGAAAGCGAAACAGCCGCCAGCGACGGCATTGCGGCGGTGATGGTCGATTATGAGCCGCTGCCCACGGTTGCCGATATGGATGCCGCGCTGTCTGAAGGTGCGCCGCTGATCTGGCCGGAGGGTCTGCCCCAGGAGGGCGAAGATCTGACGGCGGCTCACGCTGCCGTTGAGCACGGTGAAGAAGAAGATCGCCGCAAGCCTTCAAATGTCATCAAGGAGACGCATTTCAGCCGCGGTGATGTGCAGGCGGCCCTGGTAGCCGCCGATGTCGTTGTTGATCGCAGCTATACCACGGCGACGGTACACCAGGGCTATATGGAGCCGCACGCGGTTGTCGCTGATCCCGATCCGCTCGGCAAGGGCCTTACGGTGTATACCAGCACCCAGGGCCAGTTCGGTGTACGCAACGAACTGGCGCGCCTGCTGGGCCTCCCGCGCAGCAAAGTGGTGGTGGTGCCCATGACTGTCGGCGGTGGTTTCGGTGCCAAATACGGCATTCTGGAGCCGCTGGTCGCGGCGACGGCGCTGGCGCTCAGTCGCCCGGTGCGCATGGTGCTGACGCGCACCGAGGATTTTCTCACGACCACGCCCTCGCCGGCCAGCCGGATCGATCTGAAACTCGGTGCCACCCGCGACGGCAAACTGACTGCATTGCACGCCTCGATCCGGCTCGACAACGGGGTGTATCCCTTTCCGCTCGGCGGCATCGTTTCGAACTTGATTGGCGGCTATTACAAGTGCGACAATGTGCAGATTGATTGCTACGAAGTTGTAACCCACAAATCGCAGGCCGGCGCGTATCGGGCGCCCGGTGCGCCGCAGGCCACCTTCGCTCTCGAGTCCAGCATCGATGATGTGATCCGCGAGCTTGGCACCGATCCGCTTCAGTTCCGCTTGAACAACGCGGCTGAGGGTGGCGATCCGATGGGAACCAATGCGCCCTGGCCGCATATCGGCCTCAAGCCGGTGTTGCAGCGCCTGGCCGAGCATCCGCTCTGGCAGGAGCGCCGGCCCGGTGACGGTACCGGCATCGCCGTCGGCGGCTGGCCCTGCGGTATGTCGCCGGCGGCTGCAGTTTGCCGGCCGGATACCGACGGCACCATCCGGGTGCATGTCGGCTCGGTCGACATCTCCGGGGTCAATAGCACCTTTGCCCTGATTGCCGCTGAAGTCTTCGACGTCGATCCCGAGCAGATCGAGATC
>DAOTUJ010000142.1:0-50737 GCA_034437175.1 Chloroflexaceae bacterium | reverse complement strand
GGCGAGGAGCGCGGTTCGGCGGCGAGCGCCGGCGAACCGGTGGCGGATGTGCCGCCCTGGTTGCAGGGCGAGGAGCGCGGTTCGGCGGCGAGCGCCGGCGAACCGGTGGCGGATGTGCCGCCCTGGTTGATGGATGCGCCTGCTGAAGGCCCCGTGCCGACCGGCGAGGCTGGCTTGCCGGCCTGGTTGCGTGGCGACGAAGGCGAAGTGCCGGCACCGGCCGAGATGCCGGCTGCTGCAGACGAGCGCGTTGAGCCATCGGAGCATCGTGCACCGGCGGAAGGACGACGCGGCGAACAGACCGGGATGGCCGAGGTGTCCGGCAACGACTTTTTCGGCGGAGCGGATTTGCCGCGCTGGTTGCAGCCACGTGAGCCGGAGATGCCCGCAGAAACGGCTGATTCGCAGGCCTTTGACTGGTTGTCGCGGCTCGGTGGGCAGGAAGATGATAACGAGGTGGTGGTTGCTACCACAGCACCACCGTCGGTCACTATTACCCGCAAAACTTTTAGCTCTTCGCCGGCGCAGCGTGAAGCAGCCCTGTTGCTTCGCAACATCTCCAGCCGGCCGTTTCCCGATGCTGCGCCCCGGCCTATCGTAGTCGAAACCAGGCGCTGGTGGCAGATCGATCTCGACCGGATCCTGTACCTGGTGCTGGTGCTGGCAGTGCTGGCCGGTCTGCTGTTGCCGCCGATTGCCGGCTTCTTCCCGGTCGCTCCACCGCCGCCCCAATCCTCGGCCCAGCAACTGCATAGCGTGGTGGCTGGTTTGAGCGAAGATGATATCGTGTTGCTGGCCTATGAGTGGAATGCTCAGCGCAGCAGCGAACTGGTGCCGTTGGAACGGGCACTCACCGGTCACTTGATTGAGCAACGCACCAGAATGCTGCTCGTCAGCACGGACGTGCAGGGCACTTTGCTCTCCTTCGACATTATCCGTCCGCTGCGCGAGGCCGGCTATAACGTTGATCAGACGACCGGCGCCGATGTTGGTGGGCGCGATTATGTATTGCTCGGTTATCGACCCGGTGGCGACCTGGCGCTGCGAACAATGGCGCAGAACTTGCGTGCGGTGCTGGCCCGAGATTTTGCCGGGCGCAATGCTACCGGCGGTGCGCTGGCGACGAATTTCGACGGAACACCGCGGCTCAATACGATCGCTGATCTGTCGCTGATTGTGGTGATGGCTGATCAGTCGCAGTTCGTGCAGAGCTGGATGGAACAGGTGCATAGCCGCTATCCGGATGTGCCGGTTGCTTTTTTGTTGCCCGCCGAAGTGGCTCCGCCGGTGCAGCCGTACCTGCAAGGTTCCGATGTCTATGCGCTGGTCGGCATCCAGGGCGCTTTCGATTATCGGGCGCTGCGCGGCGAAGTGGCGCCTGATAGTGAGACGGCTCGCTCTGCTGCCGCGCTCAGTGTCAGTGTGCTTGCCTTCGTGCTGCTTGCCATTGTCGGGACGCTGATTCAATGGCTGCGCAAACCCCGTCAACGTGAGGAGGCATCATGACCGATGTGCTGCTCGGGCTTATTCCGCTGATCCTGACATTGCTGGTGCTGAGCCGGCTGATTGGCGATAACCCGGCGTATCGGACGGTACAATATGTGTTTATTGGTGCCTCGCTGGGTTATGCATTTGTTGTTGTCTATCATCAGGTGCTGGTGCCGGCAGTGAGCCAGTTCCTTACCGGCAGCGGGCCGCTAAACCAGGTTGGTTTTGCACCGGCCACGGCTTCGCTGTTGAGTATTGTGCCCTTTGTGCTGGCGCTGTTCTTTTTGCCGCGCATCCTCGGGCGCCAGTCGCTTTCCTGGCTGGCCAATATTCCGCTGGCGCTGGTCTTCGGGGTAGGGGCGGCGCTGGCACTGGCCGGTGCGCTCATTGGCACACTGGGGCCACAGTTGCTTAGCACGGTCAGTGTGCCGGCCGGGGCTACCGCAGTGCAACTGGTCAGTATTGTGTTGCTGGCTGCCGGCGTGATTACCACGCTCTGCTATTTCTACTTTACGGTCACTGGTTCCGGCCCCACCGGGCGACTGGTTGCCGCCGCTGCCCAGGTCGGGCGCTGGATCTTGATGATTGCCTTCGGGTTTTTCTTTGCCGGATCACTGGTAACTTATCTCAGCGCGCTCAATGATCGGCTGGCAGCGTTTGTAACCTGGTTCGGCAATTTTTGAAATGTCGAGTAAAAGACAATGACTGAGCAACAGGGTGCCATACTGATTGCCGAAGTCGGCAGCGTGACAACCAGGGTCACGCTGGTCGACCGAGTCGATGATGAGCCGCGTTTGCTGGGGCAGGCCGAAACAGCCAGTACGCTCGAACCGCCCTATCAAAATGCGCTCTACGGCATTCTTGAGGCGGCCGCCCGGCTCTCTGAGTTTACCGGGCGTACGCTGCTGCGTGATGGCCAGCTTTTGATGCCGCAAAATAAAGAGCGCGATGGCGTTGATCATTTGCTGGTGTTGACCAGTGCCGCCGGTACGATGGACGTGGTCATCACCGCTATTGCCAGTGATGTCTCAGCCTTGAGTGCCCTCCGGGCCAGCCGAACCATTTATGCCATCCCGCTCCAAATTGTTACGCTCGATGATGCCGCCTCCCAGTCGTTCAACAATGATGATCGTTCCTGGATCGAACGGCAGGTCGAAAAATTGTTGGGTCTGAATCCCGATGTGATCATTATCGCCGGCGGCCTGGAAGAAGGTGCAGTGGGCGCAGTCAATCGGCTGGCCCACATTGTTGGCCTGACGGCGTTGCGCTCGCAGGTGGATGTCGAAGGCCGGCAGCACCAGGATCTGCGGGCGCGCCCGGTGATCTATGCGGGCAATAGCGCCGCCCGTGATCAGGTGCTGGCCGCGCTTTCGGATCGGGCCGAGCCGCATATTGTCGAGAATGTGCGCCCTGCTCTCGATGTCGAACGCCTGGATCCGGTGCGCCAGAAATTGTTGCAGCTCTACGATACGATAGTGTTGCGCCGGCTGCCGGGCATAGCTGCGCTGCAACGCATTTGTCATCGACCGGTGCAGCCGGTGTGCACTATCAATGGCCTGCTGACCCGCTTTGTAGCCGAGCGCTACCAGCGCCGGGTTTTGCATATCGATATTGGTTCGGCCAGTAGCAGTGCTTTTCTGGCGGCGCCCGGTTTTTATGCTCCCATCGTGCTGGGCAATTGCGGTACCGGCTATGGGCTCTCGACCTTGCTCGCCGAAGGCGGCCTGGCCGCCATCGCACGCTGGCTGCCCTTCCCGATCGCCGACGATGAACTGATGCACTGGCTGCTCAACAAGCTCATTCGGCCCGAGGTGCTGCCCTCGCACCGCAAAGATGTGTATATCGAGCAGGCACTGGCTCGTGAGGCACTGGCGATGCTCGCCGCAGAACTGCGATCCGGCCAGGCCGATATAAGCTATGACTTGTTGATTGCCGGTGGTGGTGTGCTGACCCATGCGCCGCATCCCGGCATGGTTGCTTTGATGCTGCTTGATGCGCTTCAGCCCGAACTGGCCGGTAGCGCCGACAGCGATACGGCGCAGATGGCGCTGCAGATGCACCTGGATAGCCTTGGCCTGGTGCCGGTATGCGGAGCACTGGCCACAGTCGATCAGATCAGTGCCGTCAATATTTTCGACCGCGATGCGATGCGCAATGTGCCGCTGGCAACGGTTGTGGTCGCGGTGGGCGAGGGCAAATATGGTGAGGATGCGGTGGAAGTCGAACTGGCCAGAATTGGTGGGCGTTCGCAACAGGTGACTGTGCGGCATGGCCAGGTAGCCCGCTTGCCGTTGCCACAGGGTACGCGCGGCCAGTTGCGGCTCAAGCCGGCGGCGGCAGTGCGGGTCGGCAACAGTGAGCCCGGCGCGGAAGTGCTCTCGGATGCCGGGGCCATTGCCGGCAGTTTGCTCGGCGTCATCATTGATGCGCGCGGGCGGCCTCTGGCACTGCCCGAGGAGCCGGCGGAACGCTGCAACCGGATCTGGCAGTGGCTGGTGGCGCTGGGTGCCGAACGGGGAGCCAATCCCTATCTCGAAAATGCCGCACAGCCGGAGGTGCCGCAAATCAGTGCCGGCCAGATGCCGGCGGCGGCAATGCCACTGGCGGCGCAGCCGGCGCAGCCGGTGGCGGCCCTGGCTAATGGTAGCAGCGATCCGCTGGAGGCGCGTAACCCCGCTGCGGCCCGCGAACCGCTACCACCGGCTGAACCTGTCTCGCCGCCGGCGCCGCTCCCCGCATCGGAGCGCCTGCCGGATGTTCCGCCGCCGGCCGAAGTTCAGGCGACCGACGATCAACCGAAAGGACGCCGTGTGTCGCTGGGCGACCTGACCAGGGAAGACTCTGCCGAGGTTGCACCGCATACCGAGCAATCGGCGGCGCAGAAAGGCAAACGCATCTCGCTGAGCGATCTGGCCGCCGAAGAATCGCCTCGCCCGGCGGAGCAACCTGCCGAGCATGCCGAAAATGATCTTGCCAGATTGCGCCAGTCGGTCGAAGAAGAGCCAAAGCGCGGCTGGTTTGGGCGGAAAAAGTAGGGCTGGAGCAACACCAACGCGGCCCCGGCTCGCAGAGCCGGGGCCGCGTTGGTGTTGCTCCAGCCCTACTCGTTGATCGTGATGGCGAGGATTTCTTCGCCGGGGGTGGTAGCGGTAGCCGGATCGCGTAACGGGATATTGTCGACGATCGCCTGGCCTGCGATGACTTCGCCGAAGACGGTATACTGCTCGTCCAGCCAGGGTGCCGGCGCGGTGGTGATGAAAAACTGCGAACTGGCGCTGTCGGGGTCGTTGGCGCGGGCCATGGCCAGCAAACCGGGCTGGTCGAAGCTGATCTCGCTGGTGAACTCAGCTGGAATGTTGTAACCGGCGCCGCCGGTACCATCACCGAGCGGGTCACCGCCCTGGGCCATAAAATCCTCGAGTACCCGGTGCCAGGTCAGGCCGTCGTAAAAACCTTCGCGGGCCAGGAACACGAAGTTGTTTACCGTAATCGGGGCGATGTCGGGCCGTAGTCGCACGACAATATCGCCGCGCGGCGTCGTGATAGTTGCCGTATACTCAGCTTCCGGATCGATGGTCATTGGCGGCGGCGCATCGTACTGCTGCGATGCGGCCGCCGCGGCAGGTGCGGCGGTTGGCACTGCCGCCGCAGTCGGAACTGCTTCGGCGGCGATATCGGCGGCGGGTGCCGAACTTTGCTCGGCAACAGCGTCCTGTTCGGCGGCCCGGTTCAACAAGAGTAGCCCGAGCAACCCCAGGATCAGCAAGACCACAATCGCCGAAATGACACCGGGCAGCATATTCGGCTGCTCGGCGGTACCGCGTGAGCGAGATGACTGGCTCATAGCGTTTCCTCACGTCCTGTCGAATCTGTCGAATCTGTTCGCGCCATGCGCGGGTGGGCACCCTGCCCACCAGGGGATCATTGTAGCACAGGTGAATCAAAAAGACGTTGCGGTTGGGCGAACGTGCCGGCATGTTCGCCCAACCGCAACGTCTTTTTGCTTGCATCGCCGACGAGCTCCCTGCGCAAGCGCAACAGCGCCAGATCGCCGGCTTTAGCTTCGAGCATCATATCGAAGGCCGGCAGGCCGCGGGCGGCGGCGAGCAACTCACGGGCATCCGCCGGATTGATGAAATCGGCGTGCTGGCCGGGCCGTGGAGCGAGCACACGGGCAGGCTGGCCGGCGCGGGCGGGCAGCAAGTGCGCTTCGGTACGCTGGCTGCTGATATGGATTTCGGGCCGGCTCGTTGTCGGCCAGGTCGCCAGGGCCAGCCCCAGTGCCAGATTGAGCGAGAGTTGCTCGGGGTTGTGCAGGCGCCAGTGCAGCAGATCGAAGATCAGCGGAATGCCGCAGTACCGATGCAGGCGCAGCAGTGTTCCGAGGCTGACGTGATGGTCGTGTTCGAGGCACAGGCGCCCGCGGGCCTCCGGCGAAAGGCTGCGGTAGCGGGCCAGAAAACGTTCCAGGCCGGCCTGGTCGCCGGCCGGCGCGCCAAAGTGCATAACCAGGCGCGCATTGCCCTGATCCTTGCCGGCCAGGCTGCTGAGCAGACTGGCCTGAGCTTCGATTTCGGCCAGGCTGCGGGCAGCGGCGGCCGCATCGGCCTGCGCCAGGGCCAGGTTGTGGTCGAGATGCATACTGAAGCGCAGGTTCTGGGCAGCGGCCAGTTCCGCGATATGAGCCAGTTCGGCCCGGCAATCGGCAAGTTGCTGCGCGGCGCTATGCCGGCGGCCGAAGAGATTGGGAAGACGATAAAAGCGCACATGGATCTGTTTGAGGTAGCCCAGCATATCGCGCAGATGCGCCAGCGCAATGCTGAGGTGCGGCGGATCGGCAGGCAGGCGTAGCTCCGGTCGCGCCACCGGGCGCACCGCAAAGCCGAGACAAAGATCAGGCTGTTGCATAGACGCATTCCTCGAAACAAACGTGTTACTTTAATTTAACACGATTTCGGAAAATGCGCTAATTTATATCCATAACAAAGATACAATGCGTTGCGTCGGGTTTCCGGCGCAACGCATTGTATCTTTGCTATTTGGATCGTATCAAGTACGGGGGCCGACCGGCTGATCGAGGAAGATCAAGCGGCGGTGATTGCGGGTATAATAGCGTACCTGGCGTGGCAGATTGGTATCGAGCGGCGTATCGTTGACCGCCTGAACAATGGCGTTGCTGGCCGTCTCGATGCAGGCAGCGATGTCCCGTGGTGGGGCGCCGTCGGCGAGCAGGCGGCGCAATTCAGGCTCCCAGGGCACGCTACAGGAGCCACGGGCAGCAATCCCGATCATTTCCGGCAAAATCCGGCTATGGCGCAACCAGTTCAGGCCCAGGCAAAACGTGACAGCCGGGCAGGGCAAATGCTCGACGGCGGTGAGCAGCAGTTCGGCCTCACGAGCGACAGCCATCACCAGCAGCACATGGTCGTCGGCACCTAGTTCGCTGGTGCGGCGCTGCGGCAGGTTGAGCAACGTCGCGAGGGCATCGGCGAGTGGGCGGGAAGGTTTGTCGACGGCGACAATCGAGCTAAACTTCCAGCGGTAGCCGTGTTGCAGTGCCAGCATGCGTTGCAGGGTGGTACCGATGTCGGGATAGGTAAAATGATAATCCTGGGCTTCCGCCAGTTGCAGGCCGTCGTCCTGGGCCGAACCAAGATAGACAACACCGTCCGCCGCATAGACCTGGTCTTTGCTGCCGTGAAGATTGCGAAATTCGCGATAGCGTTCAACCGAGGCAATATTTTCAAACAGTTCAGCCTGGGCTTTCGGGCTGGCGGCGAGTTGCAGCGCCTGGCCGAAGGCCCCGAGGGCTTCATCGAGGCGACGCAAACCCAGGTAACATTTGCCGAGCAAATTGCGAACTTCCCAATCTTCCGGGTAACTGCGCAGGGGGCGTTGCAAATGATCGAGCGCGGTACCGAAATCGCCACGCGAAAAATGGATCAAACCCAGTTCGAAGTGCGTCGCCGAATCTTCAGGGGCCATGTGCAAACACTCTTGAAACGCATCAAGAGCTTCTTCGAAGCGTTCTAATTCGATGAGCACAAAACCCAGGTTAAAAAAGGAGAGAAAATCGCCTTCGAGTTTCGCGACGATGCGGAACTCCTCCGCCGCCTTGGCGAGTTGACCACTGCGCTGGTAATACATTCCCAATGCATCGTGCGCCTCACGCAAGTGCGGATAACGCTCAATCGCCTGGCGGTACTCATCCGCCGCCTCTGCGATGCGGTTCGCTCGTTCAAGTGCTAAACCACGGCGGAGGTGGCGAATGCCTTCGTTCCGATCGAACTCTTCGAGCATCGCGTACCTTCCTATCCGTATCGTACTGATATTGCTTACATATTATATCATAGGCATCTATGATATGGCATCTTCCGTAAGCAAATTACTTCAGAATAAACTACCTTAGGCCAGCGGCGTACTTGCCTGCACGGCAATCCCCTGCCGGTTCCGTCTGGTGAAGCATAAACCGGGCATGGTAGCACAACAACTTATGTCCGGCGATTTGCATCATTCCGGTTCCAACCAGGCTGCGCACCCTGGGGCTGCGGGTTCAGTTCGATGACCGGTATGGATGCGGGCCGGGCCTGGCTCTGTGCCTCGACGAACTGCTGCATCGTGCGGCAGAAGCCGGCAATATCGAGACCCAGAAACGGACTGGACAGGCCGGCCAGCCGCGACTGGCTCTTGGCCCAGTTCAGGCGCATGCCGTAGAGATTGCCCTGTTGCCATTTGACGAGCGCAGCGGCAGCCTGAATAATGCCTTTATAGAAACGTGCTTCCGGATCCTGCGCTTTAAGCCAGCAAGCTTCCCATTGTTCGTGGGCATGCCAGAAGTGCTGGGCATTGAAGAGCTGAATACCGCTGATGTAAGCGTCCGGATATGATGTGGATTGCGGAAGATCTGACATGGCCGGGATTGAATGCAAACGGCGAGAAGCGCAGACATCACGCTTCTCGCCGGAGATGAAGCATTGATGCGAATGGCTCAAGAACCGCAGGTACCGCAACCACCGGCGGCTGCTTCGCCCTCATCGGCATCGTCGCGGGTGCGGAAGGAATGGCCACAGCCACAGGCCGAAACCGCGTTCGGGTTTTCGATCTTGAAACCGCCGCCCATCAGGCTATCGATATAATCAATGGACGAACCGCTGAGATAGTGCGAGCTGATCGGATCGACCACCACCCGCAGGCCGAACTGCTCCATTTCGCTATCGCCTTCCCGCAGTTCGTCATCGAAGGTCATCCCGTACTGCATTCCCGAGCAACCACCGCCCGAAACGAATACGCGCAGCGCATAGCCTTCCAGTTCTTTCTCTTGCATCATCGCTGTCAGGCGGTTTGCGGCGAGTTCGGTGATCGAGAGCATTGGTTGCATTGCTGCATCCACGGCACTAGCATCAGTGTTCACAACAGTCATCAGTTATACCCTCCCGTTACGTATATATTGCGCATATGCACACATAGTATTCTGATTTGCTCCATTGTAACAGATTTCAAAAGAAACAGCTAGCGGAAAAGACCTAAACAGAACCATTGCAAATGGTGAAAACGAAATGGCTTTTGCGCACGTAGTGCCGGCATTGCTGGCACCGCACGCGCAAAAGCCATTGCTCCTGGGCGACGGACGTGGTGATGATCGCGTGCACTTCGGCCCTGCCGGGCGGTGAAAAAACAGCGTGGCGCGGTCATACCGCGTCATACATATCAAGTCAGGATGAGCCGGTCGACGACCATGGCTGTGAAGAGCAGCGCTAAATAGAGCAAGGAATATTTGTACATGCCCCAGATGGCGGCCTGGCCTTCGCCGCGCCACATACGCCAGGCATAGCGGAGGAACAGCCCGCCGAGCAGCAGCGCACTGAGCAGATAAATGCTGCCCATAGCACCAATCGGCACCAGCAGCAGGCTGACGGCGAACATCAGCAGCGAATAGAGCAGCACCTGGTAGTTGGTTTCGGCCTCGCCGGCCACGACCGGCAGCATCGGCACTCCGGCGCGGGCATAATCCTGCTGCTTGACCAGTGCCAATGCCCAGAAATGCGGCGGGGTCCAGTAAAAAATGATCACGAAGAGCAGCACGGCGGCCATATCGAGCGTGCCGGTGACGGCCGTCCAGCCGACGAGTGGCGGGATTGCGCCGGCGCCGCCGCCGATCACGATGTTCTGCCAGGTACCGCGCTTGAGCCAGCGGGTATAGAACAGGGCATAATACACGGCACCGATGGCGGCAAATACCGCGGCCAGTGGGGTGGTAAAGAACCAGAGTACCGCGATTGCCGCGACCGTGAGGAACAGCCCGAAGGCCATGGCATTGCGCCGCGAGATGCGCCCGGCCGGAACCGGCCGGCGGCTGGTGCGGCCCATGTTGATGTCGATATCCGCGTCGAAGGCGCAGTTGATGGCACCGGCGCCGCCGGCGGCCAGGTAGCCGCCCAGCATCGTCCAGCAGACCAGGGCCAGCGAGGGCAACCCCTGACCGGTAATATACATGGCGGCCAGGGTCGTCAGCAGCAGCAGCGAAATGACTTTCGGTTTGGTCAGGCTGATATAATCGCTGAGCAGCGAAGGCTGGTTTTCCGCCGCCTGCGGTCGGCCGGCGGCTGCAGGCAGGGCCGGCGCCGGTCGGCGCAGGGCCAGTACGGCCATCGCGACGCTGGCGCACCAGAGCATCGTGGCAATAATCAGGTGCAGGCTGGCGGTAAGCGAACCGCGACCGCTGAACCAGTGGATCAGGTCGGAGGCGACCTGGCTGGCGAAGAGCACTGCGACGACGGTGGCCATCCGCGTGAGCAGTCGGTCGTGCCGGCGTTCGCGCCAGGTCTGCCAGAGCAGCGTGCCCAGCAGTACGACGATGAGGGCACCGGTGCCGCGATGCAACAGACTCAGCAGCGCACTGTTGTTTGCCGTGGCCAGCCAGCTTCCGCCGGCCGCCATCAACCAGATGCCGCTACTCAGGGCAATTGCCAGGCTGCGGTAACGCCGGGCGTGCGCGCTGGCCCGGGCGCCGAGACGTTGTGGGACGGCAGTTTGCGGCAACAGCCCGGCCAGGGCTGGAACAATGAAGGCCGCCAGGGCCAGCAGGGCGACACCGCGGCCGGCCGCTGCGGCCAGGCCGGTTGGCGGAAAGCCGGCGGCGTAGCTCAAACCGGCGTGGATGGTGAGGAGCAGTGGGGCGGCCAGCAATGGCAGCCGTAGCAGCCAGTCGGCGTCGTTACGCCGCCAGGCCAGCAGGTTGCCGATCAGCGCCAGCAGCAGGGTAAGTGCCAGGCTCAGCGGGTAGAAGGTTGCCGTAAGCCTTGAGGCGCCGACCGCAATTTGCAGTGGCACGAACACGACGAACAGCAAGAGGCTGATCAGGGCACTGCCGCTCAGAAAGCGCCGGTAGCTCAAGGTATTCATGGCAACACCTCGACGGAGCCGGTCAGCGATTGGGCGATCAGGAGCAGCAGCAGGGCCATCAGCAAGGCCGGCAGAATCGTCCAGAACAGATTGAAACGGCCGCCGGCCGAGATGGTGCTCCCGGATGTGCCCGGTTGACTGTTGCGGCGCAGGCGCAGGGCCGAAACAATCAGCAGAGTCTCCACGACAATGAAGACGAGGCAGACAAACCAGAAGATTGGCCAGGTAAGTAGGGTCATAGCATCGGGGACAGGAATTGCACTGAGTGTACAATTCGTGTGTTTCTTCACAAGTAAATCCTATGGCGGAGTATAGCATAAAGACGGGGTAAATGTCAAAATATGATAGGGCAACACGTCCTGTTTTGGCCCTGCTGCAGGCAAAGAGTAGTGCTAGCGCCCAATGAATTCGATGAGGGCTTCGCCGACCTGGATCCGGTCGCCGGATTGGAGTGGCTGCCGGCTGCCGGGGGGCACGCTGATATTGCCGACGAAGACTTCGTGTTGGCTCTCGGGCAGCACATCGAGTTCGAAGCCGGTGCCGGTATTGCGCACGACGGCGTGGCGCCAGGCGATCCCGGCATCCGGCAGGTAGAGGTCGTTGCCGTCGTAGCGCCCGATGCCGGCGGTATCGGTGACTTCGCGCACCAGGCCGGCCTGTTCGCCGCTGATCACGCGGAGTTCGCCGCGGGAAAGTACCTGGCGGGCCAGCGGGATCAGCCCGCCGATGCAGGCGCCGACGATCACCAGGCCGAGGCCGCTGGTCAGCGGCAATACCTCGCCGCTCTGGTTGCGGAAGAATTGCACGATGCCTTCATAGATCAGGCCGCCCAGCAGGCCGCCCAGCAGCCCACCGATTGCCGCATACGTTGCGCGCTGTGGGCGCCGGTTGACCAGCAGATCGCCCAGGCCAATCAGCAAACCGAGCAGCATCCAGGTGAGCGCACGGGCGACAAAGCCACCGGCGAGCAGTGCCCAGAGGCCCTGCGCCAGCACCAGGCCGACCAGGCCGGCCACGGCACCAGCCAGCGCCCCGAGGATGCCGTCGCGCACGGCGCGCAGCGGCACCCGTTTGATCATTGCTCCGTCGGCGGCGGCGACCATGCCGCCGATAGCCAGGCCCAGCCCGGCGCCGACGGCGGCGGCATACAGCCAGATGTTGCTGTTCAGCGCCAGGCTGCCCATCACCCACCAGCCCAGCAGCCCGCCGAGCGCCCCGAAAATCGCATTATAGTAAATTTGCAGTGATTTGCTCATCGTAATCTTTTCCCTGCTTTTGTAGGTGGAAGAAACGCTCGCATCTGGCGATGCTAGCGGTTAAAACGCCAGCATCGCCAGATGCGAGCGTTCCGGTTCTCCGTGCTAATGGTCTGACCAGAGTATTGTTACCGCTGGCCCCGACCGACCTGACCGGTGGGCGCCGGGAAGTTCGCGCATGCTCCGGTGATCGCTCGTGTGCCTACCGGTCAGGTCAGACCGCGCGCAATCCTTCGTTTGCGCCTGCTCAGACCGCTAGGTTTGCTGCGGCGGCAGCGGGGCGTTGGCGCCGCAGTTATTGCAGAAGCGTGCGCCGCTGCGCAACGGGCGCCCGCACTGGTCACAGTAGATCGACGGTGGAGCGGTCGGGACGGCAGCGAACCGGCCGGCACCGCACCCGGTGCAAAAGCGCGCCCCCGGCCGCAGGCCGGCGCCACAGTTGTCGCAATGCGGCTTGCTGCTGCTTGCGACGGGCTCAGCCGGATCGGGCAGGGCTTCCGGCGTGCCGGGCTCCGGCGGGAGCGGCTCGGCCGGCGCCGGCTGCTCATTCAGGCGTTTCCAGCCGCGGCGGCGCGCCAGATCGGGCAACAGCAACAGGCCGAGCAGCGGCACGAGCAGCGCCACGCCGATAAGCGGGCTGCTGGCAACTTTGATCAGGTGCTGTTCGGTATAGGCACCGGCGGCAGTCTGGCCGCCGAGCGTAACCTGAATATCGCGGCGGGTACCATCGTTGAAGGGCCGCGGGCTGGTATACGTCAGGCTATATTCTGCTTGCAGGCCGCCGGCCAGATCGGCATAAAGTTGAGCCAGTTCATCGGCGTGCGGCGCATAAAAATAGGCGCCGCCGGTTTCGTCAGCGATGCGTTCGAGTACCGGCTCATTGATGCTGCCGAAGAAGCCGGTTTCCCCCAGGCCAACCAAGTAAACCGGCTGGGCGTGCCGGTTGGCGGCCGCAATCGCATCCTGCACATTGAAGCGACTGCTCTCATCTTTGCCATCGGTGAGCACCAGCAGCACCCGCCGGCCATGCTGTTCCGCGAGCAAATCGACGCCGGCGGCGATGCTGTCGTAGAGGGCGGTGCCGCCGCCGGCATCGATTCCGGCAATCGCATTGCTGAGCGCGCCCTGATTGACGGTAAAATCTTGCAGCACGCGCACATTGCTGCTGAAAGCCAGCAGCGCACTGCTATCGCCGGGACGCATCTGTTCGACGAAGGCGCCGGCTGCGGCGCGGGCTCCGGCCATTTTATTGTCTTCTTCCATACTACCCGAACGATCGATGACCAGAACCGTGCTGATGGAAGCGGCACCACCGCCGGTAAATGTCTCGATGCCAACCGGCGCGCCGTCTTCGCTGACGCTGAAATCGGCGGCGGCGAGGCCGGCAAGCGGGCGAGCGGCATCATCGGTGGCGGCGACGTAGAGCGTAATCTCGGGATAGTTGCCGGTATCGACCTGAGTAACCCGGACGCTGGACGAAGCCAGGGTGGTCGGATCAGAGTTGCCGAAGCCGACCAGGGCGACCGCAACCAGCACAATCATAACCAGGAGCACGAAAAATAAACGGCGCATATAGCTTTCCTCCGACAACTGCGCGCCGAATGATCCAGGCGGCGAGCGGATGCTTCATACTGGTATGACGTTCGCCGCGCTGATTTTGATGCAGGTTTCAGGAATTTTGCTCGGCAGCGGAGGGATGCGGTTGGTTCTGATTGATCATCGCGTCGGCGGCCTGGGCAAAATAGTTGCGCATCACATTGCGGGCCGGTTCGCCGATGCCGACTGCATCAATCGCGGCGAGCATATGGCCGAGCCAGGCATCGCGTTCGGCCCGGCCAATCGGGAAGGGCATATGCCGCATACGCAGCCGGGGATGGCCGCGCTCGCGGTTATAATCAGCGGGTCCGCCGAAATACTGTACCAGAAAGAGGTACTGACGGTGTTTGCCTGGTTCCATGTCGTTGGGGAACATCGGGCGCAGCAGCGGATCATGTTCAACTTGCTCATAAAAATAATCGACGAGTCGGCGCAAGGTTTCGGCGCCGCCGATCTGTTCATAGATACTGGTTTTTGTCATAAGACTTCCTTACAGAGGCGGCCGGCACAGCCGCACCAACATTGGTACCACCCTTTTGCTTTCATTTCGAGCTGCTCGTAGCTCGAAACGAAAGCACAGGCCTTGTTATCCATTGTACCTTTTCTTGCTCATGATGAAAGCGCGTATGAGTGACATGATCGGCGATCGGGCCGCCGATCATGTCACCCATACGCTCCTGAACACGTTCAAATGATGAATTGGATGCCGAGTGCCAGCATGATCAGCAGGGCGATGACGGCGACGATGGCGGCGGGAAGCATCCAGCGAGCAGGCCTGGGTTGATGCGTTGGGTTGAGGAATGGTTGCAGATCGACTTCGAGGAAGCTACTGTAGCGGAAGAGCGCCTGGCGCAACTGGATTCGGGTCATGAAGCCGAACTGTTCCTGTTCGAGAGCCTGAAGAAATTCCCAGCGCACGCCGGTAGCTTCTTCAGCCTGGTGCAAGGTCAGGCCGCGGCGCCGACGGTGCTGGTTGAGCAACTGGCCGAGGCGTGTGCTAGCCGCCGGGTTGCCGATCGGCGCATACGGCGACTCGGGAGCCGGCAGCGGAGAGCCGGCTTGCCGGCTGGTGTTGTGCCGCGGAGTGGTTTTTTGAGAGCGGCTGCGGCGCAACACCGCCTCGATGCGGGCTAGCAACTGCGGCAAATGGAAGGGCTTGGCGATATAATCGTCGGCGCCCTGGCCAAGGCCGGTGACGACGTCGTAGTCGCTGCTCTTGCCGGTCAGCAAGACAACCGGGATGTTGGAATACTCGCGGATCATGCGGCAGACATCCCAGCCGCTACAGCCGGGCATTATCACATCGAGTAAGACCAGGTCGGGCTCGAAAAGGAGCAACTGTTCCAGCGCCGTGCGCCCATCATGTACTGTCAATACTTCGTAGCCGGCTCCACCGAGTTGATAATTGAGAAGCTGACAGATCAATGGTTCGTCATCGACAACCAGGATTCTGGTAGTCATTGGCGACTCCTGCCACTATTTATAGCGAAGCGCAAAGCGCAAAGCATTGAAGCGCAAAGCGAGTAAGCGCGGCCGCGCCGGATGCACTCCCAGGAGGGGTTCAACCATTTTGCTCACCGCTATAGTTCTCGATCAGCGATTGCGCTGCCCAGCAGCGGATCGTGATTGCCAGGTCTGGATTGTCGCTGAGCCGGGTCAGGGCAGCGGTTGCTGCATCGGCCAGTGGCGGTTTCCGGGCCAGAGTACGCAGTGCCGCAATTGCGTGGCGGCGAAGTTGCCAGTGGGTGCCTGTTTCGCGCACAATCTGCTCGCAGGTTTCGGCGGCCGCAGACTGGTCGGTGATGGCGGCCAGCCGTTGCAGGGCCGCCAGTCGTACGGCGTTCTCGTTCTGGGCATTCGCAGCCAGGCCGGTCAGGGTAGCCCATGATTCGGACTGGCTAGTCAATGCTTCAATCGCACGCAGGCGCAACATGCGAGGGGCGGACGGGTCGTTGGCGAGCAGCACCGCATGCTGGTCGGTCGGAAACACTGCGAGGAGATATTCGAGTGCTTGCAGGCGCAACGGCAGCGGTGCATCGTGCAGATAGCCGCGCAACAGGGGCAGGTACTCGACGCCGCCGAGCCGTAGCAGAGCCCCGACAGCAGTCAGGCGCACGGGCTGGGTAAGGTTGGTATTGAGGGTAATTCGCACCAGGGTAGAAGTAGTACTGGGGTCACCGAGAGCCAGCAGGGCTTCAATTGCCGCAAGGGCTTCCGCAGCGAGTTCGCTCTGGCAGTAGCGCAAGATTATTGTCAGGGCAGTGCGATCCTGATTACGCCCGAGCGCTTGCAGCAGGGCGGCAGCCAGAACGGGCTCCTGGCGCTGGCGGCTCAGCAGTTCATGCAGCATACTGCGGGTTTCCGTCGCGCACTCATCGGGCAGGCTGGTTGCGGCGATGGCACGCAGGCGGGCCGGCAGGCCGGTGTCGGTAATCAGGTTACGCAGGCTGCATTCAGCTTGCCGGCGCGTATCGCGGTTGCCGGAACGGGTGAGCGCACCCAGGCCACGAATGGCCGCAGCGCGCAGATGCTCGTCGGCACCGGACTGGCCGGCCAGTTGTTGCAGCACCGGCAGAGTCAGGGCAAAACCGCTGCGACCGAGCGCCTGGGCGGCGGTGGCACGCGAGAGCGGATCGGCGTTTTCCTGGTCGAGGTAGCGCAATAGCAGCGCCACGATGGCCGGCGCAACGCTGTCACGTTCGATCAGGGCGGCCAGTTGTTCCACTGCCAGCCAGCGGAGTTGGGTGGAGGCATGCGGGTCGCCCAGGATCTGGCCGAAGTCGTGCAGGCCGCCGTCATTGCCGGCTTGCCCGAGGCATTCCAGAAGCTGGCGCAGCAACTGGGCCGGGTAAGGGCGGCGCAAGACTTTCAGCAGACTGACACGTACCAGGCGCCGTACTCTGGCGTCGTGGCGGGCAGCGATGGCGGCCAGCGCACGAGCTGCGGCGAGCAGCAGGGTATGCTGTTCCTGTTCGATCAGTTCGGCCAGCATGCTCGGGCTATCGGCGCCGGTTTCGCCGGTGCTCAGAGCCTGCTCGATCTGGCGGCGGGCCGGGGCGGGCAATTCGCTCGACGGCCAGTCGTTGATGGGCAGCGCTGCCAGCCGGGCCGTCTGGCTTTGCCAGTAATCCCGGCGGGCGACAAGCAAATCGCTATGCAAGAAACGCTGGAGCGCCGGGAGCGCCGCCGGGTCGGCGTGGCGTTCGAGCGCCGCAATCACGTCGGCAATCGCGGCTACATCATCGAGCGGCTGTTCGAGGAGATACACCAGGCATCCCAGCACCGTACGGTTTGGCTGGAGTTCAGCCAGGCAATGAATGGCAGTGGATTGAAGCACCGGAGCGAGCTCGTGCGGCGTTTCGCTGCGGGCGAGCGCCATGCGAGCTATGCTGCGTAGCAAGGCCAGCGAGGGCCGTCCGGGCGCGATGCGAATCAGCCGGTGCAGGGCTAGTGCCTGCACAACGGGATGGCTCTGCTGATGCAGGGCGATCCGTTGCAGCAGGGCGCCGACGTTACGGCGGCGGCTGATCAGGCTCAGCGCGGTGAGGCGCCCGGCCAGCGGAATCTGCTCGTTGATGCAGGAATGCGTGAGCATAGCCAGGGCCGCCGGCTGCGGCAACTCGGCCAGCATGGGCAGCAGATCGCGCCGTACCTCCCAGGGATGGGCGGCATCGGCCAGCCGGCTTTTGATAAAGGGCAGCATAGCATCCGGGTCGTGCCGTTGCATCACCTGCAATGCCGCGTGGCGCAGGCCGGGATCGGGATGCACTGCGGTGGCGGCCAGTTGCGGGCGGATCGCCTGCGCTGTATGCCGGTCGAGCCATGGCAGTATGTCCGCCAGGAATTCGGCCGGTAATTCCGGGTTGAACAGCAGGGTGCGCGCAATCGTACTGCGCCGTTCAGGCGCATTCAAGCAATCGTTGAGCTGTTTGAACCAGGTGCGCCCCGGTTCGATAAGCAGGCGCTGGTGATCGCGGGGCGGGCCAAGTGCCAGTAGATAGGCGCGGGCAGCCTGGCTGAGCGTATCGAGTGCCGGTTGCGCATAGAGTTCTTCCGGCGGCAGCGCTTCCCGTAGATTGACCAGCACGTCGGCGGTTGTCCAGCGTATGTCGCTGCTGAGTTCGGCGGTATCGAGCAGGTTGATCAGACGGTGCGCGCCAAGCAGTGGCGCCAGCGGCCTGAGCAAGCTGCCGACCTGCGCAGCATAGCCCTGGCTATCGGCGGCTGCCAGAATGATCGGGATGTGCGGCTGGAGTTCGGGCAAGAGGTGCTGATAGCCGGCCTGCTCCTGTCTGGCCAGCAAGCCGGCCAGAATGCGCAGACCCCAGTCGGGGCGGGCGGCCGGGCGTTCCGACAGGCAGGCTGCCAGGCTCGGCAAATGAATTGCGGGCGTTTCGAGAGGCCAGATCTGCGCATAGAGCTGACCGGGGTCGGTGAGCTGGGCGACCAGCAGCGGGGCAACGTCGGCAAGCTCGCTTTCATCGAGTGTGCCGAGCCGGTCGAATTGCTGGCCGGCTGCAATCGCCTGGGCGAGGCGATACCGGGCGCGGCGGCTGTCGTCGGCA
Organism: Chloroflexaceae bacterium; assembly: GCA_034437175.1. Classification (GTDB taxonomy): domain Bacteria; phylum Chloroflexota; class Chloroflexia; order Chloroflexales; family Chloroflexaceae; genus DAOTUJ01. The sequence goes on along the minus strand of DAOTUJ010000142.1, from coordinate 32,430 downwards.
AATTGCAGCGGGTTGCTTATCGAAATATCGGCTTCGTCCAGCGTCGGCAGCGCATCGTACATGGCCTCGGCGCGCGCATAAAGCTGGCTGCGATTGCCGGGCAAGCCGTAGGTCGGGTAGGTCAGCGCCAGCAAGGCGATATCGCCGAGGCTGCGGCGCAGGGGCGCGAGTGGGCCGCCGGCTTGCAGGGCGGCCAGCAGGGCCGGCTGCGGGTGCTGCGGCAGCAGGTGGGCCAGCCAGCGCCGCAGCCGGCCTTCGTCCGGGCTGGGCAACGTTTGGATGCTGAAGGCCGGCCAGTGCTGGTGGCGGGGCAAACTGATGATCAGCTGGAGGCGGTGCCAGGTGGCCGGCAGGGCTTGCAGGAACGATTGCCAGGCCGCTTGCCGGGGAGCCGGCAAGCGATCCCAATGATCGATGAGGAGAATCCAGCGCCGCGCCTGTGGATCGCTCTGATCGAGTGGTGAGGGCTGGCCGCTCTGATGCAGCAAGTTGGTCAACACTGCACGTGGGCTCAAGTTGAGCGCATCGACATCGGCGAGCGAAAAGTAGAGCAGGGCTTCCGGGCGATTGCTGCCGGCCCATTGCCAGGCTGCCTGAAACAGTGCCAGGCTACGGCCGCTGCCGGGTGGGCCGCACAATGCCATCAGGTTCGGCTGGTCGAACAGTCCGGCCGGCCGGAATTCACCGTTGCCCCCGGCAATCAAGGGCAGATCGAGCAATTGTGGCAGCAAACGGATGCTGGATGTATGCTGGAGATGATTGCGTATTCGATTGCGATAGGAACGCAACCCATTCCCCCGGCTAAATAGTTGGAACATGCCTGGTGTTTGCATCAGCCTGGCCCGCCTCTGGAGTATAGTTCGCTTCAGAATCGTACTCCTGAAAGTGATACAGCAGCAAGTAAAGCAGATTACAGCAAGGTGACATGGCCGGCGGCCAGGCATCGGCCATGTCACTGCCGACGCGATAATGGCCCGACGGACGCAGTCGGCCCTGGATGTTGCCCGCAGTGCGCCTATGTTGTTGCCTGCGGCTGTGGAGAAGGAACATTCACTTCACGGATTCAAGCGATTTTGTTGCCGGAATGCGCGAAAAATCCCTTCGTGGTAGCAGAACAAACGCCTGGTGCAGGCGCTTTTTGCGGCATAGCGGGGTGCATGGATGAAAACCGGTACCTTTGAACTACCGCTCAGAAGCGGCGGCTCAGGCAGTACGCCGGATGATCAGCAGAGTCATATCGTCTTGTTGAGGAGCGTCAGCGGCAAATGTGCCGACGGTACTGAGGATGAGGATTTTCGCCTGCGGCAGCGAGGAAATGGCTGCCGGTTGATGTGGTTCTGGCAGCGAAGCTGCCAGAACCACATCAACATTTTTATGGTGTCCTTCGCCTGAGCATCTCAGGCAAAGGGCAAATCGACGACTTCGGCGCTGATCTGGCCTTCGGCCAGGCTGAGTTGTGTTCCGGCGACGGCCTGGGCGCTGCGCACGTAGGCCAGCCCGATGGAGCCGTAGCGCGGCGAGATGGTCGCGCTGGTCAGTTCGCCGGCCGGCTTGCCTTCGGCGCTGAGTGTGGCCGGCAGCTTGATTGCGGCCAGTTCGGCGGCCTGGTCGCCGGCGATATGCAGGTGCAGGCCGCGCAACTGTTTGGCGATGCGGTTGCGGCTTTCCATCCGCGCAATGATCTCCTGGCCGACGTAGCAGCCTTTGGTAAAGCAGACTGCCTCCCAGAGGCCGGTTTCCAGCGGAATATAGTCCTGCGAAAGTTCACGCCCGAACGCCGGGTAGCCGGCTTCGATGCGCAGCACATCCAGGCTGGTTGCGTCGAGATCGACGGCATCGGCTTTGTGCAATGCCGCCTGGATCGTCGCCAGTTGTGCTGCCGGGGCATAGAGCGCAAAGCCCGCCCCGCCGATGGGCTTTACCCGGCTGATATGCAAGGCCACGCCGTCGATATTGGCCGGCGTCAGTGCATACAGCTCTGCGGCAGGGACGGCGCCCAGTGTGCCGAGCAATGGTTCAGCTTGCGGCCCATAGAGCAGCAGGCGCCCGAGTTCCTCCACCGGCTCGACTTTGACCTTATCGTTGAAAAAAATATTTTTGCGCAGATGTTTGCGCACGGCGGCCTGCTGGCCGGGGCTGGTCACCAGCAGCAAATCATCCGCGAAAACATGGATCGTCAGCAGGTCGATGATCCGTCCGATGGGCGTCGTCAGCACCGTCTGCCGGCCCTGGCCGGGCTGGAGCGCCGCAACATTGTTGGTCGAGAGGCGATTAAGCAGCGCGGCGCGGTCGCGGTCGTGCATCCAGAGCATGCCGGCATGGTCGGCGGCGAGAGCCGCGCCGTCGTGCGCGGCCTGGTAGGCGGCGGTATTCAGTGTTTCGGCAAGAGTCATTATGGTATCCCTGATTATTTTGATGAGAATCTGATTTTCAATTATGATAACACAATCACAATAGGGCGATACTTGTCTGCCGGCAAACCAGGGCTTTCGCAGTCGGTGCGATGGGCCATGCCGCAAGAAGGACATAGACCATGGCCGAGCAACCTGCGGCTCTTGAGGATGGATCGCTGGCACCGCCGGGCGAGCGCCTGCCGCTGCGCACACGACTGGCCTTTGGTGCCGGCGACCTGGGTCCGGGCTTCAGCGGCGTGGTGATCGGTTTCTTTCAGGCCTTCTTTCTGACCACCGTGGCCGGCCTGAGCCCCGGCGCCGCCGGCCTGATTGTGTTGATCGGGCGGGTCTGGGATGCGCTCACCGATCCGCTGATGGGCGTCATCAGTGATCGTAGCCGCTTCTGGCCGGGTCGCCGCCGCTTCTGGATCCTGGTTGGCGCGCTGCCCTTCAGCCTGTTTTTTGCGGCGATGTGGTATGTGCCGCCCTTTGAGGGCACTGCTCGCTTTTTCTATTTTCTGCTGGTCATTCTGCTCTTCAACACGGCGTTCACCATCGTCAATGTGCCTTACACATCGTTGACCGCCGAGTTGACCAGCGACTACGATGAGCGCACGACGCTGACTTCGTTTCGTTTCTTCTTCAGCATCGGCGGCAGCCTGGTCGGCGGCATTTTGCATGGCTTGTTCATCACCATGTTCTGCATCGACCCACAGTTCTGCCGACCGGAAGAATCACAGCGCGGCTACTTGCTCTCGGGTGTGGTTTTTAGCCTGGTGATGCTGCTGCCTTTTCTCTGGTGCGTAGTCGGGACGCGTGAACGGGTGATAAGTGAGCCGGCGGCCGGCACGTTTCTCGACGCTTTTCGACAGGTCGGCACGGCGCTTACCAATCGCGCCTTCCTATTTGTGGTCGGCATTTATCTCTGTTCCTGGACGGCGCTGCAAGTCACGCAGAACGTGATCACCTTTTACCTGACATTTTATCTGCAGCGCGGCGACATGTTCCCGCTGATTTTGACCGCTGTGCAGGGTTCGGCACTGATCTTTCTGTTTGTCTGGAGCGCGGTCAGCCGTAAAATCGGCAAAAAGAATGTCTACTACCTGGGCATGAGCTGCTGGATTCTGGTGCAGGCCGGGCTCTTTTTTCTGCCGGCGGATCAGTTCTGGCTGGCAGTAGCACTGGCGGCGCTGGCCGGCGTGGGCGTGTCGACGGCCTACATCGTGCCCTGGAGCATGTTGCCGGACGTGACCGACCTCGATGAATTGCAGACCGGCGAGCGGCGCGAGGGCATTTTTTATGGTGTGATGTCGCTGTTGCAAAAAACCGGCGTCGGTGTTGGCGTGGCGCTCTCGTTGCAGATCCTGGGGTTGAGCGGCTTCGACCAGAACCGCTTGCCCGGCCAGCAACCCGATTCGGCGCTGCTGGCCCTGCGCTGGATGATCGGCCCGCTGCCGACGGTGATCCTGTTGCTGGGAATATTGCTGGTCTATTTTTACCCCATCAGCCGCCGGCGCCACAGCGAAATTCTGGCCGAACTGGCCGCACGGCGAGCGGGTGAGAGGTGAGCGGTCATAGCCTGGCACTCATCACCGGCTGCGGTTCACGCCGATCTGCTCGCACCACTCGGCGACCGGGCAGACACTACAGCGTGGCGACGTCGGGTGACAGATATTCTGGCCCAGCGTGACCAGCAGGCCGTTGATGGGGAGCCAGTATTCGGCGGGCAACTTTTCGCGCAGCACCATCTCGGTAGCGTCCGGGGTTTTTGTATTGACATAACCCCAACGGTTGCTAATGCGATGGACATGAATATCGACACAGATGCCGGGCAGTCCGAAGCCCATCGTCAGCACCAGGTTGGCGGTTTTGCGCCCGACGCCGGGCAGCGCCAGCAGAGCCTCGAGATCGGCGGGCACCCGGCCGGCATACTGGTCGAGCAAAATCCGGCTGACCTGACGGATCGAGCGGGCCTTGTTGCGATAAAACCCGACCGGGTAGATCAGTTCGGCGATGCGTTCCTCGCTCAGTTCGAGCATGGTTGCGGGCGTATCGGCGACGGCGAAGAGACGCGGGGCGACCACGGCCGTCAAGGTATCTCTGGTGCGCAGGCTGAGAATTGTGGCAACCAGGATCCGGTAAGGGCTCTGTTGAGCAGCACCCATCTCATCGACAATCGGCTGAGCAAATTGCGGCATATGTTCCTGGAGCGCGGCCATCGCCGCGTGAATATCAGAGTCGTTCATAGCCTGGCTTTGATTACATGACTTACGCGGTAGCGACTGCGACCGCCTTTTTTTGCTCCATTCGACTGCGCTCAGGGCCGGCTCCGGCAGGGTGGAAGGAACCGTTTATTTCGTTTGATGTTGCCGCGAAGTTGCAACATCAAACGAAAGAGATAGTCACGTCCTGGCTGCCGCAGGCGAGAGTGCACCTGGTGTGGCAGCACCAGCGCCGACTGCGCGCGTCGTTGCAAATACTATCTGGTAGTATAATTTATGATACGTTCACCTGGCAAAAGCGTTGTTGTAAGCAACGATGTTCTAGCAAAGCGCAACCTGCTGATTGGAATGCCGGAAGCGCCGACTGATTGCGTGAACAGGATGTCATAAATTTTTCAGTTGCCTGATATACCCTGGTATGGTAGCTATGGTATCGTAAATATAGTAGTCGCAAGTAGTTAGTTGCTCAGCGTATCTATTGAAAGAATAATCGTGATGGCCAAGATTTTGCTGGTTGAAGACAACGAGATGAACCGTGATATGCTATCGCGGCGTTTGACGCGCAAGGGTTACGACATTGTGATCGCCACCGACGGTGCCCAGGGGCTGGCGATGGCCGAGACGGAACAGCCCGATCTGATCTTGATGGACATGAGCCTGCCGGTCATGGATGGCTGGGAGGCCACCCGGCGCTTGAAAGCTAACGAGGGATTGCGGGTGATCCCGGTAGTGGCGTTGACGGCCCACGCCATGGCGGGTGACCGCGAGAAATGCTTCGCCGCCGGTTGCGATGCTTATGATACCAAGCCGGTTGAATTGCCACGCCTGATCGAAAAGATCGAAGCTCTGCTCCAGAATGTGCCGGTTGAGAGTTAGCGCAAGAACCAGGAACGAGCGAACCACCAATTCATTCCTGCGCAACGCCGCCGCCGCCAGAACCCACAATCAGCCATCCGGATTTCCACGCAAGACTCAGCACTTCAAGCAAATGATATGGTAAGATTGAGCCTGATGCGCTGCCATCGGCAGCTCGTGCCTGCCGCCGCCGGGGCGCTTTTGTTTGCAACAGCGAACCGGAAAACTTGCTTGTTCCCTTCCGCCCTGCCGGAGCCTGCCCTGAGCACAGTCGAATGGGGTAAAAAGCGGTATTTTGCGGTGCAACTGCGGATGGTATGCATGTCAGGAACAGCCCTTGCAGCGAGCAAAGCATGATCTGGACAATTTCGGATTTGCATCTTTCAGCGGTACATCCTAAACCAATGGATATTTTCGGGACGCACTGGCGCGATCACCCACAGCGCATTGCGGCGGCCTGGCAGAACCGGGTGCGCCCCGATGACTGGGTGCTGATTGCCGGTGACATATCCTGGGCTATGCGTCTGCCTGATGCGCTGCCCGATCTGCAATGGATTGATGCCCAGCCCGGTTCCAAGGTGATGATCAAGGGCAATCACGATTACTGGTGGGATCGGCTGGGGCCGCTGCGCCCGCACCTGCCGCCGAGCCTCACGGCTCTCGAAGCCAGCGCCGTCGACATTGGCCCGGCGGTGGTCTGTGGGACGCGCGGCTGGGTCACACCGGAGACGCCGGGATTTGCCGTCGATACCGACGAGCGCATCTACCGGCGCGAACTCGGACGCCTGGAGCGGGCATTGCAGGCCGCCCGGAAGCTGGCCGCCGACACGAAACCCATCATCGTGATGATCCACTATCCGCCTTTCGTCAATCAGCAACCCGGCGAATTCGCCCGCCTGATCAGCGTTGCCGGGGCACGGGTTTGCCTTTATGGCCACCTGCATCGCCCCGCCGACTGGATCGGCGCTGTGCAGGGGCGAGTCGATGGCGTATACTACCAGCTTACCGCTTGCGATTACCTGGAGTTCGGGCCGGTGGTCGTACGCGGTCTAGAGTAGTATCTATGTTCGTATTTTATTAGACAGAAGGGCGATTCTGCGATATAATAAGCGAAATGCGGCAATAAGCTATCGGGCAAAAGAAAGCCGCCCGGCAGCGCAAACAGCGCTCCCGGTTCGCTTTCTTTTTTTATGTCCCATCCTTGCGAACCGGTTCAGCGGGGAGGCAGAAGATCTATGGAAATCGGGATCGTCAAGCCGATCAATATCACCACCGAAATGCGCTCGGCATACCTGAGTTACGCCATGAGCGTCATCGTCTCGCGGGCGCTACCCGATGCGCGCGACGGGCTCAAGCCGGTTCAGCGCCGGATCCTCTACGCGATGATGCGCGAAGGCCTGCGCCACAACCAGTCCTATTCCAAGTGCGCCGGTATTGTCGGCGAAGTGCTGAAAAAATATCACCCGCATGGCGACTCGGCCGTCTACGACGCACTGGTGCGCCTGGCCCAGCCCTGGAATATGCGCTATACGCTCGTGGATGGGCAAGGGAATTTCGGCTGTTTTACCGGTGATACGAAAATCAAGTTGCTCGACGGCACCGAGCGCACATTTGCCGAACTGGCAGAATTGCCGGCGAAGCAGGTCTTCCATGTCTATTCGGTTGACAGCAGTGGGCGGATCGTCATTGGCGAGGGACATTCGTCTCGGATCACCCGGCGCCAGGCACAGCTTGTCGAGCTGACCTTTGACGATGGCAGTACGGTACGCTGTACTCCTGATCACCGCTTTATGCTGCGCGATGGCTCTTACAAGCAGGCGCACTATCTGACGCTGGACGACAGCCTGATGGCGGGGTATTTCGATACGGCGCAGATCAATGAGCGCACTAATGATTATCTCCGCGTCAAGCAGCCTGCCACCGGCGAGTACGAATTCGTGCATCGCCTGGCCGACGAGTATAACGAGCGCAACGGGTGTGTTCAGATGCGCAATGGTTCATTTGTGCGGCACCACAAAAACTTCAATCGCTTCGACAATCGTCCGGAAAATATCGAGCGTCTGGGCTGGTTGGAACATATGCACCTTCACGCTGAGCAGTTACAGGCGCTGTGGGAGGATGATGCCTTCCGCCAGGTGATGCCCGAGCTGTACGATGCACAGCGCCACGCTAACTGGGTGCCAAATAGCAGTAAAGTCCTGAAGTATTTTAGCAGCTTCGATGAACTGCTTGCTATCAGCGCAACGCATAATCATCGGGTAGTGCAGGTGCGCTGGCTCGACGAACGTGTTGATGTCTATGATATCACGGTTGATGAGTACCACAATTTTATGCTGGCCAATGGCTGTGTGGTGCATAATAGCGTCGACGGAGACCCGGCTGCTGCTTACCGTTATACTGAGGCGCGCCTGACGGAAATTGCCGAGGAGACGCTGGTCGATATCGACAAGAATACGGTCGATTTTCAGGATAACTTTGACAGCAAGCACCAGGAGCCGCGGGTGTTGCCGGCGCTGCTGCCCAATCTGCTGCTGAACGGTGCCTCCGGGATTGCGGTCGGTATGGCGACGAATATTCCGCCGCATAATCTCGGCGAGCTCTGCGATGCGTTGATGTATATGATCGAGCATCGCAATGAGAACGTGCCCGATGTCGAGGCGTACGATGAGGTGCCGCTCGATGAGTTGATCAAGTTGCTGCCTGGCCCGGATTTCCCCACCGGTGCCAGCATTCTCGGCACCGAGGGCATCCTGAATGCCTATCGTACCGGGCGTGGCCAGATTACGCTGCGGGCCAAGGCGCATATTGAAGAAGGCAACCGCAATAGCTTTGTGATTGTTGTCACCGAGTTGCCCTACCAGGTCAATAAGGCGCGCCTCGCCGAACGCATCGCCGAACTGACCAAAGATCGCAAGATCGAGGGGGTGCGCGATGTGCGCGACGAGTCTGATCGTAGCGGGATGCGGCTGGTGGTGGTGCTCAAGCAAGACGCTCAGCCCAGGAAGGTGCTTAACGCGCTCTATAAGCATACCCAGATGCAGACGACTTTCGGCATCAATATGCTGGCTCTGGTTGAGAGAGGGCGTCAGCCCAGGGTGCTTACGCTCAAGCAAATGCTGCGTGAGTATATTGAGCATCGCCGCGAGGTGATACGCCGCCGTACCGAGCACGATCTTGAACGCGCCCGCCATCGCGCCCATATTCTTGAAGGGCTCAAGATTGCGCTCGATAATATCGATGCAATCATCCGCACCATTCGCGAATCACGCACTGCCGAAAGTGCTCGCAATAACCTGATGCGCAATTTCTCGCTTAGCGAGATTCAAGCCGCCGCTATCCTCGATATGCAATTGCGCAGGCTGGCTGCGCTCGAACGCAAGAAGATTGAAGATGAGTATAACGACATCATCAAGCTGATTGCCGAGCTCGAAGATATTCTGGCCAATCCGCGCAAAGTGTTGCACCTGATCCAAACCGACCTTGCTGCCATCAAAGAAAAATATAATGATGAGCGACGTACTCGCATCATGCCCGATGTCGACGGCGATGTCAGCGATGAGGATCTCATTCCGGATATGCGGGTGCTGATCACCTTGACCCACCGCGGCTATATCAAGCGCCAGGATCCCGGTAGCTATCGCACTCAACGCCGTGGCGGGCGCGGCATCAAGGGTATGCTCACTCGCGACCAGGATATGGTCGCGCATATTCTGACCTGCAATACCCTCGATGATCTGCTCTTCTTCACGGATCGCGGCAAGGTTTACCAGCTCAAGGCTCACGAGTTGCCCGATGCCGGGCGTACCACCAAGGGCCTGCCGCTGGTCAACCTGATTTCGCTTGAACCGGGTGAGCAGGTTACCTCGGTACTGGCGGTGCCCGAATACGATGGCGAATACCTGCTGATGGCTACGGTCAATGGCAAGGTCAAGCGCACGTTGCTCAAGGAATATGCCCAGGTGCGCTCGAACGGCTTGATTGCTATCGGCCTGGAAGAAGGCGATTTGCTGAGCTGGGTGCGTATGAGCCAGGGCCACGAAGAAGTGATGCTTACCACGCGCCGCGGCCAGACGATCCGCTTCCGTCAGAGCGAAATTCGGCCTATGGGCCGCCCGGCCAGTGGGGTGATCGGCGTCAACCTTGGCGACGACGACCGGGTGGTGGCGATGGATCTGGTGCGCGACGACGACGGTGATTTGCTGGTGGTAACTGAGAAGGGCTTCGGCAAGCGCACCCGCCTCAATGAGTACCCGACCAAGGGTCGGGCTACCGGCGGCGTGATTACCATCAAGCTGCGCCCCGGCGACTCGGTTGCCTCAGCACGGGTGGTCAGCGAGCAATCAGTGCTGACCTTTATTAGCAGCGGGGGCATCGTGATGCGCACCAGTGCCAACGAGATCTCGCAGCTCAGCCGGCTGACCCAGGGCGTTACGATGGTTGCGATCGGCGAGGGCGATCGGGTCGCCGCGCTGGAAGTCGAAGATGAAGAAGAAGCCGAAGAGCGCGCTACTCTCATCAGCCCAAATGGGAGTTAGTAATAAAAAAGGATCCCGCTGCCGACACCGAAATCGATGTCGGCAGTCGGCAGCGGGATCCTTTTGATTCATTGTAGGAGACCCTCAATGACTATACCGGTCGCTATCTTTCTCGTTTTAACGGCAATCGTGATCTTGTTCCAACTGGCACTGGCGTTGGGTGCGCCCTGGGGTGAATACGCGCTGGGCGGCAGGTTTCCCGGAAAGCTGCCACTCGGCCCCCGTGTCGCTGCCCTGATACAAATTCTGGTGCTGTTGTTCTTCGCCGTTATTGTCCTGTCCCGGTCGGGGTTGGCCTTCAGCGCGTTCTACTCGTTTAGCCGAGGCGCCATCTGGTTTGTAGTCGGCTTTTTGGTGCTGGGTTCAATTCTCAACCTGATCACGCCGAGCAAGGGGGAAAGGCTGCTCTGGGCGCCGGTAACTATCGTCATGTTGCTGACAGCAGTTCTTGTTGCGCTGAGCTCATAATACCAGAAGAAACACGGGAGCGTGCCGGGATCTCTCACGTTCATGCTTAAGAAACTTGCCCGGGATCCCGAACGCAGTGAGGGATGACCAGGCTGGCTGCCGGCAATCGGTCATTCCGAGCGCCAGCGAGGAATCCCGGCCCCGTAGGCGCGCCGGCACCCGCGTTTCTTGCGGTATCACTGGACCACCGGGCCACGCAGTACTCGGGATGACCAGGCCGGCTGCCGGCAATCGGTCATTCCGAACGTAGTGAGGCATCCCAGGAAAGTTTCTTGAGCGGCGTCTTCGCCGTCTGCATTGCGGGTCACTGGTGCGTGGCGAAGACGCCTCGCCTTCGTTCGGCGTGACATTGATGACGATGCCATGCAGCCGGGGGTTAGCGTCGTCGGGGCGACAAGTCAGGCGAACAGATTGCTGAGGGCGTATTGAAAGCCGGGCAAAACCTCGCGCCCATCGAGTGCTGCAGCGCGATCATATATGTGGAAGGGTTGCTGCGGACGATACTCCTGCACTTCTTGCTGATCGGGGTAGACCAGCCAGCGCAGTTGTACCCCTGCACGCAAATAGTCACTGACTTTCTCGGCAATTTCGCCGGCACTCTCCGAGGGCGAAATAATCTCGACAACCAGGTCGGGCGCCAGAGGCCAGAAGCCTGCAACTGAATCGGGCGGTATGCGCCGTTGGGCGACGAAAGCGACATCCGGCGCCCGAATTGTCAGCGGGTCGGCCTGCCATTGGAAGCCGGCATCACCGGGAAACACTTCGCCAATAGGATTAGACTCCAGGTATTTGCTGATCGCCACGATCAGACGCACCTCGTACCTGCCGTGACGTGGGCTCGGCGGGCTCATCCGGCGCAACTCTCCCCGAACTAACTCGTAGCGATAATGCGTGTCATCGGCCAGCGCCAGCAGATCGTCCGCCGTCCAGGGACGACCGGGCGGCGGAATGATAGTCGCCGGTTCGACGGGAGTGTGCGGCAGGTTCAGAATATCAATCGTCATTCAATCCCCAGTCGGCGATGTGCTTCGTCTGATGATATGCGAACAGACACAGTATAGCACACGCGCAGGCGCTCGCTCCCATTCCCCCATCTTGCCGATATCCGCCTCACTCTGCCGGCTGTTTCTCTCAACTTATAGCCGAGAGCGGAACGATTGAGCCGTTGCTGAGCTATTCTTCCGCTTCGGAATGTGCTTTGGCCTGGCTCAAGCGTAGCGGCCACCGCTATAGTATCTGATGTACCATAGATGCAGGTTTTCAACCGCAGGGGACGCAGAGGTGCGCAGAGGTTTTCGGTTTTAGCTAGAAAGGCAGAACAGCGTGCGGATCTCGAATGCTCTGATCTATCTGGCGTGGTTAATTGCGGGGCTGGCGCTGCCGGCGGCCGGGGCGGGTCTGCTCTGGCCGGGGATTGCCGAGCCGATAGCGTTTACGACGGTGCGCGGCGAAACCGTGACGCTGTTCGGGCGCGATCCCTATCGTTACGACTCGCTGCTGATCGGGGCCGGTTTTCGCGGCGCCGATGCAGTGGTGCTGTTCCTGGCAATCCCACTGCTCGGCTATGCAGTGGTGCGCTACCGCCAGGGTTCGCTGCGCGGCGGCTTTCTGCTGCTGGGAACGCTGAGCTTCTTTCTCTACAACTATGCCTCGATGGCCGTCGGCGCGGCTTTCAACCAGCTTTTTCTGCTCTACATCGCGCTGTTCGCGGCCAGTCTGTTTGCCTTCATTCTGGCCTTCAACGTCATCGACATGGAGCAATTGCCGGCCCATGTTGCGCCGGATATGCCGCATCGTGGTCTGGCGATTTTTATGTTTGTGACGGCCCTGGTCTTCGTGGTGGTCTGGCTGGGGCTGGGGATACTGCTGCCGCTGAGCCAGGGCCAGCCGCCGGCTGAGCTCGATGCTTACACGACGGTAATCACCCACGTGCTCGACCTGGCGATCTTGCTGCCGGTGTCGATTATGGCCGGCGTGTTGCTGCTGCGGCGTGATCCGCTGGCCTATCCATTGACCTTCACAATGCTGCTGCTGGCCGTGTTTGTCGTCGGCGCCGCGGTGCCGGCAGCGACGGTCAGCCAGTTTCTGGCCGGCTACGCCTTTGGGTTCGGCGAGTTCATCGCCTTCGTCGGCGCCTTTGTGATGCTCGGCATCATTGCGATCTGGCTGGCAATGTTGTTTTTGCGGAATATTCGGGAAGCGTAGGGAGCGTAGTAGTACAAAGAGGGTTATATTCAACCGCAGAGGACGCGGAGGTTCGCAGAGGTGGGCAATTCAATGTGCGGCACTCCGCAGACTGCATCTCACGAAAACCTCTGCGTACCTCTGCGGTCAGCCAAGAAGCGTTCGGTCGCTTCAACGCTTGAATGCTTCCGCTCATTCAATCCCCAGTCGGCGGCGTGCTTCGTCTGATGATATACGAACAGACTCGTTTGAACGATCCTCAAGCAGCGCCATAAGCGCTGCATTCTTCCGGGTGCGAGCAACTTCATCAGCGAAGTCGGCATCGCTTTCGTCGGTTTTGGTAACAGCAGTAATAGCGTACGCGCCGACCGGGCTGCCGGCGCCGGCACTCGTGGCGAGCGCGCCGGTAATGATGCTTTTGTCTTCTGCTTTTGTCTTCATCGTTGACGAAGCCGGTTGGCTGGAAAGTGAGTTCCGGCAGGTCGGCGCCATAGACCATGGCTTTTGCGTCGGCGGTCACGGTCAGGATGGCGGGCGTGACGGTGAGCAGTGCGCCGGTGAAATCGATGTTGTAGTTGGGTGCGGCGAGCGTGCCTTGAATGATGGCGTACTCGCCGAGCGGGCTGCTGGCGGTAGCGTCGGTGGCGAGCGCGCCGGCCAGGACGCCGCTGATCGTGCCGTCGCTGCTGAGTTCGAGGCCGGGCGGCAGGCTACCGGCGCTGAGGCTGTAGCTTATCGGCGCGCTCCCCTCGGCACTGAAGCTATGGTAGTAAGCCGTACCATAGACTCCGCCGGTCGGCGTTGTGCTGTAGCAATAGCATTTTCGCGACAAACCAAAAAACGGGCGCGCGAACCTGGTTCGCGCGCCCATCTTTTAAGCGTAGGAGCGATTGACTGTTCGAACGCTCCTACGCTCCTACGCCGGAACGGTGCTGGCCGTGCTGTCCGGTTTCTCCGGGCGGATGAGCTTGCGGTCGAGCTTGAGCATGGTGCGGATGGTCTGGATTTGCACCAGGGCCAGCGGCGCAATCATCAGGAAGTAGGCCGGCGAGAATTTGACCAGCATCCCGCTGCCGACCAGACCCGAGTTGATGAAGAACATGCCGAAGACGACCAGGGCCACGCCGGGGCAGATCAGCGAGTAGGCGCCGGGTGTGCGGCCTTCGCCGTCGACGTAGGTGCTGTAGTAGCCCAGCTTCTTCATCACGGCGTAGCCCAGGCCGCCGTGGATCAGTTGCAGCGAGATGATGCCGCTGGTCAAAATCAGGAAGAAGCCGCTGCCGAAGTGCATATCGAAGTGGTGGTGCAGGCCGTGCGCCAGCCGAATGAAGGTGATGCCGACCAGGGTCAGGATGGGAATGATGATCCACAGGCTCGCGCTGCCCTCGCGGTCAATGCCGTGTTCCAGCATCGCACGAACACCCAGCACGAACTTGACCACACCCAGCAGGGCGGCGACGCTCAGGAAGAAGATGGAGCCAATCGTGCTCAGGCCTGCCGTCAGGACGACGGTGCTCATCGCGGATGAGGCGGCGAAGCCGACGGCGACCATTGCGAAGGCGAAGATTGCGATCATCTGGCTCAGGTTGTTGTTGCGCGTGCAGTCGAAGCTACCGGTCGTCAGAATATGCGTGAAGTAGCTGCCGAAGATGTTCAGCGCCAGCACGCCGGTGGCCAGGAAGCCCAGCAGCGCAAACGGGAACAGGTACTCGACGACCGTCCAGATATTCGGCACGAACAGCGCCCCCAGCACAAAGGCGACGTTGATGGACATGGCCAGCGTCAGCGGAATGGCCATCAGGCTGACCGCGCTATTGCCCTGGCGCAACTGGCTGTATTTTTCGGTCTTGCTAAAGGCGAAGAATTCGCGAATATTCCAGATCAAAAGGCGATAATGTCGATACGCAAAAAAGATAACTGCTGCCAGGACAAACAGGATCAAAGCAGTCACCGGCAGATTTCCACTTGTGATTTGCGCTTGCAAAGAATTGAAGGTCGGGATTGGCGTATCAGGATGCGGCGTCATGAACATCAGGTAGATAAAGAACGAAATTGACAGCCCGCCGTTACCGAGTGCCGCCAGCCAGTACAGGGGCGAATAGGATGCTCCGAGATCTTTGCGCAGTGCCATGCTTCCTCCTCAAAATGGTATACTATTCAGGACACTTTCGTGAAATTTGCCATTCTGGCCTTTCCACTAGCTTTGATGCAGGCCGTTTCGCAAAGGTTACATGGTTTTGCGAAACAATTTCGCGGATTTTTGCGCCGTCCGGCGCACTGGGTTTTGCGCCTGCGGCAGCAAGGAAATAACCATCTTTTGCTTTGGTTCTGGCAGCTTCGCTGCCAGAACCAAAGCAATAAAACAGGTTTTCCGCTTTTCGTTTGATGTTGCGGCGAAGCCGCAACATCAAACGAAAAAGATGGTCAATTCCTTGCTGTCGCAGGCGCAAAAGATGATGTGCCGGATACGGTGGGGTTTGGAGCCGCCGGCGCCCAATGTGTTGATCCGAAGGATGAGGTATGACTGGACTCGAAATCAATTTGCAGGTCTACGATAATGATGCTTCGCTGCTTGATGGGCTGGTGCGCGGCGATCCGGATGCCTGTACCTGTGTGATCAAGCGCTATGCGCCGCTGATCTATACCAGGGCGCTGCGCATCGTCGGTGATGCCGATGAGGCCGAGAATGTGCTGCAGCAGACCTTTATCAAGGCCTGTGCGAGACTCGACACCTTTGAGCAGCGCAGTAATCTGGGTACCTGGCTATATCGCATCGCCACCAATGAGGCGCTGATGCTGCTGCGGTCGCGCAAGTCGCAGGTGACCATCGACGATGTGGCCGAGACGATCAAGCGCGAGGATATTCCGCACAACCTGGCGCCCTGGTCAATCGACCCGAGCGGGGCGACCCTCGACAGCGAGTTGCGCCGCCAGATCGAGACGGCGCTGGCCGAGTTGCCCGAGAGTCTGCGCGTCGTCTTTGTGCTGCGCGAAATCGAGGGCCTGAGCACCGAAGAAACCGCTGAGTCGCTTGGCTTGAGCCTGAGTACGGTGAAGGTACGCCTGCACCGGGCCCGGCTGAAGTTACGCGAATTGCTGAGTACCTACATGCATACCGAGGAGGCTGGCTGATGTCCGGCAATCTGCATTCCCACCATCATCACAGCGACGAAGAATGCCGCGAATTGCTCGCCCAGATCAACGAATACCTGGACGGTGAGTTGCCGGAGGCGCTCCGGCGCGAATTGGAGGCGCACCTGGCCGACTGCGAAGACTGCCGGGTCGCCATCGATACCCTCAACCGCACGGTTCACATCTACCGTGCGCTCGATGATGTGCCATTGGAACTACCCGATGCAGTCGAGGCACGCCTCATGCAACGTCTTCTGGCGAAAACCGGCCGCAATTGCGGCAAGTAATAATGACTTGCGCAGTCGGCGTTGATACTCAAGCCGTACTGGCTTTTTCGCCTGCGGCAGCGCGGAAGGTACTATCTTTTGCTCTGGTTTTGCCAGCTTTGCTGGCAAAACCAGAGCAATGTGATGCGCTTCTGACGCCTGCGGCAGCCAGGACGTTACCGTCCATTTCGTTGGTACTGGCGGCGTAGCCGCCAGTACCAACGAAATGGACTTTGTTGCGCGAGCCGCAAAGGCTTGTTTCATCTGCGGCAGCAAGAAACGTCTTCTTTTGTGCTGCCGCAGGCGAATGATCTGCGCTAACTGCGCAAGTTTTATAAGGAGTTTTTATGAAAATCGTTATTGTCGGCGGTGTGGCCGCCGGCATGTCGACGGCGGCGCGCCTGCGCCGGCTCGATGAGCATGCCGAGATTGTGGTGCTCGACCGCGATCGCTATGTGTCCTATGCCAACTGTGGCCTGCCCTATCATATCGGCGGCGAGATCGTCGAGCGTGAGAAACTGCTGGTGGTGACGCCCGACCATTTGCGGGCGACGTTGCACATTGATGTGCGCACTGAGCACGAGGTGACGGCTATCGATCGGGCCGGCCGGCAGATCGACGTGCTGGATCTCAGCAGCGGCGAGCGCTACCGCGAGCGCTACGATCGGCTGGTGCTGGCACAGGGCGGCGAACCGCTGCGCCTGCCTATTCCCGGTGTCGAGCATCCCAAAGTTTATGTGCTGCGCAATATTCCGGATATGGACGCCATCAAGGCCGAGGTCGACGGCGGCGCGCAACGGGCCGTTGTCATCGGCGGCAGCTATATCGGTGTAGAAATTGCCGAGGCGCTGCGGCATCGCGGCCTGGATGTGCAACTGGTTGAGTTGCAGGAACAGGTGATGCCGCCGCTCGACCTGGAGATGGCCACCGATCTGCGTTACCATATGGAGAGCCACCGGGTGACGCTGCACCTGGGCACGTCGGCAAAGGCCTTCCGCGACCACAACGGCCAGGTGCTGGTCGACCTGGCGAGCGGCGAGACGCTGCCGGCCGACCTGGTGGTCATGGCGGTTGGGGTGCGCCCGGCGGCCGGCATTGCGGTCGCCGCCGGCCTGGAGCTCGGGCCGCGCGGCGGCATCAAGGTCGACGCGCATATGCGCACCAGCGACCCGCTGATCTATGCGGCGGGCGATATGGTCGAGGTGTTCGACACGGTTACCGGCGAGCCGACGATCATTCCGCTGGCCGGGCCGGCCAATCGCCAGGGCCGGATTGTGGCCGACCATATCGCCGGCAAAAACAGCGCCTACTCCTCAAGCCAGGGCACGGCGATTGTCAAAGTCTTCGAGATGACGGCGGGGGCAACCGGAGCCTCGGAGAAGATGTTGACGCGCTTGAACCGGCCCTTCCACAAGATTTATATTCACCCGGCCGGCCATGCCAGCTATTACCCCGGCACGGCGCCTATGCATATCAAACTGATCTTCGAGCCGGAGAACGGCAAAATTCTGGGTGCCCAGATCGTCGGCTACGACGGCGTCGACAAACGACTGGACGTGTTCGCGACGGCGATTCGGGCCGGCCTGACCGTCTTCGACCTGGAGCATCTGGAACTGGCCTATGCGCCACCCTACGGCTCGGCAAAAGATCCGGTGAACATGGCCGGCTTTGTCGGCGCGAATATGCTGCGCGGCGATGTCGACTTCTGGTACGCTGAGGATTATCCGGACAACATGCCGGGCGGCGCCATCATCGATGTGCGTGGGCCGGCGGAGTACGACGAGTGGCATCTTCCTGAGGCGATCAATGTGCCTTTGCCGGAGTTGCGCGAGCGAGTCGCGGAGGTGGCGGCGGCGGCGAACGGCGGGCCGGTATGGGTGTATTGCCGGGTCGGTTTTCGCAGCTACCTAGCCTATCGCCTGCTGCGACAGTCCGGCCTGAAGCGGGTAGCCACCCTGGCCGGCGGTTCCCGCACGTTTACCTGCTATCATCGCACGCCGCTGGCGACCGGGCGGCCGGGCGCGGTGTTCGTCTCGCATGCCGAAGAGGAAATCATGAGCATGTCGCCCTGGGCGCTGAAACACGCCTAGCCGGCGCGGCGGGTGTGCTCAAGCCGCATGGACTCTCCGGCCTGCGGCAGCGTGGAAGGTAACTTCTTTTTCGTTTGATTTTGCGGCATTGCCGCAAAATCAAACGAAACTGATAGCAATTTCTCTTGTGGCCTGCGGCAGCGTGGCAGGGGCTGTTTCTGGCTTGTAGGTCTGACCGTGAGCGGCCAGACCTACAAGCCAGAATTGAAACTGGGAAAAGCGTATGCAATTGTTATGGCGCCAGTTGCGCTGGCGCATCATTGCCGCGCAGATGCTGGTGGTGCTCGTCGGTGTGGTAATCTTGATTGTGACGGCAAATGTGCTGGCGATCCGCAATGTCGATCCGGTGCTGCTGCCGGATTTTCGCAATGCGGTGTCGCGGGCGCTGGTGGTGGCGGCGCTGGCGGCGACGGTGGCCGGGCTGGTGGCGAGTGTGCTGCTCATGCGCGAAATTTTGCGCCCGCTGCGCCAGATTGCCAGCAGCAGCCGGCGCATTGCTGCCGGTCATTACGATGAGCGGATCAGCCCGCCCAGTAGCGACGAGTTGAGCGCGGTTGCCGACAGCTTCAACCAGATGGCCTCGGCGCTTGAACATGTCGAGGAGCAGCGGGTGGCGCTGATCGGCAACGTGGCTCATGAACTGCGTACGCCGCTGGCCGGGCTGGAGGGCTACCTGGAAGGCCTGGTCGACGGAATTTTCGAGAGCAACGAGGAAACTTTCAACCTCTTGCAGCACGAGGTGCGCCGCATGCGCCGGCTGGTCGACGACCTGCAAACCCTGTCGCGGGTTGAGGCCGGCCAGGTGCAGTTGCACTTTGAGCAGTTCGATCTGCTGCCGGTCGTGCAGCGGGTGGTCGCTCAGTTGCGCCCGCAAATCCTCGACGGCTGCCTGGAAATTGTGCTGGCGGCACGCGTGGAGCAACTGCCGATCACTGCCGACCCGGATCGGGTGGCACAGATTCTGATCAATTTGATCGGCAACGCGATTCGCTATACCCCCGAGGAGGGCTGCATCACGGTCGAGGTCGGCGCGGAGGCGGGCTTTGCGCTGGTGGCGGTGCGCGACCAGGGCATCGGCATTCCGCCCGAAGCGCTGCCCTATCTTTTCGAGCGCTTTTATCGTGTCGACCAGTCGCG
This sequence comes from Chloroflexaceae bacterium, assembly GCA_034437175.1. GTDB lineage: Bacteria > Chloroflexota > Chloroflexia > Chloroflexales > Chloroflexaceae > DAOTUJ01. Next base: position 13,148 of record DAOTUJ010000142.1, on the reverse strand, counting down.
GGCCCGTAGCAGCGGCGGCAGCGGCATCGGGCTGACGATTTCGCGGCACCTGGCCTGGGCCATGGGCGGCGACCTGAGCGCGGCCAGCCCCGGTGCCGGCCAGGGCAGCACGTTTACGTTGACGTTGCCGTTAGAGAACTAATAATCGGAAAAGATATAGTGCGTTTATGTTGATTTTTGGCGGCACAGCCGCTAAAAATCAACATAAACGCACTGTGTTGTTCACGATCTGGCATCAGGAACCGAGGAGATGGCGGAAGTGCTATAATGGCGGCAGCGATTGCAAGCGGCAAGACTGGATACGAGAGGTGCGTATGCCCTCACCTTTTCCTGGGATGGATCCTTACCGGGAGGGAACCGAGTGGATCAGCGTGCATATCGAGCTGAGTTCGGCGCTGACCAACCTCTACGACGCGCTGCGCTACGATCTCTCGCTGGATTATGATCGGCCGCCGGAGATCCCTTTGCGCGAGACGGAAATGCGATAACCAGAAAGGAAGAGCCGATGGCGCGGGTGTGGATTTTTGGCGAAGATGTCAATACTGATCAGATCGTTCCGGGGCGCTATGCGCCCTATATGCTCAAGAACGAAGCCGATTTGCGCAAGTACCCCTTTGTCGAGGCACGCCCCGATTTTGCGCCGCAGGTGCAGTCCGGCGATTTGATCGTGGCCGGCAAGAATTTTGGCTGCGGTAGCTCGCGCGAGTATGCGCCGCTGGCCCTCAAAATGGTCGGCGTTGGGGCGATTGTGGCGCCGCTGTTTGCTCGCATCTTCTTCCGCAACGCGCTGAACCTGGGTATTCCCTGTTTTACTGCCGATATTCGCGACCAGGTGCAGGACGGCGAAGAGCTCACCTTTGAACTGGAGCAGGGCCTGATCATAAAGGCCGACGGCAGCCGCATCGAGTTGCCGCCGCCACCCCTGTTCCTGCGCGAAGTCTGGGCGGCGGGCGGGATTGTGCCGTTTTACCGGACGTATGGCAGGTTCCCGGGTGAATCTGTGAGTTGAGGAACTAAAGAACCAGGGAACTGGGGAACCAGGGAACTGGGGAACCAGGGGACTGGGGAACCAGGGGACTGGGGAACCAGAGAGCGCAGGAAGTGAAGAGTCAGGCAGTTGCCGATTTGTAGATTGCATCAGCAACTGGTTCCATAGTTCATTGGTGCTCCAGTTTCTCTCAGGACGAGCTATGCAGATTTGTGTAATTCCCGGTGACGGGATCGGCCCCGAGGTGATTGGCGCGGCGGTGCAGGTGTTGCGGGCGCTGCTGCCGGAGGTACACCTGGTCGAGATGCCGGCGGGCTGGGATTGTTTTCAGCAGCGCGGTACGGCACTGCCCGCCGATACGCTCGCGGCGGCGCGTCGGGCCGACGCGGTGCTGTTTGGTGCGGTGGCCTCGCCCAGCTACCCGGTGGAAGGCTACCGCAGCCCGATTGTCGCCCTGCGTCGTGAACTCGATTGCTTTGCCAATCTGCGGCCGGTACGCAGCCTGCCCACAGCCGCCCGGCATGTCGACCTGGTGGTGGTGCGTGAGAATACCGAGGGCCTGTATAGCGGGCGTGAGCGCCTGGAAGATGATGGCGAAGTGGCGATTGCCGAACGAGTGATCAGCCGGCGCGGTAGCGCACGCATTGTCAACCGGGCGCTGCTGCTGGCGGCCGAGCGGTCACGTTTGTTCCAGCGACCCACCCGCCTGACGATTGTGCATAAGGCGAATGTGCTGCGCCTCAGTGATGGCCTGTTTCGCGAGACGGCGCTGGCACTGGCGGCGGCTCATTCCGATGTGAGCATCGAGGAAATGTTGGTCGACGTGGCGGCGATGCGGCTGGCGGATCGCCCCGAGCGCTTTGATGTACTGGTGACGACGAATTTGTATGGCGATATTCTCTCCGACGTGGCCAGTATTCATGGCGGCGGGCTGGGCCTGGCGAGCAGCGCCAACCTGGGCGATGAGCACGCGCTGTTTGAGCCGGTGCATGGTGCTGCCCCCGATATTGTCGGCCAGGGAATTGCCAATCCGCTGGCGGCTTTCGGCTGTGTTGCGCTGTTACTCAAGCATTGCGGCCATCCCGATACCGCCGAGTACCTGAATCGTGCTCTCGATGAACTGTTGCGCGCAGGCCCGTACACTCCCGATCTCGGCGGCAGCGCCACCACCGGCGAAGTGACGGTAGCCCTGTTGAACCTTTTATAAGCATGACTTCCGCCATTGGCGTTGATCGCTCAATCCGGACACTTTTTTCGCCGGCGGCCGCCGGCGAAAAAAGCCGGTTCCGGCGGGAAGACGAATTGCTTGTCGGGACTGCGGTTGCCCTTGAAGCGCCAGAGCCGGGTCGGGCGCCCACGGCCTTCGCGTTGCAGATTGGTTTCTTCCAGGATGTCGGCTTCTTTGATCTTGCGGTAGAAATTGCCTTTGTCGAGTTCTTCGCCTAAAATTTGCTCGTAGATATGCTTGAGCTCGAGAATGCTGAATACCTCGGGCAAGAGTTGAAAGGCCAGCGTGGTATATTCGAGCTTCGAGCGCAGGCGCGAAATCGCATAGGCCAGCACCTGGTCGTGATCGAAAGCCAGCGGTTGCGGCAATGCGCTAATGGGGAACCAGCGTACGTCGGTGCTCTCATCGCTTACCCGCAGCCGCTGCGCATCGGCGCGAACCAGCGCGATGTAGGCTACGCTGATCACGCGCATGCGCGGGTCGCGCCCCGGATCCCCAAAGGTATAGAGTTGCTCGACATACACATCGCGCACGCCGGTTTCCTCTTCGAGTTCGCGGCGGGCAGCCTGTTCCAGGGTTTCATCCATGTCGACGAATCCGCCGGGAATGGCCCAGTAGCCGGCATAGGGCCAGCGGCTGCGTTTGACCAGCAAGACATGCAGTTCGCGGTTTTCCAGCGTGAAAATGACGACATCCACAGTTACCGATGGCCGTTCGTATTTGTTCGGGTCGTAGGTTTCGGCGCTTTCTTGCTCTTCAGCCATCGTGCGCTCCTTGTCAGTTGGCGCGCAATTAGTGTTATTGTAACACTAATTGCGCGCTACCTGCCGACTGGTGTCAAATGAGGGTATAATGCCAGCTCTGTGGCTGGTTGCCGGCGTAGGGCATAAGGCCGTGAAACTGGCGTATTTCGTCGGAAAAGACCAGGGGAAGAAAATAGCGATCACCGGGCCAGAGGTTCAAATCCATAATTGCCGTGCGCGGAACCCATTCCAGGCTGCCCTCCGGATTCTGCTCCGGCGGCGTACCCGTCCAGCCGGTGATCAAAAAAATGAATCCCAGCCAGTCTTCGCCGTTTTTGCCGAAGCCGGGCCAGCTAATCGTGCCGCGCAGCGCCAGTTCGCCGGCCTCGAGGTTGGCCTCTTCGCGCAACTCGCGGCGCATGCCGCTCACGACATCTTCATGCGATTCGAGTTTGCCGCCCAGCCCATTGTATTTGCCGTAGTGCTGATCATCTGCGCGGGCATTGCGATGAACCATAAGCACGTTGTTTCCATCAGGCGAAAGCACATAACCGAGGGTTGCCAGGATCGGTGTGTAGGGCATGGTTCACCATTCACGATACATGCCGGCCTCGCCGCGCAAATACTCGGCAATGCGGCGGGCGGTGCCGACATCAACTTCGGGGATCGATTGCTGCATATCGAACCAACGGCTGGCGATGATTTCGAGATCGCCCTGTGGCGAGCGGGGCTGATCGAGCGCCGTACACACAAAGACGGCGGTATGATTGCTCAAAGACGCAGTAAGATGATAAAACATGCCCAGCAAATATTCAACCCGCACATCGCAGCCGGCTTCTTCGCGAGCTTCACGCCGGGCGGCCTCGGCCAGCGTCTCGCTGCGCTGAACCCCGCCGCCGGGCAAGATCCATTCCGGCAAACCGGCCCGGTGGCGCACCAGCAATACCCGACCATCGGCGAGAATCAGGGTTCGCACTCCCAGTTCTACCGGCCGAACCAGGTAGCGTTGCCATTGCCGTACCAGCAGTGCGAGCGCATAGGCGCTGTCGAGAATTCGTTCGCTGAATTGATACTTCACCAGGTTGATTGCTCCGTATGGTTGTCCGGTGTGTTCTCTGGTATCATACCATAACCATGGCTGCTCACCTCGATATGCTGCATGCGCCCTACGAGCCGCTACTGGCAGCGGCCCTGTTCCGGCTCTCGCCCGACGCGGTCGGGAGTGCGCTGGATCTGGGCTGCGGGCCGGGGCGCAAAACCGGCTGGCTGGCGCGCCACCTGTGCCCCGGCGGCCGGCTGCTCGCCGTCGACATCGACCGGGCGGCACTGCGACGGGCCGCTGTGCCGGGCCGGTTTCTCGCCGCCGACGCGGCGGCTTTGCCGCTGCGTGATGCGAGTGTCGCGCTGGTCTGGTGTGTTGCGGCCTTGCATGCATTTGCCGATCCTGCGGCAGCGTTGCAGGAAGTGCGCCGCGTCATTCAGCCCGGCGGCACGCTTATCGTCACCAGTGTTACTCAGCGCTGGATGCTGTGTCGCGAATGGCCGGCGGCGCTCGCCCGGGCCTGTGTTGATCTGCTGCCGGTAGCTGCCGATGAACCGGCGTGCGACCTGGAACGCCAGGTACAGGCGGCTGGTTTTACTCTCAATCACAGCCAGGCTTTTTTATTAGATGCCGCCGATCTCATCACTGCCAGTCTGCCGCCGGCCGATTGGTTCACGCTGCGGCCGCTCGTGGCCGGGCGGCTAAGTGCCGCCGACCTGGCGGCCTGTGATGCGATTGCGGCTGAGGAAATTGAACCGGAGCTGGTTAATCTGCTGCTGCTGGTAGCGGCGGGTTTGCCCGTCCCGGCAAATCCGAAATGATACTATGCATATTATCTTTCACGATGTGCTATCAGTTCAGGCCGTTGCTGAGCCAGTGCAGGGCGGCCTCTTTTTCGCTGAAGAATTTGTGTTTGAGGAAATCAGTCAGTTGCCGGGTCGAACGCTGATTGACCAGCACGCGGGCAAAGTTGCCGGAGTTTTGCAAGGACACCACCACGGCAATCCGGCCGACAAAATCGGCCTCGTCGGCTGGATTGAGGAACAGGCGCTTTTTGCCGAAATCCGTAATCGCCGGGTGAGTCAGGCTGGCATGCAGCCAGCCGGCTTTCATAGCAATCCCGCGCTGCGAAATATTGTGTAGTGCCAGGTATGGTTGACCCGACGGCCAGGCGTGGATTGTTTCAATCGCCAGGCTGGCCCATTCGTTTGCGATAGTTTGCGAAATGTCGAACAATTCGTAGGCCACGATGCGTCGATTGGCGTACCAGATTCGATGCAGGCTGGGCGAAACTTCGTCGATGGCGTCGGGAGAGTTGAGCGCAAGCTTCAAATCCATGATCGTGAAGTACTCCGCGATGATACTACTGTTCGTACGTATTCAGCATAGCATAGCAGTGCCTGCAAAAAGTAAATGCGCTGTAACATCTCTATTAAGCGATTTTTAACCCGTATCAAGCCTCGGCCAGTGCTGCCAGCACCGTATCCGGGTTGTCGGTGATGATGCCGTGTACACCCATCCGGCAGAGTTCGATTGCCCGTGCAGGATCGTTGACCGTCCAGGCATTGACGAATTTTCGGTGCCGGCGGGCCTGTTCGACCAGTTCCGGGTTAATGCGCTCAAAATGAGGATGGTATGCTTCAAAGACCGCCTCTTCGAGGCCGGCCACGCTGATTTGTGCATAGAGATAGCCCAGCGGCACGTCGGGGACAATTGTGCGAAAGCGGCGCAGGGCCAACACATTGAACGAAGAAACCAGCACCCGCTTCTGCAGGTCGTGGCGGCGGATACAATCGGCGACGGCTTCCTCCAGGCCGGTGGGTTCCACCGACTCAGACTTGATCTCGACATTGATCAACAGGCGTTCGCCGACGGCCTCGAAGACTTCGTCGAGCGTTGGGATGCGTGTGCCGGCAAATTCCGGCGCGAACCAGCTTCCGGCGTCGAGCATCTTGAGTTCGCTGAGCGGCAGAGCGGCCGCGTAGCCACTGCCGTCAGTCGTCGCATCAACAGTGTAGTCGTGCAGCACAACGAGCCGGCGATCCTGCGAGAAGTGTACGTCCAGCTCGATGCCCTGAGCGCCCTGTGCGGCGGCGAGCTCGAAGGCGGGCAGGGTATTCATCGGGGCATAAGCTTTAGCGCCGCGATGGCCGAAGACCAGCGGGGGGCAAGTGTACATCGCTTCAATGATCGTCTGTGCGCTCAAGGTCGGTTCTCCTGTTCAAAAATTAATGGGTTTCCAGGTTGGCGAGTTGCTGCAGATCCCAGCCGGCGCCGATCTGCGCGAAAGTCTGGCGGGCGCGGGCCAGGTAATCGCTGCGCTCGCTACCGGGCATGAGCCGGCGCCCGATCTCGAAGCAGGCCTGGCCAATGGCATAGCGATTGCCGCGTTCCGTGGCCAGCTCCAACGCCTGTTGCCAGGTTCGCATTGCGCCGGCCGGATCGCCCTGAATCCAGGCGAAGCGGCCCAATAGTACCATCATCTGGGCCTCTCCCGAGTGATAGCGGCGACGATACGCTTCGACGAGCCGGATCACCATGGCAATATCGTCCGCCGGCAGCGGCGGCTGTGCGGGGCTGAGTTCCCAGAGGCCCAGCGTCATCTCGGCGGTATTGTGGATGGAAAACATATCGTGGGCAGTCGGGATGCGAACCAGGCGCATTTCGGGCACGGCGCGTTCGAGGGTAGCCTGCGTCTCGGCCTGGCGCCCCATGCGCCAGTAGATCATGCCCAGGTAGGTGTAGCGAGTGCTGGACGGATTATTGACGATTTCGGCAATTTCGATGCGGCGCTCAATCGAACGCAACGCGGCGTCGAGATCACCCAGGTAGGCATAGAGTTGCCCGACGCCGGCCAGGGCGCGCATCTGGCCATAGAGATCATTGGCGCGGATGGCGGTTTCGTACTCGCGCCGGCGCATCGCCATGCCGCGCTGAAAATCGCCCTGCCACTCATAGCTTGCTGCCAGATTCATCAGCGTTGCCCGTGAGCGCAGCGGGTCGCCGCTGCGCTGATAGAGTTCCATTGCTCGTTCGCCGTCGCGCAGGCTGGCTTCCCAGACGGCCGAGAACGTCCAGTAGAAGGCCAGGTTGGAATATGCGCGCGCAGCCGTCGGCAACTCGGTTTCCGATGGTTCCGCCAGGGCTGCCAGAATTTCTGCGGCGCGCCGGGCAGCCTGCGCGGCCTGAGGCAGTTCATCGGCGACGCGCAGCGCCACCGCCAGGTGTGCGTAACAATCGGCCAGTGCGAGCGTCTCGCCATCCGGTGTTTGCAATTCGGTGGCCAGCCGGGCAAAAGCGATGCCGGGTTCAACATTGGTCGACAGTTCGAAATAATTGTAGGCCAGGGAGATCTGGATGGCGACGATCCGGCGGCGGATGGGCGCCGGCAGCAAATGTGCATCCGGATCAGGCTGCTCGGGGGTGGGGCCGTTCAGATGGTGTAGGGCTTCGTACAGGTAGCCAAAGTTCTCACTGGTGCGCCCAAGGGCGATGACGGCATCGGCGAGATTGCAGGCCAGTTCGGCCCGCCAGAGGGCCGGCTGATCGAGACTGTCGGCCAGGGTGTGAGCCCGTTCGAGTAACAAATGTGCCTGGCTATACGCGCCCTGCCGCAAGAGATATGCACCGGCCAGCGCACTGTAATGCGCCTCGCGCTCCAGATTGCCGGCCTGTCCCCAATGGTAGGCCTGGCGTACGCTCTGGTCGGGATCATCGCCGTAGACCTGTTCGAGGCTGCGGGCGAGTTCGGCGTGCAGAGTCGGCAATTCCGCCGCAGGAATGGCGGCAATCACCCCCTCGCGCAGCTTGTCGTGGGCGAAGCGCCAGCTCTGTTCGCGGGCCTCGAAGATCACCGCGCAGCGTTCCAGCCAGGCCGCCACTTCCGCTGTCGAAGCGAGCGCTTCGAGCGCCGGCAGATCGAGATTACGCCCGGCCAGAGCAGCCAGATGCAGGCGCGGCAAATCTGCCGGAGCAATCCGGCCCAGGCGGCGCTGCACCACATCGTTGATGCCGCTGGCCAGCAGGTTTTCCGGCAGCGCCACCGCGCCGACGGCCTGCAACTGGCCGGCTTCTTCGGCCAGGGCGCGCAGCGTTTCGACCATAAAAAAGACATTGCCCTCGGTCTGTTGTTGCAGGTAGGCAATCAGGTCGGCGCGCCGGCCGGTCTGCTCACCGAGCATCGAGACCGTCAGCGCACTGATGTTATTGGTGTCCAGCCGTTCGAGCGGCAGGAACTGCATGGCCGGGAGGTGCTCAGGCAACTGCGGCTGCTCATCGGAGCGAAAGTTCGCGACAATCAGCAGCGGCTGCTGAGCGGCCAGGGGACTGAGCTTTTTGAGCACTGCGATGCTGTTGCCGAGCCAGTGCAAATCTTCGAGCAAAAAGACCACCGGCTGTGCCTGGCGCTGCACGACGGCAATGATCGTATTGACCAGGCGATCTTCGGCGGCGCGCGGCGCGATAGGCGGCGGGGTTGCCACCGGGCGGTCGAGCAACTGCTCGATGTCGGGAATGATCGTGCCGAGCACCGCTGCTTCCAGTTCGCTGAGCGGTGTATCGAGCAGCAGCACCCGCAGTGGATCGCGCCAGAAGCGGTAGCCGGCGCCGCTCTCGGTATCGGCCTGCGCCCACAACACCCGCGCACCGCGCACCAGTGCCCGGATGCGCAATTCTTCCAGCAAGCGGGTTTTGCCGACCCCGGATTCACCGCCGATCAGCCAGGCGGATCCATTTCCGGCGACTGCCGCATCGAGCACGCCGGTCAGTCGCTCGAGTTCGCGTTCGCGCCCGACGAAGCGGGCCGCCTGGAGGTGGCTATCGCGCATATCAGCCGTTTCGGGCGGCGCAGCACGGTTGGCCAGTGCCGCATACTCAGCGATGACGGCATCGGCGTGGGGCAGGCGGTTGGCGGGATCCTTGGCCAGCAAGCGTGCGAGGATTTGCTGCAAAGGCGCCGGCAGTGGCAGGCCATGCACATCCAGCTCCTGCTGCATAATTGCCGCCGTCAGTTCGTCGAGATCAGCCATGGGGAAGGGATAGCCGTCACCGGCGATTTCGAAAAAAATAAGCGCCAGCGAATAGAGATCGCCGGCTTCGCTATAGGTACTGCCGTTCATAATTTCAGGCGGCATATAGGGCAGCGTACCGACAATGCCGTTTTCGTCGTACTTGTCGCGCAGCGTAGCCAGTCCGAAATCGAGCAGTTTGACGGTACCGTCGGGCAACACCAGAATATTGCCGGGCTTGAGGTCGCGGTGTAGCACCGCGCGACGATGCAAGTAACGCAGCGCCTGGAGTGATTGCCAGAACAGCGAGGCGATTGTGGCGGGGTGGCGCTCGTGTGGATACTCATCGAGCGGGCGAGCCTGGTCGAGCAATTCCATGGTAAAGAAAGGCCGCCCGGTCGTATCGAAGCCATAATCGAGCACACTGACGATATTCGGATGGCGCAGAGTTGCCAGAATCTGGAACTCCTGGGTCAGCGCCAGGCGCAAATCGGTGCCCGAGCTGAGGAGCAGATCCAGGATTTCGGGTTCTACGGTCAGACTCTTGATCGCGACAAAGGTATTGGTAAGCCGATCACGGGCACGGAACACCGCGCCCATGCCTCCTTCACCCAGTTCCTGATCGACGACATAGCGATTGCCGAAAACCGGTAGATCCACCGCTTGCATCGCTTCTCTTCTCCTTGCGGGGGAAAATATGCGGGGTACTGTGACTGCGTTGTCGCAGCCACAGTGCCCCGCATGATGCCACATAGCGAATGGTTCATAGCCTAAAAGAAACCCAGTTCCTCGCGTGCTTCTTCCGTCATCATCGAGGGGTTCCAGAAGGGCGTCCAGACCAGGTTGATCTGCACGTCTTCCAGGCCTTTGAAAACTTCTTGCAGGGCGATGACTTCGGCTTTGGCCTGGTTAAGGATCTGCGGCCCGGCCGGGCAGGCCGGCGTCGTCAATGTCATATCGACATCGATTTTTTTGCCGCCGTCGAGGACATCAACCCGATAGACCAGCCCCAGATTGATGATGTCGAGTCCGATCTCAGGGTCGATGACATTTTTCAGCGCTTCGCGAACCATATCTTCAGTCACCACGCTGTCGCTCCTTTTCTACGGCAGACGTGCCGGAATGAGAATGCCTGTGGTATCTATGATACCACAGGCGCTTTATCACTGCCGCAACTTACGCAGTTGCCCCGCGGAAAGCTTTGTTTCGCCTCCGGCAGGAGGGCTACACGGCTTTTCTGAGCCGTGTAGCCCTTCTGGAGGTTTCGCGCAAAACCTTCTTGCCGCCTCCGGCAGGGCGGAAAAACCGTGTTCTGGCTCTGGTTTTGGCAGCGAAGCTGCCAAAACCAGAGCCAACGGATAAGGTTACTTCATGCTACGCGGTCACACCGCGACGAAGCCGGAAGCGCCTCCGGCAGGGCGGAAAACCGCTTCGATTCGTTTGATTTTGCGGCGAAGCCGCAAAATCAAACGAAAAAGAAAGTGCCTTCCATGCTGCTGCGGGCGAGACAACCCTTGCGGCTTGAGCAACTTCGCTGGTTGCGGCAGCCAGCAAATGCGTTAGTATTTGGCGATGTTGGGGTCGACATCATCCGACCAGCGCAGGATGCCGCCGACCAGATTTTTGACTTTCTGGAAGCCCATGCCTTTGAGGAATTCGACGGCCTGGCCGCTGCGGGCACCGCTGCGGCAGTAGATGACCATCTCGCGGGCGCTGTCGAGCTCGTTGACCCGTGCCGGCAACTGGTCGAGCGGAATGAGCAGATCGGTGCCGGCGATCATGGCAATGTCAACCTCGAAGGGATTGCGTACGTCGAGCAGGAAGGGTCGATTGCTATTCTGCAACTGACTGGAAAGTTCGAGCGGAGTAATTTCATATAGGTTGGACAAAATAACCTCCGGCGCAACGCCACAGAATTGTTCGTAGTCGATCAGTTCTGTCACGGTCGGATTTTCACCGCAGACCGGGCATTCCGGGTTGCGGCGCAGTTTCAGTTCGCGAAAGCGCAGATTCAGCGCATCGTAGAGCAGCAACCGGCCCAGCAGCGGCTCGCCGATCCCGGCCAGCAATTTGATTACTTCAGTTGCCTGCAAGGTACCGATGACGCCGGGCAATACGCCGAGCACACCACCCTCGGCGCAGGAGGGTACCAGGCCGGGCGGCGGCGGTTCCGGGTAGAGGCAGCGGTAGCAGGGGCCGCCGTCTTTCGGCGAAAACACCGTAACCTGACCTTCAAAGCGGAAAATGCTGCCGTAGACATTCGGCTTGCCCAGCAGCACACAGGCATCATTGGTCAGATAACGGGTCGGAAAATTGTCGGTGCCGTCGACCACGACATCATAATCGCGTATCAGATCGAGCGCATTCTCCGAAGTAATCTGCGTCTCGTAGGTCGTAAGCTCGATATGCGGATTGAGATCCTGGAGCCGGCGGCGGGCCGACTCGGTTTTGGCGACGCCGACTGTACCGGTGCCGTGCACGATCTGGCGCTGCAAATTGCTCTCATCGACCACGTCGAAGTCGACCAGGCCGATATGGCCGACACCGGCGGCCGCCAGGTAGAGCGCCAGCGGCGAGCCCAGGCCACCGCTGCCGATCAGCAGCACGCTGCCCTGTTTCAACCGGCGCTGGCCGGCCATACCGAATTCAGGCAAAATCAAATGCCGCGAATAGCGGGCAATTTCTTCATTGGTCAGCTGTGCGCTGGCATGTGCAGTGAGCATGAAAAGCCTCTTTTCAATCGTTCAAAACATTGGCAATGTTTTCGCCTGCGGCAGCAAGGAAGGTAGTCTTTTTCGTTTGATTTTGCGGCTTTGCCGCAAAATCAAACGAAATAAACCGATTCATTTCTTGCTGTTCCGCCTACAGCAGCGGGGAAAATACTGTCTTTTTCGTTCATTTTGGCGGCGAAGCCGCCAAAACGAACGAAACGATCTCCGCTGCCGCAGGCGAAAAAGCCTCGATGCGGCCGGCATCGCCGCCAACTGCGCCGGTCGTGTTATTGATCGGCGGTTGTCGCCGGGCGGCTCAGTGCCCACCGGCAATTGCCGGAATGATGCTGATTTCGTCGCCGGCCTGCACGGCGGTATTCTCGCCATCGAGGTAGCGAATATCCTCGTCGCCGACATAAACATTGACGAAGCTGCGCAGCTTGCCTTCTTCGCTGAACAGGTGCCGGCCCAGGTCGGGATAGGTTTCCACCAGGCCACGCAGCAGAGCGCCGACGGTATCGGCTTCGAGCGAGACGCTGGCATTGCCGCCGGCGTACTGGCGGAGTGCCGTCGGAATGCTAATTGCCACAGCCATCACGATTTCCTTTCGTTTACTCAGTATGCACCAGGCAGGTTTCGGCTTCAAAATGTTCGCCGTCTGCGCTGAGGATCCAGCTGCGAAACTCGGCGGCGCGACCTTCGACGACGCTTTGAATGGCGAAGCTGAAACCGGGGCCGCTGGCACCCTGGGCGCCGACCAGGTCGCGTTCCGAAGGTTTCGCCGGATGGTCGGGGTGCGAATGGTAGACGCCAATCACATCGAGACCCTGGGCCCGTGCGGCCTTGTCGGCCCGCATGTAGTCCCGTGGATCGAGGTAAAACCGCTCGCGCCGCGAATCCGGGTCGTCGCTATTTGCCAGTTTGACCTGGCCCGACCAGCTATTTTCGACGGGAAATACCACGCTGGCAATTTTTGTCGTACCCTCCAGCGTGCCCAGCAACAGGCCGACACACTCATCGGGATACGCCTGCTCGGCCTCCTGCGCAATCTGATTTGCCACCGTCTGAGTTATGTTCAGCATACTTCACCTGGCGAACCAACGAACCGGGTTTGACGAACTAAAGAACCAGAGAACCCCGACTTCCTGGTTCTTTAGTTCCCTGCGGCCCTGGTTCTTTCGTTCCCTGCGGCCCTGGTTCTTTCGTTCCCTGCGGCCCCGGTTCTTTCGTTCCCTGCGGCCCTGGTTCTTTAGTTCCCTGCGGCCCTGGTTCTTTCGTTCCCTGCGGCCCTGGTTCTTTAGTTCCCTGCGGCCCTGGTTCTTTCGTTCCCTGCGGCCCTGGTTCTTTAGTTCCCTGCGGCCCTGGTTCTTTAGTTCCCTGCGGCCCTGGTTCTTTAGTTCCCTGCGGCCCTGGTTCTTTAGTTCCCTGCG